>CAWHOC010000001.1:0-41213 GCA_963830935.1 uncultured bacterium
GCCGCCTCGAGCGGGAATATAACCTGACGTTTCTGACGAGCTTTCCGTCCATCGCGTACCGCGTGCAGGATAAGGGAAAGGTGTTTGTGATCAAGCAACCCCAGGACTTTCCCAATCATCCGGAAAAAAGTGGGAGCCGCTCGTCAATTTGGAAATTCTTACACCACAGCAATATTTGAGCGCCGTGCTCAATATGCAGACCGTGTTCGATATAGAGATCAGCGAAGTGAAAAATATCGGCGAGAATCTGCTCATCCAGGCCGGTGATGCCGCTCCGCGAACTGATCCGCGATTTTGACGATCGCATGAAGTCGGTATCGCAGGGATATGCGTCGTTCACGTACGAGCTGGCGGGGGAGCGCGAGTCGGAAGTGGAGAAGCTGGAGATCGTGGTGGTGAACGAAGTGGTTCCTGCGCTGACGCGCATTGTTCCCAAAAAAGATCTTGAGCGCGAAGGACACCAGACGGTGGAGCGCCTGAAAGAGCTTTTGCCGAAGGCGCAGTTCTCGCAGGCACTCCAGGCAAAATCGCTCGGACGCATCATCGCGCGCGAGACGATCCCGGCCATGAAGAAAGAGCTCGGCAACTTCGGCAAGAACGGCGGCGATCGCACGCGCAAGATGAAGTTGTGGAAGAAGCAGGAGAAGGGCAAAGAGCGCCTTCAGGCCGGCGCTCGCGTGGACATCTCGCCGGAAATATGCTAGTAGGAAATTATAAAAAAGTAGGAAAAGCGGGCGAAATACGGGATAGGGGGGGGGGGGGGGGGGGGGGGGGGGGGGGGGGGGGGGGGGGGGGGGGGGGGGGGGGGGGGGGGGGGGGGGGGGGGGGGGGGGGGGGGGGGGACACAATGCTCTTTCCAATGTGGAGAATATACCATGGGAAACATATAGTAAGGTCGTTACAGCCCTTTGGATGGGCCGCTTATGAAACAAATTGTTCTGAAGACGCGTCGATAATTGTGATGGCGGCGAGAGTAATTGCATCATCGAGGATAACAAATAAGGAACCGTCAACCTTCTGAAATTCGAGACCTTGGGCTCAAGATCGGCATTTAAGCTATGCTAACTCGATTGCGGAATCGCTCTGAAGACGAGTACATCGAACCACTGATAGATGTGACCATCATCGCGGTTGGCATACTCGCATATCATGAAGCGAAAGGGAGCGTCGATATTCTCTTTCGGCAGGCCCGGGCTACCCGCCCGGTGATAAGGTCGACAACATGAGTGGCATGACTCGTGCAAAGAGGCCGGAAAATCGGAACCATAGGTTATATCCCAAACCTTTTTAAAGACAATGAACAGTTAAAGGAGATCTCAAAGAATCGGAATCTCTGCCTGCATTTTCCAACGCTCTACACTAAAGCCATGAAGATCGCTGCCATCGTCGTGCTCTCGCTTTTCCTCATCGTCATCGGTGTGCAGGTGTTTTCCTGTTCGTGGGGCAGGAATGGTACTGGGAAGCCAACTGGCGGACGTGCAAGCAAACCTGACAAAAGCCCAGACACAGGAAACGAGTCTGCAGCAGGAAATCAGTCTCTTGGAAACCCCGCCAACCTGGAGAAGGAACTTCTGCGCGCTTCAACTATAAAAAACCCGGCGAGACGATGGTGATCATCGTATCGTCGGCGAGTTCAACAACGTCCACGGATTAAAGGAGCTGGTTTTCTTTTTTCAAGCGCAAGGATCTTCCCTGCGAGCTGTTCGAAGTGTTCGAGATAGCGCTTGTCTTTTCGATCGGCCCTCATGCGCGCCACGAAATCCTTTACTTCGTCGTTCTCCCACGCGCGGGCGATATAATTCCCAAACATCTCATCCACGAGTTCGAGCGAGATGACGTCCTCCGCGATGAACCGTTCTATCATCTCAAAATAGCGCAGGTACGCGCGCAGTTCGTATTCGTTGAAATCCCCGCTGTTGCCGTGGAGGATGGGGCGATGTTCCTCGATCGCTTTCACGATCGCGCGGTTGGTCGCGCTCTCGTAAAAGAATTCGCGGTTGAGCCGCGCGATGAAGTCCGCGTTGCTCTGGCTGCGGATCTTATTTACCTGGTAGTAGGCGAGGCGAACACCAATCCGAGCGTGGCGATGAATAGCCCCACTTGCGAATTCGTATCGATGACCGCGGGCTGCATTAAGTGTAGCAAATTGCATACCCGAGTCTTTTCGAGTGCTCGCTTTGCGTAATGCTGGATGTTTTTTCGCAGTCCCCATTTTGGGTGCTATTCAACTCCTTCGCTGTAAACCAGCGAATGTCGTTGCTTATTTCGGTATCTCCTTGTGTAATTTTGTCCGTCCAGCTCTTTGCAAAATAAACCATCGTGATATGTTCATGGGTTTCATTGATACGATTGCGGTCGAGAAACCTCGGCGCGAGAAGTTCCTGATAATCTTCGAAATGCTCGGTCTGCGGAATCTCGCCTGCGAGCGTGATATCAAGACCAACCTCCTCCTTTGCTTCACGGACTGCAGCTTGATTTGGGTCTTCGTTCAACTCAACATGACCACCAACACTCAGCCAAATTTTATATTTGTCATGTTTTCGCAAAAGAACCTTGTCCTTATGCACAATAGAAAAAGTCTCAACGGTAAAATCAATCTTTTCGTGAATATGTGGCATGCGTTCAGTATATCACTTGGCGCAGACAATATATTCTTGCTTTCTCCACCACATGTTTTTTGAATGTGAGCGGGATACCAGAATCGAACCGGTGCCTCAACCTTGGGAAGGTCGCGTACTACCACTAAACTAATCCCGCAATATCGATAAAACGATACACGACGCGCGCACGTTTCGCAAATCACGCCGCGTTTTGCAAAGTGTATTACAATAAAGGGAATGGACAAATCGTCGCATAAGGTCTTCAAGGGAAAATTGCGGAACAAAATATTCCTTTTCATGGCGCTCGTCGGCATCGTGCCGCTTCGTGGCGGCCGCGGCGCTCACGGATTACGTCGTGACGAATTCGCACCGCGACGACGTGGCAAAGCTCGAGGCGGCGGTGATCGCGCAGACGCAGGGCGAGGTTCAGTCGTTCATCAATGAGGATATTCTGACGCAGACGAGCGTGGAGATCCCGAATGGCGGGAATATTTTTGCGACATCATCCATCCCCGCGCAGGAATATGTGCTCGGCCAGACGCTCGGTGCGTTGCCGTTTTTACAATCGGAGGAATACATCAACCTGGCGGGAATGGAGACCGCCGCCGCCGACCGCAACGATCTGCTCGGCGTGCCATCGTCGTCGCTGCAAAATCTGAGCACGTCGCCCGCATTCCAAACGGCAAAGGCGGGGAATTATTATCTGAGCCCGGTCACGTTCGCGGACGGTATGCCGGACATCACCTTCGCGTCGCCCGTCAAAGACAGCAACGGCGAGATCATCGGCGTCATATCCGGCGTCGCGTCGCTCGGCGACTTGCAGACCATCGTCGCGTCGGCAACGATCGGCAACACCGGCTATTTATATTTGGTGGATCAGAATGGCGCGACTCATCGCCGGCGGCGGGAAGTTTGGCAGGTGATATCGGGAGCACAACCCTTGCGCAAATACCGATGGTGCAAAAAGTGGTCGGCGGGACGAGCGCGCTCACGGCGGATGGGCAGTTGCGCTATGCGAACGCGGCCGGGCAGGAAGTGGTGGCGGCAGGGGAGCCACTACTGGAAACTGGGCAAAACTGGGGACTGGTTGCTGAATGGCCCACGAGCGAGGCGGATGCCGTTATCAGCGCGCTGCTTTTGCGCGACGCGATCATGCTGCTCATCGTGTTCGGGCTTATCGTCCTGCTCTCGTTCGTGCTCGCGCTCATCATCGTGCGACCGATCGACACATTGGAAGAAGCGACGGCGCGCGTGGAGCAGGGAAAGTTCAATGAAGGGCGTCAGCATCACGACGGGCGACGAGCTGGAAGAGCTCGGCGATTCGTTCAACGACATGGTGATGGGGCTCAAGCAGTTGGAGCAGTTGAAGGACGAGTTCGTGTTCATCGCCGCGCACGAGCTGCGCACGCCGGTCGCCGCCATGAAGGGATACTTGCAGTTGATCTTGGACGGGACGACGGGCGAGATCCCGGACGCCACGCGCTCATTTATAGAGAAGGTGATCGCGTCCAACCAGCGGCTCATCCAGCTGGTGAACGATCTGCTTGAAGTGGCGCGCTCGCAGGCGGGGCGGCTCACTATTAAGGTGGCGCCGGTGGACATCACGCCCACGATCACCTCCACGATCGACGAATTGAAATCGCTCGCGGACGAGAAGGGCGTGACGATAACGTACGCGCCGGCGTGTCGCCCGTGCCGCTCGTGCTCGCCGACGCGGACCGCGTAAAAGAAGTGGTGGTGAACCTCGTGGGCAATGCCATCAAGTACATGGGCGGCTCGGGAACGATCACGATCTCGCAGGAGCTCGCGCCGGCGGCGACGCCGCTCACGCCCGACGGCCGCGATCTTCCCGCGATGCTCGTCACGCACATCTCGGACACCGGACTCGGTATGTCTGCGGAGGCCCAGCAAAAATTATTCCAAAAATTCTATCGTGTGCAGACGGACAAGACGAAGGATATCGTGGGCACCGGCCTCGGGCTTTTCATCGTGAAGGAAATAATAGAGAAGATGGATGGCACGATCGGCGTCACGTCCGAAGAGGGGAAGGGGAGCACGTTCAGCTTCGCGCTGAAGCTCGCCGACGGCCGCGCCGGCGGAAAATTAAATTTAGATAAAAAAAGAACCCGCACGATCCGCTGTGAGGCGAATGGTTTGGGTTCTATGACTGCTAAAAAGAGCTGGTCTTACGTATAACAATGAATAATTGCGGTAAGTAAGGGTGTTGCGAGGTGCTGTTTTGAACGCCGAGCGTTCGTTATTGTCGTAGCCGATAGCGGACTGCTATCAGTCAGTTCGGAACGTGCATGTACTCAATACTTGAGTACGGAGCGGAAAGAGCTGTTGTGCCGTTTTGCGGGCCGATGAAACGGGCCGCTGCGACGGTCGGTGCGACGTTATGGTTCACAACTGGGGATGTTGCCATCACCCTTTATGAACCAGATACATTGCGATTTTCAGACTGCCGTCTTGATTCTTCTCGATTGGACGGCCACTATGTCTGGGTGGAGAACGCAGATATCCTCGCGAAAGTGGGGCCCGATAAGACCACCTCTGTATGCGAGAAGGTGAGCTTGAACGCCCGCCCACTTTTTGAGTGCTGCTTTGTCGTTGGCATCGCCCGTGAAGCCGCCGGGAATGATCTCCGGATGTTCCATGAGGATGCGGATGATAGGATGTTCAACGCCTTCCGTGCCATGGACGACATCCCTGGCAAAGTCGAATGACGGTTGCACGGGAGTAGCGCCGGGCTGTGTGGTGCCGGTGGCGGAACCACGGGTTTTGTTGTTGTAGGGGTTGTAGCGGCGGCGCCTGACGTAGGTGCCACCACAGCGTTGTGCGTCCCCGTGGGAAGAAGATAGCGACCCACGAACACGCCCGTCAGCAGGACCACAGTGACCGCGAGAGCCACGGTAGCAATGCGTACCGATCTCCGGGTTTTGATCCGCTGCATGAGCGGAGGCTTAGCTTTCAAGCTCTCCTCAGTGCCTGCATCAAGTAGTGATTCATCGCGAGATTTCCTTTCCGTAAAAGGTTCGGGACCGGAGGTTTGGCTTTTGGCCGCACCCCCAGTCAGTGAAGTTACTTTCCGGATGCTGCTCCCTGAATGACGAGTATTACCCGACGATTCTCGGGCTGGTAATCGCCCTTCGGGAAATACTTTCCCAACGAAGCATGTTCAATCTGATCCGGTGAGACGCCATCAGCAAGGAGCTCGTTGTACACTACGAGCGATCTCCGATCCCCGAGCGGCATGTTGTAGTCGAACGAGCCTTCCTTGCTCGCGTGTCCCTGCACTTGAATTTTGCAGGTCGGATGTTGTTTCGACCACGATGCCATCCCCGAGATCTTCCCCCGATCTTCCTTGCTCAGGACCCATGGTTCGCCTGGCCTCGGATGGTCAAACGGATATTCGATCGTGAGCGGGAGAATGGTGGAGCAAGGATCCACTGCGATGGTAGGCGCAGGGGGCGGTGGTGGCACGACTGGTGCTGGTGCCGGTGGGGTGGTGGAGCGGTTGTGGCGGAGGCGTTGTTGATGCCCCGCCATTGGATCCTGAATTCGTGTCCGGTGGCGGAGGTGTGTCGAACGCTCCTTTATTCAGGCAAACCAGCCTGAGCTCGTAGTAGTTCGATTCCTTGGTGGTGTTCCTTCCAAGGAGTCCTCCTCCAGCAAACGCAACGTTGGCGTTATTCGTCCCAGGGCCGGGCGTTATTCCGCCAGCACCACCGGTGCCGACAGAAAAACCATTCGTGATGCCTTCGTTCATAGTTCTGACGAAAGCAGCACACCGGTCCGTATGCGACTGTTTCTTCGCATCGTACTCGGCGGCAAGCAGAGTCTCTTCGATTGGCTCGCCAACTTTTCCGTCGGTGATCCCGACGTAGATGGCCCTATCGCCCTCATAATGTGCGAGGCCGAAGGGTGACCAATTGAGCAATTGGATCGGCTTGTCATTTTCTGCAGGGAGGTCGGCCGGTGGAACCAGCGTAATACCTTTCACTTTGTCGTGCTTCCCTCGGCCGGTTTCCATCTCTACGGTGGAAGTCACCGCAAAGAGGTAGTTAAAGTACTGTCCCCAATTTCCGTTTTGTTCCGGAAGACCGGGGAATACTCCCGGGGTTCCTGTGACCCCCGGGAAAGGTTGGACCTGATTCGATCCCCCGTACATGTTGTTGACGGACTGCGCGCTAGCGTTGCCCGTCGAGGTTGAGCTGGTCTGGGAAAATCCCAGGCCAGCAGTGACGAGTACGAGTGTGATCAACAAGCCCAGTCCTCTGATTATGGATTGGTATTTCATCGGTCCCTCCTTGGGGGATGAAAATTTCAGTGGGTTTGGGCCTTCGCAGTTGTGGAAGCTTTCGCTGTCACGTTGGCGCCGTTGTTGGAAACGCTGCCGCTGCTCGTGCCGGTGATCCCTAATGAACCAGAACTTGATCCGTTGGGATTCACGGTGCTATATCCTGCGGTGGCGCCGGTTGAGGCTCCTGCGAACGATCCGTTGGGATTGCCCGCGAGAGCGCCGGTATATCCTGCGCCGCTGCCAGATGCATCCGATGAAACGCTTGGTGCTGTTTGTGGGCATGGAGACTTTACGCCGCCCACACCTTGAGAGCTGCCAAAGGTTTTGATCGTGCTTGTCGCTTTGTCAGTCCCGTCGCCGCTCGTCGTGCCGGAAGTGCTTCCTTTTGCGTTCGCGGTTGCTCCTCCCTTAAGGGGAGCGTCGCCGCTTGCGCTGCCGGAAGCATCTCCTTGGGTAGTGTTTCCGCCGTTGGTATACGTTGAATCATTCCCGGCTCCGACGCCGTTGCCCTGTTGAGCATTCACGGAGAAATCGAGACTGGTCTGTGTACCCAATGCGGTGCCCGTCGCCTTCGTAGATGCATCTGACTTTGCGGAGACATGCGTCGGGGTCGTGCTCGATTGACTCTTTCCCGCGCCGACTACGGAGGCCTTGGCCTCTGAATTTGACGGACCTGTTGCATTGGACGTCACCATTCCGGATCCGTCGGTCCAGCTGCCGGTCTTCTGATCTCCGGACGATCCGGAATATCCGGCGCCTGCGGCCGCACCAGCGTTCGTGCCGGTGTTTTGTTGTGCTGTTGCGTTGAACGCAAAAACAAGTATGGCGGCCATTGCCGTCACGAGTGCGAACTTCCTGAAGTTCATCATAAACTCACTTCTCCTTGTTGGGTTGGGTTGGTTAACTATTCGGTTGTCAACGTGCGGCAACCAGCCCTTTATATAGCATTTTCTGCTATATCTGTCAAACTGCGGCCACTTGCATTATTTTACAGCTTGTGGTATAACTACCGCAGTTAGTTCTGTGCCCTTAGCACCTTAATAAATACATTTTTAGGCCCTTTAATAATTTCATATACATTAAAGGTCTTAAAAACATATATTCAACAACCGAATGAACAAATTCATTCAAAAAGTTTCCCATCCCGCATTGTTCGGTTTTCTCTTTGCGGGAGCGATTCTCATCGGAGTCAGCACGTTTGGCGGCGGATCATCGGTCCCCACCGCGCATGCCTGGTTCTGCAACGGGAACACTAAAACCTCGCCGTGCGGTACGATCACGACCATCGTCAATGTCGTGAACACCGGCGGCGGCACTGCACAGCCTTCGGACTTCACCGTATCGCTCTACGGATCACTTGATCCGGCGACCACGACGTTCAAGGGTTCTGCGTCCGGAACGGTCGAAAATATCGATCCGGAAAATTATCAGGTGACGGTCAGCGCGAAGACGAACTATACGTTTACGACTTCGACCGACTGCTCCGGCACGCTGAACGCGGGTGACTCAAAGACGTGCACCATTACGGAAACGTACTGCCCGCCGGTGATCACTCCGCCGTCCGTCGACGTCTCCGTCAGTAAGAGCGCTGACGTGACATCGACCTTTAGCGGCGGCACGGTGCACTACACCGTGGCTGTCACCGCGAGCGGCACTGCTGCCGCGACCGGCGTCACGGCGACCGATACATGGCCTTCGGGCATGACCTTCGTTTCCGCATCCGAGACGCAGGGCTCTTACTCGAGCTCGACCGGAAGCTGGAACGTTGGTACGGTAGCCAACGGACAGACCGCGACCCTGACGATCACGGCGACCGCGAACACGGTCACCGCGAGCACCACGGTCACGAACACCGCGACGGTGGCGGAGTCCTCGAGCGAGACCGATCCGAACACTGCGAACAATAGTTTCGGCGTTTCGATCTGTGTCGAGCCGTGCCCTCCGACAACGCCGACAGCCAGTCTCTCCATCGTGAAGACGGTTGACGACCAGACGCCGAATCCCGGAGCGACGATCAACTACACGTTGACCGTCAATGCATCGGGGACGGCAACGTCAACCGGCGCGGTCGCAAGCGACACGTTGCCCGCGGGACTCACGTTCGAAGGATTTGAGAGCACGACCTCCACGGTTGGCACTTCGACCTACGACGCGACCTCTTCGGACATCACGTGGAACATCGGCGATCTGCCGCCGGGCGAGAGCACGACCCTTACGGTTTCTGCGCTCGTGAACGCGACCGACACCGCAGGTACGCAGATCACGAACACCGCGTTCGTGGGTGCGTCGCCGAGTTCGACGAATCCGGGCATAAATGCATCTTCCAGCGTGACGGTGACGGTAACTTCACCGTCCTGCACGAGTGGATGCAATCCCGGTTCGATCATCGCCGACCTTTCGGTCGCGAAGATCGCGAACGTGACGTCTACCGCTCCGTCAAGCACCGTTATGTACACCATCACGGCAACGGCGGCAGGTCCGAATCCGTCCACTGGTGTTGTGGTGACCGACGAATGGCCTTCCGGCCTTACGCTCGCGACCGCAACCCCGTCGCTCGGAACGGTTTCGACCTCCACCGGCACCTCTACGGTGACGTGGAACGTCGGAACGCTTGATACCGCGGCCACCTCGTCCGCGACCCTCACGCTCTACGGACTTGTTCCTGCGAACGCGAGCGGCACGATCACGAACACCGCGCTCATTGCCGAATCGTCTACGTTGACGAATCAGAGCACGAGCACGATCGCGACGGTCACCATCCCGGTGATCGTACCGACCGTACCGACATCGACGCCGAACGTGATCATCACGAAGACGGCGGATCCTACGGATCCGGCTCCGGGCGGTGACGTGACCTATACCGTCACGGTGACGAACGACAGTTCGGCATCCGCGACGGTGGTATACGTCAACGACCCACTGCCGACAGGATTGGATTTTGTTTCCTCCAGCGTTTCACAGTCGGGAGACGGCAAGAGCTATGTTCTTACGCCATCATCCTTCTATGACTGGAATGTCGGCATGCTTGGAGCGAACGCGACCGCGACCCTTACCGTTATCGCGCAAGTGCCGCAGAGCGCGGCGAATGGACAACAGATCACGAATGTCGCGTCGGTATATCTGACGTCGGCAACGCCGGTCGGGTCGTCCACCGCGACGATTACCGTCACCGTGCCATCTTCGGGTTGCATCAGCAACTGCGGAGGAGGTGGTGGTGGAACGAGCTACGACAATGTCGGCATCGTGAAGACGGTGGATAACAGCACTCCGGCAACGGGCGCGACGATCAACTACACGCTCAAGGCCAACAATACCGGTCCGAACCCTGCTGTTGGGGTCGTCGTGAATGACGTGCTCCCGGCGGGCCTTACCTTCGTTTCCGCTTCTTCGTCCGACGGTTCCTTCGTGAACGGGACGGGAGCGTGGACGATCGGAGCGCTCAATGTCGGAGAGACCGAGACCCTCACGATCACCGCGACGGTGAACGCTTCGAGCGGTACCTCGATCGTCAACACCGCAACCATCACGCAGGGCCCCGGCGCGACCGATTCGCTTCCCGGCAATAACACCGCAAGCACGACCATCACGGTCGCGGGCGGCGGCGGAGGTGGTGGAGGTGGCGGGGGAGGCGGCGGCGGAGGAGGCGGCCAGGTTCTCGGCGCAAGCACGAGCACCGGCCAGGTCCTTGGCGCAAGCTGCGGACTCTACCTTACCCAGTACATCCATCCGATCCGCAAGGATCTGAACGATCCGACCGAGGTGAAGAAACTCCAGATATTCCTTAACCAGAATCTCGGGCTCAACATTCCGGTGACCGGTTTCTACGGTGATGAGACGATCGCCGCAGTGAACCAGTTCCAGACGAAGTACCACATCGAAGTGCTCAAGCCGTGGGTCCCGCTCGGACTCCCGACGCAGTTCACTCCGACGAGCTATGTCTATCAAACGACACAGCGGTGGATCAACCTCATCATGTGCCCTCCTCTCAACATCCCGCTTCCGGCGTTGAAGGTGGACAACAGTGAGTAGACCAAGAGGACCTGGTTACTAGGTAACCTAGGTCATCCGGTAACGTAGTACCCCCTCAAAAGAGGGGGTATTGCGTTATTTGGGGACATATGATATAATATAAATTATGAAAAGGGTCAAGGATGTTGCCAAGGACTACTTTATCCCGCACGCGGACAACGCGTATAAGCCGCAGATCTTGAGCGGCCGCTCGGTCGCGTTCGTGATCATGATCGCGCTCGTGGCCGAATCGGCGTTCGTGTTCGGCGCGAAGTACATTTTGCCGCAATCGAAGTTGTTTGGCATCATTGAAGTGAATGCGCTTATTGATGAGACGAATGCCAGCCGCGTGACGAATGGATTGCCGGACCTTCAGGTGAGCCCGTTGCTCCAGGCGGCGGCGCAGGCAAAAGCGAACGACGAAGCGACGAAGGGATATTTCGCGCACACGAGTCCGCAGGGACTCACGCCGTGGTATTGGTTCGAGCAAGCCGGATACGATTTCGATTACGCGGGCGAGAACCTCGCGGTGAACTTTTCCGATTCGCAGGACGTGACGAACGCATGGATGAACTCGCCGGAACATCGCGCGAACATCCTGAGCACGGACTACACACAGATCGGCATCGCAACGGCGCAGGGCGTCTATCAAGGAGAACCCACCACGTTCGTGGTGGAGGAGTTCGGCACGCCCGCTCCGGCCGCGGCGCCGGTGGCGTTCGTGAACGCCGCGAGCGCGGCGACGGCTCCGGCGGCCACACCGACCAAGGTTGCCACGGCTCCGACGAAAACTCCCGCACCGAAACCTGTGCCTAAGCCCGTCGCGACGGTGCCGGTCGTCGTGGCGATGCAGAGCTCATCCGCGCCCGCCGCGCAGCAGACGTTCATTGCGGTGCAGGCCGTGGCGACAGCGACCGTTCCTGCGACGGCCACATCGCCATCCATCGGCACCACAGGAGCGGCATCGCCGCTCGCCGCGCAGAGCAATGCAATTCAGCAGGTCCTCTCCGATCCGAAAGCGCTCGCGAACGATTTCTATATCTTCGTGATGGCGCTCTTCCTGATCGCGCTCGTGCTGAACATCTTCATCAACATCCGCGTGCAGTATCCGAAGCTCATCGCGGGCGGTCTGCTCGTCATCGTGGTGGCGGGGCTGTGCATCATGCTGAACCAGAACATCGGGTTCATCCATACGATCATTCTGTAACGCACGCCTAGCACACGCCAGGCGGAAAATAAAAAAGGACGCTCCAAGGGTGGGGCGTCCTTTGTTCTGCTTGTGCGGATTGTCAATCGGCAAGCCGGCCAAGGCCGGTGTCGGTGTCCTCAGGGGAATGGGCGGTTGTGCCCGCTGTTTCCGCATCCTGCAAGTTGACCGAGGCATTGAGGGGCCCATCGTCATCTCCCGGCCGTGATGCTCCTTTTCCGGTGCTCAGCGCTTCCAAAAGATCATCGGGTGCGTGCATCGTGTGCTGTCCTCTCTTGATACTTTCTCTGCAAGAGAATATCACACGGATCGAATTTGGGGAAGCGGTTTGCCGATGTTCTCGTTCGGGCTTACAATCGAAGCAAGCGCATTCCCATGCCATCTTCCACCACCGAACTCATCAAAAGCAAACTCGACATCGTGGATTTCCTCCGCGGATATTTGACGTTGCAACCCGCGGGCAAGAACTTCAAGGCGCTCTGCCCGTTCCATCACGAGAAGTCGCCGTCGTTCAGCATTTCGCCGGAGCGGCAACGGTTTCATTGTTTCGGCTGTGGCGCGGACGGCGATATTTTCGGTTTCGTGATGAAGTACGAGAACATGGAGTTCGCCGAGGCATTGCGCATGTTGGCGGAAAAAGCGGGCGTGGAATTGCGGCACGAGAATCCTGCGGAATATCGCTTTACCGGATTGCTCTACGATCTGAACGATCAGGCAAAGAATTATTACAAGAAGATGCTCGCGCGCGGCGCCGATTGTTAAGCAATATCTGGCGGAGCGCGGGCTCATGCCCACTACTATAGAGGAGTTCGAGCTCGGCTGGGCGGCGAACGAGCCGGAGGGACTCTCCATGCATTTGCTGAACAGCGGCGCTGCGCCGCAGGATTTCTCCAAGCGGGCTCTCTATAAAGACGGAGCGCGGACTGATGCTCGACCGGTTCCGCGGCCGCGTCATGTTTCCGATCCACAATCATCTTGGCAAAGTGGTCGGCTTCACCGGCCGCATCCTGCCGCAGTTCGACACGAGCGCCACGGCCGGACCGGGCGGCTTTGTGACGGCAAAGTACGTGAACAGCCCGGAGACGCCGATCTTCCAAAAATCAAAACTGCTCTACGGGTTTTGGAGGAGCAAAGATGCGATCCGCGAAGCGAAGGCCGCGGTGCTTGTGGAGGGCCAGATGGATTTTTTGATGAGCTACCAGAGCGGCGTGCGCAACGTGATCGCGTCGTCGGGCACGGCGCTCACCGCCGATCATTTGCGCTCGGTGCGGCGCTTGGCGGACGAAGTGGTGCTTTGCTTTGACTCTGACGTGGCCGGCTCCGATGCCGCCGAGCGCGCGATCGACCTCGCTGAAGCGAACGACTTTGCGGTAAAGGTGGCGACGTACCGTGGCTTCAAGGACGCGGCCGAAGCGGCCAAGGCCGATCCGGCGAACGTGGCGCGCACGGTGGCCGCCGCGGTTTCCGCGCCGCTGTTTTATTTCGAGAAATATTTGCCAGCGGTGCCAGCTGGCGCGACGTCGTCCGATACCGCCGCATTCACGACGCGTGATGGGCTGAACAAACTTCGCACGGTTTTGCTAAAGCTGCGCAATATCGCGAGTCCGGTGGAACGCGATTATTGGATAAAAGAACTCGCGAAGCGCACGGGCGTGAATGAAGCGACGCTGAAAGATGAGGCTGAGAAATCCGCAACGACGCAGCAATTCGTACCAACCAGTGCGACGGCGCAGGAAGAAGAGGCCCCAAAGCGCCAGGTTTCACGGCAGGAGCTCATCGTGGAAGATCTCTTCGCACTCGCGCTCGCGCGCAACGACTTTGCGTTCATAGAGGACTGCGTCACATTCTTCACTCCACCGCAAAAAGAACTGTTCACTCTATTAAAGAGCGGCAAAAGGAAAAGCGATGATGCCACGCTCGATGCCATCGTGAATCTTATTGTGCTCCGTGATCCCACCACGGTGGGTGATATGTCGGATGAGGATATCGCTACGTTGAAAGACGCACTCGCGAAAGAATATTATAAAGAGCGCCGCAAGATTCTTTCGCTCGCCGTGCGCAACGCCGAAGCGCGGGGCAATCAGGCCGAGCTTGATGCGGCACTTGCGGAAATGAGCCAATTGCCTGGAGAGGGGATATAATTTTACTAATCTCATGAAACTTATTTCCCTTAATGCTTGGGGTGGGACCGTGGGGAAGCCCCTCTTGGATTTCTTTGCAAGGCATAAAGACGTGGACGTGTTCCTTCTGCAGGAGATATATCATCATGGCACGGAAAAAACTGTGTGGCGCGAAGATAATCAGCGCGCTGAATTGTTTGATGAGATCAGCGAACTATTGCCCGATCATGAAGGATATTTTGCTCCGGCAGAATCGGACGAGTGGGGACTCGCGGCGTTCGTAAAAAAGGAGATTTCCGTGGAAGAAGTTGGGGACGTGTTCGTCCATCGCTGGAAGAATGCGCTTGAAGGACGTGATGGCACGACGATCGGAAAGAATTTTCAATATATTAAAATTTCCAAAGATAAAGATAATTCGCACGAAGAATGCATACTGATCAATTTTCATGGCTTGTGGAATGGCAAAGGTAAGACCGATACGGAGGATCGCTTGGAACAATCACGGAAAGTTAGAAAATTTATGGATGAGTTGAAGGGTAAGCGCACCGTTCTTTGTGGCGACTTCAATCTTTTGCCTGATACCAAAAGCTTGGCGATTCTAGAAAAAGGGATGAAGAATCTCATTAAGGAGTATGGCATCACCTCGACTCGGAGCCATCATTACAAGAAGGAGATAAAGTTTGCCGATTATGCGATTGTCTCTCCGGATATCAATATAAAGAAATTTGAGGTTTTGCAGGATGCGGTATCTGACCACCTGCCACTATATTTGGAGTTTGAATAAAATATCATGGATCACATACTCACCATTAGGGACGAGGATTTCGGCTTGGAGTTTGCGAGTGCTCAACCGGCACGCGAGCGGAGCGCCACGCGCGCGGTCGTGTTCGACAAGGATAGGAAGATCGCACTACTGCATGTCTCAAAAAAACATTTTCATAAATTGCCGGGTGGGGGTATCGAGGAAGGCGAGAGCATAGAAGAGGGATTGCGCCGGGAGGTATCCGAAGAGATAGGATGCGAGATCGAGAATATCCGGGAGATCGGGACCGTCGAGGAGTTTCGCGGCAAGTTCGCATTGCATCAGATATCACATTGCTTTGTGGCGTACCTCGCCGGAGAAAAGGGCGTTGCGCATCTTGAACCCGATGAGATAGAGGACGGGTTCGGCACGGTATGGATGGATCTCGCCGAGGCGATCACGACGATCGAGGGGGAAGCGCCTGTCGAGGATTACGAAGGGAAGTTTGTGCAAAAGCGTGATCTCGCCATCCTTAAACTTGCAAAATCGTAAGAAATAGAGGATAATATCGTATATATCTTATGCCTTCGAAAAAGAAGGGCGCTCGCAAAGCGGGCAAAAAAAGGGGGTAAAAAAAGCCATATGGCAAAGAAAAAAAAGAAAGCTTTAAAACAAAAGCCAAGGAAGGCCTTGGTAAAGAAGGCGAAGAAGCCGGCTAAAAAACCGGCCGCGAAGCATGCCAAGATGGCGGCACCAAAAAAGAAGGAAGGCCAAGCCGCTCACCAAGCTTGAGAAGGCGGTCAAGGTCAACGCGACCGAGATCAACGAACTCATCGAGCGCGGCCGTCCGCGCGGCTTCGTGACCGACAACGAGATCCTCTATTATTTCCCCAAGATCGAGGACAACGTTGACCTTCTTGACGAGATCTATGACCGCCTCGAGAAGGCCGGTATCAAAGTGATCGAGACGAGCGCGCTCATCGATTTTTCTAAAGACGAAAAGAGCGATACGATCGACGACTCGATGGCGTTCGAGGGCGATGTGCCCGACGCGGTGCAAATGTATTTGAAGGAGATCGGAAAGACGCCGTTGCTTTCCAAAGACGAAGAGCGCGAACTCGCGAAGCGTTCGGAGAAAGGCGATGAAGAAGCACGCCAGCGCTTAATGAAGGCGAACTTGCGGTTGGTAGTTTCTATCGCAAAGCGGTACGTCAACCGCACGCCGCACTTGTCTATTTTGGATTTGATTCAGGAAGGGAACATCGGTCTTTCTCGCGCCGTTGAAAAGTTCGATTACCGCCGTGGCTTTAAGTTCAGCACCTACGCCACGTGGTGGATCCGCCAGGCGATCACTCGCGCGCTCGCGGACCAGTCCCGCACGGTGCGCATCCCGGTGCATATGGTGGAGACGATCTCGAAGTACACGCAGGTGCGCCGCCAGTTGATCCAGGAGCTCGGACGCGATCCGCTCGCGGAGGAGATCGCCGCGGAGATGGGCATTGACGTGGAGAAAGTGCGCCACATCCAGAAAATTTCACAGGAGGTGCTTTCCATCGAAACGCCGATCGGCGACGAAGAGGATTCCACGCTTTCCGACTTCATCCCCGACGAGCGCAACGCGACGCCGTCCCAATTGACCGCGCGCGCGATGCTCCGCGACCTCATCAAAGAGATCATGATCGACCTCACCGAGCGCGAACAGCAGATTTTGAAAATGCGGTTCGGTTTGGATGATGGCATCAGCCATACACTTGAAGAGGTGGGCAAGGCGTTTGGCGTCACGCGCGAGCGCATCCGGCAAATCGAAGCAAAGGCGCTTGAGAAGATCCGCGAACACGGCAAGGCGCCGGCACTCGAGGGATTCGACAGCTTGTAAAAAACACCCATTCGACGAATGCGGGTGTTTTTAATTTAATAATCTTTTAATGTGCGGCGAGTATAATGGCGGCAAAGGTCGTTAAAATTTAAAAATCGTCGCTTTATATTTTTTGTCCAATGCGTACAATTGAAAGTATGAGAACGCTGATATTCCCGGTCATCGTTGAAAAGGATGAGGGCGGGTTCTATATCGAATGCCCGGGGCTTTAAGGGTGCATATAGCCAAGGAGATACGCGCGAAGAAGCACTCGCGAACATCAAAGAGGCAATAGCGCTTGTGCTTGAGGATATGCGGGAAAGCAACGAAGAAATTTCCGTACCATCCTCCGTCATTCCCGGGGCGGAAACGGTAGAGATAAACGTGGAAGCATAAAAAATGAACAAGCTTCCGCGAATGACCGCTCACGATGTGGCGGCCAGATTAGAGGCGCTCGGGGATCGGTGAATGGTAAAAACTGGAAAAAACACGTAAACAACGCTACTATAACATTCATGGAACTGACCGAGGTCAGAAAAAGATATCTGGAATTCTTCGCTGCGCGGGGGCACAAAGTGATCCCGTCCGCGTCGCTTGTGCCGGAGAACGATCCGACCACGCTCTTCACAAGCTCGGGCATGCAGCCGCTCGTGCCGTACCTGCTCGGCCAGCCGCATCCGGAAGGCAAGCGCGTGACGAATTCGCAGAAGAGCTTCCGCGCGGACGACATTGATGAGGTGGGTGACAATCGTCACACCACGTTCTTCGAGATGCTCGGCAACTGGTCGCTCGGTGATTATTTCAAGAAGGAGCAGCTCGCCTGGATATTTGAATTTTTGACGGACCCCGTCGCGGGCGTCGGCCTCGACCCGCAGAATTTATATGTGACCGTGTTTGCCGGCGATTCGGAGATGGAGATCCCGGCCGACGACGAATCGGTGAAGATATGGACGGAACTTTTTCACTCAAGGGACATCGAGGCGAAATATGTCGCGCTCGGCTCAGAGCAAAATGGCGGCGCGATGGGCATGCAGGGCGGCCGCATCTTTTCTTACGACGTAAAGAAGAACTGGTGGTCGCGCGCGGGCGTGCCGTCCAAGATGCCGGCGGGCGAGCCGGGCGGTCCGGACTCCGAGGTGTTCTATGATTTCGGCACGCCGCATGACGCGAAGTTTGGCGCGCAGTGCCACCCGAACTGCGACTGCGGCCGTTTCGTGGAGATTGGGAACAGCGTATTTATGGAGTACAAAAAGCGTGAGGATGGCAGTTTTGAGAAGCTCGCGCAGCAGAACGTGGATTTTGGCGGAGGGTTGGAGCGCATTACGCAGGCCTCAAATGGAGACCCAGATATTTTTCATATCGATGTCTTCAAAAAGATGGCGGGGGTCTTTACGCTTGATCCCGCGCTCATGGAAACCGAGGAGGGTGTCCGCAAGCTGCGCATCGTTTTGGATCACATGCGCGCGTCGATATTTTTGATCGGCGATGGTGTGTTGCCTGCAAATAAAGGCCAGGGATACGTGTTGCGCCGCTTGCTCCGCCGCACCGCGCTTTTTTCCATGCAATCGATAAAGCCGGAATATGGGTGGGTCAAAAAGATGGTCGGCGTTCTGGCCGCCCTCTATAAAGATAGCTATCCAAATATCGCCGACGATGCGGATAGTATCATAAAGACCATTGCCGAAGAATTTGCGAAGTTTATGGCCGCGGTAGATGAAGGATTGAAAGAATTTAAAAAGCGCGAGGCGACCGGCACGATCACCGGCAAGGACGCGTTCGATCTCTATCAAAGCTATGGATTCCCGTGGGAACTTACCCAGGAAATGGCAACGGAAAAGGGATTCAAGGTAGACAAAGAAGAGTTCGAGCGCGAGTTCACGAAGCATCGCGACCTTTCGCGCACCGCGGCGGCCGGCACGTTCAAAGGCGGCCTTGCGGACACGTCGGAGAAGACGATCCGCTTGCACACCACGCATCATCTATTATTGCGTGCGCTCCAGCGGGTGCTTGGGCCGACGGTGAAGCAGCGGGGGAGCAACATCACGAGCGAGCGCCTGCGATTGGACTATCTCCACGATGCGAAGCTGACGGATGAACAGAAGGCGGCTATCGAGAAGATCGTGAACGAGAAGATCGCGGAAGACCTGCCGGTACTGCGCAACGAGATGCCGCGCGAGGAAGCGGAGAAGCTCGGCGCCGAGCACGAGTTCGGGCAGAAATATCCGGAGCGCGTGTCGGTGTACTCCATCGGACCCAAGGGTGCCACGCTCGAGCACCCGCAGTTCGATAAGGCGTTCTCGATAGAATTTTGCGGCGGACCGCATGTTTCGCACACGGGCGAGATCGGGCATTTTACGATCGCAAAGGAAGAGGCGGTCGCGGCAGGGATACGGCGCATTAGAGGGGTGATAGAGTAACACCATCAAAGATGGACGATGTAAATGTTTTTGCCAAAAAGATTTGGGATTACATGCTTATGCATCAGAAACTTGAGAAAGCCGATATTATTTTTGTTCTTTGTAGTTATGATTTACGAGTAGCAACATATGCGGCAAAGCTTTTTCTCGACGGTTATGCGCCGTTCATCATCTTCTCCGGAAAAGAGGGAATTGTATCCAATACTGGGCAACTGACCTCAGAACTTTGGGGTGGTAGATCAGAGGCGGAAGCGTTTGCTGATGTGGCCATAAAAGCAGATGTGCCTAAAGAGAAAATTTTAATAGAAGATCAATCAACAAACACCGGAGAAAATATATTATTCACTCGAAAACTTTTGGAAGAAAAGGGGCTCAATGTCCAGAAAATTATCCTTGTCCAGAAGCCTTATATGGAACGGCGCACGTATGCCACGTTCAAAAAATTGTGGCCAGAAAAAGATGCCATCGTCACGTCGCCGCCTATTTCTTATGAGGAATATCCATATAAATTGAAACCGAGAGAAGCAGTCATTAATAGTATTGTCGGCGACTTCCAGCGCATAAAGGTTTATGCAGAAAAAGGATATTCTCTTCCTCAAGATATTCCATCCGATGTTTGGGATGCATACGAAAAACTGGTTGCTGATGGGTATAACAAGAACCTGATTAAGTAAAACGTTCTAAAATTAGCAAACCTTAAAAAAAGGCGCTAAACTGAAAGCATGAAGAAGCCCAATCTCTTCAAGCCGCGGGAGAAGTTTTTGGTGCTTGCGGTGGGGCCGGCCGGGACGGACGGATTGTTCTTGAGCGTCGATGAGGATCGGAACATCGTTTTCGAGAAGCGGGTAAAAAATATCGACCTCAAGAAATTCTTTGCGTCGCCGATGCGGAACGTGACGCAGAAGTCGTGGGAGGGAAACTATTTTTTCAAGGCGCACCGCAAGGTGATCGCCGCGGTGGATTCGTCGCTCGCGACGACGATCCCGATCCCACTCGACCTCTCACGTGAGCACGGCACGGAACACAGCGAGGTGATCCTGCCTGAGCTCGAGAACCTGATCGCGCAGGCGATGGGGAAGATATTCAACCAATGCCGGAACGAGGCGGCGAAGCGGCTTGGCGTGCACGAGATCGACACGATCATGGTCGGCGCGAAAGCGCGCAACTTCAAAGTGGACGGGCACCAGGTGGTGAACCCGGTCGGCTTTACCGGAAAGAAGATCTCGTTATTGCTCGAGCTCACGTTCACCGGGCGCGCGCTCTTTGAGGACCTGAAGCAATTTTTCAACGCGCCGGAAGATTTCTTTTTTGCCGAGTCGGCGCAGGCGCGCCTGGCCGCGCTCGCGCGCGCCCGCAAGCTCCCGCTGAACCTCATTGTGGACGAAGGCCCGCGCGGCGCCTCGCTCTTCGTGCTCGAGAAGACGAAAGATGGGCATCCGGTGCTGTACCGCGAGAAGATGGCGTGGAATTTTGGCGTGCTCTTTACGCGCATCGCCGCCGAGCTCGGCGTGAGCGACGCCGCCGCGCGGGACATGTATCACGCGTACCTTGGCAAGCAGATGTCCGAGAGCGCCGCGCGGGCGTTCAAGAAGTTCATCGACCCGGCGGTGGAGCAGTTTTTGAAAGAGATCGGGAAGGGAAAGCTGAAAGGGTTCGTGTACGTGGACGCGGAGCATGATCTGCCGTTCCCGCTCCCGCATAAGCACGGCGCCGCCACGTTCGACCGGTTTCCCCTGGCGGAGATCCTCCAGCAGCTTGGTTTCATGGACCGGGAAGGGAATTGCGGCTCGGACGCGGTCATCTCGCGCCACCTCCTGCCGTTCATCGAGGCGTATTTTGATAAGAGTAACTCGGAGATCAACCAGAAACTGCGCCGCCGTTTGCACTGGCTTGCGGATTAAACGAGGCGCCGCATCGGCCGGGCGGGGCTGTGCATAAGCAGATGTGATATAATTTTCTAGAGAATGAAAAAGATCATCGTAGATAAGGGCGAGGGCATCGCGGAGGTCATTGACCGCATATTAAATGAACCGGACGGCGAGGTATCGGTCGTCATCCCGAAGGGATCGGCGCTCGGACGCTCGGTAAGCAATTTTCATCTTTTGAAGCGCGAGGCGGATTCCGCCGGGCGCAGTATCGTCATCGAATCGGTGGACGAGACGATTTTGGCGTTCGCGAAAGAGAGCGGCATCGAGGCAAGTCATCCGTTATGGAAAGGCGTCCGGGGAACCGGCGGTTTTTCCGATATCGTTCCGCGGCACGATGAGGTCGTGGATAATGAGGACGAAGAAGATAAGCATTCCAAAAAGAATGCTCCGATCATCGCGTCACGCCGTGGTAAAAAAGGTGAGACGGATACGAAGGCAGAGGAAGTAATGGACGCCGATGAGGACTCTGAAGAAGAAGAGATGGAAGAAAAGCACGAGGGCTCTCGCAGCCGCTTCTTTGACGCGAATCCCGATCTTGATGACGAGGATGAAGACGACGGCGGGCCGCGCCGATTCCCCAAAAAGACGGTGTGGACGATCGTCGGGATCATTGTGCTGATCGCGATCGGGGCGTACGTGACGAGCGTGTTCTTCGATCACGCCGACATCACGATCAACTTCAAACAGACGCCGTGGAGCTATCAAAGCAACTTTACCGCAAGCAAGAGCGCCGTCGGCATCAATCCCGCCAACAATACGATCCCGGCGCAGGTGTTCACGACCACCAAGAACGTGACGGAGCCGTTCCCCGGATCGTCCGTCCAGCAGGTATCACAGAAGGCGCAGGGGACGATCACTATATATAACGCGTACAGCGCGGCGCCGCAGGACCTTGTGGCGACGACGCGCTTCCTCACGCCCGACGGCAAAATATTCCGCATCACGACCAATGTGACGGTGCCGGGCGAGACGAAAGGCGCCAGCGGGGCGCTCACGCCGTCGTCCATCACCGCGCCGATCGTCGCGGACCAGGCCGGACCCGATTACAACATCGGCCCCGTCGCAAAGCTCAGCATCCCCGGGTTTGATAAGGACGCGGCGCGCGAGGCCGGATTCTACGGCACGATCACGGCGTCCACGACCGGCGGCTTCATCGGCCAGCGCGCGACACCCACCGCCGCGGACATCGCGAACGCGAAAGCGTCCACGACCGCGCTCCTTGAGGCGAGCGTGCAGAGCGGTTTCTCCGGCACGTATCCGAACAACTTTGAGATCCCGACCGGCGCGGCGACCACGAGCATCACGACGCTTACCGTGAACACATCGACCGACGCGAACGGCAACTTCACCGTCTTCGGCGTGGCGACGCTCGAGGCGATCGGGTTCGATCAGACGGCGCTCCAGAACTATCTGCTCTCGCTTGCGCAGGCAGAGGAGGCGAGCTCCACGTTCAAGACCATCACCCTGACGTATACCAACGTGACCGCGAACTTTACGGCCGGACAGATCTCGTTCGCGCTTTCCGCGCAGGGCTCGCTCGAACCCGCGTTCACCACCGCCGACTTTGCCACAAGCATCGAAGGCAAGGGCATCGGCTCGCGCGCAGCACCATAGCCGCGCTCCCACAACTCTCGGACGGCGAGATCTCCATGTGGCCCTCGTGGCTCATGAGCATCCCCTCCGACCCGGCCAAGATCCACATCACCGTCAATTAGGGAGATTAAAAAAGCATTAAAAAGCTTTTGACTTATTTTTCCCCAAGAATACCCTTAGGGTATGGATTGGTTCATTTCTTTACTCAAATTATTTGGCATCACCCCCGACAAGTACCCATTTTTGGTCCTTGGCCTTCTTATAATTGCCGTAGCTGTCTATATCCGTCTTTCTATCGGTCGGACAATGGGAAAAATGAAAGATAATATACTTGTCATCATTACCTATTTATCAACAAGCGCCGCTAACCGCGGCAAACTTGATACGAGCCTTATCAAAATGATGAGTCCTATGCGTATCACTCCGCAAGGGTATGAAGCGCTTGCGAGCAGTGGCTTTAAGGCAATTTTTGATACTCCCAAACATAGAGCACAATTCATGAGCTATCTTCAATCTCAAAAGCCTCGAACCAAATTGGACGTAGAAAGTTTTGCCATTGTTTCTTTCGCTACTTTCTTAGAAAAGGATTTTATGGATCCCATAAAAACATATCTATTCAATAATCCCAGCGCACGCGAAAGCTATCAGACGCTTGCCGGCCTCTATATTAGGGACGAATATCTAAAAGGCCATCCGGAGATTGTTCAATGATAGCGTCGTATTTGTAAGCCTCCGTTCTTGGGTTCACCGAGAAACAGCTCTAAGCCCGTCCGGGGTGGAGTACTGACGAATTTGCTATAATTTAATTATGAAATCCATGAGGTCGATTGTGGTTTTTGGAATCGCCGGTCTTATCAGTGGGATCCTTTCCTCCGCCATTTTTTCATTATCGCATTCCCTTTCTCTCGCAATATTGCCCGGTGCAATTTTTGGATTTACGTTGGTCTGTGCTGTTTGGATATCAGAATGGAGAGTGGTGAATCTTGCGGGATCTCTTATCTTTATACCCGCGGCAGGAATCATCTATTTGATCTCGGCAATTCCGATAGTAGCATTGAGCGCAGCTGGGGCTATTAGCGACTCGGCTCCCATTTGCGGTTCTGGTCTTTTTGGGTGCGTCTCTCCGATAGGGGTTGGATTTGCTGGGGCGTTGGGCGCGTTGCTCTTGTCGTTTGCATTCGCTCTGGTTTATCCCCGCATCAGATTAATGAATTCGCTCTATCTCACTATATTTGGGGGAGTACTTGCAGCTCTTGGCGCAGTCGTCGCTACTACCAAGGATCCCGCATTCTTTTTTATTATTTGGCAGACCGTGATGGCTTTGGGATTCGGAATGACCGTAAAGGAGCACCAGGAATTAGATTTGAAAAAAGCGGGGCAAGTGGTCGGATAATTCAGTTCTAAGCTCGTCCAGGGCGACCTTCCGTATTTTTATCTTTATTACCTAGATTTGCAACGAGGGGCTGGCACTTTTAGCTCCCTTGGGGCATGGAGGTTTTTAGGGGCGTCTCGGAGCGGCGAAGGCGGTGAGAGCCGAGGCGGCCGGTCAGCAGGCGCGACTCTTAGGAGTCCCGTGGGAGAACGCCGTACCCTAAAGCCCCATGTCCAGAGAGATGTTTGACAAAGTGTTGGTCCCTCGTATATAATCGTCTCATTGGTTTATGAGTCCTAGCTTGATTTTACGTGATGGAAACTGAAGCCGCGAAAGAGGGCAAGGTATACGAAGCCCTGCCGGGTTTAATGTTTCGGGTCAAGATCAACGGCTTAGAGACCGAGATCCTCGCGCATCTTGCGGGAAAGATGAAGATGCACAACATCCGGGTATTGCCCGGCGACCGGGTGCTTGTTGAAATGAGCCCGGACGGCGAGAAGGGCAGGATCGTGCGCAGACTATCACAGATAAAGACATGAAAGTACGGAGTTCAATAAAAAAGATTTGTTCAAGCTGCCAGATCGTAAAGCGAAATGGCAAACTTTTTGTTCGCTGCAAGAATCCCAAACATAAACAGCGCCAGGGCTAAATTTCAACGACCACTCCCATGCGTATCTTTGGTGTGAACATTCCGGATAATAAGAGGATCGAGATCTCGCTCCAATATCTTTATGGCGTGGGTCCGGCCGTCAGCAAGAAGGCGCTCGCCGCCGCGAAGATCGAGGTTGGTAAGAAAGCAAAGGACCTCACCGCCGACGAAGTGCTCCGTGTCCAAAACTTTTTGGAAAAGAGCTTTCCGGTGGAAGGCGAACTTCGCCAGCTCATCAAACGCAACATCGGCCGGTTGAAGGATCTCGGCACGTATCGTGGCAACCGCCACGCGCGCCGCTTGCCCTCGCGCGGCCAGCGCACCCGCACCAATTCCCGCACCGTCCGCGGCAACGTTCGCAAGACCGCCGGTTCCGGAAAGAGAAAAGTTGATCTGAAGTAATCAATAAAAAACCATGGGAAAGAAAACAGTAAAGACACAAGAAGGCGACGCGGCGGCAAAGGAGACGAAAGCCGCGGCAGCTGGCGCTGCCGAAGCGACCGCCACGAAAGCGGCCGGCGCGGCAAAGCGCAAAGCCAAGCATGTCCAGGAAGGCAAGGTGTACGTGAATGCCACGTATAACAACACGGTCGTCACCGTCACGGACACCACGGGCAATGTGCTCGCGTGGGCATCCGCCGGCTCGCTTGGTTTCTCCGGCCCGAAGAAGGCGACGCCGTTCGCGTCGTCCAAGGTGATCCAGACGATCACGGAAAAGATCCAGGCCAGCGGCCCGAAGGACATCTCGGTGATCGTGAAGGGGATCGGCTCCGGCCGCGACTCCGCGATCCGCTCGCTCATCAACAACGGCTTCAATATCCTTTCCATCAAAGACGCAACGCCGGTGCCGCACAACGGTCCGCGGCCGCCGAAGACACGGCGGGTCTAGTAACTACTTTATTAAACACGCAACATCTGTTATTCTATTAACCACGTAACAAGTAACTAATTACTAGCATGAGAGGTCCTAAAGAGAAAAAAGAGCGGGCGTTGGGCGTACGCCTCGGGCTGAAAGGCGACCGGGCGATGTCGCCGAAGTCCGCACTCACGCGCAAACCGTACAAACCGGGAGCTCACGGGCCGAACGGGCGTCCGAAGGCGCTTTCCGAATTCGGCCTCCAGCTTCGCGAGAAGGCAAAGTTCAAGATCGCGTACGGCGTGAATGAGAACAACATGAAGCGCCTGTTCAGCATGGCGACGGCGGCCAAGGGCGCGTCCGGACGCGAAAGTTTTCGGAATTGCTCGAGTCGCGATTGGATAGCGTGGTCTTCCTGCTCGGCTGGGCGGTCTCACGAGCGGCGGCACGACAGCTCGTCGTCCAAGGCCACATCACGGTGAACAAGAAGAAAGTGGTGTCGCCGGGATACCAACTTCGCAAAGGCGATGCGATCGGCATGCGCGACGCTTCAAAGGTGAACAAGACGTTCACCGACCGCTTGGAGACTGATAAAGAAATACGAAGCGCCTTCGTGGCTCCGCATGGATCCGGACAAGCTGGAAGGCGAAATGCTCTCCGCTCCGACCGATCTCACCCCTCCTTTCGAAATCAACCTATTGGTCGATTCATTCTCAAAATAAAAACCTTAATCATTTTATTAACAATTTACCCATGGAATTCGCATATGTCAGCTCCAGTGTTTCCATAAAGACCATCTCCGAGGACCGCGACGGATGGCGTGTTCGAGATAGAGGGATTGTATGCGGGATATGGTTTGACGATCGGCACGGCGCTTCGCCGCGCGCTTTTGTCTTCTTTGCCGGGCGCGGCCGTCACCGAGATAAAGATAAAGAACGTTCCGCACGAGTTTTCCACGTTGCCGGGATTGAAGGAAGATATCGTCGAGCTCGCGCTCAACTTCAAAAAAGTGTATTTCCGTTCGCACGTTGACGAGCCGCAGGTGCTCGCGCTCAAATTGAAAGGGGAGCGGGAGATCACGGCTGGCGACATCGAGCTCAATTCGGACGTCGAGATTATCAACCCGGAAGTGGTGCTTGGGCCACCTCACCGCCAAGGACGCGGAGATCGACATCGAAGTGCGGGTGGAGCGCGGACTGGGCTACGTGCCGGTGGACGCGCGCAAGTCGGAAGGCCGTCTTCCGATCGGCACGATCGCGATCGATTCGATCTTTACCCCGGTGCATCAAAGTGAATTACACGATCGAGGACATGCGCGTCGGCGACCGCACGGATTACAACCGCTTGCGCCTGGAGGTTTCGACGAACGGCGCCATCAGCCCGTCATCGGCGCTCCACAAGGCATCGAGCATTTTGAAGGACCACTTCGAGAAGGTTGGCGTTGTCGAGGTGAAGGAATTCGATGCGCCGAAAGCGGAAGGCGGCGCCCAAAGAAGAAAGCCCCGGCAAAAAAGAAAAAGAAACGGAATAGCGATCGGTCTTCTCCCATGAAACACGGAAAGAAAAACAACAAAAAATTCAGCCGTCTCCGCGGAGCGCGGATCTCGTTCATGCGGAATCTTGGCAATGACCTGATCCGTGCAGGCAAGATAGAGACCACAGAGACCCGCGCGAAGGCGATCCGTCCGCGCGTGGAGCATCTGGTCTCGATCGCAAAGACCGCGAGCGTGGCCAATCGCCGTCTCGTCTCGAGCCGCGTCGGCAACGACAAGATCGTCAAGAAATTGTTCAGCGATTACGGACCGAAGTACTGCCGAGCGGAAAGGCGGATATTTGCGCATCGTAAAGCTGGCGAAGTCCCGCAAGCGTGACGGCACCCGCATGGCGCGCATTGAATTTGTTTAATATCTAAGCTATACTTTCCCGACAATCCGAAACCATGGAATATCACGTAGACGCAAAAAATAAAGTGCTGGGGCGCCTCGCGTCCGATATCTCCCTCATGTTGCAGGGCAAGAAGTCGGCGACGTTCGAGACGAAACCGCGTGAGCAAAGACAAGGTCTACGTTTCCAATGTTGACGGTTGGATTATGGTCACCGGCCAGAAGGCGACGGACAAGGTCTATTACAAGCACACCGGCTACGTCGGTCACCTCAAGGAGAAGTCATTTGAACAGCACATGGCGAAGGATCCGCGCTTCGTTCTGCGCCGCGCGGTGCGCAAGATGCTTCCCCGCAACTTCCTCACGCAGAAGAGGATGAACAATTTGATATTCGTGGAACCGGCCGGCGCGGTAAAGAAAGCGGGAAAGGGGGGTCGTCAGCGACGAAACCGGGCAAGGCGGCAGAACCGAAATAACATACTATGGCAACAACGAAAGAACTGGAAAAAGAAGCGAAGTGGTGGTGGCAAAGCCCTGCAACGCATGGGGCGGCAACTCGTGCGGCAGCACCGAGCCCGCGCATAAGCCCGGCGGCGTCTAAGAGCCATCGCTACACCGAGGCCGTCGGCCGCAGGAAGACCGCGATCGCGCGCGTGCGCATCACAACGGGCGGCACCGGCAAGATGACGGTCAACGGCAAGACGCCTGCGCAGTATTTCACGCTCCCGCGCCTGGTGCAGGACGCGCGTTCCCCGATCGATCAGCTCAAGCTTGATGGCTATGATGTTTCGGTCGTCGTCTCCGGCGGCGGTATTCACGCCCAGGCCGGCGCCGTGCGCCTCGGCCTCTCCCGCGCGATCATCGCAAAGGAGCCGGACTGGAAGCCGCGCCTCCGCACGATGGGCTTCCTCACCCGCGACTCCCGCATGGTGGAGCGGAAGAAGTACGGGTTGAACAAGGCACGCCGGGCTCCCCATGCCTCGACGCCGTCCTTGGTCTTTTCGACTTTGTCCGTCTTGGTCTTGGTGTAGACCTTGAATCCGCGCTGGCCAAACTGCCTCCAGCACCAGCGCGACATCCTCATCCTCGTTGGGCAGCAGATTCGGCAGCATCTCGATGAGCGTCACTTCGGTGCCGATGGCATTATAAAAATCGGCGAACTCGCACCCAATCGCGCCAGCCCCGATGATGGCGAGCTTCTTCGGCTGGCTCTTGAGATTCATCGCCTCGCGACTGGTGATGATCTTGCTTCCGTCAAACTCCACGCCTGGCAACGGCATTGCTTTGGCCCCGCTGGCGAGAATGATATTCTCGCCAGTGACTTCCTTCGCCCCCGCCGCATTCGTGTAGCGAACGCGATTGGGCCCCAGCAATTGCCCCTGCGCCAGCTCGTGTTTCACCTCATACTTAGAAAAAAGAAACCCGACCCCTTTTTTCAGCTTCTCCGCCACCGCCCGGCTTCGGCCGACGATCTTGGCAAAATCGACCTGCAGATTGCTGAACGACACCCCGCGGCTATCCGCCTCCGTCCGCAGCTTGCGAACGAATGCCCCGTCTTCGAGCAATGCCTTGGTCGGAATGCAGCCCCAGTTCAGACAAGTCCCGCCGAGGTTTTCCTTCTCGATACAGAGCACGCGTTTCTTCAGCTGCCCGGCCCGGATCGCCGCGGCATAGCCGGCCGGCCCGCCGCCGATGACGATGATGTCGAAGTCATATCGACCCGTTTTTGCAGCCGGCGCGGCGGCGGCAAATGCGGGGGCGGGGGGAACGCGGGTGGGTTTATTCGTAGCGGAATCAGCGGCCATGGAATCTCCAAATCATTTCCGATGCATCGCCTCCACGCGTTTCGAGGCACGGCAATGGCTGGGGGATTGTAGGGAGATATTCGCCGCTGCGAAAGCGATCCATTCATTGTTAGTCATTGCCCGCGCCCGTGAGCGGAAGCGCGTGCATCTCGATTCCATGACGGTCCATGAATTTGGCGAGGCGCGGATCAGGATGCTTTGCCTGTTCGTAAATCAGCAACGCATCGCGGAATCGGCCGAGCTGGATGTAGGCCTTTACGTCGGGAGGCGGGTTGGAGAACATCGCCATTGCCTGCTGGGTCGCCGGGGCCGTCGATGGCGCGAGAGGCGGCGCCGTTTCGATCCGCTTTACCAAGGATTCCACCCTCGGCGAGAGGATTTCGATTCGGCCGATCATCACGCGGACAGTCGGCGGGTTGCCGGTGATGTGCAGAGGCAGCGCGGCATCGGTCCATTGCCGGGGGACGAGGAAAAACAGCCGGGTGCCGGGATTCTTGAAATAGGAAACTGTCCAGGTATCCAACATTGCCTCGGCTTCGTCAGAAAACAGCCCGGCCTTGACAAGGAAACCGGCTATGTCCTTGTGCAGCGAAGCAAGTCCGACTTGATGCGTTGCCGGCTTTTCAAAGTCGGCATCCATCACCCCCAGCACGTCGCGGGCAGGCTGGCCATGCATCGGCGAATATCCGCGTTGCCAATCGACCGACCCGTCGCGCCACCCGCACCAGCCACATCGGGGAGTGGGCGAGGTCGGCGATGACATTTTTTTTCATGCCTGGTTTCAAATCGATTTCGACCTGATGCCCGGCTCCGACCCGCTTGACCTCCAGGGGTGCATCGAGATTTCCCACGCCGCGATAAAACAGGAATTTTTCGGACTCGCCGCCGACGGTGATCGCCTGAGCCGATACGTTCCTCGGCGTGGTCCAGACCTTCGCATCGGTGCCCGGCCCTTTGCCGGCCGCGCCAATTTGAACCGCAGACCACTTGAGCGTGCCGATGGTGGCGGGAGTGATTGGGCCGTACTTGTAAAAATGCAAGCCGTTGGCCGGGCTGATGCCGTCGTCAACCACGCCGGGGGCGGTGAAAGTGGCCTTGGGATAAAACTCGGTCAACCAGCCGCCGTGAAACGCCACGTCCACATTGACGGTCCGTGGCCTCTGGGTTGTCGCCGAATGAAAATAAATCACCGGCGTCTCCAGCCGCATGGTGACGCTCGGATGGTTCTGAGGGACGCCCTGGTAATAGCCGGCCAGTTCGTTGCTCGCATTGATCAAGTCCCCGATGCGATGCACAAAGCCGGGCACCGGCTCATCGTCGGTGTTGATCCCGCCGATGGCCCGGCCGGTTTCGTCTTGCAGGCAAGTAAATGTGCCCCATTCATGGACGACCATTGGCGGCTCGGCGGCGCGGGCGTGGGAAATGACAAAGGTCAGGGCGGCGGCGAAGGCGAAGGCGGCGAGTTTCATGCGGAACCTCCCTTGGTTGATCTGACGCATTTTGTTAGCCGGAAGCGCAAGCGACGGAGGGCCGCCACGACGATCGACGTCCCTCGGCGCATCAGCCCACCGTCGCTGGCGCAGTCCGGCTAATTATTCGTTAAAGCAGCATTGTCGCCGGCTCTTCGAGCAGGCTCTTGAGCGTGCGCAGGAACTCTGCGGCGGCGGCGCCGTCTACGGCGCGGTGGTCGGCGCTGAGGGTTACGGTCATCATCGTTCTGGCGACGATTTGCTCGTTGCGGACGACGGCGCGTTTCTCGGCGGCGGCGACGGCGAGGATGCCGACTTCGGGGGGGTTGATGATGGCGCTGAACTCGCGGACGCCGTAGGTGCCGAGGTTGCTGACGGTGAAGGTGGCCCCGGTCATTTCATCCTGCTTAAGGCGCTGGGCGCGGCGCGGTCGACTAAGTCGGCGCTGCGGGTGCGGATGTCTTTGAGGCCGAGCTGGTCGATGTTGCGGAGGACGGGGACGATCAGGCCTTCGGGGAGGGCGACGGCCATGCCGAGGTTGACCGAGCCGTGGCGGATGATTTCGGTGCCGGTGAAATGGGCGTTGAGGCCGGGATGGCGGAGCAGGGCGACGGCGACGGCCTTGGCGACGAAGTCGCCGAGGGAGAGGCGGATTTTTTCCGGCTCGAGTTGCTTGTTGAGCATGGCCCGCAGAGCCGACGCGGCTTCGACATCGATGTCGATGCTCTCGTAGAAGTGCGGGATGGTTTGCTTGGACTGCTGGAGGTGCTTGGCGATGGTGGTCCGCATCTGCGTCAGGGGGATGGATTGGGTTTTGCCGGTGCCCACGGCGTCGATCCGGCCGCTGCGCGGCGGCGTGGCGCTGGCTTGCGGAGTGGTTTTGGCGGAGAGCACATCGGCTTGGACAATTCGGCCGCCCGGGCCAGTGCCGGTGAGTTGATTGAGATCGACGCCCTGGTCGGCGGCGATTTTTCTGGCCAGCGGGGAGGCTTTTACTCGGCCGGTTTGGCCGTTGGCGATGGCGGCGGGCGCGCTTGGGGGGGAGACGGGGGATTCGGGTTTGGCCGGCGGCGCGGCGATGGTGGCGGTAGCGGTTGCAGAGCCTGAGGCAGACTCTTTGGCGGCGGGGGTGGCGGCCGGGGCGGATCCTGCGGCTTCGCCGCGGCGTGGCGCAGAGCCGGAGGCGTACTTCTGTTTGATCTCTTCGGGCTTCTCGCCGACGGTGGCGATTACGCCGACTAAGGCGCCGACGGGGCCGGTCTGGCCTTCTGTCAATGCCACGTACGCTAGCACCCCGGCGTCGAATGCCTCCATCGGCATGGTCGCTTTATCGGTCTCGATTTCGGCGACTTCCTCGCCGGCTTTGACCTTGTCCCCTTCTTTCTTGAGCCATTTGACCAGCGTGCCCTCGGTCATCGTGTCCGAAAGCTGCGGCATTGTCATTTCAGCAGGCATGCGTCGCTCCGAAAAGATTTTCTTCGTTAACCATCGGGAATAACAATAACCGCAAAAGCCCTGTTCGCCCAGCCCCGCAAAAGACGAACAAGTGAAACGACGGTTAATCCGTGGTCGAAATTCTCCGCTTTCACGGCCCGTTCTGGATACTGGCGGCGCGGTCGAGGAGAAAGGATGCGGCAGAGACCGTCGTGTCGAAAATCCCGGGATCCACCTGCAACAGCTTGGGGGCATCGGCGCTCTGGGTGAGAATGGTTCGGCAATCGGATTGCACCTGCGTCAACACGTGCAAATCCGCGGCGGATAAACCCTGTTTGCGCTCCTGCTGCTGCGTCTGGGTCTTGCCGGGATGGGCCGGATCGGGGACGTTTACTTGCACATTGACGGTCTGGTCGGCGCTGCGGGCGATTTGCTCGATCGAATCGGAATCCTTCACCAGGGGATCGCTGATCAGCACGTCCACATGCGTGGCGATCTTCTTGGCGATGGCATCGATCCGATTGCTGTTGCCAGCGGCGACGTCGGTCTCGGTACCGGCGCTCGAGCCGGCGAAGCTCACTGAGCGTGTCCGCAGCGGCCATGATCTTGCCGAGCGACTTTTCCTTCTCCAATGCTTCGAGCGACTTTTTGGCGGCAGAGGTACCGATCGGCAAACAAGGCCGCGACCGCCTTGGGCCGGCCGGCCGGGTCGATCAGGCTGAAGCCATTGGCCTTGCGATCTGCCGCAGATCGACCGGGAAATAAACCCCCGCCTTGGCCTCGCCCACGGCGATTCCCGTCGCATGATCGCGATCGGCGGTCCCGGCATCGGGGGCGAGCTTGGATGCGGCTTCAAACGCCTCGGCCGATAGCGTCTGCTGCCGAAGGCGAAGGTGCGATCGGCCTTGAGGATCCACATGTCGTGCAGGTCATAGCCGAATTTGTCGGCATTGCGAGGTTCACCACGATGGCCGTCTTGCGCAACACCTGCCGATACTTGCCGGCGTCGTACATGGCATGAATCGCATCCGGCGGGGCCGCGGGCGAGCGCAGCGGCGCGGCGGCGAAGCAATCGGGAATGAAGAATAGAGAATAGGCAATGGCCAGGACCCAAATCGCCAGCCCCGCGTGGGAATTCCGGGTTTTCAATTCCCTATTCATCATTTGCTATTCACTATTGCATTTTAGCGCGTCTGCCCGGCAATTCGAAACCGCCGACCAGATCGTGCAGGCGGGGGATGCGGTTGTCTTCCAGATATTTCTGCAATCCCTCACGAATGCGATTCGGCGTGGCGGGATCAACGAACAGGGCCGTGCCGATGCCGACGGTGCTGGCTCCGGCGAGAATGAATTCCAACGCATCCGTCCAAAACTGGATGCCGCCCATGCCGACGATCGGAACGCCGGCACCCTTGGCCACCTGGCGATAGACTCGGCTGACCATGTGCAGGGCGATCGGCTTGATCGCCGGGCCGGACAGGCCGCCGCTCGACATTCGCCAATCTCGGGCCGGTGCCGGCGGTAGTCGATCGCCATCGCGGTGAAAGTATTGACCAGTGACAACGCCTCCGCCCCGCCCGCGATGGCCGCGGCGGCGGTGACGGTAATGTCCTCCACATTCGGGGACAATTTACGATCAGCGGCTTACTCGGCAGCGCCGATTTCACCCGCCCGACCAGCTCGCGCAATCGACCGGGTGCGTGCCGAACGTCAGGCCGTCTTTGACATTGGGCAGCTCACATTCAACTCGACCGCCGCGATGCAGGGCAGATCGTTCATGGCCGCGCAGACTTCGACATAATCATCGTACGAATGAGCCGCGACATCGGCGATCACCGGGCACGGCATCTTCTGAATCAGCGGCACCTTCTCCGCCAGAAACCGCTTCAATCCCACATTCGCCAGCCCGATGGCATTGAGCATCCCCGCCCGGGCTTCGACGATCCGCGTCGGCTCATTACCCGCCCGCTCTTCCCGCGTAATCGACTTGGTGACAAACGCCCCAGCTTGGACATATCGAAGAAAATCGGCGTATTCGAACGCGTATCCACTCGTACCCGAGCAGGTCAGCGTCGGGTTCGACAAATTTCAGGCCCGCAACTTGGATGGAAGATCAGCCACGGGAAATAGTTTCCGCGAAAGTGCCAGCGGCTTCCGAGCGTCTGAAGCTCAAATGCGATGCTACCGCGGAGGAATCGGAGGAACACGGATATGGCTCTTGCCTTTCACGCCGGCTCGCTCTTCCAGCGATTCTCGCCGAAGCCGGGGAGGGCGCGTTTGCGTAGGCGGTGGAACTCGGCGGCTTCGGTGGTGACTTCGTTGGGTCGGAGTCGGCTGCGGACGAGGAAGTCGGCTTCGGGGGGATAGCAGGCGGTGGGGATGCCCTCGGCGGAGTTGGGAATGATCTCGCCGGGGAGGTGCGTGATCGGGGCGTTGGTCGGCACCATCGCGGACTGATACCGCAGGTCCATGCTCCAGCGGACAATGTTGCTCTTGTTCTCGAAGCTGGCATGGGGGGTGAGGTTGGTCATGAACAATGCCCCGCCTCGCCGGACCGGCACGCAGACCGATTCCACCGGCGGGAGATTGCGATCGCGGATCATCAGGTACGGCACGTTGCCGGGATGAATGTGTTCGAGGACCGGGCCCGGTGGCTCCTCGGCTTGAGCCAGAGGCAGCCGTTTTCTTCGTTGGCGTCCACCAGCGGGAGCCAGACGGTGAGGATCAAGGCGTTGTCGCAAAACCGCTCGAGATAGCCGCTGTCCTGATGCCAGGGGACAGGCGACTTGTACGTGTTGTTCGGAATCTTGGGGCGAACGCGATAGACGCTGCTGGCGATGATTTCTTCGGTGTTGCAGACCTGCCCAGCAATGTCGAGCAGCCTGGGGTAGCGGATCAGATTAAAGATCGCCTCGCCGGACAGGGCGCCGTTCCAGATGCTATTCGCCACCGCCTCGGTCTCGGCCGAGATGAGCGCCAGCCGATGGGCGAAATCCGCCTCGGCATAGGTGCGCGAAGTTTCCCCTCGGCCACCAGGGCGCGGGACCGCTGATCGATCTCGGCGGTCAGCTCAGCTTCGACGGCACGGAGGATGGCATCATCGAACACCTCATCGACGACCAGGTATCCCTCGCGATCGAATTCTTCGAGATGCGAGGTGGACAATGGGGACGGGGGCGTGGACTGAGTCTGGTGATATTTTGTTTCGCAGGAGATTATACCAATCATCGCCAAAGTGCGATCTCCCCCATAACAGCAGGCATGCAATCCCCACGGGCGTAAAGAACCGTCCCGAGGGCCGACTCCACGCCGGCGCGGCCGGCGGGAATGGCGACGGTATCGTGGTGCTCGGCTTGGTCCATCTGAGCGATGAGCTGACGTTCGGCCAGCCGGGTGGTGGCGGAGAAGATCAGCTCGGGGTGGCGGATCAGGCGATCTTCGACCAATCCGAGCAATTTCAATGAGCCGAGGTCGGAATCGGCGAGTGCAAGCTCCTCGCGCAGCTCGCGGCGGGCGGCGGAAAAGATCTCGCAGTTATCGCGCGGCTCCAGCGAACCGGCGAAGGGGTGCGTGCGGCGGGGATAGTACGCGACGCTCACATTGCGCACGCCGAAGAACAATTTGCCGTCGGCGGTTTGCAACCCGGTGCTGACGCCGACGGGATTGGCCATCACTTCGGGGCCAAAGCGATCGGCCAATTCCGGGTGATACAGATTGGTGCCAACGAAGATGCGGTAGCTGGTCTGCGATAGTTGCAGATGCGAACTGATCGCCGCGGTGCTCGAAGCGTTCGAGCCGGGAGATGGAGCCGTCATAAAGTTTAACGCCGGGACGGCCGAGCACATCGCGCCAGGCGGCGTCGATGAGGGCTTCGACTTCGGGAACGATTTTCCTGCGCGGCAGGGACGGCCGAGCAATGGACCTGGTCGGCGGAGAACTCGCCAACGACGTGAAACCTCAGCATGCCGGCTCCGCAGATGACGCGGCGGCGGACGCGGGGTTCTTGGGGAGGGTGACGGTGAACGTGCTGCCCTGCCCGACGGTGCTGTGCACGGAAAGTTTCCCCCCATCGCCGACACCAGCCGACGGCAGATGCTCAGGCCCAGGCCCGTCCCTTTGTTGCGGTCGGCGCTTGGGGTTCGCAGTTGGACAAATTCCTCGAAAATATGGGTCAGCATCTCCGGCGGGATGCCGATGCCGGTGTCGGAAACACTGATGGCAATCGCGTCGCCGGCGTCCTCGGCACGGACGATGATGCCGCCGTGCTCCGTGAATTTGATGGCATTGCCGACGAGATTAGCCAACACTCGGGCCAGCTTCATGCGATCGGCCGCGATCATCAGACGATGATCCGAATCTGCCAGTGTGGAACCCGGGCTCGCGGCGGCGGCGAATTCCAGCGACAGGCCCTTGTCGGTGGCGAGTCGGCGGAGATTTTGCACCTGCTCGCGAGCCAGTTCGCTAACGTCGAAGGGGCCGATCTGCAACTCGATTTTCCCCGAATCGTAGCGAGCGATATCGAGCACGTCGTTGAGCAATTCCACGAGGGCTGAAGCGCTGTCCTTGAGCTCGCGAGTGAGCTGCGGGATCTCGGCGGCCATGGCGGGCACGGCCCAGGTTCGGCCAATCAGCTCGGCGATGAGGTTGATGGCATTGGCGGGCGTGCGGATGTCATGGCTGACGGCGGCGAGAAAATGGGTCTTGCGGATGGAGATTTCCTCGGCTTCGCGGCGGCGCTGGTCGAGCTCTGGCTGCAATTCCTTCAAGGCGCTGATGTCGGTGAACGCCGCCACCGCCCCGCTGACCTCCCCGGCATCGTTGCGGATGGGGCGGGCGTTTTTGAGCACGACCATGCGGCGAGACATCGACGGCGATTTCGACCTCCTCGGCGGGCACGTCCTGCCCGGCCAGCGCCCGCGCCAGCGGCGTCTGCTCCCGCCAGGTGCTCGCCGCCGCGCCACAGTTCCCAGGGGGCGCCGACCTTCCCACCAGGAATATTCTCATCCGCCGAGCAGCCAAACATCATCGCCCCGGCGGGATTGAGCCGAAGGTCTTTGCCGTCGGCGCTGACCACCGCGATGCCGACCGGCGCGGTGCGCAACACCGTTTGCAATCGATGCCGCTCGGCGTTGACGGTCTCAAACAGACGCCCCGCCTCGAGTGAAATCGACGCCTGGCTGGCGAGCGATTCCATCATGCTGACTTGCGCTTTGCTCCAGACCGTTGGCTGGCGCGAATAGATTTCGATCGTGCCGATGCAGGCCCCGCCGATGCGCAGTGGCGAGGCGAGGACACTCGCCATCGGCTCGCCCACTGCCGGTTGCGGCACGCACAAGTCGGGCCGATCGGCCAGGTTTTCCAGATAGCCCGTTTGCCCGCGGGCGAGAATGAGTGATGCGAACGACTTTTCCAACGGAACTCGCTCGGCCCGATTCCCGCCGCCCCGAATCCCGCATGGCAGCGCACCAGCAGTTCCTCCCCGGCCTCGCAGATCGCCGCGGCCTGCGCGGCGCCTCCAGCAGCACCGACAGCGAATCGCAAATTCGCTGCATCATCTCCTGTTGCGATCCTTGCACCGTCAGCGAACGCGATAGCGCCAGAAAGACTTCCAGCGTCCCTTCCCGCCGGGCCAGCTCATCGTTGCTGACCGTCAGTTCTTCATGCTGGCGTTCGAGTTCTTCGGTCGTGCTTTGCAATTCCTCATTTTGCCGGGCGATTTCTTCTTCCCGGCCGATGAGTTCATGATTGGCCAGTTCCAGCTCGGCGGTGCGTTTTTCGGTCTTGCCGTTGGCGACGATCCAGCGGTCGCAGACAAACGCCACGAGCAGGAGATCGAAATCAATCAGACAGCAATCGCGCGTCTCCTGGGCGGGAGTTTCCCCGTCGACCGGGCCGAAGGTGGTGGCTTTGAGGATCGTTCCGCAGACGAATATCGCCGTGGCCAGCCAGAGCAGCTTGCGCCGTCGGAACAGCGTGATGATCACGACCGGAACGCCGAATCCGATCGGCGGGATCTGGCGGGCGAACCATCCAAAGCGCAGCCCAAACGTCGCGACGATGAGTACCCCGGTAACCGCCGCCGCCGCCGCGGGCGATTTCCAGATCGGCGATGCCAGAATGCCCCGGGGTCGGGCGAGTGACGCCGGGGGAATATGAGGCGTGGGGGGATTGCCGTGGAGACTGTCGGATTGCCGTCGGGCATGTCTATCTGCATCCGTCCGCCGCCAGATCATCGGGCCCGCAGGCCGAAGGCGGCTCGCGCCGATCGGCCGTTCGGCCTTGCCCAGCATGAGACAGGTCGCTCACCGCCAGCGCCCCTTCCAATTTCAACCACAATTGCCCCGCCACCGCCGGCTGCCGATAAATCGCCAGGTTTCGGCAGAGAATCAGGTCCCAGCAGCCCGGCTCCGCGCCGGCCAGCACATTGCCCCACTTGAATCGGACGGCTTGCCGAAGCCGATCGTTGATGCGGAATGTAATCCGTCGATCCTGGCAATAGCGCTGGCGAAACTCCTCGGGAATCCCCGCGATCGCTTCGATGCCGTAGCATGCCTGCCCCGCCTTCGCGATCGCCGCCGGTCGGCAATCCGTGCCGAGCATCCGGCGCCGTCCAGCAGCCCGGCCCGATCCAGCAGCATGGCGACGGAATAGAGTTCCGCCCCGCTGGAGCAGCCGGGGCTCCAGATGCGCATTCGGCGTATTCGCGGCCCGGGCCTGGAGTATTCCCGCCAGCGCGTCGAATGCCTGGGGATCGCGGAAAAATCGGTCACGCCGATCAGCAGCGCGTCATCGCCCGCCCGAGCCGATCCGGCCGCTTGGAAAGCAGCAGCCGGGCCTCGACCAACGAACTGACACCCAACGCCCGCAGGCAAGCGGCCTTGCGCCGTTCGAGCGATTCGGGTTTATACGCCTCCATCGGCAAGCCCGCGCGGCGGAAAATGCTCCGCAGCCATGCCCGGTCGTGTGCTGAGCGTTCTGAATCCGGTTTATCAAATGGCAACGGGGCGAGTGTGCGACGCAGTTGGCCGAGGCAGCGGCCGGAGTCGACCGCCCGCCCGCGCGGCCGATGCGGATCGCAAAACACGACTTGTCGGAAGGAAAGCGGTGCCGTCGTCGATGCCATGACGGGGCCATTGTTGCCAAAAAGCCGGGCGCAGGGAACAGCACCCGGCTGAGGGATTTCCTGATGAGGTCGGTAGCCGCGTTTCTCTTACACGTCGAAGTACTTGGCCTGCGGATGATGCACGACCAGGGCATCGGTGGATTGCTCGGGGACGAGCATGAAATTCTCGCTGAGCGTTACACCGATCATTGGCCGGATCCAGCAATTGCACGATCTTGGCGCCGATCTTCCAGGTCCGGGCACGCGGGATAGCCGAAGCTATATCGGCTGCCGCGATAGCGCTGCTGGAACAGCTTGCGTCGATTTCGCGCATCCTCGCTGCCGAAGCCCAGTTCCTGCCGCATGCGCTTGTGCCATAGTTCCGCCAATGCCTCGGCCGACTCGACGCCAAAGCCATGCAGATAGAGATAATCCTGATACTTGTCGGCCTTGCGGAGTTTCTCGGCCTCTTCGGTGGCCCGGTCGCCCACGGTGACCAGCTGCAGCCCCAGCACGTCCATCTGCCCGCTGTCGACGGTGCGGAAAAAATCGGCGATGCAAAGCCGCCGCCGACCCTGCTGCCGCGGGAAAGGTGAACCGCAGCGATTTCCGCGGTGCCCGGCGGCGTCCCGGCGCTACCGGCAAGTGCACGGAATCTCGGTGTAGACGATCACGTCGTCGCCCTCCGCCTGGACCGGGAAATACCCGTAGACCACCTTGGGCTGGAGCAACCCCTGCTCTTTTGCCGTCCTTTTGTAGATTCTCAAACACCGGCCGGGCCTTCTCGTCCAGTCAGCTTCTCATACGTCTCGCCGGCGTCATGCCCTTTCTGCCGGAATCCCCACTGGCCGCTGAACAGCGCCGTCTCGGTTGATGTAGGGAAAAATGCCGACGAGCGGAATGTCGCTCACCACGCGTTTGCCCCAGAACGGCGGCAGTGGGAACGGGATTGTCGCGGGCGATCGGCTGGGCGTCCTTGGTCACGCCGCTAATGATGTGCGCCGAATTTCTCCTCGCTCGCGCTGCCGCAACGCCTTGCGATGGGCGGTTCGCTGCGCCTGCTCGCGCGACCGCCTCGGCCGTCTTGCCGCCGGAGATCGCGTCCATCACGTGCAACCCGTCGAACGCGTCCTTGCAATAGAGCAGCGGACCGCGATAAGATCGGCCAGGTCTTCCTCGGCATAATCGCGGGTCAGCGCCGCCCCGCCCAGCAGCACCGGGATCGACCACTGCCTGCGACGTTCATCTCCTCCAGATTTTCCTTCATCACCGCCACGACTTGACCAGCAACCCGCTCATGCCGATGGCATCGGCCTTCTTCTCCGGCGCGGCCTTGAGAATCTCGTGCACCGGCTGCTTGATGCCGAGGTTGAAAACGGTGTAGCCGTTGTTGGTCAGGATGATGTCGACGAGGTTCTTGCCGATGTCGTGGACATCGCCTTTCACCGTCGCCAGCACGATTTTGCCCTTGCTCTGGCCCTCCGCTCTTCTCCATGAACTGCTCGAGATGGGCGACCGCCGCCTTCATCGTCTCGGCGCTTTGCAGCACGAACGGCAACTGCATCTGCCCGCTGCCGAACAAGCTCGCCGACGACTTTCATCCCTTCCAGCAGAATGTTGTTGATGATCTCCAGCGGCGTATATTTCTTCAGCGCCTCGTCGAGATGCGGCGATCAGATCGCGCTTTTCGCCGTCGATGATGTGGCGTCTTGAGCTTCTCCTCGATGGTGAGATTCATCCTCCGCGCTTTGCGACCGGCGGCGACTTCCGTGCCATCGGGGAACAGCGAGATGAAATGCGTCAGCGGATCGAAGCCCTCGCGCCGGCGGTCGTAAATCAGATCGAGCGCCGCGTTCCACTGCTCGGCGGG
>CAWHOC010000002.1:0-43867 GCA_963830935.1 uncultured bacterium
CCCTGCCGAGGACGCCCGCCAACTCGATGGGCTTTGCGAGGAGCAGGACACCAAGGAGTTCCTGCCGGTCTCGTCGGAGGAGCTGACCGCGCACGGCCACTATCGCAGGGTCGTACAGTTCTGCGACGTGGTGGACGACCTCGCTGACATGCTGGAGCAGAAACACCTCGCCGACAGGAAGGGGCTTCGGCCGACCGCTGGCAAGGGCTTCTATGGGCGTTACCTGCGTCTCCGGGGGGTTGGCGTCCTTCTGCTCTGCGATCTTCGCAAGTGGACGGACTACGCCTCCACGCCGCTTTGGCTCTCGGTTCAAGGTCCGACTTTTCGGGAACCAAGCAAGGCAAAGGAGGTGTTGGCTCCGCTTGAACACAAAACTCCCCGCCGCATGTTTGTAGCCCGCGACGGGTTTCCAATCGTCCCTCTGTTCGTTCGGAAGGGCGAAGAAAAGCCAGTCGTCCTGAAGCAGCTCATCGATCAGCTCGTCGAGGTCGGGAACTCGATCGCTCCCCTTGCTCGGGATGTTTCGACCGAGCAAGCCAGCGCGGTCCCGCCGGAATCCGAGCATCGAGGATGAGCGCTCGCGCCCGGCTTCTCGGTGACCTGCTCGCTCGTCCGTGCTGTCGCTCAGCGTCGGCGAATTTCGCCGCCTTGACAGTTCACGGACGACCCCGCACCTCCGTCACCCGTGACATCGTGGTCACGACGGCCGAGATCGAGGTCGAGCACGACGAGCCCCGCCGTTTGGCCGCCAGCCGACGGGATGAGAGCCAGAGGGCAGCCCTAGGGGAGATCGCGGCGATGGGGCGGGCCTGCTCCGCGAGCTGACCGGGCGGCCGACCCACTCCATCCCAGAGACTATACGAGCCGTGGCGCAAATGGTCGCCTTAGCGGAGCGCAGCGTCGATGGTCACGTGGAGTAGGGTCTCCGTCGACGCCAGTACCGAAGCTCGGTACGCTGCTTGACCCTCACGGCGACTGCGCGCAACAGAAGGTAGACATCATTGTCCCCGTCATCGTCGCGACGCGCGCCGACTTCACGATGCACCCTTGGCTGTTGAGATAAACGGCGTTCTCATCGGCAGCACGGTCATTGCACACCACAACCACCCCTCGCAACCGGTCTTTCCAGCCCCGGTGGTGTGGCTGACGCTACATTGCACCATCAACTGCCTGTGGCCCTCTGCCGCCATTCGCCTCTTGTACTCCTCGTCGCGCCTCGCTTGTTCCGCCTCCTCTTTCCTTCTGAGCCTATCCACTTGAGGATAAATCTTTTGCCGTGTTTCCTGAATTTGGCGCAACAAACTTGCCCACGAGTCCGTCGCCTCTACGCCGCTACCACGCACGTCTTCCAGGTCTCGTTCCGCCGAGTCCAAGCGTGCATCGGCGCCGAGAAAGTCAGCCGCCTTCACCTTCCCGGCCGCGTCTTGGAGCTTCGTAACGATCTCGTTCTGAATTTTCGGCCACGCCACCACCTTTGCCTGGATTGCACTGGCCCGCGTCACCATCTCCGAGGTCTCCCGTTCACTCCGAGCCTTCTCAGCTAATGTCGTTCTTCGTCGCAAGAGTGCGAGTTTTGCGGTCGCCAACTTGGACCCCGCTTCCGCCCTTGTTGAAATCCGCTAACGTCTTTTAGGTTGACTCGCAGGCCCTTCTCGGGTGTGGCCCCGTTGCACGCCCTATCCGCCACGTCCCGAGTGGCCGAGCAAAGATGGACGGAGCGTCCCCGATCTCGGCGTGGAACATGCCTGGGATGAGCACCCTGTAGCCGTCACCGGGAAGGCTCGAGAACACGTCCCTAGTGCTGTTCTCCTGCTCACGGATGGCCGATGGCGTCCAGCCCTCGAGGAGCTTCGTCTCCGGTGTTGCGCTGATCCACATCGCGGGTTGCTGCAAGCCCGAGCGAACGACGTCCGGGGGCGCGGCGACGTCGAGCATGAGGCAGCATTGAAAGCGGTGATCCAATCGACACGCTTCGGCCGCGGCGATGCCGCCCAGAGAGGACCCGAAGATCCCTACGTGTTGCAGGTCCAGTCGTCCGGTGAGCAACCGGGCGGGATTGCCGCTGTCGAGCGACGAGAGCTGGTTCAGGGTGAACACCGCGTCCTGCCCCAGACTGTCGAACACTTCGAGTATGAAGGTATCGTCGACGACGTGCTCGTCGAGCATGGATGCGGCCACGCGCGGGTCGAGCACGACGTGGCGCCCGTCGGGAAAGACCACGTCCGCCACCGTGCCGGGGTGATCGATCCCCACGACGACGTAACCGTGCGAAACGAGCTCCTCGACCTGGAACGTGCTGTTTTGACGATAGCCGCCCCGACCCGGCGAGAAGACCAGCACCGGGAAGCGCGTCGGGGCCGCGGCCATCGAGGCAGACGGCTGGGCGTTCGTCGCGACGTACTCGAGGTGGTCGAGGAAGAATCGGGGGAGGTGACCCAGACGGTTCAGCGCGTCGAAATTGGTCCCGGGCGCAGCTAAGCGGTGCTACGATTCCCGCAGTTGGGGGCCGCTGCCCGCGAACGATATCGTGGGCCTCGTTCGTTTCCGCCTCTGGCCCGTGAACGCCATCCAGATGTTCAGCGCTCCGAAATATCAGTAGCGATCATCATGCCCACACCTAAACAAGAAAAAGAAAAACCTAGGGAACCTAAGGAGGTGGTGCGCACCTTCCAGTCCGCGAAGGGGATGCACGACGTCCTGCCCTCGGACGAACCGTATTGGGAAAAAATAGAGAGCGTGGCGCGACTCGCTCGCGACGGCGTATGGATTTTCGCGGATCGAACCGCCGATTTTGGAATTCGCAGAGCTCTATAATAAGACGTCCGGCGAGGAGAGCGACGTGGTGCAGAAGGAGATGTATACCTTGAAGACCAAGGGCGGCGATTTCCTGGCGCTCCGCCCGGAGTACACGCCGGGCATCTCTCGCGCGTATATGCAGCACGGCCTCTCGCGCCTCGGCCCGCCGCAGAAGCTCTTTGCGATGGGCCCGCTCTTCCGCCACGAGCGTCCCCAGCTCGGCCGCCTGCGGCAGTTCACCCAGATCAATCTTGAGACGCTGGGCGGCGTGAACGATCCCATCTACGATGCGGAGATCATCGCGTTCTTTTGGGATCTGCTGAACGAGCTCAAGATCAAAGGACTCGCTCGTCAAGATCAACTCCATCGGATGCCGCATCTGCCGCCCGATCTATAAGAAGCAGCTCACCACGTATTATAAGAACCACGAAAAGGAGCTCTGCGAGGATTGTGAGCGCCGGCTGAAGGTAAATCCGCTCAAGCTGCTCGATTGCAAAGAGCCGGGATGCATCGCGCTCAAGGAGAAAGCGCCGAACTTCCTCGACAAGATCTGCGTGATGTGCAGCACGCACTTCAAATCCGTTTTGGAATATCTGGATGAGGTGAACATCCCGTACGAGCTTGACCACCACCTGGTGCGCGGGCTGGATTACTACAGCCGCACCGTGTTCGAGATGTATGCGGAAGGGAACGAGGCGCAGATCGGCGCGCTTCCCGCCGGCGGGCGCTACGATTACCTGATGGAAACGATCGGCGGCCATCTGACGCCCGCCGTCGGCGGCGCGTGCGGCGTGGAGCGGCTGATCGCCGTCATGCGCGCGAAGGAGATCACATTCAACGGGAAGTCGAGCAAGCGCGTTTTCCTCGCGCACGCGGGCGACCTCGCAAAGAAGAAAGCGTTCGCCATTTTGAAGGACCTCCGCGGCCGCGGATTTCTCGTCTCCGAATCGCTCGCGAAAGAATCGCTCGCGGCACAGCTTAAGGTGGCGGACCGGGAGGGGATCGCGCTCGCGCTGATCCTTGGCCAGAAGGAGATCTACGAGAACAGCATCATCGTCCGCGACCTCGTGAACGGCCTGCAGGAGGCGGTGCCGCTCGAGAAGCTCGCGGACGAGATCAAAAAGCGCCAAAAATGAAGGAAAACCAACCACTTGACTATTAGGCCGATAATGGTATAATACTTGCATATGGTAGAAAAGCCCAAGCTGGAAGTGGAATCCAAAAGAAGTCGCAAAATCAAAGGCTCTGAATCGGCTCCAGGGGAGAAGATCCGTGCGATGGGGTTTAATGGCGAAATAGTCGGTGGTTGGAAAGTTATGCATCGCGGGAAAAAAGGACAGTGGGTGCTCGAGCGAACGGATGAGAATGGAGAAAAGTTGAAAAAGACGATCTCGGATGAAGAGCGTCTTTTATGGAATCCGGAACCCGTCGCCGTTCCGGAAGCGGAAAGCGAAGCCGTAGCTACACCAGTAGCGGAGGAAGATGTCGCTGCCCCCATCGAACGCGAAACGAATTCCAATGAGTTCGTCAGAGAATATGGCTCGGTAAGCCGTGCCGCAAGCAAGGAATCCCATGAAAAAAATGAGGACAGAATTTTAGCGCGACCCGAAGATGGGTTCTTCGGTGTTTTTGATGGCATGGGAGGGCACGCTGGAGGGGAAAGGGCATCCGAATTGGCCAAAGCGACCATCGAGAAAAAGTTAAAGGAGTTGCCCAAAGACATGGACGCGAAGCAAGCGAAAGATGCCTTATGGGCCATTCTCAACGAAGCAAATCAGGCGGTTCTCGATGAGCAGAAAAGGGATCCTCAATTAAAAGAAATGGGAACCACGGCCTCTTTGGTCAAGCTGATTTCCGACGGCGAAAAACAGTTTGCGGTAATAGTTACGGTTGGAGATAGCCCAGTGTATGTCGTCAGGAAAAACGGCGCGGACGGCGAGTTGGAATGCATGGGGATTGATAACGACATGTTGGGCGTCACGATGCCGGGAAGCCCGAGGGAAATCAAGGAAGCGGATGCCCGACTGGCAAATGTCAAAACAATCGAAGATTACGCTAAGTTGGAGGATCACGAAAGAGATGCATTCGACCGGAGAAATGTGCTGGTAAACGGTCCTGTCGGTAGTAGTTATATGCTTCCGGAAGATTATCTGGTGCAGGTGGAGCCAGGAGATAGGATCGTGATCGCCTCGGATGGCATCACGGACAATCTTACCCGCGAGCGCATTGCTCAAATTGTCGGGAATCATTATTCCGAACGCTTCCGAGGCGTCCCAAATGTTAGCGAATGAGGCGCAAGAGGTCGCCGAGTCAATTGAAATCTCCGGAGTATAAGAAATTCAGACAAGACAAGCAAGAATTTCCCGGGCGAAACATCCGGGCGAAGGATGATGACATGAGCACCATCGTCATTGAGGTGGGCGAAGCGAAAAAGCCGGCCGAAACGCCGCCCCCGGCCGCTCCGGCTCCGGAAAAATCAAAATCCCGGTATGATTTTTGGACACCGGGTATTAAGACCCAAGCTGAACCAAATCCCGCCGCGGAAAAACCTGTCGCTGAACCGACGCCGACGCTGGAGCCGCAGCCCGAACAGAAAGAAAAACTTCCCACGCTCGACGAGGCGCGCGCGGCATACGCAAAAGCGCATCGGGAATATCGCGAGGCGAATAAACGCAGCATTGCATCGATGCTCAATATCGGCGGCGACACATCCGCAATATCAGAGGCGCGCGCGGCGTATGACGCGGCGTTGAAGGCCGCCACGCATGCGGAACGGGAAAAGCTCACGGCAGAGAGCGAGGATATAATGGAATCAAAAGATAAGGACCCATTAAAGTGGCGTTCTTCGGAAAATATAAATCGGGCACTTTTTGATAAATTCGTCGTTGACGAAGAGCGCAAGATGGCGGGGTTAAAGATCTCGGAAATGCCCGAGCAGAAGCAGGGCATGCTTAAGAAGGCATGGACGGCATACGCGCGTCTGAAACCCTGGCAGAAGATCGCGCTCTCCACGGCGATCGGTACCGGCGCCTTCGCCGCTTCCGGAGTGGTCGCCGGATCCGCCATTCTTTACTATGCCGGCAGGCGTATCGTTGTTTCGGCCGGTGCGATCAAGGCAGCCCCGGTGATCATGAAAGGGATCGGGGCCGTGACCACGCTTGGGTACGAGGCATACGATAGGACATTGGGAAGAAAGAATACGAAGGAATATCAAATTGGCTCATTGCTCGCGAAGCGCGAAGGGGAGATTGCCGAATGCCTCGACGACATGCGCCTTAAATACGGTGACATTCTGGGGAAAGAGGCAGACCGTGAAAAGAAGCGGATGTATCTGAAGATCGCGATCGCCGCCGCAGTCGGCGTGGGTGCGGCGGGGTTGGCCGCTCACTATGTCCCGTCTGGCGGTGGTGGGGTGGAACATCATGTTCCTACAGGAGGGAAGCCGCTGGTGCCCGGCCATGCCACGCCCGATCATCCATCGGGTGCCCATCCAGCGGAGACACCGTCCGCGCCCAAGACAGTCGATCACCCCGCGAACGCTCCGGCGCATCCGGCCGAGACACCGCCACCATCACCTAAAGTCCCGGAACAACACGCATCCGCGCCCGCACCGGCAGCCGTATCAGTGGAACACCCTCCGATCGAGGTGCACAAAGGTGATTCGTTGTGGGAGATCACCGCAAAGGAACTTCAAAAAGATCCGGCATTTGATAAATTGAACGACGCGCAGAAGACGTGGATGATCAGCGACATCGTGGACCGCGCCGAGGCCCATAAAGCCGCGCTTGGCATTGCGAATCCTGACGCGCTCGCCGTTGGAGAGAAGATCGACCTTTCGAGCGTTCTGAAGAGCGGTGACATCCATAGCTTGGTAGAGAAGGCGGGACACCTCACCGCCGCTCAGCAAGAACACATCCTTGCAAATAATCACGAGATATCAGCGTGGCTCCACGCGCATCCGCACGAGCAGCTGACCGGTGCGCGCGTCAATGAGATATTACATGGACACACGCCGGATCACCCGGAGATAACGACCGTGCAGCCGCCGGACGTGGACAATGCGATCCCACTGCAGCACCTGGAAAATTTCAAACTCGCCCCACAGCACGTGCAGGTCGGCAACATCGCGGAACAGATCCATAGAATGCCGTACAACCCGGAACATGGTCAGCAGCTCCTCGAACGCATTGACAGCATGGACCGGATCCCGCCCCCGGAGATGCGGCAACTCTTCCTCGTCGCCGCGGAAAGGGTCGGAGATCATCACCCCATGTTCGTCGATATGAATAATGTTATGGAAGTGCACCGCCGGATGAGGGATTATCTCGTCTCATATCCGAGGGCCCGTGATTTTGGATTCCATTCATACGACCACTGGGCGAGGGTAAGGGATGTCCCCGTGCACAGGTTCGCGGAGGATACGATGATCTCGCCGCGTCCGGAAGCCATGCAATCGGCGCTCAGGCACTCGTTCTTCCATCGCGGCGCGAGCGTCCACGAAATGCAGGGTGACGCGCTGCGCAGGGTTCCGCTCGAGGAACGGCATGCGAACCTCGGCAGGGCGATCCGGGGAAACTCGGATCTCGTGCGCAGGGCGCCCGCGACCACGACCGTGGGGGATTTCGTCGCGACGCATCATGGCGCGATAGGGAGAAAATGATATACTCATTTCATGAACACTATGAACGATGAATTGATGAAAAGCTTGGGCCTGGATGCGTTGCCTCCGGAGGAGAAGGCCACGATGATGGAAAAGTTCGCCGACACGCTGTTCCAGGCGGTCATGGTTCGCGGGCTGGAGCTTTTGCCGGAAGATAAGAAAGATCTTCTGGACGAGGAGATAAAAAAGAGCCCGGAGAGCGCGCAGGACGTCCTGATGGATTTTTTTATGGTGAACATCCCAAACTTCCAGTCGGTCGTGGACGAAGAGGTAAAGCGGATCAAGGATCGGGTGGCGGACGTGGTGGGCAAGCCCACGGCATAGGCACCGCTTGCAAAACCTTCACCCTCCCTTTATACTGTCTTCCATGGCAATAGAAGCACGGAAGAAAGAAGGGGAGTCGGGGCAGTCGCTTTTGTATACCTTCACCCGCAAAGTGAAGCGGAGCGGCATCGTCAAAGAGGTGCGTCATCGCAAGTTTCACACGCGGACGATCAGCCGCATCAAACGCCGCTCCTCGGCGATCCATCGCGAGGAAAAGAAAGCCGATGTGGAACGCCAGAAGAAGCTTGGACTCATTTAGCGCCGCGCGTTCGGATATTTACCACTCGCCTTCAATGGCACTCTTCCAAAAAATCAACGACGATATGAAGGCCGCCATGAAGAGCGGCGATAAAGCACGCCTCGACGTGCTTCGTTTTACGCTCGCCAGTTTGAATCCCGCGCAGAAGGAAAAGGCGTTGAAGGATCCGCAGGCAATACTGAGCGACGAGGAGGTGGTAACGATCCTCCAAAAAGAAGCGAAGAAGCGCAAGGACTCGATCGAACTTTTTAAGCAAGGAAAGCGTGACGATCTCGTCGCCAAAGAAGAGGGCGATCTTAAAGTGATCTATGAATATTTACCCGCGGCGCTTTCCCGCGAGGAAGTGGTTGTGATGGTAGCAGCGGCCAAAGCAAGTGGTGCGAATGATTTCAGTTCGATCATGAAAGAAGTGATGAAGCTGGCAAAGGGCCGCGCCGACGGAAAGATGGTAGGAGACGTGATCCGCGATGTGGAACGAGCGTAAACTTTCGCGCCTGGCGCAAAAGATTTTGAAAACGCTCAAGGTCCGGAGCGCGACGTTGGATATCATTCTGCTCGACAACGTGAAAATGGCCGCGCTCAAGACGCGGTTTATAAAGAAGAAGACCGAGCCGAACGTCCTCTCATTCCCCGAGCCCGCGCACTTTCCGCATCCCGAAACGAAAAAGCGCTATCTAGGTGAGATCTATCTGAATCGCGATATTTTAAAGAAATCACCGGAACGAACGAAGGCGTTGCTGCTGCACGGCGTACTGCATTTGCTGGGATACGACCATAAAAAAAAGATGGATATCGTAAAGATGGAAGGTTTGGAGAAAAAGATATTAGGAAAAATATAAGCAAGAAAACAAAAAATCGCTCTTTGAGCGATTTTTTGTTTGATGGTGCTTGCGGCACCACGCCAGATTGCCACCTTGATATCCATAGTACTCGGATCTCTATGGACGTCAAGTCCAGGATTCTCGCCAACGTTGACCGGTGGGGAGTCGAACCCCAAACTTCCAGGTAGCAATCTGGCTATGATACCGTTTCACCACCGGCCCTTTCGTCGTTGGCTCCGCCACTATAACATAAGTGCCATTAAAACTATTTTAAAAAAACATCAAGCTGGAACTGTGAAAGACTTGCGAACGATCATCTGCTGGAGGCGGTAGCTTTGCACAGTTCCTTTTGTGATGCTTTTCGTGATAAAATGAGAGCATATGAAGCTCAAGGGAATCGGCGGAGGCGGGGATTTTATCACGGGATTGGACGTGGGAACTTCGTCACTCAAAATTGTGGTTGCGGAATGCCGCGGCGCGCGGCCGGTGATCGTGTACGCGCACGAGGAGCCATCATTTGGCATCCGAAAAGGTGCCGTCGTTGATCTCGGTGAGGCGTCGCAAGCGATCAATCGCGCGCTCTCGGAGGTCAAAAAAATATCAAAAGCGGCGCTACGCAATATTTATGTGAGCATCGGCACGCCACAAGCGAAGATGCAGACCTCGCGCGGCATCGTTGCGGTTTCGCGCGCGGACGCGGAGATCGCGAAGGATGATATGGACCGCGCCGTGCGCGCGAGCCAGGCGGTGAACCTTCCGCAGAACCGCACCATCGTGCACACGATCGTGAAGGAATATATGGTGGACGGCGTCGGCGACATCCTTGATCCATTGGGGCTTTCCGGAAGCCGGCTCGAGGTGCAGAGTTTGATCATCGACGCGTTCGCGCCGCACATCAAGACGCTCATCCGTGCGGTGGAACTTTCGGGCGGTGACATCAGCGGGCTTGGCTACGGTCCGATCATCGCCGCGCAGGCCGCGCTCTCCAAACGCCAGCGCGATCTCGGCACCGCGATCGTGGATCTCGGTTTCGGCACAACCGGCGTTGCCGTATACGAAGAAAATCGCCTCGTCGGCGTATCAAAATTCCCGGTGGGCGCGGGAAATATTTCGAATGACCTCGCGGTGGGATTGAAAGTGCCCGTTGACGCGGCAGAAGAAGTGAAGATCCATTACGGATACGCGTATTCGAAAGAAGTGCCGCAGAAGGAATCCGTTGATATGAAAAAATTTGCCGATGATGCGAAAGGTTCTGTCTCGCGCAAGTTTATCGCGGAGATCATAGAGTCGCGGCTTGAAGAGATTTTTGACCTCGTGAACAACGAACTGAAGTTGATGGAAAAATACGGGCAGCTGCCGGGCGGCGTGGTGCTTGTCGGCGGCGGCGCAAAATTGCCGGGACTTACCGATCTCGTCAAGCAGGAGATGAAGTTTGCGGCGCAGATCGGCTTCACGCTCGCGGACGAGTGGGAGGGCCGCGGAGGCGGCTTCAAAGAATATCTGGAAGACCCGGAGTTCGTGGGTGCTTTTGGCCTTGTTTTATGGGGCATGGAGAGCGAGGGCAGGGGCGGGGACAGGACACCATCGGGCGCGGGCCTCAAGAAGTTCTTCCGCTATTTTGCCCCGTAACCATTTTCTGTTACCATACAAGAAACATTAAAACTTTATGAAAAAGAAACATCGGGCGGCGCGTCGGGCGACACAGAGCAGTAGGCCGAAAAAGCAGAGCGAGCGATTCCAGCCATTGTCTGCGAACGTCAAAGTGATCGGCATCGGCGGCGGCGGCGGTAACGCGGTCGCGCGCATGGCAAAAGATTTCACGCGCGGCGTGGACTTCATCGCTATCAACACCGACCATCAGGACTTGGACGAGTGCGACGTCAAGCAGAAATTATATATTGGAAAAAGTTTGACGCGCGGATTGGGCACCGGCATGAATCCGGACCTTGGCCGCCAGGCAGCGGAGGAGAATCGCTCGGAGATCACGGAAGCGGTGCAGGGCGCGGACCTCGTGTTCCTTGCCGCGGGACTTGGCGGAGGCACCGGCTCCGGCGCAACGCCGATCGTCGCCGAGGCGGCGAAGCAGTCCGGCGCGCTCACGATCGCGGTCGTCACGAAGCCGTTCACCTTTGAAGGGAGCCAGCGCGAGCGCATCGCGAACGAAGCGCTTATAAAATTGCGCGATAAAGTTGACGCGATCATCATCGTGCCAAACGATCGCATTTTCACCGTCATCGGCAAGGACACGCCGATCGTAAAGGCGTTCGAGGCGATAGACGAAATTTTGCGCAATGCGTTGAAGGGACTTGTGGAGATCATCGCGATGCCGGGTATCATCAATGTTGATTTCGCGGATGTGAAGAACATCATGCAGGACGCGGGGATCGCGATCGTGGGCGTCGGCCGCGCGAGCGGTCCGGATCGCGCCGTGAAGGCCGTCAACGCCGCGCTCCATTCGCCGCTCCTTGAGACGAACCCCGAAGGCGCGAAGGCGGTACTGCTCGGTATTACCGGCAGCCGTGATCTCAGAATGACGGAAGTGAACGATGCGGCAAAGATCGTCGCACAGACGGCGGATCCCGGAGCGCGCATTATCTTCGGCGCCTATCACGATCGGAATATGAAGCCGGGCGAGCTTAAGGTGACGATCGTCGCCGCGGGCTTCAGCGGCAGCCAGCCGGGAGCGCTCTTTGGCAACCATTTTGAGGGTCGCCAGGGCGGGCTTCCATGATGTTCGGCACCGGTCGGGCGGGCGGCGAAGGACCGGTCAATGGCAACGGCGCGGCGCTGATAAGCAAGCAATCCACGCCGATGCGGGAGGCAGGCACGAGCTCCAAGAACCCTACGGTCCACGCCCGCGGCGAGGAATCGGCCGACGAGATGATGGCCCAAAAAACGCTCTCGCCCAACAATTTTGACAAGAAGCCCGAACTGGCAAAGCCGACAGGGAAAGATAACGACGCGTGGGATATTCCTGCGTTTTTGAGAAGGAGAAAGCGCTAGGGTTTTTATTAAACTAACAACAAATTCAGTGTCACTCGCTGCTCTTGGACTCTTAGCTGGACTAGTGACGGATGGATTGATGTTGCTAACTAAAGATAGCGGCATCGTTGGGGTTTTTCTTCCCGGCATTATTTTTGGAGTCATCATATCTTTCTATTTTTATAAACAGCCCATCTATAAAATAGTAACGTTTATAATAATTTCGGGGGCTGCATATTTTCTCGCGTATTTCATAGCTTCGCTCATTGGGGGTTGTGCGGTTTGCGGATTTACACCAGCTTATGTTGAGGCTGGATGGTTGGGGATCGCGAGACCCGGAATGCTTCAATTGGCCATTGCCAATCTTGCAGGCGGCGCAGTGGGGGCACTTATGGTATCTATCGCTTATAAAATTTTTGTACCTCACCCTCCCCGTATTTACGGTGGCATTTTTGACCTGACGCTAATTGGCGGAGTATTGGCTGTTGTAGGATTTCTTCCCGGACTTTTTTTGGGGAGTACTTACGAAAATAACTATATTCAAAGTTTCTACATTCTATTTCCGGTTTGGCAATTTGGAATGGCGTTCGCGTTAAGCCGTTATATGGGTAAGGAGAAAAATTCTGAAGCAGCAGAAAATATTCCTCCCCGACTGGACACCGAGGGAAATCATATCGAACTAATGCACTAAGAAGGGTCCACTTCCTCCGGCTTCTCCACAACTGGCGATTCAAGTTCAAGCTGCTCTCCCGTGATGCGCAAAATGTCTTTATTGATCTTCCCAAACTCCTTTCCGGCAGAGTTGTAGGCGGAGACGGTGGTCGTCAGGTTCTTGCCCACTTTGCCAAAGTATTCCTCATAGCTCAGCAAGTGTTTGCCGAGTTCACCGACGCGTTCACTAATTTTTTCGCGCTCTCCTCGATGCGCAACGCTTTGAGGCCCTGGAGCACCGTCAAAAGATAGGCGTGGAAGGTGGTGGGGGAGACGATGATCACTTTCTTCTTGCCACTCGCGTATTCGATGAGGTTGACGTTATTGGACTTGAGCGCGCCCACTTTATTGACGAGTAGGTCGTAGTAGACGGCCTCGGACGGGATGAACATGAATGCGAAGCCGAGCGTGCCTTCCTCCGGCTTTATGTATTTTGACGTCTCGTCGATGCGGATCTTGAGGTCGTTCGCGAACGCGTTCTCAAAACGCTCACGCTCGGTCTTGTCGGCCGATTCCAAAATGCGATTGTAGTTCTCGAGCGAGAATTTGGAGTCCACGGGGATGATGCCGTCCTTTGTGATCACGGCGGCGTCCACGATCGTGCCATCCTTAAACGGATATTGCATCTGGTACGCGTTCGGCGGGAGCACGTTCTTCAGCACGGTCTCCAGATAATATTCGCCGAGTACGCCGCGCTGTTTCGGGTTCTTCAAAATATCCTGCAGGTTCTTGAGGTTGTCCGCGATGCTCACCACCTGGCGCTGGCCCTCGCCCACCTTAGCAAGTTCCTGCGTTATCTCGCGGATGAGGCGCGTGCTCTCCGTAGCCTGCGTGAACGCTTTGTTTGTGGAATCATTGATGGCCTTTGCCGAATCGCCCAGCTTGGTCTCGATCGTGCGGTTCAACTCGTTCAGTTGATTTTGGAGCATGAGCAACGATTGCGAATCCTCTTTTTGCGCCGGCCGATCCTGAAGTTTCCAAAGCCGCCACACGATGGCGGCAAAGAGGATAGCGATGATGATGAGCAGGATGGTTTCCATATAGATAGATTTTACTCTGATTGGCTGACAAACAAAAATGCCCCCGAAGGGGCATTTTTGAGAAGCAGATCCGAAGACCTACTGCCAATCCCTGCCACCACCACCACCGAAGTTGCCTTCGCGGCGGGGAGGGCGGGCTTCGAGAGGCTTGGCCTCGTTCACGGTGAGCTTGCGCCCATCGAAGTCTTGGCCGTTCCACATTTCGATCGCTTTCTGCGCATCGTCATCGGAACCCATCTCGACGAAACCGAATCCGCGCGAGCGGCCGGTCATCTTGTCCATGATGATGCTCGTGGACACGACTGCGCCCGCCTTGGCGAACGCTGACTGGAGCTCGTCCTGAGTCGTCGAGTACGGTAAACCTCCAACGTATAATTTTGTAGCCATTCAATTGCTAATGATGTGTAAGGCGACCTACTTCTCCTCTGCTTCTGCGCCGCCCAAACAATAGTAGTGCGGCCAGTGGAAACTTACTAAGAACACTTACATCGCAATCATTATACCATAAGCTTTCCCAAAAGCGCAAATGGCGGTTAATATAGATTTAATGTCTCGAACGATGACCATGAGCGCTTTTCAGAAGGCAATTTGGGCGTATTACCGCCGCGCCGGGCGGGGCACGCTCCCATGGCGGCACACGGGGGACCCGTACGCGATCCTGGTTTCCGAGATCATGCTCCAGCAGACACAGGTGTCGCGGGTGGAGGGATACTATAATCGATTTCTCAAACAATTTCCCAACTTCCGCGCGCTCGCGCGGGCGAAGAACAGCGCTATCCTGAAAGCATGGCAGGGGCTCGGCTACAATCGCCGCGCGATGTTTTTGAAGCGCGCCGCGGAGGTCGTCGTTGAGCAATATGGCGGACGCTTGCCGGGCGACCGCGCGGCGCTCGAGGCGTTGCCCGGCATCGGAAAGGGAACATCGGGTTCGCTCATGGCGTTCGCGTTCAATAAGCCGGAAGTTTTTATAGAGACGAATATCCGCCGCGTGTTCATCCATTTTTTCTTTCCAAAAAAGCGAAGGGTAACGGATGCGGAACTGGAACGTTATATCGAAAGGAGCATAGACCGCAAGCATCCGCGGGAATGGTATTGGGCGCTCATGGACTACGGAGCAGCAATGCATGCTCGGGATCGGCAATGGAGCAGGCGAACCCAATCGGCGGAGTGCGCATTACAAACGGCAGGCCGGCTTCAAAGGATCCGATCGCGAACTGCGCGGCAAGATCATGCGATCGACCCTCGCCGCAAAAAGGAATAAAGTAAGCGTTGATGAGCTATTGAAAATTCTGGGTGTTTCTCCGCAAAGGTTCATGAAAGTGCTTGGAGGCCTTGAAAAAGAAGGTTTTATCGTTAAGAAGGGGGATTATATTTGTATTAAATAATAAGAACAACGCGAATGCAGAAATTTTTTACCAAAGCGACGGTCGCCGCGCTCATCGCGGGCGCGGTGCCGTTTTTGGCGTTCGCGGCCACCGCCACCACCGCGAAAACACCATTCTATTACGGCGCCTGGGTGCCCTATTGGACGAGCACCGCGGGCGAGCAGCAGATCGCCGTCAATCTTGATTCACTGAACGAGGTAAGCCCGTTCTCGTATGAGATCGTGAGCGGTGGGGCCATCAAAGACGACCTCGGCATAAACCAGGGGCTTTGGACCGGGTGGATATCCGCTGTCCAGTCGGGCGAGCGTGAAGGTCATTCCGACGATCGCGTGGTTCGACGCAGGCGGCATTTACCGGTTACTTTCCGTTGCAAAAACGCGACAGGCGGAAGAGAATTCGATCGCCGCGCTCGTGAAGGCCAATGGTTTTGACGGTATCGATATCGACTTTGAAGCGATGTCCACGTCAACGCGCCCGTATTACTCATTATTTATAGAGGGACTTGCGATGCGGCTCCATCCGGCGGGGGAGAAGCTGACGTGCACCGTCGTGCCGCGCGAGCCGGCGAGCCAGGTTTATGTGGTCGTCCCCGCGACCCTCACGTACCCCGAAAATTATACGGTACTCAACCAATATTGCGACGAGGTGCGCCTTATGGCATACGACCAGGGAACGACGGACCTCAAACTCGATGCTTCAAAGGGCGGCAACGGCACAGCTCTACTCACCGACCGCGGATCCGGATTGGGTGACGAAGATCGTCCAGTACGCCGTCCAGTACATTAGCCCGAAGAAGATCATGCTCGGCATCCCGACGTACGGATACGAGTACGAGGTCTCGTGGGCGAACAATGTGACGACGTATCAGGAGGTGCGTGCGTGGGATTACTTCGGCGCGATGGACCGCGCGGATTCGCTCGGCATCACGCCGGTGCGTGACAACGCGGGGGAGCTGAGCTTCACGTTCACCTCCAGCACCTATATTCAGGAGCCACTCGTTCTTACCAATTATGTTTCCTCCACGGAGCCGGCGGTGCTTACCACGCACGATCCGAATGCCTCCACCACGTTCTTTGTGTCCTTCCCGGACGCGACATCGGAACTCCAGAAAGTGGCGCTCGCGAAGAAGTACGGCCTGCGCGGCGTGATGTTCTTCAAGGCGGACGGGGATATAGACCCGTCCATCTGGAACTCCCTCAACTGATTAAGGCCAGCAAGCGTATGGTTTGAAGGGCTTCGCGGAGGTAGTCCCGCGGACTACCGAGCGTGAGCGGCCCGGCCAGCAGGCCGCGGAACGCGAAGCCCTTCAAACCATACGCTTGCTGGCCCCAATGATAATTCAGGGAGTTTCCATTGTTCGGAAATATAAAAAATGACCCGGGAGGGTCATTTTTTATATTACTACGACTGGCATCCGCACCGGCAGGCGCCGTCGGGCGCGGTGTGCTCGTGCCCGCATTCTTGGCATCTGCCCTCATCCTCCATTTCTGCCATGGATAATGGTGTGGTCGATGATTGGTTTATATAAGTCGACCTTGGGCTGTCAATCACTAATACTTATTACGCTCGGATTTATTTCATATATTCCCTTATGGGAAGCGTTCTATAGATCATAAAAAGAAAACAGCGCCCACTTTCGTGTTCAGGCGCCGTGAAAAGATGGAATGGAGTTCATTCCGTATTCTCGGGATTTCTTTTTATTCCCTTTATTTTTTCATAGCCGGGGAGGCGCTTCTCTGCCCGATGGAGCGATTCCGCGAGCCGAGCGAAGACGTCTTCCAGTCCGGGATGTTCCTTCTGGGTGTTCAGGAAGCAGTGAGCCCTTACGATCGCGTCCTGAATATATGCCACCCATGTCTGTGGATTTCCCACGAGCTCCTTATTGAGCTCGTACTCGCTGAAAGCATTTTGGAGCGACGTGCGCAGCTCCTCAAGCTCCCGGCGCAGTTCTTCTTGCGATTTGTGATGCGTCAGCAACTCATCTTCGCAGCCTTTGGCCATTTCCCTCACCTCCCTTCCGCTATCCCATTATGGCAATAACTGCCTGTAGCTTACCGTATTTCAAAATGGCGCGCCAGATGCGGAATTTTCCTTGAAATCATTAAGAAAAACAAGAGCATCGCCTCGCTCTTTAATCGCACGCTGGGCGCCGGATTCGAGTTTGCGGAGCTCGCCTTCGAGGAGATCCGAACCGTCCAGGATCGACGATCGCTGTCGCGCGAGGCGCGCCTCATGCACGTGTGCGGTTATCAAGTTTGCCGCATCGTCGACGACCTCTTTCCAAAACGACGCGCGCAACTCGGGCATCATCGCGCCTGGTGATGTCATAACCTCTTTATCCTTATACCGTTTCTTAAAACGCGTGAGGACGAGTGCGCCAACGCTCGTCACGCGGCCGCGCAGGAGATCCTCCGCCCAATCGTGCGCGTCATCATGGATCTGGCGCGCGATGAGGTAGTGGCGAAAGAATAGCTCCACATTTTTATATTCTACGGAGTCGGCGCTGTACCCGGCGATGAGGAATTCGGCGAGCGGGCCCATGGCATGGCCAATACTCCGGTCGGCGAGCGTGTGGTAGTCGCCGAACGACGGTATCGCGGGGAAGCAGCAATGTTTTTGCTCCCACGCGTTGGCATCATCAATACGATTCATGGTGGTGCGGAATAGGTGAGCCATTCCCGGAATTTGTACCGCAAGCGTCGAATATATTTCTGTGAGCGCGCGGAGAAAGAAATTCGCACAAGGAATGGACGAGGCATTCTCGTCACCATCGAGCACATCGTCATAGATGTCATACGCCATCCATCCGTAAAGATTTGCAAGGGAAAGTTGTTCGACGATGTCCAAAGGGATGACGATCCCGCTGCGGTATATCGCCTCGTGAAAATCATAGGCGAGCATCGTGATCCTTTCGTCCGTCGTTTTATCGATCTGCGCGATCGCGGTATCGCGCAGTGAATCGCCGATCGCGGCGCATGCTGTTCGTGCGAGGCAGCGGATATGTTCATGGAGGGTGGGCGCCTGTGCTGCCGCGGCGGAAGATGAAAATTCGGGCGCGCTGTATAGCGCGAGAGCTTCCGCGCAGAACGCCGCCGTGAGCGCGGACGATCCTGCATAACAGCGCCTGCCATCACGGGTGGGATCGATGCAGAACGCATAGGGCATGAATCCCTCATGTTCCACATGTCGGGCGAGGGCATCCGGCATGGCGATCGCGATCTTTTCCCGATGGCCGATATACACAAGCGATGAGATCGTCATCGCGAGTTCGAGCGTTGTGATATTTTTGGCACTATATTTATGTAAGTGCCCTAGGATGATATCCGCGAGCGCGCCGCGGATCGCGGCGTTATCCGTATTGCCATTGCCTTTATAAAATCGCGAAATAAAATAACCTACATGAAAAATGCCCGGATAGTACGGCGATGCCAGCCGATTTTCGCGGACCGCTTCACTGATAAAGTGTTCCAACGCCGGAAGGTGAACGCCGACGAGCGAAAGGAAATAGCCGATCGTGGCGTTGACTACAATGTCCGTATCCTGCCATTGTGCCGGAGCGTCATTCCCGACAAGCCATGTGCGGTACGGGCCGCCCGCGCGCATCTCCTGCGTGGTAAGTATTTTTGCGATGGAGGAAAGAATATGGCCGTCTATGATTGAAGGATTGTAGCTCGCGAGCGCAGTCAGCGCGGCAAACGTATCATCGAGATCGTCCGGATAAGGCGGGTAAGGCATTGTGGCATTCCCGCCGTCACCACGTGCCCAGTAATTGAATGACCATCGCATACTCTTTTCTGAAAGCAGAAAACTCGCCGCGCGATTTTGAATATCGGTTGTCCGCCGCTCGACATGTCGCAGACATGTCAGGATAGTGGAAGCGAAAAATGTCGTCCGGCGCGGGATGGCGTGAGAAAAGTCGGTTGGCGAATGTCCCGAAAGGTTCACAAAGCTGCCGTCAGGGGATTGTTCGCTTCGTATGTGGTCGATGGCCCGATGTATCAGTTCCTGGTATTTCTGCATGTTGTATAGGAAATGCGACGGTAAACGTTGAGCCGAGCCCTTGTTGGCTCTCTATGGCAATCGTTCCCGAGAGATCTTTTTCTATGATATTGTTGATGGTCGCGAGGCCGATGCCGATCCCTTTCTGAGCATCCTTTGTGGTAAAAAATGGCTCAAATATACGGGCACGGACCGCAGGCGTCATGCCACATCCGTTGTCGGTCACGCGGAGCGTTGCCACCCCATCTTTTTCTTCAATAAAGATCTCGATGGTGCGCACGCGAGTATCCTCGGCACCAACGCCCTCGTATGATTCGATGGCATTCATGAGGAGATTGATGACGATCTCCTGGAATTTGAACGGCGCGTCATACTGCACGATGTCCGCATGAGTATCGTGCCGGAACACGATACGGATATGCTCTTTATTTGCCTGGTAATTGACGAGCTGGATGGCTTGCTTGACGCCCTGGATGAGCGAGAATGATTCCTTCTCGCTTTCTCCGCGGATCTGCTTTCGCACCGCCTGCATGAATCCCTGGATCTGCTTTGTGGTATCGAATGCGCTTGCAAGCGCCGGATCCGCTTCATCATTAGCTTTGAGCGAGAGGACATTCAGCAGATTGAGGATATCGTGGAACAATCCAGACGATAATTGGCCGAGTTCAGCGAGGCGATTCAGTTGTTTCACTTTTTCAAGCTGTGTTTTGCGGAGTTCGTCGGTGCGTTCCTCCACTTTTATCTCCAGCAGGTCACGTTCTTCCTTGAGCGCTTGCTCGGAGGCCCGCGCCCGCCGCAGCGAACGCTCGATCTCGCGGTTATACAGCCACGCGACGATCATAATAAGGAAGTACAGTATCGAGAAGACAACGGCGTCGTCCGCGCTCATGATCTGGGCTTGTGTGGCTACCATTCCGTGGAGCTGCGCATACCACAGCGGAATGATGAATGCGGCGATGGCGCCGGTGACGAAAAATCCGAACTTCGTTCCCCGGAGGATGGTCGCCATGACGATGATGAGGGCGTAGGCGATCAGCACCATCTGCATCCCAACGCCGTATCGATATGCGGCATAGCTGTCGCTTACAAAATAGGCGGCTATCAAAAGAAAAGACGCCGTATTGTAGAAGCCCCGCCGCGAGAGTAGGTAGAGGAGGATGAAGAATGCTGGTAATACTCGAGAATAACGCGAACGGGATGCCTTGGTGGCTGCTCCCTTCCCGGAGCGAATAAAAGAGGACGAGCGCATCGAGTATTACCAGCATCACTAACGACCCGACCAGAATGACGTTCAGGATATTCGCTCTTCTTGGTAGATCGTTTTCATCCATGGCAGTTAGGCCCAGGATTCAAAAGGATCCTCGGCTATGGCCATTACTTCCATCTGTTCCGCTTCGCGCGCCGATTCGTCGGTAAGGATCTTTTCCAATAATGTGTTCATGAGGATATCGTGTGAGATATTTTTCGACCTTTCCCACGCATTATACTCATCGCACATTAAATATATATTAACTAAAAATGACATAAAGTATGAGCCTCACCGAACGGTCATCTGCAGGGAGGTGAGGCTCATACTTTATGTCTTTAACCAACAATGAAGCCGTGGCCGGGAACGGCGTGGATGAACGCATCTTTATCTTTCGGGTCGATCTTTCTGCGGAGGTTCATGATGTGCATCTCAATGCTTTTCGAGAACTGATCCACGCTGCTGTCCCAGACGTGTTCCAGTATCATACCGCGGGAAACCACCTTCCCGGCGTTCTTCATAAGATATTCCAATAGCATAAATTCCTTTGGGGTGAGGCCCTCTCTTCGTTTATGAAAAGTGAATGAATATGTTTCCCGGTCGAGTGTCAGGCCGTCAACGAAAAGTACTTTTCCCTCAATGCTCTGCGGGCGGCGTAAGAGCGCTTTCACGCGCGCCGCCAGTTCGCTGAACACATAGGGCTTCGTAATATAATCGTCCGCGCCGCAGTCGAGCAGGCTGACCTTATCTTCTATCTCCGCCGCCGCGCTCAATATCAAAATCGGCGCGTTCATTTTATATTCCCGTAACTCCGAGCATATCTCCGAGCCGTCTTTTCCCGGCAGTCCCTTGTCGAGAAGAATAAGGTCGTAATCGTTCGTGCGGGCTTTGTAGAAACCTTTCTCGCCGTCGTGCTCCACATCCACCGCATAGCATTCGGCCTCAAGTTTGCGCTTTAGGGTTGCCGCCGTTTCTTCCTGGTCTTCGACCACGAGGATTCTCATGCAATTGTTATTCAGTATACACCAAGTCGGCCGAACCCGTGGACCCGCCGGAACTTGCGCCCGGTTCCCCGTTTTGGCAAAAGCGGTGTCCTACTCCATAGACGACGGGCCCCACGATCCACAGGCAAAGCCACAGTATCATAAAGTGCATTAAATCTATCTAAACAAAAACGGCCACAGCAAGTGGTCGTTTTTGCGCCAAAACGGAGATGAGATCCGTCACCTAACGGATCACCGCTTTCGTAAATAATTCTAGTGATTTTCCGGGCAATGTCAAAATCCATTTAATGATTTTTTAATGTTTCCTTGACTGCTAAAGAACTCGCGTATGGTAAAAGTAAAAATGGAATAAAAAAGCGCTCCGGGACGTTAACATCCGGAGCGCCAATGGGAGCTAGAAAGGAGCCTTCCCATGATCTTTAAATGCATTTCCCAGGGCTAGTTGCATCGCCACCTGCGCTAAGTCCCTTGGTTCTCGGACGGTATGTGGGTGAACCACCCGACCGGGGAGAGTTTCAGAGGCAGAGGGGAGTGCTGCGCCGCACTTTCTGCACCGTCCATTCGCCGTCCGATATTGCTTAAGCTTGCAGCGTTGGTTTTCACACCGCACCACTTCCTTACTGAGAGACATGCCCACACCCTTTCCTTTGCCGCAGGCTTTATGTAATCACTCTTCTTTGGATAAGTCAAAAATTATTTTTAAAAATTAAATATTTCATCGGTCGCCTGGGCGGCTTCCCCGCATGGTACAATAATAAAATGTCAGGCGGCGTATTTGACCCACAGGGCCCGATAGCGTTAGAGGAGCGGAATCTGATCATTCTGGCCGTCGTTCTCATGCTCCTTATCGCCATCCCGATGCTCGTTTTGCTCTACACGTTCGCGTGGAAATACCGCGCGGGGAACAAGAAGGCGAAGTACGATCCGGAGCATGTGGGCAACGCATGGCGCCAGATCCTTTGGTGGGTAATCCCGGCGGTGATCATCGTGGCGCTCGCGTTCGTGGATTGGGCGAGCACGCACGCGCTCGATCCCTTCGCGCCGATCGTGTCCAATAATCCGCCGCTCACGATCGAGGTGGTGGCGCTCCAGTGGAAGTGGCTCTTCATTTATCCGGCGCAGGGGATCGCGACGGTCAATTACATACAGTTCCCGGAACAGACGCCGGTGCATTTTGTGTTGACGGCGGACGCGCCGATGAGCTCGTTTTGGATCCCGGAGCTCGGCAGTCAGATCTACGCGATGGCGGCGATGCAGACCCAGCTCAGTTTGGAGGCGAGCTCGACGGGGGAGTACATCGGCAAAGATACGGAGATCAACGGCGCAGGATACGCGGGGATGACCTTTACCGCGCAGTCGGTGTCGCAGGAAGATTTCAACGCATGGGTCGCGTCCGTAAAGAATTCATCGAATACGCTCACGCCCGCCGTGTACAACAATACGCTCATGCCGCCGAGCGAAAACGTGCCATCGTCAACCTACTCGTCCGTGGACCCAAGTTTGTATGATACGATTCTTATGAAGTATATGATCCCGCCCACGAGCACATCGCCGACGAGCGGATCTGACACTGGTTCGATGCCCGGCATGACGATGTAGTTGTTTAAGATAGTTTTAATCCCCGCACGTTACCATGAGGCAATCGCCTTATGGAATACAAAAAGATTTTTATCGAGCGTATTTTAGGTACTGCCTTAAAGTCACCGATCATCTCCGCGAAGATTTTTATCTGTTCCATCACAACGGAGATCCAGATGGTGATCTACGGGAGCGGCCACATATGCCAGTCGGTTTTTCTGAATACGTGGGCGTTAAAGCATATTTACGACAGGCACCGTTATGATAAGGATGCCATGCCTGATTTTTATCTTATATTCGACAATTTTCTCCCAATCATGGCGGATCCCGATCGTATATACAGAAACATTCCAGGGAAACGTGGGCAATTCCTTTTTATCAAACGTGTTGGCGGGAAACTCTGTTTATGCTCGGTGGAGATTTTGGGACCACGAAAAGATATCGCCATCGTTTCGGCGTCCATTACCGGAGAGAAATATCTGGATAAATTTACCCTATTGTGGAGTCGGGAGGACGGCTAACCCTCCATCGCAGAGCACGGATCGAAGATCGCGAGCTCCCAACAGTAGAGCCTTCCTGCTATTTCGACCCCACAATAAGGTACATTCTATCTACATATGCAAGTATAGCTTTGAACAGACAACTGTCAAATTCATTTTAATCATTTTTTAATGTAAAATTTGACTATGGAGCATTTCCTTCTCGGCAACATCACGTGGAGCGATCTTCCTCACCAGTGGTTTACCATCGGCGGGACGGGGACTATCATTATCGGTCTCATTGCGATTGCGGCGGTGCTCACGTACTTCAAACGCTGGAAATGGCTTTGGAAAGAATGGCTGACCTCCACCGACCCGAAGAAGATCGGGATCATGTACATCGTGATGGCGTCGGTCATGCTCTTCCGTGGGGGACTGGACGCGATCATGATCTGGCTCCAGCAGTCCATCGCCTCCGGCAACGCGCCGGGCATTCTCGGCGCCACGCACGGCTATCTTGATGCAAGCCACTTCCAGCAGATCTTCACGGCGCACGGCGACATCATGGTGTTCTTCGTGACGATGGGATTCTTTTTTGGCCTCATGAACCTGATCGTGCCCCTCCAGATCGGCGCGCGCGACCTCGCGTTCCCGTTCCTTAACTCGCTCGGATTCTGGCTCTATGTAGCGGGTGCTATCTTTATTAATATGTTCTTCGTGGTCGGCGGCGAGTTCGCGGCGAGCGGTTGGCTGTCGCTCCCACCGCTCTCGGAACTGCAGTTCAGTCCGGGCACCGGCGTGGATTATTGGATATGGTCTCTCCAAATATCCGGGCTCGGATCCCTGCTCGGCGGCATCAACTTCCTCGTAACGATCATCAAGATGCGCGTGAAGGGGATGACGCTCATGAAGATGCCGCTCTTCACCTGGACATCGCTCTGCAGTATGGCACTCGTGGTCGCCGCATTTCCGGTGCTCACTATCACGACGCTTCTGCTCTGGTACGACCGCTTCTTCGGCATGCATTTCTTTACGACGGGCTTCGGGGGCAATCCGATGCTGTATGTGAACCTCATTTGGATGTGGGGTCATCCGGAGGTCTATATTCTGGTCATCCCCGCATTCGGAATATTCTCTGAGATCGTCGCTACGTTCTCCGGTAAGAAAATATTCGGTTATGTGTCCATGGTGTGCGCCGCGATCTGCATCACTCTGCTCTCGTTCCTCGTCTGGTTACACCACTTCTTTACGATGGGCGCCGGCGCGGACGTGGACGCGTTCTTCGGCATCATGACGGGGATCATCGCGATCCCGACGGCGGTGCAGATCTTCAATTGGATCGCCACGATGTTCCGCGGCCGGATCCGGTTCAGTACGCCCATGATGTATTTCATGGGATTCGTCAGCTTGTTCACGTGGGGCGGCATGGCGGGCGTTCTGCTCTCCATTCCCGGCGCGGATTTTGAACTGCACAATAGTTTATTCCTCGTCGCGCATTTCCACACGATGATCGTGAGTGCCGCGCTCTTTGGCATCTTCGCGGGCATCACGTACTGGTTCCCCAAAATCATGGGATTCAAGCTGAACGAGCGTGTCGGCCGCCGCGCGTTCTGGTTGTGGGTAGTCGGGTTTTTCGTTTCGTTCACCCCGCTCTATATATTGGGATTCATGGGCGCCACGCGCCGGCTTGATTCCTACGCCGCCTCCACCGGCTATCAGCCGTTCTTCATCTGCGCTGGCATCGGCGTCTGCATCATCGCCGCGGGCGTGCTCACGCAGGTGTGGCAGGTGTACGTCAGCGTGCGCGATCGCAAGAAGAATATGGACACGACAGGTGATCCGTGGGACGGTCGCACGCTCGAGTGGGCGACGTCATCACCCGTGCCGTTCTACGATTTTGCGAAGGAGCCGGTGGTGAGCAGCCGCGACGAATTTTGGGAGATGAAGAAGCGGGGGGATTGGCCGCACGCCGTCGCCGCGGCGAAGTACGAGGACATCGAGCTCTCAAGGAACACCGGCATGGCGATCTACCTTTCGGGATTCTTCTTCCTGTTCTCGTTCGGCGCGGTGTGGCACATCATCTGGCTCATGGCGCTTGGTCTCATTGGTTGCATCGCGTGCATCATTATCCGCTCGTTCGATGAGGATACCGAGTATACTATTCCCGCCGCGGAAGTCGAAAAAATGGAACAACTGGCATGGAAAAAATAGCTGACCGGCACGCATTCGGATTCTGGGTCTATCTGATGACCGACCTTGTAATCTTCGGAGTGTTGTTCGCCGTATATTTTGTGCTTCGGGACAGCACATTCGGCGGCCCGTCATCCAACGACCTGTTCAGCTTGTCGACGGCGCTCACGAACACGATCGTGCTTCTGACATCGAGCTTCACATGCGGACTCGCCACACTCGCGGCGCGATCAAAAAAATTGAATCAGACGATCGCATGGCTTTCCGTCACGTTTGTGCTTGGCGCCACGTTCCTCGGGCTGGAGCTCAGCGAGTTCTCCCGCTTTGTCACCATGGGCGCGAGCTGGCAGAGGAGCGCGTTCCTTTCCGCATTCTTTACGCTGGTGGGCACGCACGGCCTCCACATCGCGGTGGGGCTGCTGTGGATCATGGTCGCGATCATCCAACTCAAGGTCCGCGGGCTCACGCCGGGCGTCGTCTCAAAGCTCGACCGCTTCACCCTTTTCTGGCACTTCCTCGACATCGTCTGGATCTTCATCTTCACGACGGTCTATCTTATGGGAATCATGTAGCACTATCGTAACGCCATGAAAAAAACACTGACATCATACATTATGGGATTCGTGCTTTCACTCGTGCTCACGATCGGAGCGGCGTGGCTCGTCTCGGCATATATAAGCTCCGGCCGCGCGACGTTCGCGCCCGATGTGCTCATTGGCATCGTTCTCGCCCTTGCGATCGTCCAGCTGTTCGTCCAGCTCATATTCTTCATGCATCTCGCGGACGAATCCGGGCCACGCTGGAAGCTCGGCGCGCTCATCTCAGCGGTGGGCATCATTCTCATCGTGGTCGTCGGCTCCATCTGGATCATGGACCACCTGAACTACAACATGATGGCCTCGCCGGCGGATATGAACACATACATCCAAAGCCAGGATGGGTTCTAGGAGACCGAGTAACTAGCAAACTAGGAAACTAGCAAGAATGAAATATTATTACGAACTTACGAAAGCAGGACTGGTGCTCGGCAACCTCGTTACCGTGGTCGCGGGATTTTTGCTCGGCGCGCGGGTCCTGCACGGGATCATCGGCACGCTGCCTTTGAACCCGGGGCTCTTCCTTGCGACGGTCGTGGGCATCGCGCTCGTGATGGCGTCGGGGTGCGTGTTCAATAATTACATCGACCGGGATATTGACGTGAAGATGGATCGCACAAAAAATCGAGCGCTCATCAAGGGGCACGTTTCCCCGCACGACGCCCTTGTTTTTGCTTCCGCGCTCGGCGCCATCGGTTTTCTCCTGCTCATATTCTGCACCAACCTTTTCGCCACGCTCGCGGCGGTCACCGGATTTATTTTCTATGTGTTCGCGTACAGCTTGTGGGGGAAGCGCAATTCCGTATACGGCACGTTCATCGGCGCCATCGCCGGTGCCACGCCGCCCGTGGTGGGCTACGCCGCGGCGAGCGGGCGGATCGATCTCGCGGCGGCGCTCCTGTTTCTCATCATGCTCGCGTGGCAGATGTCGCACTTTTTTGCGATCGCCATCCGGCGCCATGACGATTATGCCGCCGCGGGGATCCCGGTCATGCCCGTCAAGAACGGTCTCCGGCGCACGAAGTTCAGCATGCTCATCTATATCATAGAATTCATGCTCGCGGCGTCTTTGCTTTTCATCTTTGGTTACGCCGGAATGACATACCTTGTCATCGCACTCGTGTCGGGCTTCGTATGGCTCGCGGCCGGACTCCGCGGATTCTGGATAGGGGACGGCGGCGGCGCGCCACAGAACAACGCGGCACGCGTGAGCGACGCCAATCGCGACTGGGCGCGGCAGATGTTCTTCCTTTCGCTCATCGTCATGATGGTGTTTTTCATCACGATCGCGGTGGGGGCTGTGGTGGGCTGACACCGGTTGCTCCGCGTCAATTTTTCATATATAAAGATGAGAGAAGGAGAGGCGCAACCATGTCTCGAAAGCGAAATGGTTTCAAAGGGGAAAGAACGATCGAGTTCAAGTACCTGAAGAAAGAGGATCGGTGGCGCCTAGTCAGGAAGAGCGTTGATTCCGAGATAAAAAATATACTCGGAGCAAAGGCGCTTCGCATGCCGACCACAATTGATTCTCCGTTCATACCGTCGGAGTTCCTCCCAAAATTATACGCTACGCTTGCCTTGCACAATCTTGAAGCCGGCAAACTAGGGGCGTTCTACGGGTCGTCCGAAGACGGCTTCGGGGTTTCGACGGATTCCTACAGTGTCGAGATCACGATACGGGAGCGGCATACAAAACCCAGTGCGTAAAGCTTCACTATTGAAGGATGGACCAGCTCCATCCTTTTTTCTATCTCATGCGCGGCTAGCTGATCACCACTTTTGCGATCGCGTAGATGCTCCTGATGGTATATTTCGAAGTAAAAATGACATTATTGCCGTCCACGATATATGGGTCTTTCATGATGTAATTCCCCCTACTGCCGCTCACAAGTACCACGAAGTGGGTGCCGCCGTAGGCGTTGATGCCGACGATAACTGGGTTGCCCGTGGCGAGCGTCGCGTCGATGGCCGCGGTCTTCCGCGTGGCGGTTATGCCGTCCACATCAATGCTCGTCAAAAGATATGCCGGTTCGTATGCCGCAAAATCGTTCGGATTGGAATTGATGGTGACCGGCGTCACGTCTTTGTACCCGTAGTGGGTGAGCACCATCGCCATCGCGGTCACGAGGCATCCGTCCGCCGCCATGGAGTAACTCGTGCCGTCGAGCGGTAAACTGCCCCACGCGCTGTCGCGTTGATTATAATAACAACCCCACGAATCGCAGATGGTCTGATTGCCGAGCAATTTGGAACCGCCCGCATTCGCCGCGAACGCGGAGAAACTGTTTAACTCGGCGTTTGCCGCGGCGAGGAGCTTCTCATACGTTGCTTCCTGCGCATTCGTCTCGGTAAGCAGTTGCGCTTTTGATTGTTCGGTCGAGACGAGCGATTGCTGCTGCGCCGTGAGCGATTGCTGCTGCGCCGTGAGCGTGCTCTGCTTCTGCTCGGAGGCGGTTTGGGTGCTGGCAAGCGAGCTCTCCTGCGACTTGAGGGTCTGCATCTCGTTTTGGATGCCTTCCTGGATCTGCAGCGTCTGATTGAGATCGCTCCACGATTGCACGAGCCCGCCGGACGAGAGCATCTGCTGGATGAGCGGTTTTGCATCCGCTTTTTGCAAGCTCAACAGATACGCGCTGAGCGCCGTCTGATCGGTGGCGATCGTTTGCTGGGCGTTCGTGATCTCGCCTCCAAGCTGCTGGATCTGGATCTGCGTATTTTGGATCTGCGTTTGGGTCAGTGTGATCTGGGTCTGGACCTTCTTCTTCTGGAGATCAAGGCCGTTGATCGCCGCCTGAAGTGTCTTTTTATTCGCCCCGACCTGCTGGAGCTCCGCTTGGTATTGCGCGATCTGAGTATTGAGGGCGGCCATCGCCGCGTTATTGGCGTCGAGCTGGGCCTGCAGGGAGCTCGTGCTCACGCCGATGTTCGCGGTGCTCGTGGACGCGGCCGTCACTTGCGCGTAGGCGACAAAAATGGCGCGCCCCGCGATGGCGCTAAAGAGTGTGGCGAGAGAAAGCGCCACTGCGAGCGCTAAAAGGATCCTTTTCATGATTATAGCCCGAACACGTTGTTATATACCCCAATAAGCTTCATATTATTCCATTATAACACTGGAATAATGGGGCGGACTATAGTTTTAACTTCTTGATGTAATCCTCAAAATCCCCGCGCAGATCCTCATGCCGGAGGCCGAACGTGACGACCGCTTTAAGATATTCCAATTTGCTTCCGCAATCATACCATTCGCCGTTCATGATCTTGAGCGCCTGACACTTCCTTCCACGCTCAAGCAGGATCTTGATAGCATCAATATAAATGAGTTCCCGTCCGCTGCTCGCGTCATGGCGTTTCATCGCTTCCTCGATGGCATTGAACATTTCCGGCTCATAGATGGAACCGCCGATGACTGCGTAATCAGAATCAACATTCCCCATGCCCGGCTTTTCCACGAGTTCGGCGACATCCAATAATCCCGGCTTAACTTCTTTACCCGTTGCATATCCGTATCGATCGTAATCCCTACTCCTGTTTTTGGTGACGCTTGCGAGCATGACGCTCGCGTCCGATTCCCCGAACGCCTTCGTCAATTGTTGTGAGCGGGTAGGGGTCGCGTCCATGAATTCATCGCCCCATAGTACGAGGAACGGTTCGTCGCCGACGACGGCGCGCGCGTTCCAAATCGCCGTCGCGCTGCCGACGGGTCCCTTCTGCCGTACGAAATAAAAATTCGCCAAATTGGCGATCTTGCGGATCTCTTCTAGTTCTGCGGTTTTTCCCGAGGCCTCCAACCGCTTTTCCAACTCGTAGGGATAATCGAAGTGATCCTCGATGCTGCGCTTGAGCGATCCGGTGACGATGATGATGTCTTCGATGCCTGCCGAGACGGCATCCTCCACCACGTACTGGATGATCGGCTTATCGACGACCGGCAGCATCTCTTTCGGCTGGGCCTTCGTCGCCGGCAAAAATCGTGTCCCGAATCCCGCCGCCGGGATGATGGCTTTTCGTATCTTCTTACGCGTGGACATTCTTCGTAGTGCGTCCGATTCTATTTTTTCCTGCGACCGGCCTTCTTTGCCTCAAGCATGAGCCGCTTTGCTTCGAGCCGCTTCTTGGTCTTTTTGGAATGCGATCGCTGCCCGGTTATCCACGTTCCTCGTTTTGCCATGGGTGTATGTTGATTAATGTGAAATGAGTATAACAGAAAGCCCTCATAAAGGGAAGGGAGGCCGCGCGCTGGCGCGGAAAATAAAAATCCCCTCAGGCCTTATCGGTCTGAGGGGCTGGCTTTTTCTTCGATCCTACGAAGAATGCGACTCCGGAAACGGTCCCGAATGGGAACGGGACAATTAAGGCAATCCCAACGGCGATGAACAATCTTTTTGTCAGCGACACGGAACCCCCGATTTTATTTGCTGATCTTTCGTGAGATAGACACCCCAATCCTTCCGAGGCCGCCAATCACCCAAAGCGTCACGACGAACAGGATGAAACAGCCGAAAGGAGTAAGGCTCAATTCGAAAGGGGGGAGCATCTCGCTCGGATCGCCGACGACGATCGCGATAAAGGCGATCACTATCGTCAACACCAAAGCCGCTATTAAACAATAATCGGATAACCGTCGAAGCGTATCCCGGCGGCGCGTCCGATTGGCTTCTGTGGTCGAACAAACATAGAGCTGCGTCATCAGTTCCTCCTATGAATTCGGCCCCAAAAGTTCAGTGCCGCGTATATCTTAACGTAAAAATGGGCATTGGTCAAATAAATTCCGCGCGAGCGGACCGTCAGTGGACGTAGAGGCTTACGAATAAGGCGATCCCGGAGAGAATGGAGATGCCCCAGGCACAGGAGAACACTATCGTCAGACCTCGGTGGCGGAGAAAATAATTCTCTCCGTGTTTGTATCCGCGCGCGGCGACGAGAAAGAAAACGATGAGCGCGACGAACATGACGAGCGAAAATATTCCGTGGAACGCGCCGAGAAATGTCTGGTACGGATTCAGGACGCCGTCGTCCTGTCCGCCGATCTCGCGCGAGACCATATAAGAGATGTTGAAGATCGCCTCGTATCCGAGCACGCAGAAGGCGAACCATCGGAGAAATTTGCCGGTCCGGTAAGATCTCCAGATAATGAAATAAATCGAGGCGGTCACGAGGAGCTCGGCACACAGCGTCACTGCGCTCCAGAAGGGGATGTGCATTGATTCCATTATATCAATTAACGGTAGGACCGAATATCGATTCAACTGATTTCAGGGCTTCCACATGATCTTCATTCGAATGGCCGCAATAGAGTGCGACGTTCTCGCGAGCCAGCCGCTTGATCTCCGCGTCGGCAATCTGGAAATACACCGTCTTCATCGCTTCGTCGGGGACAAAAACAAGGTGGGACGTTCCTTTAAGCTCCTCCTCCCACAATTCCATATCTCTCTTGTCCGCCAGCTGGGTAAGTTGGGCGATCGTTCCCGGATTGTTCGCGAACGCGCATTCGAGCGCGTGGCATTCCGCCTCGTCCAGTTCCACGCTCCCCGGCGCCCGCTCCATATAATTTCTCATATATCTTTATGCCTATGCCGCCTTAGACCCCTCAATAAAATCTTCCAATTCGGCGATCTCGTTGTTCAACTGCATAAGAAGCACCCTGTCGTCCGGTGTCCATGCATCGGTCCCGACATAGGTTTCGAGATTCGCCTTTCTCTCTTTTAGGGCAGCCAACTTTGCCAGAGGATCTTCCGATTGCTCCGGCTCGGCTTGGATACGTTCCCGCTTTCCGAAGAATGACATGATCTTATTGTAATACGCGTCCGGATTTATACAACCGTTGCCCGATGCTTCTCGCACCGGCATCCTTTTGGCTTGATGAACTTGTCGAAATATTCTTTTCCGTAATCGTAGGTGAGCTCGCTGCCTGCCTTGATGCGCTTGCGGGAAAGGATGAATATTTTGCCGAACGGCCCGGTGGCTTCGCAGTTCGGCCTGCAGGAGTGATTGATGTAGCGGGCGCGGATTTGAGCGGACATTCCCGTCGATCGTCTTTCGCGGGCTTACCTCAAAAAGATATTTGCCGCCGTCTTCTTCCGCCTCTTTTTCGCTCACAACGCGGCCCGTGTACTCGATGATGCATGCCCCTTTCGGGATGTCTTCTTCGGTAAAGAGCCCCTTGCCCGTCAACGACCGGCGCACCGCAAGTTTATATCCCCGCGGGGTGTATTTGGAAATTCGTTTTTTCATTTTTATTTATAATGATGAAATAAAAACAGCTCTCATATTTTAGCATAAAAAATCCGCCGATGCCGTAATGGCACGATGAAAGTTCGTACTGGAAGTATGGTAATCTTTTAATATCATGAGAATACTGGAGTAGATTGCGGTAACGTCATTTTATATCCCTTCGGCGGGATAGTACCCGATTCGTTTGAAAGCCTGAAGGTCATTGCACAATCACACCGTTTTGACGGTATCTATATCGTATCGCGGGCGAATATCATTTCCCGATCTCTTTTTCTGTTCCGCCTTCAAAAAGCGAATTTTTGGGAAGAGACCGGTATCCCGAGGGAGAATATCTATTTTTGCCTGAAGAACCGAAAAAAGATCGACATTTGTAAAGAACTGGGCGTTACCGATTTCATCGACGACCGGATCTCGGTATTGAAACATATGGAAAGCCTTGAGCGATGTTTTATGTTCGCTCCAAAAAATGGCGGCGTAAGGAAATATCTCTATTCGCCGCCGTGGCTCACCCCCGTGCGTTCGTGGAATGAATTGGAACCGATGTTGCTTTCGCTATCTTAGGGTCGTCCCTACGAATTGACTCACAAAGCAATGATTAGTTCGATGTGGGGGTATATGTTTCAGTAAAAACGCAGTTCGCTGTTATTCCTGCATGGATTCCCTCGATTTGCGAGCAACCAGCGCTGGCAAGAGAAGTATAATATGGGATTTCAGAAATATTTGCCCCAACAAACAAATCTGGGCTCACTATAATAAAGGTCTGCCGCGACTGCGTGGCCGGGAAAAGAGGATAAAGTCGGATCATGGCCGTTAATTTTTACCATAAAATTAGAAGGCGTTGCAGTTCCGCCCTGGTGAGTTATTGACTACGACCGATATATTGTAGCCCGCCTGTGGGCTATTTGGGGGCAAGGCGGTAATAGCTACCGGCGCTTGACTCAGTGTTCGCTGTTCCAATAGTGCTCAAAGGTATTCAGTCCCGCAGGAAAGATGGAGGTTGCCCCATCGTCGCACGCAAAGTCGGTGCATTTGTCCAAGCGAACTATTTCAATTACAGGGTATGACGTATCGCCTCCGCTCGTCAGCGAAAAACTTGCACTGGCCCGTACGATGCCATAAGCAATAACGCCATCCGCGAGGCCTCCACTGGAATACATGGCCGTATGATTTAAATCTGGTCGTCGCGAGGTAGTTGAGGATCTGCAACATGATGCGATTGGTCGCCGAATTAATCCCGGCCAGCGGAGCGATTTCAAGATAGTTTTCTGTACCGCCACGCCCTCCTGCACCGAGGAAGTCAAAGACTATGCCAGCCACTTTAACCTGCTTACCGAGATAATAGCCAGGGTCATTTAAAATATCCGGGAGGCTTGTACTTGCATAGGCATCCCAGCCGGAAACAACGGAAATCGCTGGCCGGGTAGGGGGTTGAAGTTGACTGGATCCCGTCGGTATCACTACCGGAGTTTTATTACCTTTCACAGTTCCACTCGATAGGGTTGGACCTACTTGCGTCCACGTGCCACATCCCGCAGACTGAAATCCCGCATCGGTTGGAGCGATAGTGACAATTGCGCTTCCATCACTATTCTCGTTCGCGATGATATCGCTATCAGTGCCGCCAAAACCACTTAGTCGTGCGTAATAGCAATTATTGCCACCGCCACTCGTGCGGTAGGTACCCGGTTCAATGTCATTGCCCACAATAAACGTGCCATCATTAAAACTTATTGCTGGCCCCGTAGATGTTGCAACTGCTGCGACCTCATTTCCTCCTTGCGGTGATGTATCTTCTGTGACAGGAGATGTTGTTCCCGAGTTTGATGCACTTGAACCAATAAGTGCGATGAAGCCGAAGATAGCGGCCACTACTACAACGCCAATTATTACCCCCGCCATGGACTTTTTTTGCGGAGTCCCTTTATCCATATCAGTTGTTGATCTAATTATATGGGTGGACTGTGCTCAAATCAACTGACCTAAGTTTTATAGCAGCTCCGCAGAATGGACAAGTAACGACACTGCCATTAGACGCTTTTCGAGCGATAAATTGGACGGACTTCGAGCGGGAACTGCGGTATTCCGGCATCTTGGAGATCGTGCCGCATGCTAAATAGGCCATTAGAACCAGCAAAAATCGGCATATTGACACAGCAATCCACTCATAGTATAATAAAGGCGTTCTTTTACAACTCATGCGGGATATAGCTTCCAGCTCATATGCGCTTGTGATCTGAAAGCTATAACCCGTTTTATCCAAAATCCAAAAGGCGGAATAGCAGAAGGAGGTTGCCATGAGCAACCCAACATTCGATCAGGCGTTCCAGCTTCTCTCCGTCGTCCGCGAGGCCGACAAAAACCTTGAAGGACTCCAAGCGCTCTACACGACCGGGCTCCTCTCTGACCTTCTGAAGGCAGAGAACCTCGCCAAAGTGGATCGTGAGGCGTTCCGTAAACTCCTCGGTTTCGACCCCTCATCCTTCCGCGTGAAGAGGGCGCGGCAGAGACGACGGACGAGATCGCGGCTTACCTCAACGCAAACGGGTTCAACTACGTGAACGAGTGGATCAACCAGAAGAACTTTCCACTCAAAGCGAAGGAGATCCCCGAAGACGACGAGGTCGTAATCTACGATCCGGGCACGAGCTTCACGGAAGAAGAGGGTCTCGCGATCCTCAAGCGTGAAGGTCTGCTGCGGCCGACTTACGAGCACGGGCTGCGCTTTGCACGGGAGCATGGAACGACTACGACTTCCGCAAAGAAGCCCTTTGTCATCTTCCTGCACGAACCTTGGCGGGACCCGAGCGGCGACCGTCGTATCGTCTGCGTGGACCGTAACCCCGACGACCGCGAGCTCTACTTGGTCTATCCCGACTGCGGGTTCGACGACCGCTGCGTGCTCGCCGGTGTCCGGCCTCGCAAGTAGTCCTCGGATTCTTTGTCCTTGGATCTTTGGGCCTTTTTCCCTTTGCCCGTTCCGATTTTGGAACCGGCATTTCTTTTTCTGAAAAATAAATCACAATAGAAAACGGAAGTAGATCAGCGTGCCCGCGGCTACGGCTTCGGACGGTCGAGCCTAACATCGCAAGCGCCGACGAGAGTGAAGCCGGCGCCGCCTTGCCGGAAAGAGCCGCATGCTTGCCGTTTTAAGAACGAGGATGCTTGGTGCGGGAAGTTGGAGGATTACCTATATGGGAGATCCCAAATACGATACAGCTCCGAAGCTGTCGGCTTCGAGATAGCTCGCCCGACACCGAGGGGCAGTGGTGCTGATGACTTGCCGTACATTTTTTGGCAGGACCCGAACGGCAACCGTCGTATCGTCTACGTGAACCGTAACCCCTCATAATCCGAAGCAAGCTCAACTTGAACTATCCCGACAACAAGTTCAACGACACCTGCGTGCTCGCCGGTGTCCGGCCTCGCAACCCTCTTCGTTATTTTACCGCCGCCCGGGGGAGTTGTTCTCGGCGGCAGCGTCACTTGCCGCAGCCAACCGCCGAGCATCCGACCAACCTCGTCAAGCGGTTCCGACAGCGCTACGTACTTCGAATTGTCGAGCACTTTAATTTCCCACCCGAGCTGAAGGAAGAACTTCAGCATGTCCAATTTTCCGACCGCTTCTTGGAGGTACGGACTTTTCTGTTCTTTGGGCAGAAAACTGGTACGTATAACAACTCATTATTCCAGAAACAGCTGCATCGACTTTCTCGCCGAAGCGGCACAGCGGCATTCGAAACATTTGGAAGGATGCCATACCAGAGCTTATACGCGGCCGTGAACTTTTGAAGGATCGGCAGGTCGCCGGTTCGCATTCTTTATTCGTCTCCATATTTATTTTAATGAAAACAAGGTCATTGCTCACGCTCGACCATATCGCAAGCACCGGAATCCTCATTCCAGGCATGGCAGGAGTTCGTCGCTGGAAAGCAGAAGCGGATCGACGTGCAGGCATCTGCGCACCTGACAACGCGATTGCGCTTCATCGAGAGATCATTTCTCGACTCGATCGCCACGGGCCATACAATGGCGCTTTCAGCATCAGCGATCCGAAGCCACGCAACATTCACAAAGCCCTCGTGCGCGTCCGATTGCTGCATCACGCGATCTACCGAAAACTCTATCCATTTTTTGATCGGACGTTCATCGCACACTCGTATTCCTGTCGAGAAAATAAGGGGACACAAAAGTACCCCATTGCTTCGATGCGTTTGCTCGTCGCGTGAGCCAAAACCATACGCGCACAGTATGGGTGCTGAAATGCGATGTCCGCAAGTTCTTTGCGAGCATCGACCATGAGATATTGCTGGGCATCTTGCAGCGCCGTATTCCCGACGATGAGGTCTTCTGGCTTTTGCGTGAGATCATCGAGAGCTTTTAGATTCGACGCGTCCGGGCGTTGGGCTGCCACTTGGTAACCTCACCTCGCAACTCCTCGTAAACGTTTACATGGACGAGTTCGATCAGTTTGTAAAACGTGATCTTGGAGTCAAATACTATGTTCGCTACGCCGATGATTTTGCGATTTTCTCGCAAGACAAAATATGGCTCGTAGAGATGTTGACGCGGATCAAAATGTTTTTCGAGAACCGTTTGCATCTTACTCTTCATCCCGATAAAATCTCCATTACGAGCTTCGCATCCGGTAGATTTTCTGGATGGGTCCATTTTCCTGATCATCGGGTCTTGCGTACCACGACCAAGCGTCGGATGTTCAAACGGATCGAACAGCATCCGTACCCGCAAACCATCGCATCGTACGTGGGAATGCTGACAATATGGCAACGCAAAAAACCTTTCTGACAAAATCGAGGTTCTTTATCCACATGTTTCGGAGGGAATGTGAAAACGTCCTACTTCTCCGCGTATTACCAAAGACGAATATGACAAAAAGCTGCAAGACCTCAAGGATCGGCAGTACCGGCTCAATCTCGAACTCGACGAACACACAAAAGCCGATCACGAGTACCACATCCACGTATCCACGGTAATAAATCTGTGCCGTCGCATCCGCATCATCTTCGAAGGTTCGGAAGTAAGCGAAAAACACGCAATTATCAATTTCGTACTATCGAACCTATCGGTAACCGACAGAAAACTCAAGTATTCCTTACGTAAACCATTCGATGCAGTGCTCGATTTAGCACTATCGTCCAACTTTGCTCCGCGACCAGGACTCGAACCTGGGAATGTTTTATCAACCTGCTCCGCGACCAGGACTCGAACCTGGAACCATCGCCTTAACAGGGCGCCGCTCTACCATTGAGCTATCGCGGAGCAGGGTGATAAAAACAAATTTTTAAACCAATCGCCTTACTATCGGCAGCGAGACCGATAATGAAAAATGCTTTTCATTATCGTCGAGCGAACCGATAGGCAAAATCATTATTTTGCACAGGGCGCCGCTCTACCATTGAGCTATCGCGGAATGATTTCTAACGGTTTGATTGTAGCAAGCGCAACAAAAAAATTCAACTGGTTTTTTGAGCAAGATTCAGGCGCGTCCGGAGGCGCAAAATCACGAAAATCGGCAAAGAGCACGGGAATGTTCCTATCCCGATTGCTGGGGGATCGCGACGTCAAGGCCGCCGTCGGTGGTGGTCGTGACTTCAAAATAGATATTCGATGTTCCGCCCGTCATGAGAAGGAACGGCGTATTCGCGGGATCGACCGTAAAGGTCAAGGGTTCGCTCGGGATAGAGTCGTGTTCGGCGTTCCTTCGCATGTGCTCGTGCTCGAGCGGGAAATTCGTTGTCGGTGGGCGAAGTGGGCGCGGCCATATCGCCTTGCTCATCGGAAATGAGGCGGAGGTTGATCGGGACGCATTGCGGGATCTCGCCCACGGTAACATTCACGAGGAGCGTGAGTTCGTTGCCGGTGAGCGTCGCTCCCGAGATGGCGAATGATGATTGTCCTTCCGACCAGGTGACGGGATAGGGCGCGGAGAAATTCGAAGAGAACGTTCCGAAAGCGTCGAAGCGTCCGAGCTCGCTGGCGCTTGCCGAGGGCGAGGATGAAGATGCCGTGGAAGAGGGGAATATGAACGTCGCGGCCGAAGAGCTTCGGAGATGTCGCGGCGTTGTTCGGCTGGACGACCTGGGTGCCCGTCGCCGAAGATGACGAAATAGGCGCTGATGCCGAGAACGACTGCGATACACGACAAGAACGCCGAGAACGATTTTGAGATTGATTTTTCCGTTCATGGTAGATGGTATTTATTTTACCACATAACGAAAAATCCGGCCGTGTGGCGGGCGCAAGTATTTTATGCGCCGCGCGTTATTTATATGCCGAGCTTCGCTTTGTCTTCGGCGGGAATGTCGTCGATTTCGCACACGCCGCCGACGCACGCAAGCTCTTTTTTCACGTCGGTCATATCCTCATGCTCGTAGAGCAGGATCTGCGAATAGTCGATCTTCGGCATCTTGGCGATCATTTCTTCGTAGCGTTCTTTCGTGATCTCTTCATACGGCGCGAGCAGATAGGAATATTCTTCGCGCGGCAGGAAGGAAAGTCCGCCGATGATGTCCCAGTTCTCGTAGAGCCAGTTCGCGACCTCGACCCATTCGTTCGCGCCGACGGAGATCGTCGTCGGAAGGATTGTGTTCGGTGTAGTTCATTTTCACCATCTTCCAATATTCGAGCTGTTCGAGCGCGGTGACTTCGTTTTTCGTGAGCGTCTCGTCCGGCGCCTTCACTGGAAATTCAACACATAGGTGTTCGCGGATGCGAGCGATTGGCCGACCTCCGGGAAGTAGGGAACTTTCTGGTCCTTCATCATCTGGAAGAGCGCGTCGGTCGCCATGATGCGGACGCGGCGGATGTAATACTTCGCGTGCCGCGGGTGGAGGCCGGACGCCGAATCAACGGTTTGCGAAACGGTGCCGGACGGTTTCACGCAGGTGACGGCGGTCGACTGGTTGATGCCGAAACGCTTCGCGTATTCTTTGTTCACTTCGATCGGCGTGGTCGCGGAGCTTGCGCAGAGGTGTCGCGTTCCGCACGGCGGGGCAATCCAACTGGCCGGTGAGCGAAACGCCGAGGAGACGTTCCTCTTCGCAGTTCTTCTTCCATTCTTTGGAGAGGTAGGGGAAGTTGGTGAGCGTTGATTGATAGGTGCCGAGAATGGTCGCGATGCGGATTTTCTGCAAGCAGCGTTTCTTCGGTATCTTCCTTGCGGCAGACGACCTCGGAAAGATTGCAGAACTGCTTGGATTGAAGCAGGATCTCGCCGCAGGGATTCGCGCCGATCGGTGTAGATGCGCGTCGCCCAGGATCTTCGATGCGCCGCGCGGGCATCTGCTTCGCGAGGCTGCCGCGGTTGAAAATGCCGCGTTCGCCGGTCTGGCTTTTGACGAGGGAGAGCCATTCTTCGAGGAACTGTTCGGCGGTCGGTTTCTCGGTATAGACCGCGGAATTGTTCGCCATGACGCGCTGCGGTTCGGTGTTCCAGAATTGGCCGGTTTTCGCGCCGCGCATCTGCTTCGTCGTCGAGGTCGGAAAGCGAGATCATGGCCGAGCGGCGGACGCCGCCCGCGACGACGCACATGCCGATCTTGCAGCAGATATCATGGACATCAATGTTGGAAAGCCGCTTGCCTTGCTTCCCAAGTATCTTTCGCGCGCGAAAGTAAGGAGCTGGCGCAACGGTTCCGGGCCGGAGCTTGTGCCGCCCATGGTCTTGAGCCGCGCGCCCGCGGGACGGATCTTCGAATAATCAAAATCAATGTCTTTGCCGTCGAACCACGTTTTGAGGCCGAGCGTGAGCGCGTCGCGCCCATCCCTCCTTACTGTCTTCGACGACATGCGTCGCCAATTTTTTTCCGGTCTGTTTTTTGATGTGCGGGAGCTCTCCGACGTTCTGGCTTTCCACCGAAAAGCCGACGCCCGGTGCCGGACATCGAGATGTACATGATCTCGGCGAAGTCTTCGATCTTCGCCGGCGCAGTGAACGAACAATTGTATGCGGTGATGTTGAATCACGCGCGCCGCCTTTCCGGCAAACTGGAACAGGCGCATGGACGGCATCGCCTCCTGGTTGAGGATCGCCTGGCGCACCTCTTCGTATTCGGCGTCGGTCAGTTTGTTGCCGAGATTTTCTTTCATGAAGTCGACATAGCGCTCCGACGGTCTCGATCCATGTTTCGCGGCGCCCCTCTTCCTCGATCCATCGCGAATAGGTGCGGAGGTAGACGAACTCCGCGAGCGGGTTCTTGAAATATTTTTTGCTCTCGTCGAAAAGATGTTTTGACGTGCTCCGGAACCTCCTGCTTTTTTGCGCGGATCGCGGCGCGGTCGTTGCGGTAGAGGATGTACGCTTTCGCGGTCTTCGCGTAGTCCATCACGATGAGCTCGGTCTCGACGACGTCCTGGATCTCTTCGATCGTCGGAATGTGTTCTTCGGGGAACTTCCGATTGAGCTCCGCAACGACGCGGTCGGAAACTTTTTCCGCTTCTTCGTGCGTTCCCTCGCCCGTGACGCTCATCGCTTTCGCGATAGCGTTCAAGATGCGATTTTCGTCGAACGGCACGATGCGGCCGTCCCTTTTTTTGACCTGCACGAGATGATTTTTTGAAAAAATCATAATGAAGATGATGTTGGTCCGCGCAAAAATTCATTTTTCCTTTCCCCGTGGCCGCGTCATCATTCAGAAAACGCTCTCGAAAGTATCATCGTGAAGGAAAACATACTTTCGAGATAGTTTTCTTGATGGATGGATTTTTGATCTTGTCTTGGGACTGAGAACCGCGATGCGCGCGGTTTCTGAAATTTTTGTGCGGCTATTAATTTTTTATTTCGACATAGCCATTGTAGCACAGGTGCAAGCTGTGCATAACTCGCCAGGACCCATAAATGCACCGCTTTTATGGTTCCGTCAAAAGATGTTGGAATAGAAATGAAAAATAAAGGGTTTTTCTTTCCGGAAGACTTCTCGGGTCTCGCACGGGTGAAATGTTATAATGACAACATGGCTAAAGTGTCAAATCATGACGTTGCCGGGATGCTCCGCGAGATCGGGGAGCATCTTGCGATGAAAAATATTCCGTTCAAGCCGCGCGCGTACGAAAAAGCCGCGGGCGTGGTCGATGGACTCGAAGAAGAGGTTGCGGAGATCTATAAAACCGGCGGAAAAAAAGCGCTCGAAGCGATCCCCGGCGTCGGAATTTCCATCGCGGAAAAGATAGAAGAGTTTTTAAAGACCGGCCATGTGAAATATTTGGAGGGACTTGAGCGAAAAACGCCGGTCGATCTTGCGGGATTGTCGCGCGTCGAGGGATTGGGACCGAAATCGATCAAGACGCTCTATCAAAAATTGGATATCCGGACCGTTGCGGAGCTTGAAGCGGCGGCGAAGGCGGGAAAGATCGCGAAGCTCGAAGGATTCGGCGAAAAAAAAGAAGAAAATATTTTAAAGGGCATCGGTTTCGCGAAATCTTCCGGCGGACGGTTCGTGCTCGGATTTGAAATGGCGGAGATCCGCGGGATCGAAAAAAGATTGCGGGATTTGCGTGACGTGAAAAAAGTTATCGTCGCCGGTTCGGCGCGGCGACGGAAAGAAACGATCGGCGACGCGGACATCCTCGCGGTTTCGAAAAATCCGAAACCGATGATGGATTTTTTTACGGCGATGCCGGAGGTGGTGAACGTGATCGCGCACGGTGCGACGAAATCATCCGTGAAATTGAAATCGGGGATCAACGTCGATCTTCGCGTCGTCGAAGAAAAATCCTATGGCGCGGCGCTCAATTATTTTACGGGATCGAAAGATCACAATGTTGCGTTGCGGCGCATCGCGATGGCGAAAGGTTTGAAGTTGAACGAGTACGGATTGTTCCGCGGAGAAAAAATGATCGCGGGAAAAACGGAAGAGGAAATTTATAAAAAGTTTGGGATGGATTACATCGAGCCCGAACTTCGGGAAAATACCGGCGAGATAGAGGCGGCGAAAAAACATGCACTGCCGAAATTGATCGGCTACGAAGATCTGCTGCGGCGATCTTCAGGTGCAAACAAATTGGACGGACGGATCGGATTCGATCGAGTCGATGGCGAAAGCGGCGATGGCCCGCGGCTTGAAATATATTGCGATCACCGATCACACGAAACGCTTGGCGATGACGCACGGCCTGGATGAGAAACGTATCATGGAGCAGATGGCGGAGATCGACCGCGCTGAATAAAAAATTGAAAGGGAAGATAACGATCTATTAAAGGGAAGCGAGTGCGACATTCTGAAGGATGGCACGCTCGATCTGCCGGACAAAATCCTTGAAAAGCTCGATATGGTAGGCGTTTCGGTCCATTCCTACTTCAATCTGCCGCGCGAGGAGCAGACAGAGCGCATAAAACGGGCCATGGCGAACCCGAACGTCGATATTCTGTTCCATCCCGACCGGCCGGTTATAAACCGCCGCCCGGCCTATGACGTTAATATAGAGGAGCTTGTCGCGACCGCCAAGAAGACGGGAACGATCATGGAAATAGATGCTTTTCCGGACCGGCTGGACCTGAAAGATGAGCATATCCGGCTTTGCGTGGAGGCCGGCGTCAAAATGGCGATAGATTCCGACGCCCACGCACCGGCGCATTTCCCATATCTCGAATACGGCATCGCGCAAGCGAGAAGGGGATGGGCGGAAAAAAAAGATATCATAAACGCCTGGCCGGTCGAAAAGATGCTGAAGTTTCTGAAGAAGAAATTCCCAAAATATGTCATCTCCGCGAAGACGGAGAATACCATGCTATTGCATCTTTCCTAAAAGCACGGATGGCTCGCCGTCGCACCAAGACAAGAAGAATGGTATAATTATTTCATGAAAGAAGAATCCTCCTACGAAAAATACCGCCAAAAAAGCAGGTCGTTGCCGGATTTGTTATTTTTCGGCGCACACGGATGGCATAAAATTTTTACTGCTGTATCGCCGCGGCAGTTATTGGAATTTCCCGAAGGGACATTTCAAGCCGGGCGAACGGACGATCGACGCCGCGCTTCGCGAGCTGGAAGAGGAGACCGGGATCAAAAAATCGGAACTGCGCATCGTGCCGAACTTCCGCGCGTACGAAAGGTTTCATTTTCAGGTCGGCAATGAACGGATTTTCGATACGGTAATTCTGTTCCTCGCGGAAACCCACAAGGCGGAGATCAAGATCGAGCCGCGCGAGCACAGCGGCTATGGATGGTTCCTGCCGCGCGATGCGTCGGAGCGTCATCGGGAAAAAATATGAGGATACGCGAAAAGTGTTGCGGCAGGCAAACACCTTCCTTGTTGAACGCAGTCGACGTTTTCGCCGCCATCCCGCGGAACCTACACCAGCGAAGGAAGTGAAAGAAATAAAGGAGAGACCAAAAAATCCGCAGTAAGCGGATTTTTTGATGCGAAGTTATTTTACGGACGCGAGGATCTTTTTGAAGACTTTCGGTTCATGTTCGGCGAGATCGGCAAGGATCTTCCGTATCGAGCGCAATCTTGCTCTTCTTGAGCGCCGGCGATCAACTTGCTGTAGGACATGCTTTCTTCGCGGCTTGCCGCATTGATCTTCACGCTCCACAGCCGACGAGCATTC
>CAWHOC010000003.1:0-3589 GCA_963830935.1 uncultured bacterium
GAAGTATCTGGAGGGCGAGGGCTACGGCAACCATTTCATCGCGTGGAAGGATACGGATGAGATCGTGAGCGTCCGGAAGCTTGTGGATTTCGAGCGCCAGTACCATTTGCGGATCTTTAGCGATGGCGAAGTGCGCGGCCACTACGAATATACCCCCGAATGCCATCCATGGTGGCATCTGGAGGAGTTTGACCAAAGACCTTACGACGAACCATTCTTAAAAGAGTTGGGTGACTGGGTCGTTCCCGCCACTCCGGCCTCAGAGTACTTTAGCGTCTCCGCTTCCGCCTACGCCCCGGCCGCCGTTTCCGCTTTCGCTGAAAATTAGATTCCAGACGACGCCCGCCGCGTTTCGCGCCGGGCCTTTTAATGGAAAGTGGTGCAGGTCGATGAACGGCAAGCTGTTGCATTCGATCACGCCGCATTTTTGTTCCTTCCACGAGCGCGCCATGTCGTCGATCATAAAGTCCACGCCAACGAGCGGATCGTCGAGCACCTTCGCGATGTGCACGAATAATTTTTCGTTGTCGGGATGGACGTTGGCTACCTCGATCTCCGTCGTGGACGCGCCATAGCTGCGGCTCACTTTGGGATGGATGATCACCATGCGTCCCGTGGCGGGAATGGACTCGAGTGATAACTTTTGCTCTTTTAATATTACGATCGTTTCCTCGCCGAGCGGGAGCTCGTGGAAGATCGGCCCGCGCCGGAGAGGATTTTTATTTTCCTCCACGATCAATTGGTGTACGGTGTGCGTGCCGTCGCCGATCACGTGCGGCGGTTCGCGGCGCATGATGCCCGCGATCGCGCCGCCGACGAGCGTGATGCGGAAGACGAAGCCCGAGAGCTCTTCCTCCACGACGACGCGCGGCGAAAGCTCGCGCGCTTTTTTGAACGCGTGGCGGAGCGCTTCGACGTCCGTGATGTGGATATACGTGTGGCGGCTGCGGGAGCCGATCGCGGGCTTGACGATGACGGCGGCGTCTTCGATACCCGCCTTCGCGCTATCATCCATCACTTCGCGGAATATTTTTTCCGCGGCCTTCGCGCTGCTTACGCTTCCACCGCGCGGGACGGGAACGCCCGCGGCACGGAACTTCTTGAGGATTACACCTTTATCGTCCATCCAGTCGAGCGCCGCTTCGTGCGCCGCGCGGGGGCGGGGGAGCCCGTCAAAACCCTTAGTATCATTGCCATAGGTGGCGTAGAAGATCTCGCGCGCCAGGCCGAACGGCCGGAATTCGCGCATCACGATGCCGCGGCGCTCGGCCTCTTCCCAGAGCACCCGCGCCCGCCAGTTGTTCTTGTCGTCCGCGCGCGTGACGATCTCGCCCAAGCCGATCGCGGCGGCAAACCGCGCCGTCGCGGGCGCGAGCCGCCCCGGTCGCGCTTTGGCGAGCAGGGGTTTGATCCCGCGCCAGATCGCCGCGGGCGGCGCTTCCATCATGCCCACGACCGCGCCAGCGCGGACCGTCCACCGCTCGACGGCGTGCGAAACGCCCGCCGGACCGCAGTCGGGGCAATACGCGCGCACATTTTGATGAGTGTCTGACATACGCAGACAGTATATGAAATTTTTGGGAGAGACGGAAGTGAGGTCCTATATAAACCCCGGGAAGAAGTCCGTCTTGATGTGCGCGCGCGGCACGCCTATCTCGCGTAATGTTTTTTTGAACGCGTTCGTCATTGCGTGCGTGCCGGAAATATAGAACATGCGCTCCAGGTAATCGGGGATCTCGTTCTTAATAGTGTCGGCGGTCAGACGGTCGCCTGCGGCGGTGATCGTATATATGGTTCTTATCCCGATCTTTTTCGCTGCTTCGTCAAAGAGGGGGCGATAGGCGACCTCTTCCTCGGTGTGATTGGAGTAGAAGAGAACCACGTCACGCGACTTGTTGCGGTCGATGAGATATTTCACCATGCTGCGGAACGGGGTGATGCCGATGCCGCCGGCGATGAATGCCAGCTTCTGCGATCGTTTCTTCGGCAATGTGAACTCTCCGGCGAGCTGGCCTGCCACGACCGTGTCTCCCGGCCGGAGGGAGATCAATCTCTTTTTGAAACTGCTCGACGGTTCGTAGAATTTTACGCCGAGCTGGATCGTATTTTCCGTCGGCGATGACGCGATCGTAAAGTAGCGCCGGTTGCCACGCCCATCCACTTTTTCGTGGCCGAGCGTCCATTCCAGATATTGTCCGGGCCGGAACGAAAGTTTTTTGTCCGGCGCGAACGTGAAGTGATAGATGTTGCCGCTGACCCACTCCTTATCCACGAGCGTCAGCGTACGTTTACCCTTTGGGCTCACGATGTAAGAGAAAATATTACCGACGAGTAGTGCGAGCTCCGGCGACGAAGTGATGGCGCCGATAGCTATGAACGGCGAGAAGAGCGCGCCGACGATCGCGCCGTAAACGAGGCGCCACCGCCGCGTCGGCGGTGTGGTAAGGGGCTCGGTCAGCATGATCGACGCAAAGAAGAAGAGCGGCGTGTGTACGAGCGCCTTTTCGATGGTCGAGGCCGGATCGAACCCGATGTGCGTCACGACATCGCTCGCGAGCGCGAACGCGAGGAATGTGGCCGCGAGGTCAAAGCGCTGGACCTTGCGCAGAACGAGCGCGCCGCCCACGATCACGAACGCCAGCATCGGCAGATTTCCGCCGATCCACCAGCTCGCGCTTTGGCCGAGCACGAGCGCCGTCATCGCCACCCCGAACGCCGCGGGGTTGAAGATATGTTTTTTGTCGATCGTCAAAACATATTTTGACACCATCGCGAGCACCGCCGCCCATGCGAGCAAGATGACGGTGGAGGCGTCGCCTGGCATCCCCGGCGTGATGATGAGCGCGAGGATAAGCGCCGTGATGTACACCGATTCGGAGTTCTGCGGCACCTTCATGATGGTGGCGCAGATGCCGTTCGCCACCCACGCGACGAGTACGAGGAAGAGCGTGGAGAAGATGATCGCGATCGGGCTGTAGGGGAGGATGCCGAACGCGCCGAACATGGCCGCGATCGCGAGGAGGACGATCAGGTAATACATCACGAGACGATACATCGTGATGTTGTTCAAGAAGCGATCAATGAAGTTCATTGTGATGTGTGCCGCGCTGTGCTATCGCGCGTTGTTGGTATATTTTTCGAATCCGGTGGTCATGGTGGCAATTTTATCTTTATCTATGATATATCCCTCATAGCCGGGCAGTTGCTCTATAAAATTGATGCCGGCGGCGCCCATCGCGAACGCGGCGGTGGCAAAACGGTCGGCGTCGTGGATGTTCGGGCCAATCACAGTGAGGGATACGATGTCGCTCACCGGTTCGTTGCCGCCGCGCGGGTTATAGATATGCAATCCGCGGATATACGTGCCCGACGTGGCGACGCCTTCATCCTTCACATAGAGCACTTTGACGTTCTCGAATTCGTTGAACGGATTTTTGATGCCGACCGCCCACGGTTTGCCTTCAGCATTCCGTCCGTGCGGCTGGATGTCGCCGCCCGCGTCGATATAAAAATTCTCGAATCCTTTTTTCTCGAGCAGCTTCGCCGCGTTCCAGATCGCCCATCCTTTTACAAGTCCGGACGGGTCAAA
>CAWHOC010000004.1:0-5561 GCA_963830935.1 uncultured bacterium
AGTATTCATAAAGGCCCTCCGCCGGAGGCAACGACGAAAGCTTGCCCCGAGTGCTTGGGCCAACATTCCGATCAAAGCAAAGCGTTGTGCGTATTGCACGAGCGTGCAGCCGGCCGATAAGGCGAAGTAGCGGTTTTCGTGTTATAATATAAGTCCTATGGCAACTCCTTCTTCCGGCATCAACCGGGATACATTTTTTAGTGGCGCCGCTATCATCGCGCGGCAGCTGCGCCCGTACCAGAGGATGCTGATCTGGCTCTCCGTCTTTGGGTTGCTCAACGCAACGGCGCAGGCGTTCGTGCCGCTCATCGCCGGTAAAATTTTCGACGCGATCATTAAAATTTCCCAAAATCCCGCGGTGGTGCTCATGCCGTTCATCACGCTCCTCATCATTTGGGCGGCGCTGAACCTTGCGAGCAACGGCATCAGTTGGTGGACCGGATTGCCGAACGACAAGCTAAGCACGGTGATGCTCGCCGAATATACCGCGGAGGGATTCAGCAAACTCTTCGAGATGCCGCTCGGATTCCATACCATGCAGAAGCAGGGCGATACGTGCGACCGCATCAACCGCGCGGCGAACTCGCTGGACCAGATCGTCGGCAATGTTCTCCTCTCGCTCCTGCCGAGCTTTTTGAGCATCGGCGTCGGCCTCATCATCACCTATTTCATAAACTCCGGCAACTCAACTCCGTATTTTGGCCGCGATCGTGATCTCGACGGCATTTTGTGGAGCGCGGTCCCGCGGCTCTCCGGGCTCCAGAAGCGCATGCACCGCGCATGACGGATCGCGCCTATGGCGATGCGCACGACGCGCTCGGCAACATCCGCGAGATCAAGCAGGCGGCAACGGAAAAGCAGGAGCGCAAAAAGATCCGCCGCAATTACATCGACCGCGCCGCGCAGTTCTGGGTCGATCGAAACACGATCTTCGCGCGGCTCACGTTCGCGCAGAAGATGCTCGTCACACTCACCCAGCTTTCCATTTTTATCATTTCCATTTTCTTCGTGCGGGACGGGACGCTTGCGCCGGGCGGCCTCGTGGCGTTCAACGGATACGCGGCGATGATCCTCGGCCCGTTCGTCCTGCTCGGCCAGCAATGGCAGACGATCCAGAACGGCTTCGTGGCGCTCGTCCGCGCGGACAAACTGCTCGCTCAGCCGGTGGAAAAGTATAATCCCGTCGGTGGCGTCTCCCCAAAGAAAATCGAAGGCGACGTTGAGTTCCGAGACGTCGCTTTGCGTACAGAACGAGCAACGAGACGCTGAAAGGAATCTCTTTCCATGCCGCGCCCGGGCAAAAGATCGCGCTCGTCGGCGAATCAGGCGTCGGTAAAACGACGATCATCGACCTGCTCTTCCGGTTTCTATTTTCCGCAAAAGGGACATATACTCGTCGACGGCATCGATATCGAAGAACTGAACCTTAAGGAGTATCGCTCGCGCATCGGCACCGTGCCGCAGGAGCCGACGCTCTTCAACGACACGATCGAGGCGAACATCCGCTACGGCAATCCCGGCAAGTCGCACGAGGAAATGGTGGCCGCATGCAAAGATGCCTACGCGCAGGAATTCATAGAGGCATTCCCGAAGAAGTATAAGACGATCGTCGGCTGGCGCGGGGTCAAGCTCTCCATCGGGCAAAAGCAGCGCATCGCGCTCGCGCGCGCGTTTTTGCGCAGTCCGGACATCCTTGTTTTGGACGAACCCACATCCGCGCTCGATGCGAAGTCCGAGCACCTCATCAAGGCATCGTTCGAGAAGCTGATGCAGGGCCGCACCACGTTTATCATCGCCCACCGCCTCTCGACCGTGCGCGAAGCGGACCTGATCCTGGTTCTAAAAAACGGCGAGATCGTGGAACAGGGCAACCACGCGGCTCTCATGAGCTCCCCGGCGGCGTCTATCGCGGTCTGTACGAAATGCAGACGGGATTTGGAGGGTGAATCCAAGCCCGTCTACTACAATTATTTGTTCACTTGCATCGATCGGATCAAACCGGGTAATTCTTTAAAATCCGCCGTCCTCATTTCCGCGCCGCTCACATTCTCTTTGGAGTAAAGAATAAATCGCATCCCCGCCGCATATGCCGCTTTCATGTCATTCTCCACATCGCCGACATACACGCATTCGCCCGGTAGCACGCCAAGCTGCTTTGCCGCAAAAACAAGCGGCTCGGGATCGGGTTTATGATGTTCGGTATCCTCGTATGCCACCGTCGCCTTGAAATAATGCTCGAGGGCGTTGAGCGGGGGTTCGTATGCATATGCCTTGATCCTGCTCGTGACGACCGCCAACAGATAGCTCTCACTGAATAGTTTTATCGTTTCCGGCACACCGGGAGAGATGATCGGCGGCGGGGCATCGACAACATCCACCATATCGGTGATCTTTTTTATATCTTCTTCGCTCTTGAGGCCGGTAAGAATCTGCACAATATCATGGAAGGTTCTGTGGAATAATGGCACATACTCTTCCCGGGTGGGCGCCTTATATCCCGCCGCCGCCATCAAATTTTTGAAGAACTCGAAATTTGACTCGAAAGAATCCAATAATACCCCATCCACATCGAAGATGACCACCTTTATCATGGTTGATCAGGTATTTCCCCCCAATCCCTCCCTGCTCCCCGCGAGCACCCAGTGCACGAACCACGCGCACGCGAGTCCGACCGCCGCGCCGCCCACGATGTCCATCGGCCAGTGCACGCCGGCATAGATCCGCGCGATGCCCATCAGCACCGCGAGTGCAATGAACCACCAGCCCCATTTCCGATTGGCGAACAGGACGACGAGCGCGAGCGCGAAGAACCACGCGGCGTGCGCCGACGGGAACGACGACCCACTCTCGCTCACGAGCGGCGCGAAGTTGTAGAACACGAACGGGCGCGGCTCGTGATAGAAATAGTGGATGGCCGTCGTCACGATCCCGCGCGCAAAAATGATCGCGAGCGCCGCCTCGCAAAAAAGATATACCTTCCGCCGCCATCCCTTTTGATAATAGACGAGTACGAGGAACGCGAGCGCGAGCAGGTACGGTAAATATTGCGCGAAAAATATCGCAAGCACATCCCAAAACGCGTTATGATGCCCTGCGGCGTAGATGAACTGAAAGACCGTGCGGTCAAGTGCAAACATATTCGTCTATTATAACATGCTTTATAATGTTGTCCGCGACTATCGCGCCACAACAATCACCCACGCGAGCAGGAAAAATGCATACGCATTAATGAGGAGCGTCCGGAGCCAGTGCGTGCGCAGGATCCTGGCAAGATACGGCTTTTAGATCCAAGCGGATCCTTGCTTAGCTTCGCCTGCCATTGCCCCCAGAAGATCGCGGTGAGTACCAATGAGATCGCCTGAGAAAGAAAGACACCCCATATCGCCCACGAAGGAGACCCCGCGGGGTGATACCAAAAAAGCGCGACCGACCCGATGAGCGCGAGCCCCACGGGAGTAAATATCCAATACGGAAGTTTTTTCCAATGCACTTCCTGAACAGTATGAAAATCCGCGCCCACCAATTTCCACGAACGGAAAATATCCACCTCCATCGCCCAGATGGTGCCAACGTTATAGAACGCGAGAGCAACATTGATGATCAGAAAATCCAATGGCGTCATACCTCAATTATAACAAATAAAAAAATACCCTTTTCGCCTCCAGGCAGATGACCGTTCGGTGAAAAAGGTATTTTTTATTTACGAACGTACGGCAAGAGCCCCATGAACCGCGCCTGCTTGATCGCGGTCGAAAGCTTGCGCTGGTGCTTGGCGCAGATGTGCGTGTGGCGCGGGTCGATGATCTTCGCCTGGCTCGAAACAAAGCGGCGCAAAAGGTCGATCTCTTTGTAGTCGATGTTCTTTAGGTTCTGCGAGCAGAAAAAGCACTGCTGGGCGGTCGTGGGGCCATATGTTCTTGTAATTTGTTACTAGGTGACCTGGTTACTATACTTTCCTTACCTGGAGCGAATCCAGCTCTACTGCGGTGTCCCGGCCGAAGATGGGCACCAATACCTTGATGCTCCCCTTCTCTTCGTTCACTTCGGAGATCTTGCCGTCGTATTCCTTGAACGGACCGTCGGTTATTTTTACCAGATCGCCTACCTTCAAGTCAAGGATCATCTTCTTGTCGCCCTCGCCGGTGCGCGCGAGGAGGAAGTCCACCTCGTCCTTGGAAAGCGGCGTCGGCGTCGTGTTATCGGGACCGACGAAGCCGGTCACGCGCGGCGTGTTGCGCACCACGTACCACGAATCCTCGGTCAGGATCATCTCCACGAGCACATAGCCCGGATAGATCTTCTCCTCAACGTCGTGCGCTTGCCGGCCTTCACTTTTATCTTTTTTCCTTCGGAACGAGAATATTAAAAATCTTGTCGCCCATCGCGAGCGATTCCACGCGCTGCTTCAGATAGCGCGAGACCGCCTCTTCGTAGCCCGAATACGTCTGCACAGCATACCATTGCCGTACCGCCGGTTTTTCGTTCTGTGTGCCTGAACTTGGATGGTTAAGTGCCATAGTGACCTACTCTATATATTACGCCAAAATAAAATTCTTTATCAAATACGAGAAAAGATAATCGAACGAGCCCAAAAAGATCGCGAGGCCGACGGCGATCCCGATGACGATGAGGGTGAGGCGCGTCGCTTCCTGGCGGGTCGGCCAATTGACGTGGCGGATCTCGTTTTGCGCCTCACTGAAGAATTTTTTTATCCGGGCGAACATTGTTTACTGATTTTCCCAATTAAAATACCGCTATACTCGCGGTTGGAGGTAATAAGAGTGTAGCACTGGCGGGGCTTGGCGTCAACCAGCGCGGATAATTTGGGCAAGCTGGGGGCACGCGCCCGAGCTGCCGACAACAGCCCGGGCGCACCAGTGGACCCGACGGGAGTCGGACCCGCTTTTCTCGTTTGTCAAAAACGATGTCTTACCATATAGACGACGGGCCCATGCTCCACTGGCAAAGCCACTTTAACCAATCGCCCATTAAAACTATCTAAAACAAAAACAGCCCCCGCGAAGGGGCTATCTTTGTGACAAACGAGTTGGACCTGCCGCTTGGGCAAGACATCGTCCGTTTCTTATATTAGCTTACGTGACAGAAAAGTCAAAAATTTTTTAATGATTTTTTAATGTGGATTATGCTATGACCATACTATGCCACCGCCAGGATATTATCGGAAACGCAGAGTGCGCCTCATGGCTAGAGATCCACACTGTCATTGGTGCCGAAAGGAATTAACGTTATATCCCGACTTTGGGGAAAATGGATTTACATCCATGCCGGAGGATTATCCGACCATCGATCATATCACTTCAAGATTCATGGGCCCAAGAAAAAATGGCGATGGGAAGACGCAGGCAGTCGTTCTCGCGTGCCGACGATGCAATAACGAACGAGGCGTTACCGAGAGCCAGAAGTATATCTGGCGCACACGATGGAAATCTGCGTCATTCCCGTTTCCATTGCGATGGCTTGGGAAATGCCTAAAAAAATATCGTGGATGGGGAAATTCTACCTATCGTATTAGGAAGTGAATATATTAGCTACACATCCAG
>CAWHOC010000005.1:0-109497 GCA_963830935.1 uncultured bacterium
GACAACGGGCGAATCATCCACCGGGCAGCGCGTGGGCATATGGAATTCCTTCTCGCGGCCGGTGCGCAGATGCGGAAGCACCTTCGTGATCTGCGGGATCACGTCGCCCGCGCGAGTCACGATCACCGTGTCCCCTATTTTCAATCCCAGCCGCTTGATCTCGTCGGCGTTGTGGAGCGTGGCGTGCGTGATCGTGACGCCGCCGACGTTCACCGGCCGCATGACGGCCACCGGCGTCAAGGCGCCCGTGCGGCCCACCTGCACCTTGATCTCTTCCACGACCGTCGTCGATTCGCGCGGCGAGAACTTGTACGCGATGCCCGCGCGCGGCGCTTTGCCGATGATCCCCGCCGCCGCGAACGTGGCGTTGTCATTCACGAGCACCACGGTGCCGTCATACTCATAGTCCACCTTCTCGCGCCGCGCGTGCTCGCCCCATTTTTCGCGGAACGCGAACACCTCAGTGAGGTCGCGCGCGTGCTCGTTGTGCGGATTTGTCTTGAAGCCCATCGCCGCAAGCAACTGATGTTTTTCCTCGTGCGTCTTCGGCCCGAGGTCGGTCACGATCTCGTATTGGAATGAATCGAGGCGGCGGCTTGCCGTGATCGCGGGGTCCAGCTGGCGGATCGATCCCGCCGCGACGTTACGCGGATTTGCGTACGCCTTCCCGCCGTCCCGCTCGATCTCTTTGTTGATCCGCGCGAATTCCTTTTTGGTAAGGAACACCTCCCCACGCACGATGAGCGACTTCGGCGCGAGCTCGTAGTCCGCGGGACGCAGTCCCATCTTCTTCAAATTCTTTTCGATCTCTTCCGATGGCAGGATGCGGAGCGGGATCGCCTCCACGGTGCGCAGGTTCTGCGTGACGTCCTCGCCGATCATCCCATCACCGCGCGTGGAGCCGCGAGTGAAAACGCCATCCACATATTCCAGCTCGATCGCGAGACCGTCGATCTTGAGCTCGCAGTAAAAGAGCGGCGTGGCAGAAACGCGCCCGCCGGCATACCCCGCAGCCGCGCCGCTACCAAGCGGCCGCCCAAGATAATTCTCCAATCGTGTGAACCAGTCGCGCATATCCTGCTCCGAGAACGCGTCGTTGAACGACGTCATGCGCTCGCCATGGCGCACTTTTTTGAATTCCTTCAGCGGTTTGCCCGCCACGCGCTGGGTCGGCGAATCCGGCGTCACGAATTCCGGAAACTGCGCTTCCAGATCGAACAATTCTTTCTTGAGCGAGTCGAGCGCGGAATCGGGAATTTCCGAACGGTCAAAAACCGCATACTCGTACCGGTATTTATTGATCTCTTTCTTTAAGTTTTTCGATCCGGACTTTCGCCTGTTCTTTCGTCATCAAAAAGATCCCGCGATTATGGATAGGCCGCCGTCGAAGTTGAAAAGCCAATATAGAACGCGCGCTCGGAATTGTTCGCGATCCCGCCCGAGATGACGGAGAGTATCCCGTCGCCACTGCATGTGGATGTAGTTTGCCCTTGGGTGTCGGATGCGTTGTAACAGTTCACCGTCGCCGCGGCACCGCTTCCCGAAAATGTCGGCAAAACATAATCGGTCGTTCCGGTCGTCACGTCCGGACATCGGTTGGCACCCCCACCAGAAGGATCAAAATCGGTAGCGCAGTAATGATCGAATTGCGCCCATTCGATTCCCGCGTCGGCGGCAAAAATCGCCTTTGCGGAATTCTCGGAGTCGGTCGTCGCGCGGATCTGGTAGAGCGTCAAAAGTCCGGCGACCGCCGTCGCGCCGAGGATGGCGCCACCGAGCGAAAGCACGGCGATGAGCATCGCCTGCCCGGACCGCGTTATTCTTTTTGCCGCGCGCTTCCTTGTTCATACCCCAATTATACCTCGGCAATGAAAACTTAATAGTATAATAGGACTATATGAAATCGGTGAAAAAATCGACGCCACCCATCACCCACATCCTCCGCACGCGGATAAAGCGTGACATCGTCTGCGAATTTTTGCCGCCGGCAAAACCATCGCGCAAAGTGATCATCCTTTGCAGCGGGGCGCCGTCATATCCCGGGAAAAGGGACCTGCTGAAGTTCCTATCCACGAAGGGATATTGGGTGTTCCTCCCCCGCTATCGCGGCAGCTGGGAAAGCGGCGGTTTGTTCCTGAAGATCTCGCCGCACCGCGACGTGCTTGACGTGATCAACCAACTCCCGCGCGGATTCAAAGATCTCTGGTCCGGCAAAACATATAAAATTGCGAGGCCGGAGATTTATCTCATCGGCTCTAGCTTTGGCGGCGCGGCGGTGATCCTCTCGTCGCGCGACCGGCGCGTGCGCCGCGCGGTCGCTTTTTCGCCCGTCACCGACTGGCGCGCAGAGACAAAAGCCGAGCCGATCGAAAAACTCTTCCAGTTCACGCGCGCGGCGTTCGGCAACGGTTACCGCGGCACGCAACGCGATTGGAATAAATTAAAAACCGGCACGTTTTATAATCCCGCGCACGAAGCGGCACTCCATCGACGGCGCAAAGCTCCTCATCTTTCACGCGAAGGACGACACGATCGTCTACGCGCGGACATCGGCGGCATTCGCGCGCGCGACCGGCGCGCGGCTCGTGTTACTCCCGCGCGGCGGCCATCTTTCCGTCTCCAACACGATGGCGCCGAAATTTTGGAAAGAAATAAAACTGTTTTTAAAATGATTTGCGGAATTTTGAAAAAGAAAATCACTAGCTAGATAACAGAAAGGGCCACGTTTAGTAGACGTGGCCCTCGGATGAGCTCTGAGCGCGGTTCCAATTCCTGGAAAAGGAGTGTCTCGCTTTATGGCAAAAGCGAAAACTTTCGCGCTTGGGCTCTTTTGAACTTATGAGTTCTTAAGGTTCAAGAACTACCTATATACTACACCACAGAATGGCGTTGTCAACATCTCCAAAAAACCTTGTAAAACGCTGGCTGGCAGCCCATACCGCGACCGCCAGCCGAACATTCTGGCCACCTCAGCGCCAAACAATAGCGCCTTGATAGCCGGTCTGGAGTTGTACACGTTTATCAATATTCCCAAGAGCCCTCATGTTACTGACGCCGTCATACCAGTGTCCCGTAGCTTTCGCCACGATAACCAGCAGAGCGATCCGTCTGTGCCCCCCACGATAGAGTCGCCGGCTGAGCAAGTCCACGCCGAGATCCGCCAATACGTTCAGAGATGTTACCCCTGGCGCATTGCGACCTCCAACGAAACGTGTCCACCCGGCTTCTCTCATCGGCCACGAAATCAGAAACTTCCCTGACGTCGTGTACGCATTCGTAGGACGCTCCAACCCGCTGGCGGTGGTCTCCATATCAACCACCGTCCCCCCGGCAAAGTACGCCTCCGAGGCAAAGCGGATCCAATCCCTTTTGGGGACCTTCACCACCTGCCGCAAAGCCGTTGGCTCATCCGGAAGTGCGGATTGGAACTGGGTTTGGGCGTGCGCTTGGTTTACTAGGCCAAACGCGATCAACAACATAAGTTTGGGAACATTGGTAGACAATGCCATTTGTCTACCCCCTTTCTACGGAATTGGAACTGCGAATATTGTACCATAGATAATTATGCTTGTAAATAGGCCCTCATCAGCGCCCCCTTTACTTTTCTCATAAAATCTGCTATAGTTGTCCATAGTCGCAGCTTGCAATCAGTGCGGCCTGCAACAAAATTTAATAAGAAAACGGAAGGAGCAGCACCATGCGCAGCATAGCCGCCTTTACCGCGTCTGTTTTGAATGCGTCCAGGCGTAACTGCCTGGTCGTTGCCCTCACAGTCATAACCCTCCTGGCCACCATCACTGGATGCAGTGGCGGAGGCGGAGGCGGAGGTATCACGAATCCCGTCACCGTCTCTTCGGTAAGCATGAAGCTCACCCCGGCGAGCGGTGCAATCACGATGGGTCAGACATTGACCTGCAGTGGCACCGTCACGTACAGCGACGGCAGCACGGACAGCAACGTCAGCTACACTGCCACCGACGGCACGATCACTTCTTCGGGAGTGTTCACGCCGACGGCAGTAGGAGCAGCGAGCTGCACGGCAACTGCCGCCAAGGACTCTAGTAAGTCCGCAACGGCGGCGATCACGGTCACGGCAGCGTCTGTTACCGTAACCTCGGTGAGCAATGTTTGCTCGCCGACAGCCATCACGACGGCGCAGACCTCAAGTTGCGTGGGTACCGCCACTCATAGTGACGGGTCCACAAATCACGCGGTCAGCTTCACGTTGACGACTGGATCGGTGGGATCGGTTGCGCAGACGGGTGTCTACTCGTCGAGCGCCACCGGGACCGCGATCGTTACAGCAACATCGACCGAGGATGCCACAAAGTCCGGCAATTCGGGAACGATCACAGTAAGCGCTGTGCCCGTCACCGTAACCTCGGTGAGCAACACGGCGACTCCCTCATCGATTCAGATGGGGCAGACGTCAACCTGCTTGGGAACTGTCACCTACAGTAACAACACGAGCGACCACGCAGTGAGCTACACCGCGACTGGCGGGACGATCACCCCTTCGGGAGTGTTCACACCGACGGCAGTAGGAGCAGCGAGTTGCACGGCGACATCCACGATGGATGCTACCAAGTCGTTCACGGCGACGATCACAGTAACTGCTGTGGCGCCGCCCGCTCCAACGATCACTGCGACGCCCGCTGGCCCCCTTAATCAGGGCCAGTCGACGACCATCGCATGGAACGCGAATGCCGGAACTGGCGCCAGCGCGAATATTTCCGGTCCCAACCTCACCACGAGCACGGCCCTCACAGGAAGTGTTTCTGTGGCACCACCGACAGGAACGGATACGTATACCATTACCGCAACGAACGCCGGTGGCAGCACCACCGCGAGCGTCACGGTTACGGTCAACGCGCCTGCGCCAACCGCATCGCTCGTGTGCACGCCTACCAGCGTCACACTGGGCAGCACGGTTTCGTGCACAATCGCGAGCACAAACGCCACTCAGGTGATCGCATCCTCGACCGACGGGAGTTGGGCGGGATCGGTTACTCTCAATGGAACAGTGTCGGTAACCCCGACATCGACCACTGGCTCAGTCGTGTACGGGGTCACCGCGAACGGATCCGGCGGAAGCGCAACTGCGTCATCCGGAACCATCACGGTAACGAATACGGAGATTCAGCTGACTTCGGTCAATGATCCGGTAACATATTGCGTTGGACAGTGCGGGTTCGTAAACCTCACTTTCACCGGAGCGAACCTTGCCGCTGGACAAGTACCTTCTTGCACTCCCAATTGCAATATCTTGTCTGCGCAGATACTCAGTTCTACGCAGGTAAGTGTCACATTTGGGATCGACCAGGTCCACGAAGGATCCGGTTGGCGCTCGTTCAAGATCTGCAAAAGTGACGGAACGGGATGCTCGAGTACGGTTGCCTTCGGACTATACAGTCAGAACATGTGTGCCTCGGCAACCTCCGGGGAAACATTCTGTCTGAACCCGCAAGAAACCGTGGCTGGAAAAAACGGAAACGGATACGTTGATAGTTTACCGCTGCCGGAATACCGGACGGAAAATTCTATGTCGGTGCGCCGAATTGCTGTATTGCAGTAGAGCCAACCACCGGGTATTGTCCGGAGTGGATGGAAGGCTTTATGACGAAAATGGCGGGACAAGCAAACATCCCGAGGCCACAGTGGCTATTCCTCGCTACCGGATGCGTGGTAATGCGGCAGCGAACGGGTATACCTGTCTCATTCAACCGAGTGCGACAAATAATTTGTCGTGCGTCAACGTTACGGGGGCTAGTTCTTCCAACCACACGGCCACGAGCGTCAACGTGGGGACCAACCCACAATCGCTCGCGATGGGGGTTGTGGGCGGTAAGACGTACGTCTTTGTGCTTACCGGCGGAAGTGCCCCCGCTCTCTGGAGCGTGGACGTGACCGACGGCATGACGAACATCGTCTCTCAACCGGTGACGGGCGTCACGGCCAACCTTCCCGGCGGATCGGCGATCACTGTCTTCGATTCGTTGGGCGTCGGGATCGTCATCTCCTTTGGTGATAACGTTGCCATCCCCTTCAGCGAAACCACGCTGAAGCCGGCGGCAATAGCGATCACGTTGCCGGGAGTTCCCGTCAGCGCTGTGGCGGACACCGTGAACGGCATCGCTGTCATAGGCAATGCCGATCAGCCGAATGCCGGAGGAACCTTGACCGAGGTGAATCCGGTAACCGGTACGGTCACGCTGGTTCCAACCGTCGAGACGACGGTTCTCCCAGTGGGAACGGTTCCCGCCACAACGGGCAAAGGATTTCTCGTTTGCCCGCAGGATGGCGTTTCGCCTTGCACCTCATACACTCTCCCTTAATTTTTAGGGAAACAACAAAGCCCCCGGCACATAACCGGGGGCGTTTTCTATCTTACTACTTGGGCACTGAGGTACTATTTTTATTTTAATACGGATTGGTAATTCTTGAGCAGAAAGATAGTCTCCTCACGCAGATGGTTTTTAACCCACGCTTTTGCTTTTTCATCCGGCAGAAGCTCGGCAAGACCACGCAGTATCTCATTGTCTTTCACTGTCTCAATAACCGGGATGCAGTCGGCGATGTGCTCTTTGATGGTCTTGCCAGTCCTTGCTTTCAATACTTCAACATTGATATCCCAGTTGTTTTTGGCAAAAAACCAAACATCGTAAATATCACGCATGGCAAGCGTTCGACGGTCAGTCAAGGCGGCAAGCTTGCTAGCGAAGAGGTAGTCTTTTTTGCCAGCCAACATGGAAATACCGAGATATTCTTTGAGCTCGTAATGTGCCTTGGCATCGGGCATGAGGATCCTCACGTTTATTTCAATCTTGACGTTGTGATCGGTATCGCCGTAGGAGAGCAGAAAGAATATCGTATTTCGTTTGATGTATTGGTCTTTCACTTCACCGTACGGCTTGAGCATAACGCCAACTTTTTCATACACTGTCTGCTGTGTAGCTTCATCGTTTGTAAACAAATCGAAATCAAGATCCACAGAGAATCCGGAAAGGCCGTAGAAAAAGTAAGCACAGGTGCCGCCTTTGAAACCGATAAGAGACGAGATGGTCGTGTCGGAGTAGATGTCCCGTAAAATCCTCCCCATGATAAGCTGATGTTTTTCTTTATTGAGCATATTTTTGATAGTTCTTTAATCGTTTAATCAGTTGTTTGTTTTCGTAAATTTTTACCAGCTCGAAGCAGGACTCCCAATTAATCGATCGGAGATTGTCGAAGTAGAATTTCGGAGACAGATAAATGGTATCGAGGAATGCTCGCTCCGGCGTGGCGATACTGTAGCCCTTTTCTTTTTTAATGCCAATGCCGCTGTATAAAATACTGTCCTTCAATTTGCGAAAGACGATCGTGTGTCCGTCGATCTTTTTGGTCATCGGATAGGGACCGGCCACAAAGACTGCTTCTTGATGCTGGAAGATGATCCCGGCTTCACGGAGTACGGTTTCAAAACTTATGTAGGAGGGAGAGTAGATGCTTCCGGCCAACTCTTTCAAATCATATTCTTTGTTTTTTGCAAAAATACCACGAGAGATACGGATCAGCGATCCCTGTTTTGCATAGTACTTAATCTTGGCTAGCAAGTTTGCCGTATCGGTTTCCTCCCAAATCAAAGCTATATCCTTGATAGTTAGGATAGTTTTGGGTGAAGCGTATAACTTGGCAATTAGGTTATCTGTGGACATATAATCAGTTTGTTTGATGGAATGGATATATTCCTTACTTTCCATTGTATATTGTTGATAAAATGGAGTCAAAAATAGAAAATGCCGCAGCATGCACTGCGGCATTTCGTGAAGCGCTTTTTCCCTACTGCCCCGGACACCCTGCCCCGTTCGGATTCTGTTCGCACCGGCTCGTGCCGCCCACCGTCACCTGGACGGGCAGGCTGACCGTCGCGGAACTGGGATCATACCCGGTATTGGTGCAAGTAAAGGTATAGACCGTGGTGGCCGCAGGCGCGACGGACTGGGTGCCGCTCGCAGTGGTCGGCCCGGTCCATGTGATCGGATAGTTGGAACCATCGTTTCCTGTCAGAGTACACTGGTTCACATTCTGGCAGTTATACGATAACTTTGAGGATTCAGGGATCACGATGCTCGAAGGATTCGCGCTGATGATAGGATTGCTGCAGATCGGGCAAGTGCCGCCTGGACCTGGAGTGCACGCTCCGAGCGGCGGCGCGGTGACGGTGATCGGATAGGTGTCGCATATGCTTGTATACCTGGCACAGAGCAAGCTTTAACCGTGGCGGTTCCGGCGCTCGCGGGAGTGAACTTCGCGGTATCCACGCCGGTCGAAGAGATCGATCCCGCATCGACGGTCCACGTGACCGCGTTGCTGTAGCCGCCCGTTCCCGTCACACTCGCGGTGCAGTTCGAAATCTGGGTCGTGTCGATCGATGAAGGATTGCAGTTGACGATCATCACACCGGTTACCGCGTTGCCCGGATTGGCGGGGGTGACGGTATAGTGAACGGTAAGAATACTTGAGGAGGAGGATTGTTCTTGTCTTGGCCGGGGCTAGAAACTCCATTAAAACGTTATATGTCCCGTATAACTTCCCACTGGCTGGGAGGCGGCGTTGATCGTTACCATTTCCGACGCATCATTGCCGGAGTTGTCGTTCGTCAATCCCGATGCATCAGCCGAAGGAGTAGCGGTGAGCCAACTCGAATCCGACGTTGTGGTCCATGTGAGCGTCGATCCTGGCGCACCCGTGTTACTTATCTGCACCTGACCACTGGTGGAACTGCCTTGAGTTGAAGTGAGGGAGAGTGGATTCGTCGAACTCACCGCGATGTTTGCAATCGGGTTCCAAAGGATGGTGTAATTTACCGCCCCGGCGGCGGTCAGCGTTTGCATGGCAGGTTGCTGCAGAACAAATGCCTCTGCCGTCGAATCAAAGATGCTCTTCGTAAGGGAAAGCAATGCATCGATCACCCCTATTTTTTTCTGCGCAATCGGGGTCATCCGCACTGAGTTAAAGGAGTAGAGAGCAGAATCTGCCGGATTATAGAGAGTAATTTTATTGGTAAGCATAGTTACGCTGCCATAACTCGACGACGGGGTTGCTGTGTTCACTGCCGGCTGGTTCACATATGTCTGCGAAGAACCATGACACAGCTCATTTCCTACCCAATCGCAAACGTCGCCGTCATAGTTCAAAATCGAAGGATCGGTTGCGGGAAGAGGGCCCGAGCCCAGATCCGTTATATCCCATGCTGCATTGACCGGACCATTGGTTACGGCGTCCTCGGATGTGACCGTAATGGTACCCGTGGCAACGGTCGTAGAGGTCGGTGTGGTGGTGGCCACATTCCCCACTGTAATCGACACCGGCATCTGGCTGCCGAACGGATTGCCGGGCCCATCCTCCATCTGCCATGTTTCGGTATACGCCCCTGGCGTCGCCGGGGCGGTAAGAGAGTTGAGCTTGAACGCCACGCTCTGGCCCGGCTCAACATTCGAGTCTCCCCCTGTCGTCGAGCATTGGATGGAGTTGCCCCATGTGCTGCCGCATCCTGACTCCCATGTGCCGCCGCATCCGCCGAACTCAGCCGGTCTGCACATGGACTCGGAACAACTTCTTACCGTGCAATATCCGCTCACCGGCGCCTCGCACGACTCTTGATCGGAGCAGGAGCTGTTGCTGCATGCCTGCGTTGATGATACCGTGCACGTCTGCTGCGAGACCTGGCTGTATTGCGCGGGATTGCTGCCAACGCCGAATGAACCGGAAACATGCTGTAATTCAAATACGTTGGAATAGTTGCTTAAAGAAACGGTGCACGACGTCCCGACTGCATCGCTCGTCGACGGCTCGGCTCCGCCGGGTCCGTCACATGTCGACCCCGGCTGCTGCGATCCCGCTATGACGGTTGACTGGTCGGAAGTCCAGGCGCTTGCGCCCGTATTTTTAACCGTGATCTCCAGAGGATTGCCATCGGAACCGTTCGTCACGGTCTGGGAAGTGTTGAAGGTAGTGGGGATGTTATTGGATGTTCCTGCGGCATCCAACATATCGTCACTCATGTACACCCTCGCGTCATCGGGGTCAAAGGCATTATCACAGTCCTTTGAATGCGCACTCCATATTTGTCCGCTGTCAGTGCTATACGGACTCCCGCCGACGAATAACGCCCCCATGCTTCCTGGATCATACTCACCGGACGGGATAGATTGACCATATGCGTTCGATATCGGAGCACAAGGTAATCCCCAAATATAATTACCGTAGTCCGTTGTGCCCACCAATTGCCCCTGACTATCCTCCGAAATCTCCATCCCGATCTTAAGATTGGTAATGATCACTCCCGCCGGAAGAGGATTACCCTTTATGATCGTTATCGAGGCGTTCCCACCGCCCTGCGTCACCATTTCATTGGCGGAACCCGACCACCCCCATTCCGACCAATTGCCGGTATTGCTAAGGGTGGAAGCGCCGGAAGCGGTCACCTTCCACTGTCCCGTCGCCGCTCCATCGATGCTCTGGCTCGCCAAGGGGGACGTAAAGCAAACATATGGATTTGTGGTGCCGTTCGAAGAATATATGCACAACTGGATCTGGAAATCGTTCGCGAACGGCCCGTCCGACGGAAGAGTGATATCATATTCGGCTGCTCCCGATCCGGAAATTGTTGCGATACTAGGATTCGGGAATTGCTGGACCTGCGCGTGTACGGCGCTCACTCCTGTTCGCGCGAATAGGACGACGGCCACTATCGCGGCAACCCCGACCACAAATACCGTTACGGCCACCGCATAAAATCTTTTCTTGAAACTTTTCATTTTTTTATTTCACTAAATAGGTGATGCCCACGTGCGACCCTTTGCTCGCTGTGCTGATCACCACCGACAATTGACTATTGCTTTGGGACGCCGAGATGGCGTCGAACGTCGGCCGGGTGGTAAGCGAGCCGGTCACTGTCCAGCCGTCCCCCGGAAGATACGCCATATATTGTTTGTAGAGCGCGCCGACCGTGCTCGACGAATCATACTCCGCCGTATACTGATTGGTGCTCGTAGAGTACGCGATGGAATAGCTTCCGCTGATCGCAGCGGCGCTATCGAGGATCAGATCCTTCGGGAATTGCGGGACGAGCTGCCCTTGCGGCGCATAGACGGGCACGGGCCCGGTCGCGACCGGAGCTGGTTTTGTTGCCGTCGGCCCCCAAACGAACCACGCTACCACTACGCCCACAACCACCACTATACCGACCCACACCCAAAGTGTTTTTGGATCTTTCATACCTTAATAGTAGCAGATACGGGGAAATGTGGGGGTGTGGATAATCCGGGCCGCCGCGGAGCGCAGGCGCGTCAACACCCGTAGGGGGTGACGGTGGTGTCGCAGTCTATGATGCGGGAGGATACCGTGGTCTGGAGGTAGATGGTGTCACTCGCAACGCCCGGGTCGGTAGAGCTCGGCGCAACGCCGATCACAATGGTGACGCGCGGCGGCGTATGGTCGTCTTCCACCTGCCCATACAGATAAAATTTCAGATATTTTACCGTGATATCGCCGCCGGTGATGGAGAGGGCGCCGTTCGTAAGTTGTGTCGAACTTTCTATGAGCGCACCCGCGAGCGGACCGGTCGAGGTCGTCTCATACAGAACGTGATTCAAATCTGCATCATAGAAATCCAACCCGCTACACGTCCACATTCCGGCGGGTGCGGTTGATGTAGAGATGACACACCCGCAGTCCGGAAGCGCGTTGCCGGCGGCATTGCCACGAGGCGTGCCCACGCCCCAGTCGGTGACGGGCGGATTGGCCGCGTGGCAAAAAAGATATCCGGTGCGAATCTCGCGCGACATCTGCTCGAGCACCAAGCTCACGTTGCTCTGTGCGGAGATAAGCAAAGAAACCTGGCGCTCCGTTCGCACGGCGTTCGTAAATCCTCCCACCGCGATCGTGATAATGATGACGAACAGGCCGACGGTGATCAGCAACTCGACGAGGGTAAATCCTTTTTTCATGATCATGGGTACCAGTTATAAAAATGATCCTCCAGCGTGATGCTGTCCGGGATTCCCTCGTTCGTCCATCCGACGACCGACTGGACATCGAATTCGTACGATTGGGGCGGAATCTCGGGCGGGGTCGAGGGGACCGCGGTAATGTACACGTCCCGCGTAAAGTTCGTCGCGATGCCTGTGACGTTATAGGAATAGAGATGGGTGACAGGATCCATATAAAGATGATCCGTGGCCACTGCCCCACCAACCTTCGGTGGCACGTAACAACTCGTTGATGGATCGGTGGGCGGGGCAACGGTATAGTCGAGGGCATAATCGCCCTGTTGCCCCGGGCTCAATCCAAAACTGCATCCCCAATCGATGTTCTCCGGATTGCCCGGTATGTCCGTTGAAAATCCGTAATAGGCGTCGTAGTCGATGAGGTTCTTCGCAAGCTCGATCCCTTCCGAAGCGAGATAGGTCGCTTGCGTATCATTCGTCGTCGTCCGGTTCAGCTCAAAGGACTTGTTGAGCAGTGTCACGATGCCGATGAACCCGACCGTGAGAACGCTGAGCGCGATGAGCGCCTCAACAAGCGTTTGCCCGCGGCGGGAATGGATGATGGTGTCCGTGTTCATATTCATGGGTATGGTCTATAAACTTACCTGACCCGCAGGGTTGACGGTGATAGTGCGCGTGAGGTTCCGTCAGTGGTGCGGAGATACACGTTCGCCTCCTGCGGCGGATTCGTTCCCGCCCGGATCGCAAATGCTTTGGAAGTCCGTCCCGTCAGTGCTCACGAGCGTGCACGGGTCGGGAGGATAGAACATGATGTATTGGATAGTAGCGCTCGCAACCGGGTCAGTAGAGCTCACGAGCACAACACCTTGTTGGGTCGCCACCTGCCAGCTTCCGGACTGATATTTTTGTATCGAGTTCGGGTCGATCGCTTGTGACGTGCTCGCGATGGAAGGGCAGATCGGCTTCGTCCCGAGGGCACGGTGCTCGTCGCGGAATCGTATGCAAACAGCGAGTACGAGGAGGTTGTGAAATCGAAACTGACCCCGTATGCGCACGTGGTATCGTTCTGGCTGTACGTCGCGATGGAAAGCTCCCTCGCCTCAAGAATAAGCTGAGCTATCTTTGATTCCTCTATGGAAAGCGCTATCTGGTTCTGCCCCACATGGCTGTAGACGATGGCGAGCGTGGAGAGCACCGCCGTGATGGCGGCCACGATGAGTATCTCTATCAGCGTAAATCCTTTTTTATTTGCTTTATCCGCCATAGGAGTATTCTATCATTTCCCCGGCACTTCCGCGGCACTTCCGCGGCGCGTTCACCGAATGCCGAGGATGGAAAAATACCAGCCGAGGATCGGTACACCCCAGAAGAACATCGCCGCGGCGCCGAGCGCGAGGAACGGCCCGAACGGCAAGGAGCTTCTCATACTGCTCTTGCCGCGCGCGATCGCGAAGACGCCGACCACGGCACCGATGATGAACGAGAATGCCAGCACAAAAATGATGTCGGGCCAGCCAAAGAGGAGCCCGAGCGGGATCGCAAGCTTAAGATCGCCCATGCCCATGCCTTTGCCGCGCGTGACAGCGATGAGGAGCGCGAAGAAAATGCCGGCGACCGCGCCGCCGATCAACGTGCTAAGCACCACACTTCCCTGCCAGCCGGGAACGATCGCGAGGAGGACACCGGCCACGGCGAGAAAGATATTGATCTCGTCCGGGATAATGCCCATCCTGATGTCTATCACGGACATCACGAGCAATGCCTCAAAGATGGCGACCCAGAGGGTTGCTTCGAGCGCAGGCGAAGTAGCCGTTGATGCTCCGGCAAACACTGCGAGCGGCACGAACACAAAAATAAGACCGGATAATAGCTCCACGATCGGATACTGGATGTTCAGCCGCGCCTTGCACTCGCGGCACCGACCGCCTTGGATAAGAAAGCTCGCGATCGGTATAAGCTCGAACCATTGCAGCGTCCTTTTGCAATGCATGCAATGCGACCGGCCGCCGATCGCCTTTGCGTCGAACAAAAAATGTTCGCCGTCATAGCGCAGCGTGACCACATTCAGAAAACTTCCGATCGCGACGCCAAAGACGAACAAAATAGCCAAGGCCAGCGGATCCATATACGTACTGATAACAAAAAACCCGCCGAAGCGGGTTTTTTGAAACTGTGTTCGCTCTCGTTAGAGCGAAACGCAGATCGTCGACGATGCGGCGCACGCTAATTTTCCGGGTTATCATCTTGCCCAGATCCAAAATCGGAAGGGGCGGTGTAAGTGCTAAAAACCGAATTGTTGGGATTTTCAAGCACTGTCTGTAACACGTAGGACGTCCCTGCGGCGTTTATGGCGTAGGAATACTGATGGGGAGTAACATTCGATGGATCCACCGGAATGGAAGAGATACCGATACCCGCATTGATCGTCGATGTAGCCATATTACTATATGCAGTTACATCGTCACCGCCGAGAGTGACCGCCCCACAGGTGGTACCGGCGGCACCGCCAGGATACACTCCGCACTTGTTGTAGTACAGCTCAAGCCCGTTCTGTACCTCACTGAGGTCGGAAAGCCTCCGCGCATCGCGTCCTGCCTGCTGGGTCGGGCCGAGGCCCACCAGCACGACCGACGCCAAAATGGCGATGATCGCGACGACGATCAAGATTTCGATGAGGGTGAAGCCCTTTCTTGTGTTTTTCATTTCTTCTTTAAATAGAAATCTTTCTCGACCTTTTGAATATTTCAACCCTTTTATTATAGCATTTAGTGGATATTCTCCGTGAGGCTGTAAATGGGGATAAGAATTGAGGCAAAAAGCAGGCCTACCATAAGGCCGATGCCGATCATGAGCACCGGTTGGATGAGGTCCACCAGGTTATTGGTGACCTCGTCCGCCTCGCGGGTATAGATGTTGGAAAGGCGGGTGAACATTTCCTCTATCTTACCGGTCGTCTCCCCCACCGCCACCATCTGCGACACGAGCGGCGCGAAGAACTCCGGCCGCTTGGCGATGCTCGCCGAAAGGAGCGATCCCTGCCGCACGTCCTCGGCGATGTCGTGCACCACGTCGCGGTACAAACTGTTCCCCACCATGTGCCCGATGATCTCGAGCGCCTGTGCGATCGGAATGCCGCCGTGCACGAGGAGCGCCGCCGAGTTGCCGAAGCGCGCCATGATGACGGGTAGATATACTTTCTTGACGATCGGAAGACGGATCTTCGCCTCATCGAGCAGGGCCTCCCCTTCGTCCGTCTGCGCATAGTTGATAACGACCGCGCCGAGCACGATGACGGCGATGATCACTGCGATCCACCACGCGTGGAGGAAATTCCCCGTGTCCAAAAGCACCTGTGTGTACCACGGAAGGGAAACCCCGTTCTCCGCGAACACGGCGCCGAGCGACGGATAGACAAATGTGATAAGGATAAACGCGACAACAATGAAAAGGCCGACGACGATGCCCGGATAGACGAGCGCCGACGCGGCCTTGCTCGCAAGGTCGCCTTCTTTTTCCGTATAGTCGGCGAGGAACGACGCGACCTCGTTCAAGTTTCCGGTGACCTCCGCCGCACGCACCATCTCTATGTAATAATCCGGGAATATCTTGCCCTGGCGCGCCATCGCCTGCGAAAAGGTGATGCCCGCGTCGATGTCCTCCGTCACCTGCGAGATCCCGAGCTTCAAGTTCGCGTTCGTCGTCTGCTCATACAGGATCTTGAGCGCGTTGTTCAACGGAAGCCGCGCCTCGAGCAGTGTCGCGAGCTGGCGCGTGAACACGACAAGGTCTTTGCGCCCCACGCGGTTGAAGAACCCGGCGATGTTATCGAACGCGCTCGGCGGCCGGTCGGCAACAACGCTCAGCACGAAAAGGTCGTGGCTCGAAAGGATCGCGCTCGCGGCGTCGCGATCCGAGGCCTCCACGAATCCCACTTGCGTCGCCCCTTCTTTTGTCTTGGCCTGATATTTGAATTTCATGCGCTATGTGCGCTCCAGCAATATGCGGAGCTCCGATGGGTTCAGCGAATACAGTTCCGCGTTCTCCTGCGTGATCTCCTTGTTCTTGATGAGGTTCACGAGCGAGCGGTTGAGCGTCACCATGCCTTCCTGCAAACTCGTTTCGATGACGAGGTCGATCTGATACGTTTTGCGTTCGCGGATCAGGTTGCGGATGGCGGGATTCACGATCATGATCTCCATCGCGGGAATGCGACCGCCCGAGACGCGCGGGAGCAACCGGATCGAGACGATTGCGACGAGCGTGGCGGCGAGCTGTGACGTCACCTGCCCCTGCTGGTCAGCCGGGAACGAGTCGATGATGCGGTCGATCGTCTGCGACGCGGAATTGGTGTGCAGCGTGGAGACCACAAGGTGGCCCGTCTCGGAAGCGGTCATGGCGGTGCCGATCGAAACACCGTCGCGCATCTCGCCGATCATCACGACGTCCGGGTCCTGGCGAAGCACCGTGCGGAGCGCAGAATGGAAACTCGTGGCGTCGCTGCCCACTTCACGCTGGGAGACGATGCACTTGTCCTGCGTGAAAAGATATTCCACCGGGTCTTCGATCGTAATGATGTGGTCGGTGCGCGTGTGATTGATCTCATCCACGATCGCCGCGAGCGTGGATGACTTGCCGTGCCCGGCGGGACCGACGACGAGCACGAACCCTTGCGAGAGCTGGGCGAAATCGTGCAGGAGCGGCGGAAGATTCAGCTCCTCGATCGTCTTGATGCGCGTAGGGATGAGGCGCATCGCCGCCGCGAGGTAGCCGCGCTGAAAATAGACGTTCACGCGGAAGCGCGCTTTCTCCTCCAAGCTGTACGCGAAGTCCACCTGCCGCTGAGTGATGAGCTTCGCTTTCTGCTCCGGCGTCAGCAATTCCGAGATGATCCCCTCCGCCGATTCCGGCGTCATGATCGGTTCCTTCTGGAGCGGCACGAGCACGCCGTCGATGCGCAGCGTCGGCCGCCGGCCCACCGCGAGGTGAAGGTCCGACGCATTCTGCTTCGCCGTCGTCGTCAAAAGATCGTTGAGCTGCTGCTTAAAGTCGTCCATATGGTTATATTACCACACTGCGTTTCTATCCCCAAAATAAGCAAGACCGACATTTTAAATCTTTTTAATCTGCCATTTCACATAATGGCGGGATGGAGCAACAGAAAGCCAAGGATATTTATTTTAGTATTGGGCACGCATGGTGTCCCGCCCTTGGCGATTACGTTGCGTTTAGCAGCAAGGGATTCCGCCATCTCATAAGAAAACGCGGATTATCACGCTCCCAAAACGAACAATTGAGGCGTCTTTCTCTCATTGCTTACGCCAAACAGATCGTCGAAAATTCTAAGCTAGTAGCGTCTCATCGTGTCGAGAACAGCAATCGCATCGTTTATTCCCACGATAACAAGAGAAGAGAAACCGCGCGGATCGATTTTTGGTCGCTTAAGGCAAATAAAAACGGAAGGGTTATAACTGTAGTAATACGACAATCATCGGGAGGCACAAAACACTTTCTCAGCATATTTTGATAAACGATAAAAAATCGCCCCATAGTAATGGGACGATCTTTTTTATGCCCGCTATCAGCCGTAAGCCGATCAGGAACAGGGGCTGCCGACGTTCCCTACGGGCATGCCTTCATCATACGAAGGCAAAAAATAAAGTCAAACAAAAGTTAATAAATTTTTAATCTTTTATTCCTTCTATGCCTCTTCCGTTTCTCTAATGATCTCCTCTATAGAAACCACTCCCTTCAGCGCTTTCACGATACCGTCCTGGCGAAGCGTGATCATCCCCTGCTTTTTGGCCAGTTCCGTGATCTTCTGCGTGGTAACGCCGGTGGTCATCACTTCCTCGAGCTCCTTGGTGATCGAGCAGCGCTTCATAAATGCCGGTTCGTCCGAGATGCCGCGGCCCTTGCAGGTGGCGCATCCTTTCGCATGATAGATCTGGTACGGCGGCGGAATTGCGACGATCACCGCGGTCGGCAGGCCTTCGAGCGCCGTCTTGATGGTCTTCTGCACTTCGGGAACGGCTTCTTCGGGCTTTTTGCAGTCCGGGCAAGAATGCCCACAAGGCGCTGGGCGATGATCAGATTGAGTGACACGGCAAAAGAAACGGCTCCACTTTGAGGTCGATGAGGCGCGGGATGACGCCGGCGCGTTGTTCGTGTGCAATGTGGAAAGCACGACGTGCCCCGTGAGCGCCGCCTGCACGGCAAGCCCGGCGGTCTCGTCGTCGCGGATCTCGCCGACCATGATGATGTCCGGGTCCTGCCGCAAGATCTGCCGCAATCCCGACGCGAAGTCGTATCCGATCTCCGGCCGCACCTGCGACTGGTTGATGCCCGCCACAAAATATTCCACCGGATCTTCGAGCGAAACGATGTTCACGTCTTCGGTGTTAAGGTTTGCAAAAATGCGTAGAGCGTCGTCGTCTTTCCGGAACCGGTCGGGCCGGTGATGAGCACCATGCCGAACGGCTTGTCAAGTCCTTCCTTGATGGTCTCGCGGGTTGGGATCAAGCGGTCAAGATTCTCAAAACTCTTGAGTCCGGTCGTGGGATCGAGCACGCGGATCACGATCTTTTCGCCGAGCGGCGTCGGGAACGTGGCGACGCGGAAGTCGATGTCGCGGTCGAACAGCTTCGCGCGGAAACGGCCGTCCTGCGGCACGCGTGTTCTCGTCGATCTTCAGATTGGAAATGACCTTGATGCGGGACGTGATCGGCTGGGCAAGCTCCTCCGGCATCGACGCGACCTCGTGGAGATCGCCGTCGAGGCGCAAACGGATGCGCAACGATTTCTGCTGCGGCTCGATATGCACGTCCGACGCTTTGTTCAGCACCGCTTCCTTGAACGTGTCGGCGACGATCTTGATGATCGGCGCGTCCGCGCTGTCGCCGCCCTCAAGCTCGATCACCTGCTGGCCGCCCGATCCCTCTTTGACATTCAGCGATCGCACCGCCGACTCGATCTCCGCGCGATACGGGGAATATTTTTTGAGCGCCGCCTGCAGGTCGTCGTACGAAATGAGATAGACGCCAAGATTGATATGATTCTGCCGCGCGATGAACTTCATCGCGTCCTGCGCCTTCGAGTCGTCGGGGTGCAGCATGCCGATGACGAGCAGCCCGTCCTGCATGCTGATCGGGACTGGTATGATAGGTGCGCGCGGTCTCTTCGGGCACGATGCCCATCAGCTTCGCGTCGAGGGCGTCGGGTCTATTTTTTTATACGGAACTTTGAGCAGCTCGCTCTTGAGCGCCGCCATCTGTTCGTCGGGAACGATCCGCTCGCGCCCGATGATGTCCTCCGGTGATTCGCCGCTCACGATCGCATCACGCTTGAGTCGCGTCGCGACGATCTCCGTGATCAATCCCCGGCTCTGCAGTTGTTGGAGAAGCTCGTCGTTCGTCATATCTATATTCTACCACGCCGAATGAAAATATTCCAAAAGATACATACACAAGAAATACACGCACAGAAGGATTCCGGAGGCGCGAAGGCGCCGAGGCTTAGCGCGTTTTCAGCAGAAAACGACGCGGCCCTTCTGTGCGTGTATTTCTTGTATTTGGTTAGGGGGCGATGAAGGGATTTGGACGTCCCACCGGTGCGGGGCCCGGGGGTCGGCAGCGGCAACGGTGGAGGTAAGCGTCAGGAATGCGGTGCTCTGCGTCACGGTGTCCGGCTGGACCGCGTTTTGGGCGATCGGAGCGATCATCCCCAGGTTGCCGCTCGCGGGAATAACAACGAGCTGTGGCTGGGCAAAGAATATATAGTAGACGGCGGCGGCGGCGATGGCCAAAAATACCACCCATCCTATGATGCCAAGCAGGTTCGTCTTTTTTTCTCCTTCGTCAACAATGATCGCCATGGTATTTTTTGTTTATGGGGCTTGATAATAGGTTACGACCGTCATGGTGTAATTAAACATGTCCGGGTTCGCCGCCTGGGTCTTTGTGGCCTGGATCGCATCGGACGAAAGCGATATCGAGTTCGCATCGAATATCCGGATGTTCGTCGCGAGCCCCATGAGAAAATTCTTGATGGATTCGTAACTGCCCGATCCGGAGATCTGGAAGGAGACCGTTCCCGTGGGCTTGATGATCGATCCGGCGCCGCCGACGGAGGGAAGGCGCGACCGCCTGCACCGCCTGCGTTGAGATCCCCGTCGCCGTGACGGTGACGCCGGTATTCGCCGCGATGCCGTACACCTGCGCCAGGGCGCCGGATACATCCGGCCCGACCGGAAGCGCAAAGGCGACCGTTTGGCTTGAAGAAGCATCGCTCTCGTACGTGGTATACAAACTGTTCACGTCGTTCGCAAGCACTGACTGGTTCGCATACGCCGCGGCTTCGCTCTCCGTCTGTCCCTTAAGATCTTCGATGCTCGCGTACGCCGGGACGATGAACTCGAAGTAGACCACCAATGCCGCGGCGATGATCAGTGCCGCGATGATGATGCTGGAGAGACGTTTTGATTCCTGTTTCATATTATTGGGTTGATGGCGACGCTAAAAATACCGACGGCTGCATGACGAGGACCGCGTTGAACGTCCATCCGCCGCCGGCGAGCCCCGGCGCGGCGACATTCGAAATGGTCAGCGATGAGACCTCGGGAGCGTTCTCAAAAATGGCGACTTGTTGGTTCACATCGGCCTCAGTGGCGGCAATACCCCCGAGATTGACCTGATGTCCCGACGCAAGGGAAAACGATTGAAAATAGACGTTCGCCTCGGTGTTCTTCTCGAGCCATGAGAAGAATTTCGGCATGCTCACGTGGTTTTGCAAAAGTGACTGGAGATTCACGATCTGCGAATAATAATCGATCAGCGCGGCTTGTTTGCTCGCGGGGATGGACTGGTCCAACACGTTCATTTTATTTTGCTCGGTCGTAAGCTGTGACTTCAAATACGGCTCATAGCCGAACGAAAGCCCAACATAGATGATGATCGCGAGAAAAAGAAGGCCGCCGGCGAAACATCAACGCGCCAGGCGCCCATCCCTGCGTGCCGGTGGGCTCCCGCCCCAATTGCTCTATCACTTTTTCTGGAAGAGGCATTGACCTAGTTACTGGTAATTGATTACTGGCGGTGGGTTATTTACTGAACTGCTTGATCCCGAGGCCGAGCGCGACGGTCATCGGCGCCTGAAGTTCCGGAAGGAACGGCGCGATCACGTCCGGATACTCGAATTTTGAAAATGGCGATGCTTTTACGACCGGGATGCCGAACCCTTTTTCGAAATATTTCTCTATTCCGGAAAGGTTCGCGCCGCCCCCGCAAAGGACGATCCGTTCGGTCTTTGCCGCCATAGGAAACTGCTGACGGAACGTGTATTCCGCCTTCTTCACCTCATTAACTATAACATCCAAAAACGGCATCATGATAGTGGATAACTCGTAATTCGGGCCGGTGCCGAGGATCCCCGCTCCTTCTTGAGCTCCTCCGCGCGCATCGGATTGATCCCCAAGCTCGTCGCAAGCGCGGTTGTGAGGGAGAACGCGGCGATGTCGCTCTGCGTGCTCCACGCGAGCACTCCTTTCTCCATGAAGATGATGTTCGTGGAGCGGGAGCCGATGTCCACGATGGTCGTCGCCGTCGGATCGCCGGCGAAGATCCGCGCGATGGAGAGCGACTCGATCTCGAGCGCGCGCAGGCGCAATCCCGCCGTGGTGAACATGTGTTGATATTTTTTGATCTGCTCCTGCGGAACGGAGATCAATAATATTTTCTGGTGTGCGAATCCTTTCTCGTCCTGATAGTCGGCGACCTTCATCCAGTCGAGCGCCACCTCCGAGAGCGGCATCGGCACATATTGCTTTGCCTGATACACGAGCGCCTTCGCAATGTCCTTCGCCTCCATCGCGGGAAAGTCGACGATCGTCATAAAAACGTCGAACGGCGGCAGGGACGCGATGGCGTCCTTCGTCGATGTGCCCATCTGCTGGATGAGCGCCTTCAGAAGCCGCACCGCGTCATCTTCGAATATCTTGAGGCCGCTCGTCTGTAACGCCTGGTTGGCGCGCGCAAGATAGCCGCTCGATTCCAGCATGCCATAGTTCACGACCCTCGGGGCTTTTTTGCCCCCGGTCACCTCCACCATTTTAATGGAAGTCGTGCCGATATCGACGCCAAGGTACGATTCGGCTTTTAAAAATGAGAACGGATTGTTCATATTTCTTTAGGATCTTTTAATCCACCTTATTCTAGTATAATAGCATGAAATTAAACTTCTTCGGAGACATTTTCTTTCCGGCGGCGTGCGTGGGGTGCGGGGATTCATTGCCAAGCGGCGTCATATGCGACGCGTGCCTGCAAGGCGTCGATCGGTTCGATACGCTTTTTTGCGGAACCTGCGCGGCGCGGCTTCCGGAGCGGAAAAAAATATGCCATAAGGACGCGCCGTACCTCCTCGGCGCCGCCGGCGCGTACGACGACGAGCCGCTGCGCGCGCTCATTCATGCCCTCAAGTTCCAGGGAATGACGGGCGCGGCGGAACCACTCGCCATGATCCTTGCGCACTATATCAAGCGGCTCGATCTTGATCTCGCCGAATTTGTCGTGACGCCCATCCCGCTTTCCACGCAGCGCGCGCGGGCGCGCGGGTTCAACCAGTCCGCGCTCATCGCGAAGCCCTTCGCCCGCGCGATCGGCCTTCCCTTCGAAGAACATCTGCTCGCGCGCATCCTTCATCGCAAACCGCAAAGCGACACGGAGGATATTTTCGAGCGCAGGGAGAACATCAAAGGATGCTTCGCGCCCGCGCCCGGCGCAGATGTGCGCGGCAAAAAAATAATTCTCGTTGACGACGTGACCACATCCGGCACGACCTTCGCAGAAGCGGCACGCGTCGCGAGGGACGCCGGCGCTAAAAAAGTATTCGCTCTCGCGTGCGCGAAGGCATAAAAAAGAGGGATAGCCATCTCGCTCCAGCGTAGCGACCAACGGAAGTCCCGTGGGAGAACGCCCACTCGCTCAATGACTATCCCTCTTTTTTACGATTCCCTATTGCGGGAGGATGCCGCTGATGAGATTGCTTACCGTGAACAGATTCTGATACGTCGCGGAAAGCGACGCGAGCGATTGTTTGATGAGCGCGAGCGATTGGTCCGGGGAAAGATTTTGCACAAGCGCCGCCTGCGCCGCGGCGTTCTCGCTCTCGGCGGCATTGAAAGATGATTGCGCATTATTGAACGCGGTCTGCAGATCGGGATTCGGCGACGCGGCCTCAAGGAACGCGACCGCGCTTTGCGTCTGGCTCATGCGCGTCGCCGCGGTATTGAAAAGATTCTGGTTCTGGGCCCACAGGATGAAGTTGTTCACGTCCTCGCTGAGCGGGATCAAAGAACTTTCGCGCCACGAAAGCACTTGCTGGGCCACGGCTTTGGTGCCAGCGATGCCGACGACGTTCAGCTGTGCCAATTGAGAATTATAAAAACCTGCCGCTTCGTTGAGATTCCCCAGGAGTTGGGATTGCAGGGATTGTACGTCGCTCGGGACGGTGACTGCCGCCAAATTGGTCTGGAACGTCCGCACTTCCTGTTGGGCGCATACGATCGTCTCGCCGACCAGATTCTTGCGCGCCAAAAGCTCCTGCTTGATCTCATCCGAAACGCTGAGCGACGGGTCATTCTGGATCGCCGTTATCTGCGCGATGTCCCCCGCCGTGATGCCACATTCGGCCGCGCGCGCCGTGGGTGCGGCGGCGATCCCAAAAATAAAAACAGCTCCTGCGGCGAGAATAGCGGAGAACGCGGTTGTGGCTATGGTATGCAATCGCTTCATTTAATGTGACAGTTGTTGTAATGCCTGATCGACGGTAAGCGTCGTCGGCGTGGTCGAGAGGCGAGGTCGAGGTCGACTGGCTGCCGTCGCTCCCCGCCGGCGTGGAGACCGAAGATGTGGACTGCGCGCCGAGTGCCGCCGCGAATACCTTAGTGAGCGCCGCAGTCGACGTGACGGCGGACCCCGTCATCGCCGTCGTGGACGTCTGCGGATACTGAACATCCGCGAGCTGGATCTGCATATCGATCGCGTCCGCCTCGGCGTGTAATCCCTGCGGATCGATCACCGAATACTGGATGGGTGAGATCGAACGTGTTGGAGAAAAACTTCCCGTCAAGATAAGTATGAAAAATCCGGCGAGCACCACCGCGACGCCCGTCTCGAGCACGTGCAAAAAAGCGAACATCCCACGCCACGTCGGCCGCGTGTTCTGCGGAGAAAGCAAAATCTCCGTGCGCGTACGTTGTGCAAATTCCGCGTCGGGCTGGATCTTCTTGAATTGTTTGAGGGTGTCGTATACGTTCATGTTTCGTCGCCCAATTTCTTTTTCAGTTCCTTGATGGCGCGGTGCTGGGCAAGCTTTATGGCGCCTTCCGATTTTTTGAGGATCGCCGCCGTTTCTTTGAGCGGCAGATCTTCGACGAATCGCAGGATGATCACGTCCTGATAATCCGGCTTGAGCTCTTGAATGGCCACATGCACCTTCTCGAGCTGCAACTTTATGGAAAGATCCGACTGCGCGACGGCGGGAATGATGGATGACTCCGGGTCCAGCTTGTCCAAGCTCACATCGTCCTTCCGCGAACGATAATGATCGATCACCATGTTCCGTGCGATCTGGTAGAGCCAGCTCGAGAACGGATGTCCGCGATGCTTATAGGTCCGTACCTTAGTCCAAGCGGACAGGAACACGTGATGGGTGATATCCTCGGCTTCCTCACGGCTACCGACTTTGACCACGATAAAACGGTAAATTGCCGGTTGATAACGGTCGTAGAGAGAGCCAAAAGCCGAGGAATCGCCCCCGACGGCTGACCGAATGAGTTTTTCTTCCTCACCGTCTATCATGTAGAACGAGAATTATATGGATAAGTTACGCGTTTAGTCCGGGCCTTCTCTAGCAAAAATGCCCCACACAACATAGGGCACTCTTTATACGTTTAGGATACCCCTTTTGGCCCTTCTCTACAAGATTGCTTTCCCCTATACTGTAGATAAATTTATGACTGGAAAATTCATCGTCATCGAAGGCACGGACGGGTCGGGGAAGGGAGAACAGACGGTTCGCCTCGCAAAGCGAATGAAAGATTCGGGAATGACGGTCGCACCTTTTGATTTTCCGAGATATGCCGAACCATCCGCTTGGTTTGTAAGCCAGTTTCTCAACGGCAATTTCGGAACGATCGACGAGGTCGGCCCGAAGACCGCTTCCCTGTTTTATGCACTCGACCGATACGCCGCCGCGCCGGAGATCCGCAAAGCGCTCACGGAAAGTGATGTCGTGATCTCCAATCGCTATGTCGCATCGAGCTTGGGCCATCAGGGATCGAAGTACGACGACGTGAACGAGCGCAAAAAATATTTCGAGTGGAACAATGACCTCGAGTATGGCATCAACGGGATCCCAAAACCAGACCTCAATATCATCCTTCATATCCCCGCGGAGATCGCGCAAGAACTGGTAGATAAAAAAATGGAGCGTCAATATCTGAGCGGCAAGAAGCGGGATATTCACGAAGCGGACATCCATCATTTAAAGAGGGCCGAAGAGACGTATAAGCAGCTCGCGGAATTATATCCGAGCGACTTTACCGTCGTGGAATGCGTGGAGAACGGGCAGCTGCTTTCGATCGACGCGGTGCACGAAAAAGTATGGGCGATCGCCGCAAAGACGCTCGAGCTATAGTACTATAACGTCGCGCTATTCGCTCTTCCCCTGCAGGCGATTCCGCAACTTCTCTTCCTTGGCAAGGATGGCCTCTTCGGTGCCTCGCCGGGCGAAGCTGTAATCGTTCATATCGACGATCATCGCTTTACTGATAAGCGGCAATTTATCTTTCAATAGGCGGAACTTTTCCTGCTCGATAAAACGGTAATTCGGATGTCCCTGCGGCCCGGTGCGAAGCTCCGCCTCCCAGAAGAACTGGCGCAGGTTCTGATACTGCTGGAACCGCGCGCGGTACGCGAGCGGAACGACGTACTGAGCGAGCTCCGGAGAATATGCCTCCAGTTTTTTGAACAACGGTACGATCGATTCCAGCGCCGCGCGATAGCGCTGCTCGAGCCCCGCCCACACGATCTCTTGTGGCATATCATACCCGTGGCGGACGCTGAAGAGCTGACGCTCCTGCGTCATCATCCGGTGACGGTGGAGGTCGCGGTACGCGCCGATGTCCATCAGGATATCGAAACGTACATAGCTGTTCTCGAACGCACGGCCCACTTTGTGCCAGCGCTGGGTGCGGCCGGAAAGGTACGCGCCGAGCAATTTTTCTTTTTCTTCCGGCGAAAGTTTTTTGGCCTTCGCGATGCACGCGTCCCACTCCGTATGGCTCGCCGCGTAGAGAATCCCCGCCAGCACTTTTAGTTCCGCATCGGCATCATATTCGACGAGCTTTACCACCGGGCCGGTCGCGGGCACGGCCTCATCGTCCGGCAAAAGATCTGCATGCGCCGTCTTCACGAAATCACGCGCGATCTGCATGCGATGCCCGAGATATTCCTGATATTGATGCGACTTCTCATCCTGCAGGCGAAGTAGGAGCGACGGGATCTCCTTGTCGAGCTCCCCGCGGAGCGTGTCCGATATCCACCGGAACTCCCCAAGCTCGTGCGCCGCCATCCGGTTCACCGCATACTCCAGCGCCTGCGCGTTCCCGCGGAAGCCGACCTGGCCGAGCGTCGCCATCGGCAATATGCCGCGCAACGTATCGAACGCCTTCTTCTCCAGCACGCCCTCCTTCTCTTCGTAATTCGCCTTCAGCCACACCTTAAGATCCTCGATGAGTGCGGTGTATGTTTCAAAAAGATTGTCGAGGGCGCTCTTGTATTCAGCGAGCAGTCCCAATTTTTCCAAGTCCGGCTTCGGCGTGTAGTATAAATAATTTCCGCCCACCTTTTTTGCGAAGCTGACGTATCGCGTGGATTTCTCGATCGGTTCCAGGCCGATACGCTGATCCTCAAGATATTTCATCGCCACCTGCGAGATCCCCCAGAACGCCACGTGCGTGCCCGTCATCTGCGCGATCGAATCGTCGCCGTACTGCGAAAGCCACTTCACATAGAACGCCTGCGCGCGCTGATTGTTCAAAATATTCTTGAACCCATGCTCGTTGAGAAACGTGATCGTATCCTTCAATTCCTCGCCGAGCTTCGGATCGGTGTCGATGATCGGCTTCAGATATTCGTCGTGTAAAATGCGCACGAGCGATCCGCTCGCGCGGCTCGCGCGGGAGCAGAGCGCGCCCACGATCTCCGGCGGCAGATTGCGCAGCACCGAGATGAACCCGTCGAGGTCGCTCACGAACGGACCCAGAAGAAACCGCTCCTCGTCGGTCCATGCTTCACTCGGAAAATCGGGGCGGTATGCGGTGTTATCGTTCATTGGCGCGCGCAGGTTATTTTCCGAACTTCATCCACTGATTGTTCTTTTTGAAGTTCTTCCAGTATTGCGACGCTTGCGGCTTCATCGCGCCAAAATATTTACTGCCCAACGCCTTCTTTCCATACGGATGGTCCGCGGGCGAAGAGAGCGGCGTGAACGACATCTGCGCGATCGGCATCTTATAATAGAGCTTGATCGGCAACGGCGAAACGTTGTGCAGCTCGAGCGTCATCTTCAATTTATTTCCCGGATCGAGATAGCCCGCCGTCGCGTGGATGATGAGCCCGATGCGCCCGAGCGACGACTTTCCTTCCAACCGCCCCACCATATCATCGCCGACGCCCACCACTTCATAGACCATGCCGAGTACGAACTCGCCGGGGTGGAGCACAAACTGTTTTTTATCGTTGATCGTCGCCTTCTCCATGATGTGGTCGATCGGCTCTTTCGGATCAATGCACACATGGCTGTTCGTCTTAAACACCAAAAAATCCGCGCCAAGATGAAGGTCAATCGACGCCGGCTGGATCGCGTGAGGAAAAAGCGGCTCGACGGAGATCCGCCCGGCCTTGAGAGCCTTCTTGATATCGTGGTCGGAGAGGATCATTGCTTTAGATTTTACTCTAATAAATTGATCCCGCAAAGCCCGCTCCACGCAGGAAAAACCCTTCGCCGAACGGTCATCTGCCTGGAGGCGAAGGGTTTTTCCTGCGTGGAGCGGGTAAGGGGAGTCGGACCCCTGTCGTCTGATTGGCAACCAGATGTAATACCGTTATACGATACCCGCTTTACGGATTCATTATATAGAGCTTCGCAAAAAAATCAACGCCGCCGGACAAAAGAACTTGTCGCGACTATTGCACGCCTTCAGCCTGCTGATACGCCGCAGCCGAGATGTCCGCGATCGCCTTTTCCTGCGCCGCGATGCTCGTGGTCCCCTTCGTCATTACGCACAACAGGTAGGGATGCGCCGGGGGCATAGACGATCCGCAATCGTGCAGTTCCCACTGGTACGGCACACCATTCGAAAGATACGAAGCCAAGCCATATTTATGCGCCACCGCCGTGGAGCTCGGTACGCCAGCCACGATCCCCTGCGTGAAGGTCGTCTGCGTCAACAGCGCGAGCGCTTTTTCCGAATCATCGCGTGAGAGGTATGTGGCATTGTAAAGAGTCTTGAACAGGATGGCGTATTGCTGTGGCGTCATGATATCGCTCGTTGAAGCCGTCACGTCGGGGTCGGTCGGAATATCGAGATCGGAATACACTGCTTGCACTCCTTGTTGCTCGGCCGGGGTCGCAAGCGTGGTGAGCACGTCCGCCGCGTCGTTGTCGGAATATTTGATCATGTACTCGATGAGTTGCTCGTTCGTATATTCCTGGCCGGGCGTGATACTGCTCGTCGGCGGGATTTCCTGTTGGGTATTGAGATTGGGACTTTCCGCCGGATAGCTATTTTCTTCCTCTAAAATACTGCTCGTGTTCTCGGCCATCGCGTAATACGCCATCATGATCGGCACCTTCCCCAGGCTCGACGGATAATATTTTTCATCGCCGTTTATGCTCGCCCATTGTCCGGTCGTAAAATCGGAAAAATAAACCGACGCGTCAGTGATATCCCCCGCGCTCTTGTCTTGCGAGATCGCCGACTGTATTGCATTGCAACGGACTGATCCTGAGAAACGTCTTCACACTGCCCAGATTACAACTTATGAGCGGGCTGATGTACTGATATCCCCCAAGCCGCAGCGGCGGCGGGATGGTGATGACGGTGGTTACCTTGTTAAGCAGCCACCCGAGACCAAAGCTCCCCGCGCAGGCGAGGATCGCAATAGCCCAATACACTCGTGTTCTGTTCGATCTTCCCATCCTTCTATATTACTAAATACGCCTCGAGTACGCATCTTGGTGCCTACTTACCCTTTCCAGCCCGAAAGAAAAATCATCGTATTCGCCGAATGGTCATCTGCCCGGAGGCGAATACGATGATTTTTCTTTGTTGGTGCCCTTCCAACGTCTCCAACTTGAAGGGACGCGCCCCGAGCGAGACCCCACAAGCATTCTTGAGAGATTTCGGGGATCCCCTTTCCCCTTCCTTTGGAGGAACCTCGATCACTAGGCTACGGGAATGTATGGAGGAGATTTTAGGAGATAGTTCGAGCGCCGGAAGGACCTCGGTCGCTGTATAAAGCCTTCGGCAAAAACCCAAACAATGCCAAATTTTAGCCGTCGCGACAATGGGTCAAATCGGACAAATCGGACACTCCAAGGCCATTTCGGACACCTGTCCGAAATGCAACATGCAACAAATGTAACGCTACGTACGATTTTAAGAAAATGATGTTTTTAGGAAACCGCCTTCTCGGATGGCTTGAAAAATAAGGGACTTTAGAGATTTTGGAATGTAACGTTCCAAATGCAACGCCAAAAATGTTACAAATGTTACACTGGTTCGGCATATAACATTTTGGCACAAATGCACACGGCATAGGCTATTTTTAGTGTGCCATCTTCTATGCCGCGCGAACCTAACAAACGGGACAAAATGGGACACTTTTTAGGGTGTCCCATTTGGCAAAGAGGCGTGTCTCATTCTGAAAAATTGATGCCCGTAAAATAAGGCTTTTTTGATCAAATGAGACAAATGAGACACAAAACGGGTGTCTCACGGGAACGCCTCATTTATTTACCTCGGCCTCCCCTAAAATTAGAACTGGGTTCCCGTAGCCCCTCTTCCAGTATTGGTACTTTATAATGAAAATACATGCTCGATGTTAACATTGGAGTTATTGTTATCGCCATCACCGCACTCGGATATGTAAGCAATTTTCTGAACTGGCGATTTTTGGATTATGCCCCGATCCGTGCACTGTATTACGTTGGCGCCCTCGTGCACGAGACATCGCACGCCATCGCATGCATTCTGACCGGTGCACGGATCGAACAATTTACGGTTTTTTCAAACCAGCCGCAAGTCGTCCACCGCAAATCACGCCTGCCGATCCTGGGGGAACTCATCATCTCCGCCGCGCCGATTGCCGGAGGGCTACTCTTTTTATTTTTAGTGAACCGTTATGCGCTGGGTACTATTTTACGGTCCCATCATTCGGTGCGGTTTATGGATGGAAAATATTCCTTCTTGTCCCGTTTGGACTGCTGTCGCAAATCAATCTGCTTCAATGGCAAAGCTGGGTGATGATCTTTCTATCATTTAACTCTGGAGCTATGCTCGGTCCGTCAATGCAAGACCTGAAGAACGTCTGGCCTATGCTTATAGTGTTGCTTTTTTTCCAATCTCCGACAATTACTGAATTCGGGGCTGCCACGATAATTATGATCATCGTGAACATAATGATCCAGGCTATTGCCATAATCGGCGTGCAAATAACGAAACATTGATAGGGAATAAAAATTTGACAACAAATAGATATATTAATATAATATCACATAGAGGTGATGTATCATGAAATGGTTCGTGTTGTTCGCTGGGATCGTTCTTTTATCGCCTCCGACTGCCGACAGTCAGCCCGTCGATAGTCCGTGCGCAGGGAAAGCGGGCATTGAATCTATTCCGCCCGAAATTCGGAAAGAGTTTCGGCAGGCACAGATGGACCGGGATCTCCAAGAGTCGATTCGAAAAGAAATTGAGATCGCCAACCGACCCAGATCAGGCCTGAAGCTTACGATGGCCACGACTGACAGGGATGGAAGAATCGTTGACTATCGAATCATCGTGGCTTCCGCTCCGGGGTGCGTACTAGGGTGGATGCCTATCAATCCACCTGCAAACGCCAAACAACGGAGTCGTGTGTACTACTGATACCTTTCATATATCACTTTGGAAGGTATCTTTTTTATGTCTTATAACAACACTATGCGCGTCGCGCTATTGACCGCTCACAGCGACTTTAAGAGTGTGCCAAGTTCGTCGAATAACCCCTCAAGCGAACGGGATATAATCGCTGTTTGATCAACCGATTCCGCAGACGACGATCGGCTATTCGCGGCGAGCGACGAACCCGGGACGCTGACTGCGGATGTGCTATCATCACCGCCGCAGCTCGGATCCTGCGGGTAGAAATCGCAATAATCAGAGCAGTCAGGGGTTGGATCAATATCGCATGCATCCGTTGAATTCGAAGCGCCGCTGCACACGGGATCTTGTGCATTCAGCGAACAATAATCCTGGCATGCGGTGCCGGAGGGATCGCTCGCGCAGGAAGTGCTCGTCGCACACGTCGGATCGTCGGGAGTTTGATTACAATAATCTTCTTCGATGTTGGCGGGTGCGTCCGGACACACTGGATTGTTTGGGTATAAGTTACAATCTACGATACAACTTCCATCCGCCCCCTGTATCAGGCCGGCGCCGCATGTTCCCTGGCACGCGCCTGTTGGCATCGCGAGCGAGCTGCCGTCCGGATTGACGCAGCTTACCGTACCGTCGCTCCCACACGAACAATCGCTTCCATCGGGGTAGGTACACTGCATTACTCCTTGGGCATTCGGAGTGCATGTCTGATTTGTCGCCGACGGGCATTCCGGGCTCGCAACCGGATCGTCGGGGTTGCACTCGTCTGTCGGGGGAGGAGGCGGGGTTATTGGAGCATAAGTTTCGGGAGCGGAGCGTACATTTATATGGACTCCCGTTTGCGTCCAGACATGTGCCTTGGGGAACGGTTACCGGACAGGAATACTGACCGCTTTGCCCGCAATTCACCGGCGCACAGGTATAATTATTTCCATAGTTGTCGGTACAATAACCAGGAGTCGTGCCGTCGTTAGTCGGAGTATAATTGTCCACAATTGTTGCAGATGTCGTCGCATTCGGCATCCTGCACCCGCCGAGCGCCGTCGGATCGTTGATCCAACCACTATCAAGCTCGTCCGCCGTGCACTGTCCGACGATACTCCAAGTGTTATCCATGAAGACAACAGGGGCAGTCCCGGAAGGAGGATACCATGGACTCGTGGCAAGAGGAGCTCCGGTCCCGACGCAACCAACGGAAGAAAGTGGAAGAGCCTGCTTCTGCTGGATCGCCTTTATAGTATTGTAAATATTCTGAGCAATGGGGATCGGACCGTTGTTTCCTCCTCCTTGCATGGGTGAGTTTGTATTGCCATAGTCATCCCCGAGACCGAATATGCCATGACCCAACTCGTGTTCATCCGTACCTGCAGCGTTCAAGCTCGTAAGGGCTGCTCCCGTTGGCCAAAACTGTGTATTGAACATATCAACAACCACAGATTTGCCAGCGTTCAAAGCGTTCACGATTGCCGAAGCGGTTCCCGCAGGAACGTATTGGGAATAGCCGGAGTAGCCGGATTGAGCGATAGTGGTGGATAGATATACCGTCTGCGCGGCGAATTCATCCTGCTCGCTTACCGATACCCCATTCACTATGGTGTTGTTTTGTCCATCCGGTATGTTTCCTGCGCTCAGCACGACGAGTGCTCCGGCATCCGAATTGTCTGTTGGTACCGGCAGCACCCCAGCTGTGTCGGCCTGATAATAGGGAGAAAGTCCATTGATGACGACGTTGATTATTTCATCCTGAGCGGCTTCGGGAGTGGTCGATCCCCAATTGATATTGTTGGGATTCGTCATTGAAGGATCCACGATGATATTGAAATCGGTCGATATGTGAGGAATGGTACCGTCGGGGCTAACCAAGACGGGGATTGCAATTCCTGCGGCGGATCCCGTGGTGCCAGGGGCTTGCACGGAGCACTGGCCGCCGTTGTTCGCCGGTGCTCCGGTCACCGCCTGGTCCGCAAGGCCGAAGTAGATTGCGACTTTTCCATTTTCAGACGCCATTCCAGAAATCTCGCCGAGCGCGTCAGTGGTCTCGGTAATCTGATATCCGGCTTGCCCTAAAGCGTTTGCAATATAGTTTATAAACTGGATCGGGGTATTCCCACCAAGCACGTTCACCAAAGTACCATCCACACCAGCGGCAATCGATGATTGGTGATATGGCGCAGTAGCAAGAAGCGACGATGGATTGTACGCGACCACCGCGTAATTTGACCCAGTAGTATATGATGTGTCAGTAAAGCTCGTAGCAGAGGTCGTGGCAATTTGTGTACCGTCACGATACACCTGATAAAGAATTTCATTCCCCGGATCTGCGTAGGTCTCTGTCAATGGATTCGCGGAAGCGGTCCATGAAAGCGACATTTTTGACGACCCGACGTTCGTGATGGTGAAATCTCCCGGAGGGGTGGGGCCGCCCCATGTGGAGCTGGTAATAGTCACTTGCAATTGCGGGGATACAAGGCCAACCACTCCGACTGCATTCACTGGCGCGACGCAGTAATAATACGTGCCTAAAGGAACGTTGACATCGGCATAGCCGTCAAGGACGTGGCCAACATCGTTGGGCACACCCGTCATAACAAGATCTGCGGGAGTCGCAGCGCACCCCGAAGTCGTGGTCCGATACAGATTCCATGTCAGAGACTGATATTGTTCATCCGTACTCTCATACCAATTCATTTCCGCAGAATCCCCTACCGTTATCGCATAAAGATTCGAGACGGGAACGACGGTTTCCGGGTTCGAAAAAGCGCTACCGGTGATCTGAGAGGCCCACGGGAGAACCGAAAGATATCCATCAATGATTTGGTAGAGTGGCATATTTTCGGTGTTCGCATCGTAAGGAACAATATAGCTTGGCAAAACAGAACCAGTGTAGGTCGTTGTGGCTACAACTCCGATTTCTGCCGGTTGCAGCAACCCATTAACGTAGGTGGATGAGCCAAAAATTTCGTACCCAAGGATGCCTGATGCATCGACGGAAGGGCTCCATGTGAGAGTGATGCTTGAGAGAGTATTATTCGTTTCCTCGATATTGCCGATGAGCGATGGGGTGTTGCCGACAGTGGTGATGGTCGCCTCTATGGGTGCGGTAACAGGGCCGTAATAGGGGGACGTCCCTTGATCCAGCGCGTCGGCACAATAATAGTAAGTACCCGGAGAGAGATTTTTGTCAGACAACATAGGATAATCGTCCTTAGGGAACCATGATCCCACAGAGACCGAGCTCACACTGCAGTCCGGGGAAAGAGATCTATAAAATATATATGTTAAATTAGTTCCATTGAGACCGTTCAAGGGCGCAGACTCACCAGTCGAAAAGCTTACGGTATTACCGGAAACCGAAATGGAAAATCCGGTTACCGGACCAGGCGCTGGATAGGCGGATGCGGTGATAGGGAGCGACTCGGATGACGCCCCTGCGGAATTGTAGGCGACGACATAATAGACATACGGCACAGCTTCCTGCTGACCATTGCCGCCAGGAAGAGGCTGATATTCCTCAAGCCCAGTGTCCGTGAACGACGTCTGCGTGGTAGTGCTCACTTCGACGTTATCTCGATAGACGCCGTAATATGTCGCGGAGATACTGCTCGTGGACACTTGCCATGTGAGGGAAATCGACGAAGCGGTACCTCCAACAGCCTGAAGATTTATCGGAGGTAATAATGAAGAAGAAATAAGTGGCGTCAACGAGATCGGTTTAAGCGGCGATCGTGTAATCGGTCCACTTGCAACTACTCAGTGCTTCCGACAGCGTAGGAGATTTTAAAAGAGGGCATGCTCTGATAATGAGGGTTTGTAGTTTAGTATTAAGTGAAACAAGGAGGGCTTCCTCCTGTGAGACACTCGCTCGTACTGGCAGAAGTGGTAGAGGGCGGAGATGATCGTCGTGGTGCTTGCCGCCGGCGTAGTTGTGGCGCTAGAAGCATTCACGATCGCCGAAGCGCTGTCGCTCCCACCCGCTCCTGAACAGGTGATCGTATATGTTGATGTTCCTACCGATGCAGCGATCTGCGTTGATTCCCCCGAGAGCGGCTGTTCTCCGGACCATGCTCCCGATGCCGTGCACGCGGTGGCATTTTGTGAAGACCACTCGAGAACCACGGAGGCGGACGTGGAATTAGTTATCAAGGACGCGGCCCCGCCAATGGTGACTGTCGGGGCAGGCGTCGTCGTGGAAGTGGACGCGGATGCAATCGTTACCACCACTTGCGCCGAAGGGATGCCGATGATGGTACCGCTGGTGCTCACTGCCGCGACCACATAGTAGTACGTGCCCGGAGCGAGACCTGTATTGGTGTAGAATGTCCCGCCCACCACCGATGCGACGCTGTTGTTCGTAGCATTCGGGGTAAACCCTGAGGTCGTGCTGCGATATACGTTGTATCCCCACATGCCGGTTGGGGTATATGCGGTCCAGGAGAGAATCGCCGAGGTTCCGCTCGCGACCGCCGTCAGATTTAGTTCTTGGGTGGAAGAAATATTTTCGGAAACGGGTGTCGACGAAGCAGATCCGGAGAGAGTGTAAGAAACCACATTGCTTGTACCGTTGGCGTTCTCTATGGAGATATTCTGAGCTGAAGTAGCGCCCGGGACGGAGGGCATTGTGAAACTCAGACTGGTACCTCCGTCGCTGCTCGGCACCTCGGGGACTGTGACGTATGTCCCCTGCCCGCTACTACCGGCACCTATATTGATTTGATTGGAACTCGTAAAGTTCAACCCTGCTACCGTGACCGTGGCTCCCGCTATACCGCTCGCGGGGACGATGCCCATGATTTCGGGAACAGTGCTTGCGATATCAAGCACGCTTACCGTCACCGACGCCGGGTTACTCGTGCCACCGGGACCAGAACAGGTAACCGTATAGGTGTATGACCCAATCCCTGCCGGACTCTCAAAAAGGGATCCACTCGCAGCAAGGGAATCGCTACCCAAGGAATCTGAGGCAGTACACGCCGTCGCGTTGGCACTGGTCCACGTGATCGTCGCCGCCTGACCGAGAGGAATGATCTGTGGACTGGCGGATATGCTCGCGGTGGGAACGGCGGGGGGGGTTATATTGCAAACCGTTTCGCTACACCCATCAGGTTCGATGACACTATGACCACCATAGGGACAAACGGGCACTACTAATGGGCAGGCAGGTGCAAAAGTGCCGCTGGGAGCAATCTCGGCGATTATCGCCCGTGCGGGAGGGACGGGGAAAAATGTATATCCTATAAGGAACAATAAAAACACGCTGGCGACCGAGAGTAAAAATATATGGAACCTCTTCATGCTCATGCCATTGTGCGGAGCTTCTTATAGAATCCCCACTATTAAATCTATAGTAACACGTTAAGCATAGATTAGGGGGGGGGCAACACTCTGTCCTTGCCTTCTTCGCCCCTTCGTCGCATTGTAGCGACCAGCAAGGACGCTCTGGACTCGTCCCACCGTTGCGTCATCAATTGTAGTATGACCAACCAAATTAAGGGGTCGGCAGGAGCGGCGACCTCAACCAATCAACCGCTGCCGGTAAAGGTCGCATATTGCTTGTATGCAAGAAAATCAACGGAATCAGAGGAGCAGCAAGTCCTTTCGATAGACAGCCAGATCAAGGAGATGATCCAGATCGCCGAGCGGGATGGGCTCACGATCGCGGAGATCCGGAAGGAATCCCATTCAGCAAAAGCCGTCGGCCAGCGCGAGGTGTTCAATGAGCTCCTGAAAGACATCCGCTCCGGCAAATTCAACGGCATCCTCACCTGGGCACCGGATCGCTTTCGAGAAATGCTGGTGACCTCGGAGCTCGTGGACCTCATGGATCAGAAGGCGCTCGTGGAGATACGGACCTTCTCCCAGAAATTCACCAACAACCCAAGCGAGAAATTCATGCTGATGATCCTGTGCTCTACGGCAAAACTGGAAAATGACAACAAGTCGGAAAATGTGAAGCGGGGCCTCCGGACGCGGTGCGAACAAGGGTTCGCCCCAGCATGGCCCCGACTGGATATCTGAACGAGAAGCGAAAGGACAAACCGTGCGAAGTGATCGTTGATCCGCAGCGAGCGCCCGTGATCAAGCAGATGTTCGAGAAGGTGGCGAACGAGCAATGGTCGGGGCGGAAGCTCTACGCATGGCTGCGGCACGATGTGAAATTCAAGACCGCCACGGAAAAATTCCTTGCGCTCGGAAATATCTATATGCTTCTCAAAAAGACTTTCTACTATGGCGTCTTTGAATACCCGGTCGGATCGGGAAACTGGTACACGGGGCAACATACGCCCATCATCACAAAAGAGCTATATGACCGAGTGCAGGAACAACTCGTCCGGAGCGAGATAAATAAGAACAATAAGGAGTTCGCCTTTACGAAGCTCATATCATGCGGGGTCTGCGGATCGGGCGTCACGGCGTGCGAGAAGTACAAAGACCAGCAGAACGGAGACGTGCATCGCTACGTATACTACCGCTGCACGAAAGCGAAAGATCCTCACTGTCCAGAGGGGTATATCAAGGAGGAAGAAATCATCGAACAGATCCTGAAGATCCTTGATACGCTCGACATCAGCGAACTCGGCATCAGGCAGAAATTCAAGGATGAGATATCGCGATACAACAAATTCCGAAGGATCGCTCTGGGCAAGAGCCGGGAGAAATCTGACCCAGAGGAATTCGATGCCAAATCGTATGCCGTCTATCTCCTGACCGAAGGATCGATTGCAGAAAAGCGTGAGCTGCTATCCAACCTTAAGAGCAGACTGATCCTCAAGGATAGAGTGGTCACGATAGAAGCCGGAGCGGAAAAATAAATACTATCGTTCCTCACCAGCTATTCTTTAACACTGAACGTTGCAGGTAAAATTCCACCGTTCCGCCAGGCTTCTCCGAGAGATAAATATTGATGGCCAAAATCTTCACCAGCTTTGGTGGTATGCATGAGTTGGGCTGTGTACTTTACTGAAAACGTATCCGATGGGATTATGTCCTGATGAATCCTGATCAGCAAATACAGATCGGCCATTTCTACTGAAGAATATAGCTCTTCATAATCCTGCAAGAACATGGCCATATCCATACCGTCGGTCATGTCGAAGCTCACAAAGACGACGAGCGTAGGGAGGCCTTGATGATTGGCTAATTGAGACATCGCCTTACCGTGATGCCTCTCTAGTTTGCTTCTGTGATTTCGGTCCCTCTTTTTTGAAATTGCTGCAAGTTCCTCATATGAGATCTCCGGATTATACGTCGGCACATTTGCGTCAACGCAGTGATTTGACCTCACATATGGCGATGACCTCCCCGGCACTATTCAGGACCTCATAGTCGGGCGTCCTTGTATCCTTAACTTCCAACACTTTCTTGAGTGTCAGAGCATACCAACGCTCGAGCACAATTTTGATTGCCTTTTCACCAAGCTCACTTTGATATTGTTCGAGTTTCTCCATATGGAGAATATTCTTCCTCCGAACTTCCGCCCTTGCAAGGCGGGTTGCCCGATCGCCTGCGCGGGTCATGGACCAACGTCCCTTGAACCGCGCCCTGACTTGTGCCCCCGCGAAGAATCGAACTTCGATTACAAGATCCGCAATCTTGCGTCCTATCCGTTGAACGACGAGGGCAAACGCAACCGGATGTCCTTTTGAGACGGAAATGCCACGTTGAAACGTGACCGTCTCAAAAGGACATCTGGTTGTTTATTGTTGATAATAAAAGAACAAGAGAAGGATACTAGAATCTCAGGAATTTTTCAATGGAATCGACGAGGGTCGGCTGGTGCTCGATCTCTTTGAGCACCAGCTTCAGGTTCGCGCGGATCTCCGCCACTTTCGGCGCCGGCACAATAAGCGAGAGCGCCGGCCGGATGCGCGAGCGGAAATAGAACGACCACATCCGCCCATTCCCCGTCGTCCAGGTCCGCGCTCCAGCTCTCGAACTCCTTCATGGAGTATGACTTGTATCCCCCGATATTGAGCTCGGTGTCCGTCAGCGTAAACGTGAGCGTTCTCGGCGCCTTGTTCCCCCACACGATGAAAAGCATTTCCGCGATCACAATGAAAAAGCCGAATAGAAAATCTTTCTGCCACACCGAGAACGCGATGATGAGCGCGGCAGCGATGATGGAGATCCAATACCACGAGACCTCCTTCTCGCGATACTCGAATTCCGGCGCCTCCCATGTTGTTTCGAACTTTGCCATGATCCTATTTTACCACTATTCTTTTCTGAATCCCATCAGTGGCTTATCGTCTTCCTCCGGCGGTGGCCCCATCAGCTGTTTTAGAACCTCAAACACGATTTTAAATTTTTTATCGTAATTCTTTTCCATTTCCATCACCTTTTCCGCCAGCTCCTTATTACTGGCCAATAATTGGCGCAAACGGACGAACGTCCGTATGATAGCGATGTTCACCGCCACCGCGCGATCGCTCCGCAGGACACTTGATAACATTGCCACGCCCTGCTCGGTAAAAGCATAGGGCATATATTTGATGTTTTCGCCTTGCTTCAAGGTCGCAATTTGCGACCTTGAATGGAAAATTTTAGCCTCTTCCACGCTTAACTGAAACATAAAATCATCAGGGAATCGCTCTTAATTCCTTTTTACCGCTTCATTGAGCCGTTTGGTTGGTACGCGATACAATTCCGCCAAATCATAATCTGTCATGACCTTGCGCCCTCTTATTATAAATATCCGCCGCTCGATGATATCAAGCGGAATCACCATATTCTCATCTTTTAAATTTTCCATAACCGGATTATTACACGACCCACATTAAATCATTCTAAAACTTGAAGTCACAGATTGTGACTTCAAGTTTTTTGAGATCGCACATTGCGACCCCAAACACGCCTCACCCCCACATCTGCGTACGCCCCAACACAAAAACGACCGCCTCACGCGGTCGTCTCTGTTCTTAAGATACTGAAGAAGGATCCTTTTTCAGCAATTACAGCACTGCTTCCTTGAGAAGCTTTCCGGCGCGGAACTTCGGTTTGATCGAAGCCTTGATCTGGATCTTTTCGCCGGTCTTGGGGTTGCGGCCTTCGCGCGCTGCGCGCTTGGCGACGCGGAACGTACCGAAGCCCGTGATCGCGACTTCCTCGCCGCGGCCCATGGTCTTTACGATCGTATCAAACACCGCATCTACTGCCCTCTCCGCGGCCGCCTTCGTCTCGATGCCGGTGGCCTTCTGAACCGCTTCCACTAATCCTTTTTTATTCATGATGATGATAATTAGTTTATTTCGCGACCTTTTGTGCTTTTAGCTCCCCTTTAGTATAGCAAAATCAGGGTTTTCTTGCACAAGGGGCGTCAAGCGGGTTATTAAATAATGATTAAAAGGAATTTGACGCCTATATGAGATTTGCTATCCTTTTATTAAGATAGGTTTCCTGATTTTTCTCTTGATGGCAGAAAGGCGACACTGCGGGCGCCGGGGAGATCCCGGTGATCGATGAGGGAACTGCCGCCCCTCCAAGAGAAAAATGAGGAAGCCTATTTTATTTCTCGATATTGCCCCCTCAGCTTCTTTTCTGGACGATAATAGCAATTAAAAACGCTCTTGGCGCTCCCGTGAGGATCATAGACCACGATCAGCGCCTCATGCTCCTTCCGCGCCCACAATCGCTTATATTTACTGATTTTACAAAAGCGCGTCAAGATAATTTTTGCGATTGATGACTTGAAAAGATGCATCGGGATATGATTCGCGCCATGAAGCCGGCGGGGATGAGCGGGCCTCCGACCACTTACATTCGATTGCCGCAAGTGCTCCGTTTGATTCCTTAATGATGTCCACTTCTTGCCCGGCATGCGTTCTCCAGAAATAATACGAATCGGATGCGCCTTCGATGGAACTTTTTTTTACCAACTCCATAAAAACGAAATTCTCCCAAAGAGCGCCGATGTCGTTGCGCAAAGCGAGTGGGTTGAACTGCGCGATCACCGCATTGCGCACGCCATTATCAAGAAAATAATATTTTGACTTTTTCGATATTTCATTCCGCAAGTTGCGGCTGAATCCCCTGATCCTTTTGATGATGAACATTTTTTCCAAAAGATCGATGTATTTCGCAGCGGTCTTTGCATCCGTTCTCGCCGTGCGGGCAACTTCATTAATGGACACTTCGTTTCCCATCTGAAACGCAAGGCACTTTACGATATCAAGGAGTGTATCGGGAGACCGCACCGCCTCGAGCGCGAGCGCGTCCTTAAAAAGATATGACGAAATGAGCTCGCTCAAAATCTTCCTTTTTCTATCCACATCAGGTTCGTTTAACACTTCCGGGTATGAGCCATAGATGAGGAACCGTTCAAGATCGCCCTCAAGCTCAAAGCGGCTGCCTTCCATTTCTCCTTGCGAAAACGGCAGAAGGGTCAGCGTAAAATGGCGACCGGTCAAAGGTTCTCCCACTTTGTTGGATAAATCGAAAGAAGACGATCCTGTCAGGATGATATTTTTTTCAGGGAAGGCGTCTATCATCATTTTTGCCCCAAGCCCGATTGAGGGAATGGATTGCGCCTCATCAATAGCGATAATGTCGTACGGGCTGGCGAAGTCAAGGATTCCGTTTCGATCTTCGGACTGAAAGATATTGCGCAAACGGATATCATCGCCAGTCGAAGAAAAAACGTTTTTGCCCGACTGTGTTTTTAAATATTCGCCGAGTAATGTTGTCTTTCCCACTCTCCGTGGTCCATAAACAACCAAAACTCTCTTTGGTTCCAAAGCCTCGACAATATTCTGCTTTCTCTTAAATTTCATTGAATTTATGGTATCATGATACTTCGAATTAAGTCAAATTTGTTCCTAAAACTCCCCAAAACAAAACAGCCCCGAAGGGCTGTTTTGTTCTCTGATCCGAAAGTCACAAGCTATCGGATCATGTGAGCGAACGACTAGTTGGTAAACCAGTGATGTTCGTGGCTAGGAACCGGGAGCGCGATGGACGGGCTGAGGCGAAGCTGATGCTCGTGCCAGTGCGTCGCCATCGCTGCCAAGTCACAGCCCGTCAAGGAGGATCTGGTAGCTGCCCGTGCTGCCACCTGGTGCTGCCGAATTGAGCGCCGGTCCGGGGCGAGTAGGTCTTCACGAGCAAGGTCTTCGAAGAGCTGGACGGGATGACCCACTGGTGTGTTGACTCGGCACCATAGTTGAATGTCGCCGTGATCCGTGCCAGTCAGCGTCGTCGAAGCCAAAGAGCACTCGACGGAGCCGAGGCATCATAGAGGCCAAGTTTCTCGTCGTGCTCGTCGGTGCGACCAACGATCCTGCCGTCTCCAAGGTGCACTGATATCACCTGTCGGGTTCATGTTGCCACTGCCTGCCGTGAAGGTGAATTCACCAATGGTGTTACCAACAGCCAGGAGAGCTGTTCGGCGTTGACCATCCGGTCGTACCGGCGACATTCAACGTCGTCTGGTAGATCGTGAAGAGGTTACCCATACCACTTGAGAGGGAAACGTACGTCGTCGTCGCGTTGGTCGCGTTGGTGTACTGGTAGCTCTGCAAGTCATACGCGTGCGTTCCGCCTGATGTCGCATACGGGTATGCATTCGTATCCGCCACCAAGTTCACGTACGTCGTGCTGTTCACAGGAACCGAGAGACCGGACAAGTTGAAGGTCAACACGCCGCTCTGCTCGCTCGCCGTGCTCAACACGTTTCCGCTCGTATCCGTCAACCGATAGTTGAAGAGATCCGAAGCATTGCCCTGTGGTCGAGGTGATTCGTCGTGGTCGCAGCGTCGATGATCGTTACCTGCGTCAATGTCTCGCTGCCGTTATTATCAGCAGCAAACTGGTATTGAGCCACGTTCACGCCCGGAACATTCATGCCAAGCTATGAGGCCTGCGACGTGCCTGCCGAGAGCGATCCGGTCAAGGTGCCTCCCGTGTTGAAGGCGAGATCCTGACCCGGAACCGGAGTGGCAAGCGAGATCGCGTTGCCCGCCTGGGTTGACGCATTCACTGCATAGAGATCCGTCGCGCCGCCGCGGTCGTGGTCGTGCTCGCATTCGAGCTGATGTTTGCATAAACATCAAGCGTTACGGAGCCGTTCGCGGCGATCGAGATCGGCGCGTTGCTGTTGAAGCTGTAGACGCCCGTGCTCGCGACCGTTGCATAGGTCTGGCCGAGCTGCGTGCTGCCATCCATCACTTCAAGGTTGGTCAACCAGCTCGGGTACGCAGCGAGAACCGTGCTCGTTACCTGGATGGTAACGCCGGTCAAATTGACCGGGTTAACCTGTCCGGCAGTGAGCGTGTACGATCCGATCTTCACCTGCTGTGCGCCAGCCGAAGCCGACACCGGGGTACCCAAGCCATAGTTCTCGTTCACAACAAGATTCGTGCTTTGAGGCAAGAATGTGAAGGGTGTTGCCCGGAACCAGAAGATACTCGGCCCGGACCGGTCAATACGTCGTGTAGCTCTGCGCGGCAGTGCACCGGTCGTACCGTCAAACGTCACCTGCACAGAACCCGTGGAGGTCGCATTGATATCACCGTAGACCGTCAAGACGCGGGTCGTGTTGGCCGGGATGATGTAGTTCAAGTTGCCAGTGCCTTCAGGGACAGCTGTAGTGCCAGGTCGCGTTGACCGTGGTGCCGATCTGGGCGCCCTGATCGTCAATGACGCGGAAGTTGTTGATCGTCTGAGCGACGGTCGGCGTGATAGTGAAGTTCATTTGAGTGAACTTGATGCTGTCGCCGGAAGCCAAGACGTCAAACTTCGCGAGCACCTGGTTGGTGTTCCCTGCCACCACATTGGTGGTCGGGCTCGCCGGATCCCTGGATACTACGACGCCGCCGTTGTTGATCTGAACGTTGGAGAAGGTAACCGGGAAGCCTCCATTGTTAAGAACGTTCTGGATGCTTGCGCCGATGCCGACTCCATACGTGGTGTCAACCGCCTGAATGTCAGACGACTGCTGTATGGAGAACTGGAACGTGCGGTTTACGCCGCCAGTGATGTCCGCATAGAGCGACAACACCGCCGATTGGCCGGAGGTCAACATGAGCGGCGCGCCGGAAAGGTCGAACGTCGCGATATTGTTGCTGCCAAGCGAGGAAAGCGTCGCGCCAAGCTGGGTCGAACCATCCATCAGTTTGATGTTCTGGAGATAGCTCGGCGTTACGCTTCCGATATTCGTGAAGGTCAACGCGGTCACCTTGACCGGGTTGTTGCCGGCCTGAACCGTTACCTGACCGACGAGATCATTCAACTGGCCCGCATTACACCGTTGTTAAGCGATGACGTCGCGCTCGTGATATTAAGCGTCGCCAAGTTATTGACCGATGCAATCGTGAACTGGGCGCTGTTCAACGGGAAGTTGCCCGAGAACGTGCCGCCGGTTACGTTAGCCGCGGAAGCCAAGCCGATCTGGAAGATGTGGCCTGAGTTCGACGCAGCCTGCGATCCGGTCTCTCCGCCATTGTTGACATCAACCGTGACGGTGACGACCATCGTGGAATTCGCCGGGACCGTAAAGAGTCCTGCGCCATTCGAGAAGGTGATCGCGCCATTGTTGAAGCCGAGGTTTGACGCCAACTTGGTCGCGCCACTGTAGAGGTAGACGTTGTTCAAGTCGGAATCCTGCGAAAGTCCTGAACGGGTCAAGACCAAGTTCGTGACGGTGACGGGTGTCGCGCCAGCCGTGAAGTCAAGCTTCAGGACCGGAGTGTTCGACCGCGCCTGCCGCTACGTTGACCGAACCCGGGGTCTGCGTGGATCGACGGAGCGATCGCGACAACGGAGCGCTGAGCCCTGTCGCGAAGCACCGTTACGTCCGTGAACCGTGGTCACCGTGGTCGTGTACCCGTGCTCATCGAATTGATGAAAGCGCGGGTCTTAGGACCAAAGTAACCAACCGAAGGGGTGATGCCGTTCGCTGCCTGGAATTTTCCGAGCGCTGCTTGCGTCAGCGCGCCGAAGTATTCGGTCGGAGTGGCGAGACCGCCGTGAGATATCCTTGTTGAATCAAAAACTTCTGGAGGGCCGTGACTGCGCGCCTGTGGAACCAACGGTGAGGTCGCTGGTAAAGTCATAGGTCGTGCGCCGACCGAGGGCCGCCAGAAGCATTCAATTGGACTCTGGAGTGTCTGGATCTGGGCGAGCAAAGCCGCGATCTGAGCCTGAAGGCTCGACGTGGTCTGTGCGCTTGCCACAGGTACCAGCGCAGCTGCTCCTACCATCCACAATACTGTGGTGGCGGTGAGTGCCGCTGAAACCAATTTTTTAGAATTCATTTTTATTTAATTTATCGATTTAATTATTGGTATCGACCTGTTCGCCCGTTATGGGCACTTTCAGCCGTCGACCTTTCCGTGCACCAAATCACGTTTTTATTTTTTGTTGTTCAGGACCGTTTCCGGCACTTCACTCTATTCGCTCGAGCGGCCGCCTCGTGAGGGAAAGCGACGACCGATCAAATAGAAGAGAGTGGCGAAAACGGGGTTGGTATCGTATAAAAGAAAAAACTCGCTTTTGGCGAGGCTGAAAATGAACAAACAAGAAATTCGACCATAAAAAGTCTCCTCTCCTGCCTGCTGCGTGCGGTTCAGCCTCACACCGAACCTGTTACTATTATACCCTTATGCTACGTTTGCTGCCGCGGAAAAGGTGTGGAAAAGTATCCAACACTCCCCTCTCTGATGGCACATAGATAGAACGTCCCGCCGGGCGAAAGGTTACCCCGCCTCCGGCATCTCGGCCATCACGTTCGCGCGGTAGAAAACCGACGGCCCGGCATTGCCGATCCGCTCGATAAGGCCCTGCTCAAGGAGCGTCTGGAGATCGTAGCGGATGGTCCGCTCGCTCGTATTCGGCAAAACATCCTGTATTTCCTTCAACCGGCAATTGCCGGATTGCCGGATTCGCTCCAGTATCATATTTTGCCGGATTGCCGAATCGTTTGCCGATTGCCGGATTGCCGGATTCGCGCTCAAGCGTCGCTGCGGGCATCGTCATAGAAACCATGGCGGGCGCCACCTCTGCCGAATGCTCGGCAATCTCCGGCTTGGAGAATATTTCCGCAACGCTGACCTCGTCCGTCTTGACCGCCGCCTTCCGCTCCACTATTGCTGCATCAAGCGCGTAGATCTCCCGCATCATCACTTCCACGTTGGGGCTGCCGATCATGCCCACGTCTCCCCCGAACTTGACGAGACATTCCGTCACGCGGAGCGGGCGTTCTGTGGCGGCATAATCCTCCGCCGCCGCGGCGGCGAGGAGCGCCGTGCCGGACGCCCGGAGCGATTCGGCAAAGTCCTTTTCCTGCATCCGCTCCGCCAAACGGAATACTGCGTAGACGACCTCGTATGTTTTCGTGAGGATAAAGCGCTCTTTGCCGGTCTCTTTCATATGCCGGATTATAATCCGGCAATCCGGCAATTGCAAGGTTTAATGGTGCTGGGGAGGAAGCGGATGCTCTTTTGCGTAATCATCGCGAACCATCCAGGATGCGATCTGGAAAATAAGCGTAAGTGATTCATCTTCGTGATTCACCACATAGTCCTTCACTCGATCCATAATTGGATCGTTCCGAAATGAACCGATTGCTAGCTCTGCTTCTTTCTCGTAATCGTAGAGTGTTCGCAGACGCAGTGATTCCATGTGTTTGAAAATTCTTTGCCGGATTGCCGGATAGATCTCATCAAATCCAGAATCTTTAAGCAACTCCTTTCCTTTCTCGCTTGGGGTAGTCGGACTATTTCTTATCTGATACATCGTGTGCGATGAAAGTGTTGTCGCGTGTGCCGCGAGAAGTTCCCCCTGTTCCTTCAAAACACCTCTCATCTCTTTAAACTCTGTCTTCGTCTCGACCTTGAACTCCGTCATCTCAACAATAAAACTACTCAATCGCTCATCAATGCGTATGATAAGTTCCCGCGTGTTGCCCAAAAGCAACGTGGCAATCCAGTTCCCAACCTTTGTGAACCTTGATAGATTTTGATCCATGATAAAGATTGTTTTTTTACGACAATCCCACCCTAGCACACTCACATTAAAAATATATTAAAAGAACTATGTCGAAAATGCGGAGCTTAGAGCGTCCAGCGGGCGGATGCGGCAACAATGACGAGCAGCGAGAAGAGCACACTCCCCGTGGCGAGCACTTTCGCGCGCGTGAGTTCACCGAACACGTATTGCGGCACGAGATCGATCAGAATGGCGGCAAGGAGGAATATAATCGCCGACTGATAGAGGAAATCGAGGGGGAGGAACAGCCCGACGATGATCAACTGCCACATAAGGATGAACGTCATCCAGCCGAGCATACGGCGGAACGGCTGGGGGGCTTCGGAAAAATTCTTTATAAAACTCGCGACCATCGCGCTGATGGCCACTGCAGCGACCAGGCCGTACAGGAGCGCGCGCAAGCCGAACGATCCGCCGACGGTCAGGAAAAAACTTCTGAGCAGCAGATACGACAAGAAAAGCATAAGGATTTCATACGCGGAACGCCGGTCGATGATGAGAAGGTCTTTTACAAGGAGAATGAAATAGAAGATGGCGACGAAGATGATCGCGTCCAGAATCCCCTGGCTCCCCAGTAAGGATATTAAAAGCAGTGCGAAAAAGGGCGTCGCAACTTTGCCGGCGCCCGTGATCGGAATGAAATAGAGGAAAAGCGCGACGATGAGAAAAAGCCAGAACGGCAACGCCCACCATGCGACACCAAAAATGACGGCCTTAAGAAGTGAAGACCAGTTCGTTCGCTTTAAAGTTGACCTTAACTTTTCCACCATCTTTGAATTCGCCGCGGATGATCTTGTCCGCCAGCTTATCAAGGATAACCTTCTGCATCAATCGCTTCAAGGGGCGCGCGCCGTATTCCGCGCTGAATCCTTCCTTGGCGAGGTGCGCGCGCGCCGCCGCCTCGACTTCCAGCTTGATCGCACGGTCCGCGAGGCGCTTCTCGATCAGCTTGATCTGGATGTCCACGATCTTGCCGATGTCCGCTTTATGGAGCGGATTGAAGATGACGACGTCGTCGATGCGGTTCAAAAACTCCGGACGGAAGCTGCCGCGCAATGCCTCCATCACCTTTTCGCGGTAATCCCCTTCCTCAAGCGACGCCTGCTGGCTTTCCGCGCTGAACCCGATGCGCGACATGGCTTTGAGGTATTCGCTGCCAACGTTCGATGTCATGATGATGATCGAGTTCTTGAAGTTGACCACTTTGCCCTTGCTGTCGGTGAGGCGGCCGTTGTCCAACACCTGCAAAAGCAGGTTGAACACTTCGGGATGCGCTTTTTCTATCTCGTCAAAAAGGATCAAGCTGTACGGCCGGTGGCGAAGGATCTCGGTAAGCTGGCCGCCCTCCTCGTGGCCAACGTAGCCCGGCGGTGAGCCGATCAGCCGACTGACCGCGTGGCGCTCCATATACTCGGACATGTCCACGCGCACGAGCGCCTTTTCATCATTGAACATAAACTCCGCGAGCGTCCGGGCGAGCTCCGTCTTTCCAACCCCGGTGGGACCGAGGAACATGAATGAGCCGATCGGGCGGTTCTCGTCCGAAAGCCCCGCGCGGGAGCGGCGCAACGCGGAGGAAACCGAGGCGATCGCCTCATCCTGGCCGATCACGCGTTCGCGCAACACGTCCTCAATACGGATCAGCTTATCAGTATCCGTCTCGAGCATGCGCCGGAGGGGAATACCCGTCCAGACGGCCACGATGGCCGCCACGTCTTCCTTGTCCACGGATTCCTTGAGAAAACGCTCGCCGATTGCGCCTTTTGCCCGCTTGCCCGTCGACGGCCCGCCAAAATTCTTCTTTTCGAACATTTGAAAATCCTTCTCGGCGGCCGGCTGTTCGCCATACATGATCTGCGCCACGCGCTCGAGGTTGCCTTCACGCTCCGCGATCTCCGCCTCGCGCTTTAAGTTATCCACCTTTTGGCGAAGCTGGTGCAATGTCTCGAATTTGATCTTCTCCGAATGCCACTTGCTCGAAAGCTCGTCGTTCTGCGTCTTCAGCTTCGCGAGCTCCTTCTCGATCGCCTTTAAACGATCGGTGGTGACCGACTTCTGCCCTTCCTGCGAAAGCGCCTGCTTCTCTATCTCCAGGCGCGTGATCTCGCGGCGCGCCTTGTCTATTTCCTTCGGCAAGCTCTCCGACTCCAACCGGCGCGCCGCGGCGGCCTCGTCGATGAGGTCAACTGCCTTGTCCGGCAAGAAACGGTCGGTGATGTAGCGCGCGGAAAGATTCACGGCCTCAACGATCGCCTCATCGCTGATGCGCATGCCGTGGTGGATCTCATATTTTTCCTTGAGCCCGCGCAAAATGGAAATCGAGTCCTCAATGGACGGCTCCTCTACTATGATCGGCTGGAAGCGCCGCTCGAGCGCCGGGTCCTTCTCTATATACTTCTGATATTCGCGGATCGTGGTCGCGCCGATCGCGTGGAGCTCGCCGCGCGCGAGCGCGGGCTTGAGCAAATTGGACGCGTCGATCGCGCCTTCCGCGGCGCCGGCGCCGACGATCGTGTGGATCTCATCTATAAATAGGATGATGTTGCCGGAAGCATTCTTCACTTCCTTCATAAATGCCTTCAAGCGGTCCTCAAACTCGCCGCGGAACTTGGTTCCGGCGATGAGCGAGCCGAGATCTAACATTAATACTTGCTTGCCCTTAAGAAGCTCCGGCACGTCGCCCGAGGCGATGCGCTGGGCCAATCCTTCAACAATGGCGGTCTTTCCCACGCCCGGTTCGCCGATAAGGCACGGATTGTTCTTGGTGCGGCGCGAGAGCACCTGCATAAGCCGGCGCAATTCTTCCTCGCGGCCGATGACCGGATCAAGCTCCCCCGCTTTGGCCTTATCGCTTAGATTGATCGCGTATTTTTCCAACACCTGGAATTTGCTCTCCGGCGTCTCGTCCGTCACGCGCACGGAGCCGCGCAATTGCGCGAGCACGCGGAACGCGCTCTCGCGCCGCACGCCGAACTTCTCAAGCAACGACTTTGCCGTACCGGCGACATCAAGCAGAGCAAGCAAAAGATGCTCGCACGAGACGAACTCATCCTTCTGTTGCGCGGCCACCTTCGCCGCCTGGTCGAGTACTTTCATGAGCTCCTGAGAAAGATAGAGCTGCCCGAGCGCGCTGTTGCTCACGATAGGCGGAATGCGATCAAGCTCTACCTCGATCTGTTCGTCCAATTGCTCAAGATTGACGCCGCAACGCTCCAACACCGGAATGACGAGCGACTGCTCGTCCTCAAGCAGGGCCGCGAGCAGATGCACCGACTTCAATTCTCCGTGATTCTTTTTTGCCGCGATCTCCTGCGCGTTCTGCAATGCTTCCTGGGCTTTTATAGTAAAACGATGAAAGTTTGGCATTTCTGGATTTAATTTTATTTCTGATAATACGCCGCAGGAGGTTAAAAAGTTCTTAACTAAATTATACCTTTAATACCGTACCTTGCGCCGATATCTATCAATTATAGCCGGAAAACGGTCATTGTCAATCTCAAGGGGAGATTGCTAATGATAGTGCCTCCGGCAAGATGTCACTCGCTGGCAAGCTTGTTCCACAGGGAATCGAAGATCAACTTCTGCGTCTCGGCAAGCCCCGCGTCCTCAATGACCACGCTGTGCGGCCGTCCCTGACTGAGCGAGATGATAGCCATCTTCTTGGCGTAAATGATGATGTACGCGGGTGCGCCGCGTTTGGTGGTGATCCAGCGGCGTTCATCCAACCCGCGCACATCGCCGCCCGCGCCGATCGCGATCACCTTCGCTTTGACCTTCGCCTTGATGCGCCGCTCCGAAAAACTGCTGAAGTTATAGTAGAGGTACTCGCGGATATTCGCTGCGGAGTATACGCGATACACTTTGTCCGCCTCGCTCGTCATTGTTTTTAAAACGTCTTCCAGTACGAGGCGCGTGCCGGTATGCCCGTCGTGAATCTTGATGACGGGGTCCTCGCGCTTCGTCGCGTAAAACGCCTCGAGCGCGGGAAGCGATTTCGTCAGCTCTTTCCGCATGCCGACCAACTTCTGCCGTTCTTCTTTAAAAAACGATTTCAAGATGGACGGATCCTCCGGCACAAACTGCTGCCTTTGTTTTTTCTGCGAGTGGCTCACGAGGCCGCGATCCGATAGCTCTTTTAGTGCCTCATACACCGTGCCGCGATTGATCCCCGTGTCCCCCGCAATCTGGCGGATGGAGCCGGAGCCATTCTTCAACAGATGGAGGTAGACCTTTTCTTCGTTGTCCGAAAACCCGAGTTGTTCGAATATTTTCATGTGCTTGATATTTTTATTGTGCGACCGTACTTTCCAGATTACTCCAGCACCATGGACTGTCAAATGTTTTATTGACAATAAAATTGACAACGCGGGCGGTTCAAAAAAAGAGGCCCGCGATATTCAGCGAGCCTTATCTATCCGGAAACGCGAGAACTGTTGATCGTGCTTTTTTGAGCTCGATCTGAGTAAGAGGCCTTATCGCCCTCAACTCCACATACAACGACTCCCATGGATGCGCAGCCGACAGCGTGCCGTCCGCAAGGATCACATATCCTCCATCAATGAGAGCCTGATTGATTTTGGCTTTGGCTTCGTCGTCATTCGCGGCCTGGAGTTCCAGGCAAACATTGAGGGTGGCGCCGTGATCATCTTGACCGAACTTGCAACGAGCCGTTCCGACAATCTGGTACAGCATAGCGTATTCCTTTCCGAGTGCTCGTTCCATTATCAGGCGGCTGGTCCGTGTACCAAGGGTCTCATTGTCAAATAAAATGACAATATTCTATTTGGATCCCAGTACCCTTTCTACGATTTTCGCCGCGGCGGCGACGCCTCCCTTCGTCGTTCCCTTTCCCAAACTGAAGCGAATGCTTGATCCGGCACGTTCTTTTGAATATCCCAGTGCCTCGATCACATACGACGACTCGACGGCGCGGGAGCGGCACGCGGAACCGGAAGATGCGGCGAGGCCGGCGCGATCGAAGCGCGTGAGCAGATCCTGCGCGGCGAGGCCGGGAAAATAAATGTTCAAAATATGCGGCGCCTTCGCGTCCCCCGCCGGGCCATTGATCTCCGCCGCGGGTGCGGCGAGTTTTATGCGGCGCCACAGTTCGTCGCGCAACGCAGCGACACGCGTGGATGTTGTGCCGCGAGCGGCGGCGGCGAGCTCCGCCGCTTTTGCGAATCCCACGATGCCCGGCACGTTCTCCGTGCCCGAGCGCACGCCGAACTCCTGCCCGCCGCCGCTCACCTGCGCGACTCAACGGAAATCCACCACTCTCGGAAAATATTTTTCTCATCGCGGCGAACATATAACGCACCGACTCCTTTCGGCCCGTACATTTTGTGCGCGGAGAGCGTCATCATATCCACGCCGAGCAATGCGACGTCACAATATAAATAAGGAAATGACTGCGCGGCATCGGTGTGAAGAAGTGGATACGGATCGGGATGTTCCGCGTTCGCGCCCGGCGCGTTCTTGCGGAATTCGTCGATCATAAATTTGATCTCGCGCAGCGGCTGGATCGTGCCCGTCTCGTTATTCACGTGCATGACGGATACGATGACGGTGTCCGCGTTCAGCGCATCCTTCAGCGCCACGATATCGATAACGCCTTCTTTATTGACCGGCAGCCGCACGACCTCTACGCCATCCTGTTCCAAAACTTGTGCGGTCTCGAAGATGGATTCGTGCTCAATGGCGGAGATGATGATACGCGATCGTGCGCCCGTAGCGACGCCTTCGCCCGCCGGGTGGTTTTTTTTGTAGAACTCCACCGCGCCGCGGAGCGCGAGGTTGTTCGCCTCCGTCGCCCCGCTCGTGAAAACGATCTCGCGGAAATGTTTCGCGCCGATCAGCTTGCCCACGCTTTCGCGCGCGGCGTCCACCGCCGCGATCGCCTTTTGTCCGAACGAATGGAGCGAACCGGGATTCCCGAACTCGCGCGAAAAATACGGACGCATTGCGCGAAGGACGCGCGGGTCGACGGGAGTCGACGCCGCATGATCAAAATAAAGTCGGCGCATAAGGATATTCTAACACTAAAGCAGCGCCGGCGTTATCGCCAAGTTCGCGAATTCCACTTTCTCCACCTCGCCTGTCTTCTTGCTCGGCACCATCAAAAAATTCTGCTTGCGATAGAGGTCGTACAATTCCTTCGTTAACTTTACATCGTTCAGACAATATTCTTTAAGCTCTTCGATCTTTCCATCTCGATAGAGAGCTCCCGCCTCCGAACTAGGATGGGTCTTGTTCTGGCCGAGGTTCGCGCCCGCGAGGCGGTCCAAACTGATGCGCGAGCCCGTTGCCATCTCGATCTCCTCCAAAAGGTCCACACGCTCCATCTCCCACAGGCGCGGCGCGTTCTTCAAGCGCTGGAAATAATTGTTCAGCACGGGAATATCGTAACGGTTCATGCTAAATCCCACGATCCGGCGCGCGTCGGCGAATAAAGCCGCGAGCTTATCCATCTCATTCTCCTCATAGCAATAGTACCGGTCCTCTATATATGAATAAACGCCGACGACGGAGATCTTGAGCGCCGCATAGTTATCCCAGCCGACGTCCGGATCGGTGAAAAAGTTCTGTGTTTCGATGTCGAATACAAGGGTGTCGAGTTTCATGGTTTGTAGTTCACTATTGCTTATTATGCGGGAGCCCATACCTAACTTACATTTTAAAATCCCAAATTGGGATTTCAAAATGTAAATCAGACGTGCCGATCTGCGACATTCGTTGCAGCGTAACTGTCCGGCTTGATCTTCACTTCAAAATTATTGGCGCGAATCATGCCGACGATCTCGTTGATGACCGCCTTTGTGGGACCGTTCATACCGATGTCCGCGTGGATCTCGAACTCGAAATCCGGAAGCGGGAACTTTTTGAGCTCGGCGAGGAGGCCCTGCGCGACCTCGAGCGAGATCACCGCCTCGCGGATCATCCGGTCGCGAAGCGTGTGAAACTTCCCAAGCTCGAAGCGACGGTAGAAATAGCGGCCGCCGTTGCCGATGCGGTGCACGACGACCGCGTTCACGAAGTCGGCGTTCTTATTTGAGAGGAGCTGGGAGTCGGTGCCGATCGTCACGCGATATTTGCGCAAAAGATCCGTTCCCATGAACGCGATGATCTCAGCCACCACTTCCGGCACCGTAAGGCGCATTCCGAGCGAACTGATAAAGGTATCTGGCATTACCCAGAGAATATACGCTTTTGATCAGCTCTGTCAATTATTTTTTTAATAATTCTGATCGTCTCCTTCGGGCCGCTCGTTGCAATCGTCTGCACGCCGCTCTTTTTTGCCGCCGCATCATTGCCGCCTTTATACAGCGCGTCGCCGATGAACACCATGTCTTTTATCGGGACGTGTAAATATTTTTCGATCTGGCGCACGCCATATCCTTTATCGATCCCTGGCTTTGTGATATCAATTGTCGTGAATCCTGCGGCATGCACCTCAAGGTCCGGGAGTCGCTTCTGCAAGAGACGTGTAATCTTCATTTTAAGCGGCTTGTTTTTTTTGATCCATTCTTCTTTCAAGTGAACTCCTTTCTTCCCAAGCTGTGCAACAACATCCTGCCCAAGAAATGAATACGACATTTGGGATTTCCGATCTTCCAGGGTCTTACCATAGATCTTTTTGGGAGGAACATAATGGATCTCATGGAACACATCCGTAACGGCTTGCCTGATCGTTCTCTTTTGGGCTGTGGACAAAAAATGGGCATACACGTTCGTCCACTTTCCGCCCTTGTAGCGGTAGAATGCAGTGGAGGTGGTGGGGAAAAGAAAAAGATTCGCAAGTAACGGCCTTGGGCACGTAAGATTCTTTACGAGCTGATTGGTAAACACTTCGTATAGAGCCGCCACCAATCACTGCAACTTTTTTCTGCTTCAACAACGCCGTCAGTGCCCGGTCCATGCTGGGCGTGAGCGGTGATTTGCTCGGCGCGAGCGTGCCGTCGAGATCAAAGACGATGAGGGATTTCTGGGAGAGTTTTGACATTCCTCTATTATAACGTATCGGGCGGGGAATCATTACCAATGCATAAATCCCAAAGTGATGTTAAAATAAATCACGTAATGGCGAAGAAAAAGAAGAAAGGGAACAAAGGGAAGAGTGGCGGGTCGAACTCCGGGAACGAGAACGTGGGAGTTGGACGAAACGGCGGCGCCTCTTCCAAGAACGCGCGCGAGCCGCGCCTCCATCCCGAGACCAAGAACAGCATCTGGGCGATCGCCTTCATCTGCGTGGCGATCATCCTCGTCCTCGCGCGGTTCGCCGAGGCAGGCCCGGCCGGAGCGCTTATCTATCAAGGCCTCGACGCTCTCGTTGGTTGGGGCTATTTGATATTGCCCGCCACGCTCCTCTTTGCCTCGGCAGTCTTCCTTCTTTCACGCCAGAAGCGCATCCTCGCGACCACGCTGATCGGCTCCACGCTCCTTATTCTTTCCGTGCTCGGCCTCATTGAACTGCTTTCCCCCACCCATGGCGGCTGGCTCGGCCTGGTCTTCGGATCGCTCCGCATGCCGTTCGGCAACATCGCGGCGACCACGATCGATATCTTTATCCTTATTATCTCGGTGCTCGTAACGGCGAACGTGCCGATCAAAGTTGAATGGCCCTGGAATGATGAGACCGACGCCGACGAAGATGAGGCGGCCAGAGAAAACACGACACCACTTCTCGTGACGGGCTCGGATGGCGAAAAAACCACCACGGAAAAGGTGGCGGGTGAAAAAGACGAAAAGAAAAAAGAATCCACGGGCGACGAACCTGCCGTCGTGCACGCAAAAAACGGCGAGGAGCTTGCTAAAACAAAAAAGCCAGCAAAGGCGCCTGTGTTCGCAAATTATGTTCCGCCGCCGCTCTCGCTCCTTAAGTCCGACACAGTCAAAGCCCACCACCGGCGACCTGCTCGCGCACGCGAACATCATCAAGCGCACGCTCGACAGTTTCGGCATCCCCGTCGAGATGGGAGAGATCAACGTCGGCCCGGCGGTGACGCGCTACACGCTGAAGCCCGCGGAGGGCGTCAAGCTCTCGCGCATCGTGGCGCTGAATGCCGACCTTGCCCTCTCGCTCGCGGCGCACCCGATCCGCATCGAGGCGCCGATCCCGGGCAAATCGCTCGTCGGCATCGAGGTCCCGAACAAGTCCGCCGCGCTTGTGCGCCTTGGTTCGCTCATGAACTATCCGGAATTCAATCAGTCGGGATTGCTCGGCTTCGTGCTCGGCCGTGACGTTTCCGGCGAACCGATCTTCGCGAACATCGAAAAGATGCCGCACCTGCTCGTCGCCGGCGCCACCGGTTCCGGAAAATCCATTTTGGTCCACTCGCTCATCACATCGCTCCTCTATAAGAACTCGCCCGCGACGCTGCGCCTCGTGCTCATCGATCCGAAGCGGGTGGAACTTTCCATGTACGATGGCATCCCCCATTTGATAGCACCCGTCATCACGGAGAACAAGAAGGCGCTCGGCGTGCTCAAGTGGGCGATCCAGGAAATGGACCGCCGCTACGAGATCCTTCAGCATTCCGGCAGCCGCGATCTTAAGAGCTTCAACGCAAAAAATAAACCGGAGGACCAGCTCCCCTTCATTCTGATCGGCATTGACGAGATGGCAGACCTGATGAGCTCGTTCGGCCGCGAGGTGGAGGGCGCGGTCGTGCGGCTTGCGCAGATGTCACGCGCAACCGGCATCCATCTACTACTCGCCACCCAGCGCCCGTCGGTGGAAGTGATCACGGGCCTCATCAAAGCGAACATCCCCGCACGCATCGCGCTCCAGGTGGCGTCGCAGGTGGACTCGCGTACGATCCTTGATGGCGCCGGCGCGGAAAAACTGCTCGGCCACGGCGACATGCTCTTCCTCTCCGCGGAACTTTCCAAACCAAAGCGCATCCAGGGTTCGTACATCACGGAAGAAGAGCTGAGGAGCGTCGTTGATTTCATAAAAGAGCATAACAAAGTGGAGGCACCCGAGCCGTCCTCCGATGGCGAGGAAAACATCGATAAGGCCGGCCCGATCATGCCGGCGGGATTCGATCACTTCATCAACGCGAGCGGCGAGAGCGACGATGGAGATGGCGATGACATGTTCGACGAAGCGGTCGCCGTCGTTGCCGAAGCCAAGAAAGCATCCGCGTCATTGCTTCAGCGCCGCCTCAAAGTGGGCTACGCCCGCGCCGCGCGCCTGCTCGACCTCATGGAAGCCGCCGATCTCATCGGCCCCGGCGACGGCGCCAAGCCCCGCGACGTGAACGTGGAGAAGATAGAGCAGCGGCTGTCTTAATTAGCTATTGACATATATAGCTTTTATATAGTATAATGCAGTCTGCGAGGTAAATTATGGCACTCGAATTCAGGTGTCTCCAGGAACTTGCAGTGGCCCATCCTGAACTTGAAAGCGAACTGCTTGGGCTTCAGGAAGATGCAAAAGCAACTATCGGCGGAGACGTTGAAGGATTCGTTGAGTCCGCCCTAGGGCTTTTAATTTCCCCTGAATATACGCCGTTTGCCGAACCAGAACTTACGTTTGCACGTCCCGCAAAAAAGGCGGAGCTAGGGTGGCCAAGAATTATGACTCGGAACGATTGACGGCCGCACCACCATGACCCATTCATTGGGCAACAGGAAAGAACCTGTCTGCTTTAGTGGATGGGTTCTTTTATTTTTGCTATCTATAGATCGCCATATGTGTCATTCGAAGTCCGGCCCGCCATGCCTGCGAAAAATTTTACCTAAATTTAATCGCCTCTATGCTAGTGTCCTCGCGTGGTGGGAGAGGCACGGTTGCGGAACTCTTCTCGCCAGTCGAGTTCAAGGGGTTCGACTCCCCTCTCTTCCACCACGGCGAGGAGTTATTAAAAAATTATTAAATATAATTTGACGGGATATTATTTCCTAGTAAAATAGAATTACCGACTGGCGAGGAGGAATCCGCAACGTGTTGAACAAGCGCAATAGGCCCAGCAATGGGTCTTTTGTGTTTTTTTGCCCGACGCCGTATCATCAGGGTAATGCCTCCCAACGACCTTCCCTTCGAACAATTCTTCGCGGAAAAGATAAAAGAGCGCGGCGTGTCGCTCAAGAAACTGTCCGAAATAACGGGCATCGCGCCGGCGCATATCGAGAATCTTTTGCGCGGCGATTATGAGAACATGCCGTCGGCGCCGTACTTCCACGGATACATGCTCCACCTCGGCGCGGTGCTCGACTTCGACGGCGAAGAGTGGTGGGCGCGCCTCAGAAAAGAAGGTGTCGTAAAGAACTCCGGCGAGCTCGACACGATGCCGCGCAACCGGTTCATCAAACAATCCCCGCCGAAATATTTGTGGTGGATCGGCGCGGGCGTGCTCGTGCTCATCTATCTCGCGTTCCAGGCGCCGCACATTTTCGGAAAGCCGACGCTCACCGTGATCTCGCCCGACGCGAATCCGTACGTGACGACATCGAGCACGTTCACGCTCGCCGGCACCGTGGCGGGCGCTGACTCGCTCTACCTTGTGGGCGCGAACGGCGGCCAGGAACAGATCATCATCGCCGCCGACGGCTCATGGCAAAAGGGGGTATTGCTCGGCATCGGCCCAAATCCCTTCGAAATATTGGCGAAGAAGTTCCTGGGCGGCCAAACGACCGTCACAGAACAAATATTCTACCAGCCCGCGGGCGGCACGGTGCCGACGTCGACGGCCAGCTCAACAACAACCGGCTCCGCCCCGAACGGCGGCACGCCAAGTACCTCCACCGCCTCCGGAACCCCCGCTTTTTAACCAATTTTTAACCTTTTCTTAATATAAATTTAACCGTGGCTCTGATATAATGAAGCACATGAAAACAACTAAAAAAGGCGCAGCGGAGCAGAAGCCGGCGGTGACGGAGAATAAAAACGCGAGCAATAAACAGGTGGACGAGCTTCTCTCTTCGCTCCAGGATAAATTCGGCGAGGGCGCGATCATGAAGCTCGGCGAGATGACGCACGTGAACGTGTCCGTCATCCCGACGGGATCCTTCTCGCTTGACCTCGCGCTCGGCGTCGGCGGCTTGCCGCGCGGCCGCATCACGGAGATCTTCGGCCCCGAATCGTCGGGAAAGACGACGCTCGCGCTGAACGTCGTCGCGCAGGCGCAGAAGCAAGGCGGCAAGGCAGCGTTCATCGACGCGGAGCACGCGATGGATCCGGAGTATGCCGCCAAACTCGGCGTGAACGTGAACGAACTCCTTATCTCCCAGCCGGACAGTGGCGAGGAGGCGCTGAACATTTTGGAAAGCATCGTGCGCTCGGGGATCATCTCCGTCGTCGTCGTGGATTCCGTCGCGGCGCTCACGCCGCGCGCGGAGCTCGAGGGCGAGATGGGCGAACAGCATGTCGGACGCCAGGCGCGCATGATGGGCCAGGCGCTCCGGAAGTTGACCGCGATCGCGGCGAACAGCGGAACGCTCATCATCTTCATCAACCAGCTCCGCATGAAGATCGGCATCATGTTCGGCAATCCGGAAACGACGCCGGGCGGCCGCGCGCTCCCCTTCGCCGCATCGGTGCGCATCGACATCCGCCGCATCGCGCAGGTCAAGAAGGGCGATGCCGTCGTTGGCAACCGCGTCAAAGCAAAAGTGGCAAAGAACAAAGTGGCGCCGCCGTTCCGATCCGCGGAGTTCGACATCCTCTTCGGCGAAGGCATCTCGTACACCGGCGACGTCCTGAACGCAGCGGTCAATCACGGCGTGGTCAAGAAATCCGGCGCGAGCTTCAGCTACAACGGCGAGCGCCTGGGCGTGGGATTCGAGAACTCAAAAACAAAGTTGAAGGAAGACAAAAAACTTTTTGAGGAAATAAAAAAGAAAACTGCCGAAGCGTACAAGAGCGGCGATGGCGTGGCGGAGAAGGCGGCGACGGAGGAGAAAGAATAAAGAAAGGAGATTAGAAAATAATAAGGCCACGACTATAAATTTTTCAGATACGCTATCTCGATAAACATCCCATTCCGCCATAGAATAGTCTTAATCGCCATAGAGCGATGGGGACGTCGCCAGTCAAAAAGTAATATAGTGGCTGCAATAATTAGAGTCCCCCTATAAATATTCAGGGAATGTGGGATGGTTTCCGTCCGCCAATCTTGATACGACTTACGAATTCGAAAAGATAGCGGATAAATTATCATGTTGCGAGTAACAAGAATATCGTTGGTATTCTCGGATCTTTGGTAATACCCAAAGAACAATAGCTGAAGGAGTACGCTGCGCAACTTGTCTTGTCTGACCAGCTGCCCAAAAAACTGGCAAGAACATAAAAACCGCAGAAATAAGAATATTCCTGATAGTCAATATCCATGTGGAGGGATGCGCAAACGTCGAACAAAAAACTATGGGCCGCCGCCCGAGATCCATTGCCCGATAAAAACGATCGGCATATGCGAAGGATACGAAAAAGATGTGGCTACGGCTCGTCTTTAAGCATCAATGATATCAGAAATTCAGCCCGACAATTTGCCAACCCGGCGGCAACCGCCCCAATGGTATCTTTAATATTCATCATTGGTAGGTAAACTAATTCCCTGCTGGAGACGTCGTGCTGTTTCTATTTTACGAATATAGTGTAGGCAAAGTACCCCACCACCCCAAGCGCGACAAGCCCCACAAGCCCGACGATGAGTTTCGGCAGAAGATCGCTCCCCGGACCTGCGTCCGAGACCTCCTGACCGAGCACCGGCCGGTCAACCGGCTGGTAGGGCTGCGGCGTATTATCCTCCGGCATGACGATGCGGCCCGCTTCCGGGATGGGCGTCTGGACGAAGGTCGTCGGTGCCTTGAACTTTTCCTCGAGCGATAGCCCGGTAACGGCGACGTTCTGATACGACGGCGCGCCTCCCCCGCTCTTCATCATGGAATTGATGTCGGAGCGCATGGTGCGCACCTTCACCTCCGATGGCGGTGGCGGCGCGGTGGTGATGACGGTTTTGTCTTCCATGTATTTATTTTAACATACAAAAACGAAAGGGCTCTCCATAAAACAATGGCCAAATAACAAAAAACATCCTATTCGAGGGGCATCGCGGAGGCACGAAGGTGCCGAGCGCTGAGGCGGCCGGTCAGCAGGCCGGAACGCCGTTCCTGAGAATAGGATGTTTTTTGTTATTTGGTTTCCAATTGTTTTATGGAGAGCCCGATCTTGCCGTTCTCCGCTTTGATGATCTTCGCGCGGACGTGGTCGCCGAGATGGACGACGTCCTCCACCTGCTTCACAAAACCCTGCTTGAGCTCGGAGACGTGGATCATGCCGTCGGCACCGCCGCCGAGGTCGACGATCGCGCCGAATTCCAGGATCTTCACGATCGGGCCTTCCACGATCTCGCCAACTTTCCATTCTTTCGTCATGCCCAGGATCTCCGCGACGGCCGCCTCCACCTTTGCGAGGTCGACGCCGGAAACGTACACGCCGCCGTCCTCTTCGATGTCGATGCCCGCGAGCTCGTACTTGGCGATGAGGCCGTTGATCATCTTTCCGCCGGGCCGATGACGGTGCCAATCTTCAGCGGATCGATCTTGAACTGGCGGATCTTCGGCACGAATGGCGAGATCGCCGTGCGCGGCGCGGGAAGCGTCGCCACGATCGTCTTCAAGATGTGCAACCGCGCGTCGCGCGCCTGCGCGAACGCCTTCTCGAGCAACTCGATCGTAAGCCCATCCACTTTGACGTCCATCTGCATGCCGGTCACGCCATCGTTCGTTCCCGCAACCTTGAGGTCCATGTCGCCATGATGATCTTCCGGTCCCTGGATGTCGGTCAGCACTTTGTAGTTATTCACGTCCGAGTGCCGTCCGGCGTGGTGCCCATCATGAGTCCCATCGCGATGCCCGCGGCCGGTTTCTTAAGCGGCACGCCGGCGTCCATGAGCGAGAGCGCGGACGCGCAGACCGTCGCCTGCGAGGACGAACCGTTGGAAGACATGATCTCCGAAACGACGCGGATCGTGTACGGGAATTCCTCCTTGCTCGGGATCAAACGCTCGAGCGATTTGCGCGCGAGGTTGCCGTGGCCGATCTCGCGGCGCCCGGGGCCGCGGAACGAGCCGACTTCACCGACCGAGAACGGCGGGAAGTTGTAGTGCAGCATGAAGCGGCGCTTGCCGGTGGTCTCCATCGTCTCGATCATCTGCTCGGCGCCGGGCGCCGCGAGCGTCGTGATGGCGAGCGCCTGGGTGTTGCCACGGACGAACAAGGCCGAGCCGTGCGTGCGCGAGAACAATCCCACTTCGGCATCGAGCGCGCGGACCTCGTCAAGCTTGCGTCCATCCGGGCGCTGCTCTTTTTCCAAAATATTTTTATGGACGAGGTCGTTCACCATCTCGTCGTACAAGAATTCAACTGCTTTCCAGTTTATCTTTTCCTTTGTGGCGCCAAATTTTTCTTTGATGTGCAGATTGAGCTCATGATTCAGCGCGCCAACGGCGGTCGTGTGCTCCACTTTCGTCGGCTTATAGATCGCCGCCTCCAGCTTGTCCGCTAGGAACGCGCGGATCTCTGTTTTGATATCCTCGTCCGGCTCCGCGAGCGCAACCTCCGCCTTCGGTTTGCCGATCTCGGCGCGGATCTGTTCCTGGAACGCGATCAATTTGTTGATCTCCTGCTGCGCGAGTTTGAAGCCCGCGACGACATCCTTCTCCTGCGCATCCAAACCGCCAAGCTCGATCATATTGATGCGATCCTTGGAGCCGGAAACGAACGCGTCGAAGATCGGCAGGTTCGGTTCGGCAAGAGCGCTGTTATCGGGATTCACGATGAACTGCTTGTCTGCCCGTCTATATCTGCGCGACGCGCACGCCGGCGACCGGGCCGTTCCACGGAATGTCGGAGATAAAGAGCGCGGTCGAAACGCCAAGCAATCCAACGAACTCCGGATCGTTCTGCTCGTCGATCTGCAGCACGGTGACGACCACCTGGATCTCGCGGCGCATCTTGTCGTTGAAGAGCGGGCGGATGGTGCGGTCCACCAAGCGACCGGCGAGGATCGCCTCTTCGGACGAACGGCCTTCGCGGCGCACGTAGCGGCTGCCCAAAATTTTTCCCGCAGCGTAGAACTTCTCTTCGTAATCCACCTTGAGCGGCAAGTAGTCGATATCGCTATCTTTGCGCGCCATCACTGCCGTCGCGAGCACGACGGTCTCGCCGTACTTCGCGATCACCGCCGCGTTCGCCTGCTCGGCCAACGCGGAAACCTCTATCGTCAACGTCTTTCCTGCGATCTCAACGGAAAACTGCTTTTTCTGTAACATATTTTTTTGATAGAACCGCGAACCCGGAGAGTTCTATCATCCTGAGCTTTAGGAAAGATCGCTGCGGCGGCGCATTTCGCCGCGGGATCTCGCGCAAAGCTCGGAATGATATCCCCTTTATCGCGCTTCGTTAATTAATTATTTTTTAATGATTATCCGACTGCGGCCGCTTCGCCCGTGCCATGTACCGCGGCTTCATGATCGCGCGCGGAAGCGCCTCTATATTCACGAACTCATCGGCGGCCTCCACAAGCTTTGTTGATGCACTCCTTCGGAACGAGGCGATCTCGACCACTCGCCCACCTGCCCATTTTACGTAATTGACCAAGGGAATATAATCGCCGTCGCCGGTCACCAAAATGATCACATCCAGGAATGGCATCATACGGATGACGTCCACCGTGAGGCCCACATCCCAGTCGCCCTTCTTCAATCCGCCGGCGTAGATCTGTAAATCCTTCATGCGCAGCTCAAGGCCGGCTTTCTCCAGCGCTTCAAAGAAGCTTGCCTCGGAAGACATGCCGCCGTTCGCGCCGTCGCCGTTGCCGTTGCCGTTCGCGCCGTTGCCGGATACTGCCGACGCCGGCACGATGGACATCGCCGCCGCCTGATCCTTTTCCGCCATGCGCACGTGCCCGCGCGCCTGCTGCGGTTCCACGCCTTCGCTGCGCACCACGTACGCCATCGCGCGGATCAGCTGCCGCCCCGCCACAAGATGCTTGATGAGCTCCGCGTAGTTCACCCGGCCCTGGTACAGGTTTTTCGCCGAGTGGTACAGGTTCGACACATCAACAAAAATCCCAACACGCTGGTTGGAATGGTTCGTTCCCGCTGCCATTATTTTTTAAGATCGAGCTTCTTCAAAAGTTTTTCGTACGAAGAAGGCTCGTGCTTCTTCATATACGCGAGCAATTTTCTGCGTTTGGATACCATCTTCAAAAGACCGCGGCGGGAATGATTGTCCTTCGGGTTTTTCTTGAGATGGGTGGCCAGCTCGTCGATCTGGCGCGAGGTCATCGCGATCTGCACCTGGGCGGAGCCGGTGTCTTTCTCGTGCGTCTTATGTTCCCCCACGATGCGGGATTTTACTCTCTTAGTAAGCATTATAAGTGATGATACATCATTATCTAATAACTTAGCAAGGGGCACGGCCACTTTTCTATAGAGATAAAGGAAGAGAAATATGCCGCCGCCGATGATGGAGGCGGTGATCGGCTGGATGATATCGGGCATGAGCATGAGGATGGCACAGGCGATCACGAATATCCCCGGCGAAAAAACGAGGAGGAGGAGTGGCAATACCCAAAGGACATACCACGGCATGAACCATGATGTCCCAAAAAAGAACAAAAACAGGAATGGGATGGAAAAACTTTCCGGAAGTTTTTTCTTCCGCGCGAAGATGACGAGGGAAATATAAAAAATGAGAACGCCGATCACACGCAAGATCAGTTCATTCCCCGAAAGCTTGTGAAGGAGGTCCGTGCCCAGGAGGGCGAATATGGGATCAAAGATATCGAGGGTCTGGTGAAAAAATCCGCCAAGGCCGACGACGGGACCGCCGAACGGAAGGTAGAATATCGCAAAGCCCGCGAGGAGCAGTGCCCCCGCGACGAGCGCGCGCCGGACCACCGCGCGAACCGGAAGGAGACCTCCGGAAAAAGTCATGAACACCGGGATCGGGATAAGGAGCCATGGCACATACTTGAAAAATCCTCCGATCACGAGCGCGAGGATGCTCGCCCAGCCCTCATCGTTCAAAAAGAAATAGAATGCCAAAACGATGGACGCGAGAATGAACACGTCCGCGTGGAGATCGATAAAAATTTCCTGGAACAGGAACGGATTCCATAGGATGAGCATAAAATAGTGCGGCCGGTTTTCGGCAGGGATGTTCATCCGGGCAAGTATCTTCCAAAATATCACGAGGGCGAAGCACGCCACGGCAAAGAAAAGTATCTTGAGCGCGACGATCGCCGCGAGCGGCGTTCCGAGGAGTGATGGCAGGAAAAGAGAAAAGACCCACAACGGGCCCTGGGCCATGACGAGGGTCGTCCACTGAGAGACCGGAGCGCTCCAGATGTCCATCGGGAGCATCGCGGGAGTGGTCGTATAGGGATTGAGATGGAAAAGCGAAAAGCCGCGCGTGAGGAGCAGATTCCAATACACGTCCTGTGACCGGTCGGGAAGCATGAGGAGGGTGATCAGGAAATACAGCGCGAAGAAAACGATAATGATGGTCATCGCGGTGCGCCATCGGGGACCGTTCGCATATCGCGAGGCTTTGAAAAGCACAAAAAAATAAAGAGTCAGCGCGAGCACCACCGCAAGGACGCCCCATGGAAGCTGTCCCGTCAGCATATCGTACCCCTGCCCGTAGGCCGCGATCACGTTGGCCGCGAACAAGATCGCGAGAATGCTCCCCGCGGCGATCAACGCATTCATATGATGGGAAGCCATCCTCCCAAAAAATCGCAAGCCGTGCACGATCTCGAGCGGAGGGTTGGCAACTTTGCTTTTCCTTCCGGGAAATCTGGTTTCAATCCAGGAGACAGGGACTTCCGTTATGCGCAGGCCGTTTTCCGTTCCGCGGATGATCACCTCCGAGTTCAAAAACCATCCGTTCTCGGTGCATGATGCCATGATCTCCGCCGCGCGGGCATTTGCGGCGAAGACCCCGCATTGAGCATCGGACAGGGTCACGCCGAAGAGCGCTTTCATAAAGAACGCCCAGCCCCGGGTCATGATCTTTCGGTACCACGTGCGAAAGCCGGTGCGTTTTCCAAAAACAAGATCCGCGGTCTTGTTTTCAAGCGGAGCGGAAAGTCTCTGATGATCCTCCAGCTCCACCGGCAGGTCGGCATCGACAAATAGATAGTAAGAAGCGGGGTAGGATGCTACCGGCTTGGCGAAAAGCCGCGCCGCGGCCCGCTGCGGGAAGATGAAGATAATGGACATGCCGATTCCGGGCGGCGATCTCCTTCCTATATCGCCCGTGCCATCGTGCGAACCGTTATCCGCGATGAGAATTGCCCAGGAGGCGTCCTTATCCTGCCACCGAGAGGTCAGGAACGATGAAAGCTCATGGATCGATCTTTCGAGTACGGGCGCCTCGTTATGAACAGGCACGATGATCAGGTGTGAGATCTTTTGATCCATGTAATAAAAGAATTATACACCCGTTTTGCGACAGATGCGGTATAATGAAAAAATGCCCGAGGAAAAGAAAGACCGAAAACGGAGATCGACCGCCTGCTCCAGGATTATTTGAATTATTTGGAGATCGAGAAGAACCGCTCGCCGCGGACAAGCGAGAACTATAAGCATTATCTCGTCGAGTTTTTGAACTTCGCGAAGATATCATCCCCTGCGGAGATCACGGACAGTGTGGTGCGCGAGTTCCGCGTGTCGCTCGCGCGGCGCGAAGGCCTCAAGCGCGTGACGCAGGGATATTACGCGATCGCCCTCCGCAATTTTTTGAAATATATGGCGAAGCGCGACATCAAAACGTTGTCCGCGGAAAAGATCGAACTTCCAAAAGTGCCGGGGCGGCAGATCGACACGCTGGAATACGGCGACCTTGAACGGCTCCTCGCCGCGCCGAAGGGCGACTCGCTCCGCGACCTGCGGGACAAAGCGATCTTGGAAATGTTCTTCTCCACCGGCCTGCGCCTCGCCGAGCTCTGCGCGCTCCCCCGCGGGATCGACCTCAAGCGCGGCGAGCTCTCCGTGCGCGGCAAGGGCGACAAGCTGCGCGTGGTGTTCATCTCCGACTCGGCCCGCGAGGCGGTCCAGCGCTATCTCGCCGCGCGCGCGCGCGCCGGCGGCGCGGGCGACGCCGAAGATAAATTGTTCATCAGCTTGGATCGCGTGGGCAACGTGATCGGCCCCATCACGCCGCGCGCCGTCCAGCGGCTCGTCGCCGCGCGCGCCACGCAGGCCGGCATCCCGAACCACATCCACGCGCATCTGCTCCGCCACAGCTTTGCCACCGATCTATTAATAAATGGCGCCGACCTCCGTTCCGTGCAGGAGCTCCTCGGCCACGCGAACATTTCCACCACGCAGGTCTACACGCACCTCACCAACAAACAGCTGCGCGAAGTGCATAAAGCGTTTCATGGAGCGCGGAGGGAGAATGAGAAATAACATGGACGCCCCTCTGCGCTATCGCGTCGTTGCCGGCATCCTGATCTTCTTCGCATTCCTCGCGGTGATCGCGAAGACCGTCGATCCCGATTTTTATTGGCACCTCCAGGACGGCGAGACGATCCTCGCCACGCACATGGTGCCGCGCGTGGACACCTACAGCTTCACCATGGCGAACATGCCGTGGGTGGATCACGAATGGCTCGTGGAAGCGGGGTTTGCGTGGATGTGGAACCATGACCTCATGTGGGCGCTCGCCATTATCTTCGCCATCATGGCGTTCATCCCTTTTGTTGTCTGGCTCAAGCGATACCGTTCGTGGCCGGCCCTCTGGGCCATCGCCGCGGGGGCGACGCTTTTTATGTCATTCCTTGCCATCAGACCACAGATACTCCCCTATCTTCTTTTTTTCATCGTTTTCGAGCTGCTCTCCCGCTACTACGGGAACGGGCATGATCGCAGGTCGCGGAAAAAAATATATCTTTTGGTGATGCCGCTCGTCATCTTTCTATGGGCGAACATCCACGCGCAGTTTGTCTCGGGACTCGCGCTCTTCGCCGTATTCATGCTGACGGATGCGGCCGTCGCGTGGTGGCGGGAGAAAAAGATCCCGTGGCGCGCCGTGCCGTTCGCGCCCGCCATGCTCATTGCGAGCACGCTCACGCCACTCCTGAATCCCTACGGCGCCGGGCTGTACGGAGAAGTATTCCGCGTGATGTTCTCGGCAAACACCATGAAGTATATCCAGGAATGGCAATCCCCCTTCACTATGCGAGCGGCTTTTTCTCCGCAGACCGTCGCGATCGCAATCGTATGTTCGTTGTTCATCCTGCTCGCCGTGAAATATTATAAGCGCATCGCTCCGACGCAACTCGCCGCGGGAATCGTATTTTTCCTCCTCTTCGCAAAGTCGATACGCATGGGGCCGCTTTTCGTGATCATTGCCATTCCCGTCATATATGGTGGCCTCACGTACGCTTCCGTTGAATTTTCTTCCCGGTGGCATCTCGTCACGCGTAAAATAAAAATGCTTATCAAAGGGATAGGCACCGCTGTCTCCGTGGGCATGCTCTGCCTCGTCCTCGCCGTCCCGGCCGCGCTTGGCGAAACACAGATCACCGCGGCGCAATATCCGGCGGCAGCCGTGAACTTTCTGAACCACAGCGCGGCGCAGGGAAATAAGATCGTTATCCTAAATACATATATCTGGGGCGGCTATCTCATCTGGGCGGCGCCGGAAATAAAAGTGTTCATCGACGGCAGGATGCCGCACTGGATCGCGCCGGACGGCGTTTCGGCGATGGAGGACTATATTAAACTCTTTTTGTCGCCAACGCCGCCCAACACACAGCTCGCGATCTTAAAAAAATGGGGCGTGAACACCGTGCTTATTTCGTTTCAGGACGCGACCGGCGGCGACGCGGGCGTTCGTCGCGACGCTCAAGTCGGCGGGATGGATTATTACCTACCACGACGCCACCGCTGTCATCCTCCAATATCGGCCATAGAACCTTGGCGGCTCTCTTGTGCCCGGGAGAGGACTCGAACCTCCACGCCTTGCGGCATCAGCTCCTAAAGCTGACGTGTATGCCATTTCACCACCCGGGCATTGAACGGCCCTGCGGGCCATTTCCTGCTTATAATACGCCCTTTCCCGGCCTTTGACAAGGTTCTATATTATATGGTAGTATTGGGCCAGCCGAGATAGGTTCGGCAATCTGTCTTTTTGACATCAACATCAACCAGCACAACAGAAAACGGAGGTCCTTATGGACACAGCATTATGGATCATTCTCTTGATGTTCCTGGTCGCGGGTGCCATAAGCATTCCCGTGATCGCGGCATTCGCGTTGACTTACAAGATGTGGACGCCCGCACTGGCGAAACGCAAATTGTTCGTCGCCACACCACAGGAAGGTACCGGGATGTGGATCTTGAAAAATGGCAGAGCGTGGAGATTTATCACCACCGATGCGAAAAAAGATCCGGATCCGCTTCACTGCGATGTCACTGAAAAAGGCATGGCAAAGTGGCCTAACCCTCAGGGAAAACTTAGAAACTCTGACGGGGGCTGTGAACCATGGTGGGTTCAGTGGCTCGATAGTATCCTGCCCGGCGGCATGCGTTGGATAGGAGTACCGTGGATATACACCATCTACGAATACAACTTTCGATGGAGCGTGCTCCGACAGAGCAAGCCATCCATCGAAGATGGGCTCATTGATTCGTACCAGTTAGAGAGCGGGAAATGGGTAGCATGCTTTGCAAAAAAGCTTGACTACGTGTTCCTCCGCAACTCTGTCTACTACCTGCGTGCCAGCAATTCGGAAACACAGGGAGCGGACAATGACGCGGCGGACAAGTCCGTCGGCATGGCAATTGGGATGGATCTTGTGCCCACGGTAAGAGTCATAAATCCCTACACTTCCCACTTCGTCATACACGACTGGCTGGAAAGCTCTCTTGATTTGGTTGGTCCCGCGCTTCGAAGCTGGATCGCAAACAATCCTTATCAGGTGATCAACCGGAAGCCCGAATCAGCGCAGCGGCAGTTTGATGAATTTTTACAAACCGCCCTGGCAAAAGAAAATGATCGATGTATCCTCGACGTCTTGGAAGACGATTATGGCGTCAGGTTTGAGAGCGTCGGGATCGACAACATCATTCCACCCACTGAATATGCCGAGGCCACCACACGGCGTGCCGCGGCAGTACAGGATGCAGTTCGGATCGAGACGCTTGCGCTTGCGAATTCCAATCAGTTGGCCATTCTTGCAAGAGGCCAGGGAGAGGCAGTGAGAACGCTTGCGGATGCTGATGGTTACCGCATCACCACGGTCAATGCAGCCATCGACGAGGCGCCAGGAGGGAACGCATTTGCCCTCGAAGCGCTCGCGACGCTTAAGGATATTGGCGAGAACGGCAACACCGTTGTATTAGGTGGAACTAATCCTGTCAATATGTTGATCAACGCTTCCAAAAATCCACAAACTCCCCCGCCTCCACCGACGGCTCAACCGCCGCGGAATCGAGGGGGTAACCAATCGCCCAGACAAGCAGGAGGTGGGCAATGAAGGCTTGGAAATTCTACTTGTGGGTGATCGGTGGTGGGAGCGCAGTATTCGCCCTCATCATCCTCGCCGCAATCAGCATCGTCCATCACCTCAATGGCAATGGCAGCTGGGCTGGGCTCGGAACATTCATATTGCTCGGCATTGTGATGTTCTTCGTGGGACTTGTGGTGCTCGTTTTTCTGAGCACACGCAATTTCCTGCGAAAGGAAAAGTCAAAGCCGCAAGCCATCGCCGTAACAGCAACAACAACCCCATCCACGCCCCCTCCACCGGCACCAACCCCAAAAAAGAAGCATGGGGTCGGGTATTGGATCAAGGCGACGCTCGTATGGGCCATCCTCATCGGAGCGATCAGTGTGGTGGGGTTCGCGCTGAAGCAGTGCATTTTTACATCCGGCCCTATCTCCAATGGGCCGATCAACTGGTCGTGGCCGGGTCAGACCCTCGCGCCGCCGGACATCGGCCTCAACTGTCCTGGCGTGGAGGATTTAGACAAAAACCACGCCGAGGATCACAGCCGAGACGATATGGACCAACCAGTCTATATCAAAACGGTTCCGGCTCCGGGATCGGAGAAGGCGCTCTGTTGGTCAGCTCGGGTGACCCTACCGCCCTACCAGGCGGAATGGCACCCAAAATTCCTCGACCCCAACCAGGTCAAGGGCGGATGCCTTGCGTACGTGCAGTACCAAGGTATCTCCCGGATCTACGGCCCCTACAGAGGCACCGTAGATATCGGCGAAAGTAACATGCCACACAACGACTGGTTCCGTGTGGCAACCAATTGTTCGATTTACGTGTACGGGAATTAGAGCACATGCTCTCTCCCATCAGCCCGGCAGCTTAAAAACTGTCGGGCATTTTTTATCTTTTAAAAAAAAGTGCGTGGGGCGCGGAATTCAAAAAAGGCCCCGTGGGGCCTTTTTTGATATCGCACAAAAGATCTGTTAGCAGGAGCTGACGCCTTGTGCGCCGAGGAAGCTTCCCACGACGAGCGGAACCGCGCGGGCCAAGAGGGCCACGCCGATGGCGATCGCCGCGTAGAGCAACGTTGCTCCGGCGCTCTTTACCTTCTCCGGATCACCGGCTGCAGTGAGATACTTGAATGCCGCGACGATGACGAAGATGACGGCGATCACAATGAGGAAGTAGAACGCCCACGCGAAAACCGTGCAGAGCGTCTGAAGAACTCCCTGTAAGCTCGTGATCTGACCCTGCGGAACGCCTACGTTCGTCGGCGCGTTCGGGAGGGGGAGATTCTGCGCGAACGCCATCGCCGGCAAAACCAAGGCCGCGATCGCGGGGGTGAACTCCTTCGCTAAACTAATTACTTTCTTCATAATCAATGAATTTTGAGGATTTTCGACCTTTCTGATGTACCTAAAAATGCTACCATACCGCTCTTTTGCCCGCAATATTGCTAGATGAGGCCTACCCGAGGCATCCGATGGTGAATCCGCCCGTGCCGTTGCCAAATAACGATGCGACGATAGAGGGAACTCCGGCAGCGAGCAATGCCACCAGTATTCCGATCGCGGCGTACGTTATCGTCTTCCGGCCCGTGGCAACTTTCTCAGCATCATCGCCCGCGGTGGCGTACTCGAACGCCGCGTATACGATCATGATGACCGAAACGATGATCACCACCCAAATGAACCAGTCGATGATATTGCACAAGAGCTGTTGGATATCCGCGGCGGAGTTCACCGGAGACGTGATATTCCCAACTGAATTTACGGTAGCCAGGGCGACCGAAACAGACAGACCAAGCGAGGCCGACACCAGTGCCATTGATGGCACGACAAGAAACTTCTTAATCGAGTTCATGGTGAAGTTTTATTTTAGTTCGACCATTTATTCTCTTTAATATCCCATATTGTATCCTAAAACGCCAGCAGGATGGAATGCTGGCGTCAGCTGTTGCCAAATAAGCTCTTTATGATCGAGGTGACCCCGGTGGCGATGATGGCGATCACAAAACCGATCGCGGCGTACAAGATGGTCTTCCTCCCCTGCGAAAATTTCTCCGGATCGCCGGCGGACGTCGTTATCTGAAAGGCGCCGACGAGTACCATGATCGCGGTAAGCGGGATCGCGATGGTGGTGGAGATGAAAAAGATAACGTTATTCGCCACGGAGGCGAAGGTCTCGCCGCCGCCGAGCGGGTCGTTGAGCGCGATCGTCGCGTTGCTCAACGCCAGCGCGGACGCCGCGCCCGTCGGACGAAGATCACCACACTCGCCCATCCCGCGTTCAGCTTTTTTGCGATCTTCATCATTATTTTCATTATAGCAGGTTATCACTGCGCCACGGGCAACGTGGATGAGCAGAAGCTCAGCCCGAACGAATCTCCGTAGTACGAGCTGTTCTTGTCGGTAACTCCTTCGTCGACATTCAGTTTGCACGCGTCGCTTTCCGAAACGCCCAGCTGGCTCATGAATGCCGCTTCAGCGGCGGCGCGGACGTCCTGGAGCGAACTCGTCACTACGGTAAGATCGATGATGAAGCTGCTGCCGGCGCGGACATAGTCGTCGCTATAGTCGCTAGTCTCCGCAAGCACGACGTTCTCGTTGTCCGCCGTGATGTAATCCATCGTCTTGTAGAAGTTGTTTACCGTGACGGTCCCCTGATTCGTCCCTATCTGGAACGTGCTTCCCGTAGGGAAAGAGCTCGTGCCGTTCTGAACGGTACTCGATGTCGACGTTGCCGCCGGTGGAAGATTTCCTGGGGTATTCGTGGGAATCGTGCTCGGAGCCGCGCCGCGCAAGATAAAATATACGATACGCCGATCACAATGGCAATGACTACCAGCACGATGAGAATGATGATCCCTTTTTTCATAATGTTTCTTCTATGTATATATTTATTATATCTCTATACTTCAAAATCCGCATTTTTTCCCATCCGCTTTCCACGGACCGAGGTTCGATCCACCATTGGATAACGTACACGCGACAAGGATATTATTCGCGCCTTGCTGGGCGGCAGCTACGCAATCATTATAGAGTTCAAGCATGATCTCGCTTCCACATTGGCCGTTGGATATCTGACATGCGACACCGTTGCCTTTGGATGCTGTCGTACATGGCCGACTTGCATCGGGACAGGAAATCGCTTGGCCGGTGAACGCGGCGCCACAATTCTGGCCATCCACGGTCTGCTTCCATGAATTCGTAAGGTTGATCTGGAAAAGCCCCACCGAGACCGGATAGAGGCCCGTGCCGTTCGGCCCAAGACAATTGTCGCTGCCGCTTTTTAAGCCCGCGTTGCCCTGGCTCTCATTCTTGCATATCCCCGACCATAACGCCGTATTGTTGGAAAAACAGGTGTTCGCCAGATTCGCGGTGGTGCATAGCGATCCGGGGCTGGTAACTGGGGGGCAGGAGTTGGGCTGCGGCGAGGGGCCGTTGTTGGGCGCATTACTGGGCGGTGGATTGGTGGCTGCCGAGATCGCGTTCAGCGTGGGTAGGTTGAGATTGAGCAATTGGGGATTGATCACTTCTAATATCAAGTATGCCCCAGCAAGAAGGAGTAGTCCGATAAGCGCTCCCCAGATCCATTCCTTCCCATCGCTTTGCGCGGAAGGATTCCCTGCGGAAGCGACATATTTGACTCCTCCGAACACAATGGCGCCGAACGCAAGGATCCCTCCTATCAATAATGCAAACTGATAGAAGTTGGCGATATACGCGCCGGGGGCCGTGGAAGTGTTGTTGGCATAGCTCCCCGGAATTCCGACGGAGATCTGCGTCTGGGCAAAAGCGAGCGCCGGGAGGGCGAGTATCGCGAGAAGCCCGAGCGCCGCTGAAAATTTTACGAGGTTGTTACGCATGCGTTATTGCCAAACCCACCGATGCCGGTTATGCCGAGGACGGTGATCGTCGTATTTACAATGAGATACGCGCAGAGCACGATGGCAAGGCCGATGACGGTGGCGGTAAGCGTCTTCTTCCCGGACTCGAGCATGCCGGGATTCGCCCCCGCGAGCATGACCATCACCGCTCCCACCACGATCATCACCGGTGCGAGAATAAATATGGCGAGCGACATGCCGAAGTAGATGATGTTGATCGCCGTATCAATAAGGTCGCACAGGCTGGTGCAAGGAGGGGCCGCCGGCGAGTTATCGGGATTGGTGGACGGCGCGCCGACGTAAATGCCCGTGCATGAAACGAGCGGGCCCCAAAAACCGGGCGGCGTTCCCCAAAGATTCGGTGTCGTCCACGCCGACGCGACGAGCGGAAGCGTGAGCGAAGATCCGACGATCATGATGAGCAATATTTTTGCGGCGGTGGTGTTCATGGATGTTGTTTAGTTTCCCGCCGAGTTCATCGCGGCCTGCGCCTGGGTGAGCGCCGTCGTGGAATCGGCCGCGCCGTTCAGGACGTTCTCTATCGCGGTGTTCATAATACTGTCGTATTGCTCGCTCACGTTCTCGTGCCACGACTTCGCGGTGAGCGCCTGCGAGGCGAAGACCGCCGTCGTGGGACTCCCGAGGTCCGCCGCGATCACCGACCGCAGCGCCGGCGGCGCGCCCGTGTCCTTCTGGTATATGTTCTCATCCGCGGGGGACGTCGTCAAACTGATGATGAAGTTCCAGGCGCCGGCAAGGTTCGTAGTGTCCCGCGAGACCGCAAGGCCGTTATACTTCGCGTAGTTAACGGCCACCCCCGCGTTCGCCGGCTGCGGCATCGCCGCGACGCCATAATTGAGGAACGGCGCCGTCGCCTTTATCTCCGCGATCGCCGAAGAGTAATCAAAGATGACCGCGGTCTTTCCCTGCGTGAAGCTCGCGAGCGCCGTTCCCATCCCGTCATTCCAGGTATAGTTCGAATTGGCGGCGTTCGAAAATTGCAGATAATAATTGAATGCGTTGAGACCGGAGGTGTCGTTGCCGTTCCCGGCGGCGAAGGTCGCGGTGGACCCGCCGGGATACGTCATCTGCGTGCCGTTCTGCATCATAAGGAGAAAGATGATGTCGGGCGCGTTCGGGATGCTGGTCTCCGAACCGCCGAGCGCGAGCGCTGCCTGCGTGATCTGGCCCTGCGCGTTCGTCACGCGGAGCGCCGGGAATGTCGGCCTGGAGCGCTTCCCACGTGCTGGGTATCGTCGCGATGTTCGCGCTATTGAACATGTCCTTGTTATAGATCATCGCGAGCGTGTCGATGGAAAGCGGCAACGCATAAATAGTAGCCGTTGGACACAAAGTCCTGCGAGACAATATCCGGGAAATCATTCTGCAATGTGACCTGATTGAACGTCGTCGCGAGCGCGGCGGGGATCGGTATGGCGACGCTCGTCCATTGCGAGAGATCCCGGTTCGGGATCTCGAAAATGTCCGGGCCGGTGCCGGCGGCAAGCGCCGCGAGCAACTTGGTCCGATATTGGCTTGGATCGATCTCCGTGTATCTGATCTGCGCCTGCGTTCCCGAGCCGGGGCCGGAATACGCCTGGATCATATCGTTGAATGCTTTGGAGCTGTCCGTGCCCCAAATAGTAAGCGAAACAGCAGAACCGCTTCCGCCGCCTCCCGTGCGGATGCTCAAAAAGAACACCACCGCGCCAACGATCACCAAAAGTACGGCGGCCCCGATGATGATGATCTGCTTTTGAGTAAAATGTGTTGGCATCTGTTTATATCTTCACCGCTCGTCATCTGACCGTATGCGCATATCCTTTTTTATGCGCTCACCGTCCTCGTGTGGCATTCGCGCATAAAAAGGATATGCGCATACGGTCAGATCACCACTGTTCCTGCTACGCGATCGCCGCTCTTAAGATCCATGATGTGCACGCCTTGCGCGGAACGCCCCGTCTTCCGCACCGTCGAGATCTCCGTGCGGATCATCTGGCCTTTCGCCGAAAGCGCGAATATCTCCTTCTCTTCCGACACAACGTGCGCGGAAACGACCGGGCCCGTCTTCGGCGTCACCTCGGCGGTCTTGATCCCCGACCCGCCGCGGCTCTGTACTTTGTATTCCTTGAGCGACGTCTGCTTCGCGAAGCCGTGCTCCATGACGACGAGCAGCATTGCCGCATCTCCTCTTATTATATCAAAGCCGGCAACCTCGTCGTTCTGTTTTTTCAATTTGATCGCGCGAACACCCGCTGCGGTGCGGCCCATCGGGCGCACCTGCTTCTCATCAAAGCGGATGGACTGGCCCTGCCGCGTGGCGAGCACCACCTGCTCCGCGCCCGTGGTGAGCTTGGCCCACTTGAGGTGATCGCCCTTTTTGAGCGAGAGCGCGATGATGCCGGTGCGGCGGATGTTCTCAAAATCCTCTAGTGGCGTTTTTTTGATGACGCCCTGCTTGGTGACCATCATGAGATATTTCCGCCCGGTTTTTCCTTCGGCCTTCGCCCCCTTCGCGGAATAGCTGACGATCGCGCTCACGTTCTCGTCGGCGGGGAGCTCCAAAAAGTTCTGGATGGCTCTGCCTTTGGAGGTACGCGTCGCCTGCGGGATCTCGTAGACCTTCGTCTGGAACACGCGCCCGCGGTCGGTAAAGAAGAGCACGTTGTCGTGCGTGTTCGCACTGAAGAAGTGCGAGAGGAAATCCTCATCGGCCACTTCGGAACCGATCAGCCCCTTGCCGCCACGCCGCTGCACCTTGAACGTGCCCGGCGGCAGGCGCTTGATGTATCCCCCGCCGGAAACGGTGACGATCGCCTCCTCTTCCGGAATCAAATCCTCGTCGCTCATCGCCTCCACCGCGCGGCCGACCACCTTCGTGCGCCGCTCGTCGCCATACTTGTCCTTGAGCTCCGTCACTTCGTCCTTGACGATCTTCAGCACCCGCGCGGTGCTCTTTAATATCGCCTTGAGCTCGTCAATGAGCGCGTGCTTTTCCTTGAGTTCCGTCTCAATCTTCAACCGCTCGAGCGCGGCGAGCGTCTGCAGGCGCATTTCCAAAATTGCCGTCGCCTGGAGATCGCTCAACTTGAAGTTCTTCATCAGGTTCGCGTGCGCGACCTCTTTGTCTTCGGACTTGCGGATCGTCGCGATCACCCTATCGATCGCGTCGAGCGCGATCATGAGCCCTTCCAAAATATGCGCGCGTTCCTCTGCTTTGCGAAGGTCGAACTTCGTGCGGCGCGTGATGATCGTCTTCCGGTGCTCAAGATATTCCGCCAGAATATCCTTCAGCGTGAGCAGGCGCGGCTCGATGCCGTTCACAAGCGCGATCATGTTGAAGTTGAAGTTCTTTTCGAGGTCGGTGTGCTTGTAGAGCCAGTTTAACACTTTCTGCGGAGCGACGTCGTTCTTGAGCTCGATCACAATGCGCATGCCGTCGCGGTCGGACTCGTCGCGCAGGTCGCGGATGCCCTCGATCTTTTTGTCCTGCGCGAGCTCCGCGATCGTGCTGATGAGCTCGGACTTGTTCACCTGGTACGGGATCTCGGTGACGATGATGTCGAACTGGCGGCTATTCTTCTTCTCCACGATCTCCGCCTTCGCGCGCGTGATGATGCCGCCGCGTCCGGAGACGTACGCTTCTTTGATCGCCTTATTGTCGTAAATGATCCCGCCGGTCGGGAAATCCGGCCCTTTGACGAACTGCAAAAGGTCCTCGCTCGTGGCGTCGCCGTTATCGGCAAGATAAAGGATGGCGTCGGCGATCTCGCCCAGATTGTGCGGGGGAATGCTCGTCGCCATACCGACGGCAATGCCGAGCGCACCGTTCAGTAAAAGGTTCGGCAGCTTCGCGGGAAGCACGGTCGGCTCGTTGCGCGTGCCGTCGTAGTTCGGGATCCAATCCACCGTTTCCTTCTCAATGTCCGAGAGCATCTCGTTCGCGATCGCGGCGAGCTTGGCTTCGGTATAACGCATGGCGGCCGGCGGGTCACCGTCCACCGAACCAAAGTTCCCCTGCCCGCGCACGAGCGGATAGCGCAAGGAAAAGTTCTGCGCCATGCGGACCATCGTGTCATATATAGAGGAGTCGCCGTGCGGATGATACTTCGCCATCGTTTCGCCGACCACATACGCGGATTTGCGAAACTTGGCGGTGGAAAGCACGCCCATGTCCCACATCGCCCACAACACGCGGCGGTGCACCGGCTTCATGCCGTCACGAACGTCGGGCAGGGCGCGCGCGACGATCACCGACATCGCGTAGCTAAGATACGAATCGCCCAGCTCTTTGGTAATTTCCTGTGGTTCCATGTCTGCCATGAAGATAGATGATTATTTTGGTTGGATGGTATATTGCGACGGTTTTCGGAAGATGTTCATAAAGGCCGCGAAGCCGTTCTCTATATCTTGCCATATGCCGGGGCCGCTCGCCTGCGCCGCAGGAGCGGGGGCGGGCGCTGGCGTGATCGCGATAGGTACTGCCCCCGTGCCCGTGGTGGTGGTCGCCGGCGCCGCGTTCTCTGCCGCCCTCCCGAGAAGGATGCTGTTAAAATACGTGATCCATACTCCGATGACGATGATCATAATGATGATGGTGGCGACGACGAGTAATCTTTTTTTGTTCGCCTCGCTGAGCGATTGCAGTTCCTGGAACATCAGCTTGCTTTGAGGATCACCGCCCGGCCGCGGTCGGCGGCGATATCCTTTTGTTTGAAGACGAACTTGTCCATCTCCTCGCCCTTTTTACCGAACGCTTTCAGGAATTCCGCCGGATCTTTATAGAAGCTCGGGATCACGACGCGCGCCTCGAGCTGCTTCGCGATCTTCGCCGCCACCTCCGGTTCCAAAAAATGTCCGCCGCCCACCGGCAAAAACAGAATATCCGGTTCGGAAAATTCCTCCATCAGCGTCGCGTCCATCGGCTTTGAAAGATGGCCAAGGAACACGAACTTCATCCCCTCCCACATCACCGCGTACGCGGTCTTCAAGAATTTTTCCGTGGATTCTTCCGTCACCGGGAATCCGACGATCTCTATTTCTTTTTCCTCATATTCACCGGCGAATGAGATCACGATCTCGCCTTCGCGTTCATCTCCGCCCGACGCCGCGTCCTCTCCAGCCGCCACGAGCGTCTTCAGCGTCACATCCGCTTTTAGCCTGTTATTATCGGGGTTCACGAGCACGGACGTTTCCCCGCTTTGCAATCGAAAACAGCCGTTTCCAAAATAGTTGATGACCATATATGGATAGATTTTACCAAACTTTGAGGCAAATTTCCAGCGCCGGATACCGCAAAAACCGGCTTTCGTTTACTATTATAACCATATGGCAAAGTTCGGCAGGAAGACGAAGCAATTACTCAAGATCGTAGGGCCGGGGCTCATCACGGGCGCGGCGGACGACGACCCGTCGGGCATCGCCACGTACAGCCAGACCGGCGCGCAGTTCGGCTACGGCCAGTTGTGGACGGCGCTCTTTCTGCTCCCCTTCATGGTGGCGATCCAGGAGGCGTGCGCGCGCATCGGCGCGGTGACGGGCAAAGGCATCGCGGCGGTCGTCAAAGAAAATTACAACCGCAAAATTTTGTATGGCCTCTTGGCACTTATCCTCGTCGCCAACACGATCAACATCGGCGCGGATCTTGGCGCGATGGGCGCGGCGGCGCAGCTCATCATTCCGGTCAACTTCACCCTGCTCACGCTTTTCTTCACGGCACTCATTTTATTGCTGGAGATATTCGTTTCCTATAAGAACTACGCGCGCATCCTGAAGTGGCTCGCACTCGTTTTACTCTCCTATCCGCTCACCGTGTTTTTGATCAGCGAACCGTGGATGACGATCCTGCGCGCGACCGTCCTGCCGCATGTGCAGTTTTCGTTCGCATTCCTCTTTATCATCACTGGCGTCATGGGTACGACGATCTCGCCGTACATGTTCTTCTGGGAGGCGTCGGAGGAGGTGGAGGAGGAAAAAGAAAAGCATTTGATAAAAGATGGCGCGGCAAAACCGACAAAGTCGTTCATGCGCCGCCTTCGCTGGGATAATTTCCTTGGGATGCTCGCATCCGAAGCGGCCACGTGGTGCATCATCGTGGTCGCGGCGACGGTGCTCGCGACGAACGGCGTGACGAACATCGGCACCGCGGCCGATGCCGCGCGCGCGCTCGAACCGCTTGTGCGCAGCTTCCCGGACGCCGGCTACATCGCCAAACTGCTTTTTGCGATCGGCATCATCGGCCTCGGCCTGCTCGCCGTGCCCGTGCTCTCCGCCAGCGCATCGTACGCGCTCTCGGAAACGCTCAATTGGAAGGAGGGCCTCAACTTGAAACTGAAGCGCGCGCACGGGTTCTACGGCGTGATCACGATCGCCACGATCGTCGGGCTTATGATCAACTTCATTGGCATCAATCCGATCAAGGCGCTCGTCTTCACCGCCGTCTTCAACGGCGTGGCCGCGGTGCCCCTCATCTTCATCATCGCGCGCATGGCCGCGAGCAAAAAGATCATGGGCGAATATAAGAGCGGCTGGCTTTCCAATATTTTCGTCTGGGCGACGTTCGTACTGATGGCCGCCGCGGCCATTGCGATGTTCGCGACGCTGTGACACTCGCGCATTGACGGGTTCGCCTCCTAGGACTATATTTATTCCTTGGGCGGTAACTTCACATCACGAGGCAGAACGGACATGGCGAGCCAGTTAGCGATCAAAGACGTAGAGAAGCTGGAGCAGCTTCACAGAGAGTATCAAAACGAAACCGACAGAGCGGAGCGCGAGAAACGGAGAAATCGCCTCGGGTGCTTTGTCAAAAGACTCATCCGCAAAACGGACACTTCGGCAGGACTGGAGTGCATCCAATTCCTTATGGATGCCTTCGACCCGAGCCAAAAGTTCGGCCCTCCGATAGTTTTCCCCGCCGGTCTCTGGAAACACCTGGGGAGCAAGATCGCCAGTTGCAGGGTGATCGAGCGGAAACCGACCACTGACGCGGAACGGCGGGCGCGCAAGGCGCTCCGGAGGAAAGATCGGCATCCTCAACAACAGGCGCCAGCACCACAACTCACGCCGGCGGCGGCGCAGGCACAATAAGCGCCACCACACCCCGGACCAGAGAGCTCCCGCTCTCCGGTCCATTTTTTTATTTTCGGATGACCCGATATTCGGGATGCACCTCGAGCGGCAGGTCCTTGAACCGCGCAACGAGCGCCGGGACTTCGGGCGCGATGAATCCCCACTGCTTTACGAACGCGACTGCCTTCGCGTAATCCCCCTCCAGCTGCACCTTCACAAACTCTTCGCCGAGCGCGATCATCGCCGCGAGCGTCTTCGTGGGATCGATGTCAAAGAATCCCGTAGCCTCGTCGTACCGCACCGCACCGTAATGCGTGAGCCAGTTGTATTCAATGAGCGACCCCGCGGAATGCGCCTCGGTGTAACTCGTGCGCCATCCCGCCACCAAGCTCGCAACCTCGTACACGGCGCACATTTCGAGCTCGTCGCGAGTCAGCAATCCTTTTTTGTAAAAATAGTCGAGCAACGCGACGCCCACCATATCCGCCTTCGCTTCTTCAAGCATGGAATGGAGGTCTTTCAATAGAATTTCAAAACTTACTTCCCTGCCATCCACCTCCCGCACGCCCGGACCGATACCATGCGCAAGCTCGTGGCCAAGAACAAAAAGCATTCTGTGCCGTTGTTCGCATTTTTTCAAAATATCGGGGGCAAGAAGTCGCTCAACAATGGGGCGCGTGAGCATGGAAAACTTCGCATCCATCATTGTTTTTGAAAAAACCTTCTTTGAACCCTTCACTTCGTGGATCCTACGATCGTTCGGAAGATTATACGCGACGAATTGTCTGCCAAACGCCGCTTCGCCGCCGCGGTAGATGTCGCGGGCGACGACCATCGGCGTCGCGTTATTTTTCGCCTTATATCCCAAGCGCGCCGCAAGTATCGCGTCAAACTCCGGCAGCGCCGCCACAAATTTTTCCATCTCCGCAGTCGCCGCTTTGTCCGGCAGGGCGACGAACGCCTCAAACGTCGCCTTAATGCCGAACAATCCGTCCGCGTACACCTCGTACGGACCGATCGTCACCTCGAACGGCTGGCCCGTGGTATCCACCCACGCGACATCACTCTCCCAATAATCGTTCGAAAGGAACGCGGCGGCGCGCAGCATGAGAAATTTTTTGAGAGGTCCTGCGGGCAAAAGCGCCGCCGCGCTTTTGAGCTCGGCCGACGCCGCTTCCAAAAACTGTTTATATTCCACGCTATACGGAACGGCAACGAGGCCGGCGGCGGCGTCCGCGCCTCTCTTTATAATAGTGGTGCGGCTTTCAAAACTTTCCCGATCGGCGGAATGCGCCACCAGCCACTCGTTCCATTCTTTCTCAGTAAGGTCGGCGGGGTAGAATGAGGCCGCCTTTGGCTTCGGCCCGACGCCGGAGATGAATGGCTTGTCTCCGTCAAAGCCGTCCCACGGCCCACCGTTCACATTGAAATATTTAAAAAGGTCCTTGCCTTCCTCGTCGGTGCGCGCGGCGAGCGCGGCGAGCGAGGCGCGCAGTTCCAGATTCTTGGGATCCATCTGGAGCAGATAGATGTCGGTCATGATCTCCGCGGCGCGCACGCAATGGCGCAACGCTTCGCGCTCATTGTCCGAGAGGCCGGACAGGTCTTGCGCGGCGTCAAAAAACACTATTTTCCTGAGCGATTGTTTTATATTCATCTCCCCGGCAGGATGAAGTGTTCGCGACAGCGCGGCTCGTACGATTCTCCCGGCATCTTGATCGGGCTGTCGAACGGAGCGGGTTGACCATCAATGAGCCGCTGAGAGAACAATGCCTGCGCGCCGCACGAGCAGTACGAGACGCACCAGCTGATCGCGCCGCCGTAATAGTTAACGAGCCACGTGAGCCCCAGCATATCGCCGAACGGGATCGCGCGAAAATCGAGGTCGAGCCCCGCCACGAGCACGTCGTACCCCGACTCCATCAGGTCTTTCGTAAAAAGGAAAAGGCCGTCCACGAACTGGCCTTCGTCGATCGCGATCGATTCCACTTTCTTGCCGATGTTCTTCTCCTCCGCCGCGACGCACTTCATGATGCTCCACGGATCGCTCGATTTGAACTCGAGCGCTTGCATCTTGCCGTGTCCGTGCGGATTGCGGCTCGTGACGAGCCCAGGCGCGCTCTTTGTATCGTCGCTCGGCTTGAAGAGCATCACGCTCTGGTGCGCGAACTCGCGGCGCATCGCCACGCGGCGCAAGAGCTCCTCCGTCTTGTTACTCCGCATCGGCCCCATCAGCAGTTCCAATTTCCCCTTCTGCATACCTCACAGTCTATCGCGAAGGGAGGGAATGTCAAAAGATAGAAAAACCCTGTAGACAACTAGTTTACAACTTTGAATTTCTAATATACACTAAAGTTGTAAACAAATGAACCCCATAAAACAAAAGGTTTTCGATATCATCAAGTCCGAAAGGGAAGTTAAAGCGAGCCGCCTTGAAGGCCGACTTAACGTCAGCCGACAATATCTCCACAGGTTTCTGAAAGAGTTACGCGAAGAGGGCAAGATCGCCCTTTTGGGAAAAGCAAATCGGGCCGTGTATGTCTTTGCGAATAAAGAGGCCTTACTTACTGCACGAAAAAAAATAAAGAAATTCCATCGTTTCCTGCATAATAAAGATATTTCCGAAGATATCGTTCTCGATTCTATAAAACGTGATTCGGGAATCTTCATCGACGTGCCCGAGGACATCGGCCGCATACTCAACTACGCATTCACCGAAATGATGAACAACGCCATAGAACATTCTCGATCGAGAGAGATCGAGGTCCTCATGATGCGTGACAGGTCTTATATTCGTTTCGAGATCACCGACTCGGGAATTGGAATATTCCATCATATTATGGCAACACGCCATCTGCGGAATGAGCTGGAAGCGATACAAGACCTCCTGAAAGGAAAACAAACAACCGATCCCCAACACCATACCGGGGAAGGGATTTTTTTTACATCAAAAGTCGCCGACGCATTTACTATAAAAAGTTCTACCAAGGAATTAACTTTTAATAACCTTATCGACGACGTATTTGTCCGGGATATCAAGAATCGTAGAGGTACCAAAGTGACATTTACGATTGCTATTGATTCATCCAGAGATCTGCAGGAGGTTTTTGGTGAATATAGCACGAGTTCATACGAATTCGATAAAACCAAGGTTGCAGTACGGTTATATAAAACGGGAACTCTTTATATTTCCCGTTCCCAAGCCCGCAGAATCATGACTGGTCTTGAGAAATTTAAAACCGTCATCTTGGATTTCTCGCATATTAAATCGGCTGGCCAAGGATTTGCCGATGAGATATTCCGCGTATGGAGAATTCATAATCCGGAAGTGAAAGTGGAGGCCATCAACACCAATGAAAATATTGACTTCATGATAAAACGAGCCCTTAAGGAAGGAGCGAAAACTCAACAGGGACTTTTTTAGAATTTAGGAGAAAAACTTGCGCGTGCCATAGTTCTCTTGTTATCTCCTTCCGTTCAATACTTCTCTCTCCACGAACCCAATCCCCTTCAAATGCTAATGCCCCCTCAGGGCCATCCACGCTCTCTCTTGGCTCATCGCGAAGATCAATTCCTTCATTAAAATTTCCCTGATTCATAACAAAACTTTATCTCTGTTTTACTTTAAATACAATCCAAAGTTTGCCATTCCGCTCAACTCCCCTGTTTTCTCAAAATCCGGCAAACTCAAAAAACTCAATATCCATAGGGATATCAAGCTATTATGGCTTGGCTAAAACAAAAAGCGACTGGCCGTTATTCACGTCTCGATCCTTAGGAAATCCAATAAATCGCTCTTTTAGAATAATGAAGCCTGCCTTTTTAAAAACCTCCGCCCATTCCTCAAGGGTCCGAAATCCAAATGGCATCGGAATATTTCTGCGTCCCGCGAGAACCCTATTGGCAATCCAATCAAATGCACTCATGACTTTCATTTTACCCTGTTTATCCAGCGCCATAAATCGGCTATAAATGGCCTTTCCTTGTTCCGGTCGCAACTTTTCACTATAAGAATCCTCGAGTACAACGAGCCGTGATCCGGATTTCAAAGTGTTAAATATGACTCTCAGATATTCTTCTTGCTCGACATAATTCATATGGTGTAACACCCACGTCATCACTACTGAGTCCGGCACTTCCTTTTTCATAAAAGTTTCAAACTCGCTCTCTGCGACAACTGCGGTTTTTATACCAAGGCCGTTCAGTTCATTCCAAGCAGGATATAAATTAACATCAATCCCAATAAGCGTGCCGCCTCCCCTCTTAATCAACTCTTTTAGAAGTGTTCCCGTGCCACATCCAAGATCTAAAATCTTCCCATCCTGAGGAACTTCCGGGACTACATACTTCTCAAATAATTTACCCGCCAATTCGCCAAGAAAATGTACTGTCTGGCACTGATAAAGCTCCTCGGCATGTTGCGTCGAATATTGTTCGCACCCTCCATTTTTTATGGCTATGAATAGATCACTGATGAGCCCAGCTGGATAGCCAATATCCGAAAGAGATTGTGTAAGACTGTTCTCAATAAAAGAATTGAGAGCCGGACCAAGGACGATATCTTGGATGATATTTTCACCTTCCATAAAGGCATTATAACAAAGACTTGAGATGATAGGCGGCCAAAATGACCATCTGTGGAAGCGGGCGGAAGCTCACGCGCTCACTGCGTTCGCTTTTGAGAACCCTCGGTTCTCAATACTCTCCTACACGGGAGGGGCAGCCTGCCCCTCCCGACCCCACCCCTCTCGTTCGATTCCCGTCTGCATCGAGCAGCAAGAAAACAAAAACAGGCATATTCGCCGAACGGTCCATCTTCGGGAGGCGAATATGCTGTTTTTGTTTTCTTGCTGTGGAAGCGGGCGGAATCGAACCGCCGTGTAAAGATAATGCCGATGGGCCGTCTACGAGTGTAGTTTAGCTAGGCTAAGCGAAGTGATCATATTTTCGCGCCGGGCGTATGATCGTCAACCTGGCGCTAGTCCCCTTATATAAGACCGGTATCAGTCCAAGGAACCCGGACCGGCCGATCCCGAAGGGCTAGGCGTAAGCCAGAGCGAACTTCGGAGCTGCAACTTTGGAGTTGGCAGTTATAGGTTGTGCAACAATAACGACGTTGCCAACGACTCGCAAACCCATGGATTATCTTTATCGAAGCCAATGCGCTCCCAGCGCAAGCGGCGTGCCATAAGGCAGCCCCTATTATACCACGGCGCATGGTAGAATAAAAGGGTACAAAAACGCAGCGCGAAAGGTCGAAGAAATTTGATTTAATCAATTTTTAATCTCTATTTATGGAAGAAACACATGTAATGCCCGGCAAGGGCATGACCTGCAAGTGCCCGCATCACAAAGCGATACCAGTACTCATCATCCTCATCGGTTTGGACTTCCTTTTGGGAGCGACGGGAACCCTCTCATGGAACTTCGTTGACGTCACCTGGCCGATCCTCTTGATGATCGGCGGCATCGTGAAGCTGGTCCGCTGCGGCTGCTGCAGCAAGTAAATAAAAACAGTCCGTCATTGTCTCGTTCCGACGTAGCGACCGCAGGAAGTCCCGCGGGAGGACGTCCACTCGCTCGACAACAACGGACTGTTTTTATTTTTGTGGCGTGGGAGATTCGGGGGCTTCTTCTGTGACTTTCTGGATGTTGGCGCGCTTAAGCAATTCCGCCTGCATCCATTCCGGCGAGGTCTTTGTCGAGTGCGGGAAGGATTCCTTCCGTATCGTCGTCGCCCGGCTTCTCGTTGTCTTCATGGCCGGCGGTCAGGATGACGATGCGGGAGAGGCCAAGCATCTGAAACGAAATGTCGCGCCGGATGTCGACATCCTGGATCTGCCGGTATGGGATCGCCACTTCCTCTTTGTTCAAGATCCCGCGCTTTATTTTCAATGAATCATCTCCGAGGCAGTATTTGTAATTCGCGTAGATGAGCCACGCGACGAGGAATGTGATGAGGAGTGCCGACGATAAAAAGCGCGAGTGCGAGCCATGCGCCGAGCATCGTGTATGCGCGTCAAGTCGCCGATCGGCGTCGTGACGAGGAACGATTGCCCGCCGAGGGCGAAGAGCACGATCGTGAGCAAAAGCAAAACGAACGCGGCATGGACACGCTCCAGGAAAAATATCCAGAACGTCTTCTTCCCCATGGTGTGGTAGACATCTTCGGGGACGCCGGGATGGGTTATTGGATTCTCGTCCATTTTGATTATTCTACCACAGCTGATATAATGGAGGCATTATTAAGCCCCGCATCAACAATCAAATAACCGCACCGGAGCTCCGCGTCATCGGCGAAAAGGGAGAGAATCTTGGCGTCATGCCGCGCGCCGACGCGCTCGCGCTCGCCCGCCCGGACGACGGCATCGACCTGATAGAGATCTCCGCTCCGCGACGCCGCCCGTCGTGCGCCTGATGAGCTACGACAAGTTCCGCTACGAGGAAGAAAAACGGATCAAGAAGGAGCGCGCCGCGCAGAAGACCGCGTCCATGAAGGCCGTGCAGATCACGGCAAAGGCCGCGCATAACGACCTGATGGTCAAAGTGCGCCAAGTGGAAAAATTCTTTGCCGAAGGACATCCCGTGGAGGTCGTCATGCGCCTGCGCGGCCGCGAAAAGCGCAACAAGGATTGGGCGATGGAAAAACTGAAAGAATTTTTGACGCTGATTCCCGTGGAATACAAGAAGCTCAACGAGCCGCGTTTTTTGGGCAACGGCCCGGCCGTGCAGATCGCGAAGAAATAAAAAATGGGCGTACAGTTTTCTCCCGTATGCCCGTTCGAGATTTTGCTAAATAAGATGTGCCGGAATCTGTCCGTAAAGACGCGTCGCGTATTCCAATTCGTAGGTCTCCCATGATTTCTCGAGTGTGGATGATGTCATTTTTATCAGCTTCCAATAATTTGCGATGAACACAGTGCCGTTGGCAGCATTGGTGCCGATGCATTCTTCAGCATTGCCCCTCTTATATTTCACAAGAATCTGGTCGCCATCAATGACGAGGATGGTAAGTGTTGCGCCCTTCATGATCCACACGTGTTCATTGAAAGCAAAGAAAACCTTTCCGTCGTTACGAATTCCGTTCGGATTTTTGACACGAACTTTTCGCGGCTCAAGATTGATGAATGAATCGCCAACCTCAATCTTAGGTAGGTCCTGCATTAGATACTCCTTGATTGCTGTCGGTAATTATATCATTTATAATGCGCTCGTCAATTTTATCGAGTAAAAGGGGCGTGAGGAACACAAGGTATTGCCAATCTCAAAAACATATAGTAAGCTTACTGTCATTGAGCCACCCGGCTCTTTTTACTGAAATGCCTTCCAAGAGCGTCACCAAGAGGATCAAGATCACAAAGAACGGGAAGATCGTCCGCCGCCGCGGAGGGGTGGGTCATTTTAAGACCCGCAAGAGCAGCAAAATGAACCGCGATTCGCGTAAGAGCCGTTCGCTCAACATGCAGCTCAAGACACTTTTGAACAATTAATTTTCTCGATCACTATCCACTACCACCATGCCACGCGCAAAAAGAGGAGTAAACGCACACCAGCACCGCGAGAAAACCCTTAAGTACACAAAGGGATTCAAGTGGGGCCGCAAGTCCAAGGAGCGCGCCGCCAAGGAAGCATTGCTTCACGCGTGGAGCCACGCCTTCCGCGGCCGCAAGGAAAAGAAGCGCACCTTCCGCCAGCTCTGGACCGTCAAGATCAACGCCGCCATCCGCCCCGAAGGGATGAACTACAGCAACTTCATCGCGGCGCTCAAAAAGGCGGGCATCAAGATCGACCGCAAGATCCTGGCCGACCTCGCCGAACACGAACCGGAAGTTTTCAAGAAAGTGGTGGCCGCCACGAAATCGGCAAAATAGAACGCTACCCCGCGGGCGTTCTTCGTGAATTTAATATAGCCAGCATAAATTCGGGTTTTTGAAATCCCAATTTGGGATTTCAAAAGACAATAATATCCGGCACCACGAGCCTTTTGCTTTTAATGATTCTTTGGCTCTCTCGTGGGCGCGCTTGGTATCGGGTGCGCCGCCGCGCTTGCAGCTCTTGGCGCCGGGCGCTTATGCGCCGGCTTCAGATAATCGCTCGCCTGCTTCAATACCTTCCGCGTGTCGCCATACTTTTTGCCAATCACGTTCAGCGCGTCGTGATAAAGGAACCAGCCGTAGCCGCTGTGCTCGCGCGGCTCGATACGGATGTCCGCCTTGTGCGTCTCCGCCAAAAATAAAATGACTGTATCGTAGATCCCCTGGTTGCCGATCTTAAAATAAAATCGTTCGTACGCGCGGAAGTTCGGGAGCATGCGAAGTTCCGTTTTTTTGATCCCCGTCTCTTCCTCGAGTTCGCGCAGGGCGGTGTCGATGCTCCGTTCGCCGGGCTTGAAGTGCCCTTTCGGGAAATTCCAGTAATTGCCGCGCCGATAGAGCAGCAGGAATTTTATTCCGTCCGTCGTTTTGCGGTATACCACGAAGCCGGCCACCACCTGCTTCTTGGTCGGGATGCGCTTCGATTCGTCTATCTCACGGCTTGACGGCATGGGGATAGTTTACCATAAAACTATATTATGTTATAATCCCGGGCAGGAGGTAACCCCATGCATTTGTGGATGGTACCGGTCTCGGCAGTGGTTACGATCCTGGTGGGCATAGCTATTGCGGGCCTGAGACTCACCACCCCAATGACCCTTGACGAGTTGTTTGAGCGGATTCCGGCCGGCGAAATCGATGTCTTGTCCAGAATATGCGAGGCGCGCATGTACCATATCCTTGCTGATGGCATCGATGAACGTTCGCACTGTTCTCTGGTGGGGCCAACCCAAAAGCTCGTTCTTAAAGGAGAACTTCACCGGGGAAGGCTCGAAGCGTTCTTTGATAACGGTGCGCTGGTCAGCTGGGAAATAAACGGCAAGGACATACCACTGGGCAAAACGGCCTATCGCGAAAAATCGATGATGGAAACGATTCTCACGCGGGTCATGATCGCCATCGATAAACAAGAGCCGCTCCCAAAAGGCGCCTGATGATCTTCATCGGACGCCTCTTTTATTTCTTTTTTAAAAACGCCAACATTTTTTCGAGAGGCCACGCGTTGACGATATCTTTGCGCTCCGCCCAGCCGCGGCGCGCCTGCGCGATGCCGCATTCGAGGAATGCGAAGTGCGCCACGGCGTGCGCGTCCGAATCGATGCTCATCTTCACTTCGGCCTCCACACACTTGCGGATGTGCTCATCTTTGAGATCGCTGCGCTCGGGAAGCGCGTCGATCTCCATGATCGTGCCGGTCTTCTTTGCCGTCGCTGATGATCTCGTCAATATCGATATCGATCGGCGGCCGCTTGTTGATGAGTCGTCCGGTGGGATGGAAGAGTATGTCCACGTGCGGGTTCGATATCGCGCGAACGACGCGTGCGGTCTGTTCCGCGCGCGGTAAAGTAAAGAACGAGTGCACCGACACACCGACGACATCCAGTTTTGAAAGCGTCTCGTCATCCAAGTCGAGCGTGCCGTCTTTCAAAATATCGCACTCGGTGCCTTTCAATATTTTTATTTTGCCCGCCAGTTTTTTGTTGACCGCGTCGATCTCTTTCCATTGCGCGCGGATGCGTTTTTCGTCGAGGCCGTGCGTCATCGCAAGGCGCTTCGTATGATCCGTGATCACGATATACTTCAGCCCGCGCGCGGCGGCGGCTTTGGCCATCGCTTCAATAGAATCGGCGCCATCGGTCCAGTTGGTCTGCGTTTGGAGATCACCTTGGAGATCACCGTAGCCGATCAGCTTCGGCAGGCCAGGTTTCTTCGTTCGAACTCGCGATCGCGGCCTGCACTTCGCCGGTGTTCTCGCGCAATTCCGGCTCTGGGTATGCCATGCTTTAATGCTTTATAAACGTCTTCTTCCGTGCGGCCTGCCACGCGCGTGCCCTCCTGCTCCGCGCCTTTTTTGGTAGCCCTTTTTTGATCTTGAAGAGGCCGTACTCGTTGAGCGTGAGGCCGAGGTCGTTCGCGCGCTTGCGGATCACGACGTTGTGATCTTTGGAGCCGGTAAAATAGTTGAGCGCGGCGCCGTAACGACTCCGCCGGCACGACGCGCAAGTCGATGTTCAGTCCCGGCGTACTTTGATCGATGACTTCGTCGGACCTTTCGCGATGACCGTCATGATGCCGGCGATCTTCGTCGATAAAATAATCCATGATCGCTTCGGGTTTGGATGGACACGGCAAGGATGTCGAGATCGCCCATCGTTTCCTTCCGCCGCCGCGCGGAACCGGCGACGGTCACCTTTGAAACGCCCGGCACGCTCGCCGATGCCGCTTCTCAAGGTTGCGCACTCGATTAAACATGTAACCGATGATGAACCGCACGCCCGAGCCCTTCGCAAACTCGATCCCTTTCAAAATCTTCTCCTCGCTCTTTTTGCCGAATCCTTCAAGCACACCGATCTTCCCCTTCTTCGCGGCGGCCTCGAGGTCTTTCAGATTCTTCACGCCGAGTTCTTGATATAACTTCTGGATGGATTTTGGCCCGAGCCCTTCCACGCGGGCGAGCTCGTCCAGGCGCACCGGCGTTGCCTTCTTCAACTTTTCATATTCCGTACTGCGCCCTTTCGTCACAAGCTCCTCTATTATCTCCGCGATGGACTGTCCCACGCCGGGAATTTCTTTCAGCGCCTTGATACCGCCGCGCGCGTAGATTGCCGACACTTCTTCCTCTAGCGCGCCCACCGTCTCCGCCGCCTTCTCAAACGCGCGCGGCTTGAATTGCACGTGTTGCATCTCTAAATATTCGCCGATCTGGCGCAGGACTTCGGAGACGGATTGATTTGAGGCGGACATCATTTATTAATTTGCACTACAAGTAACATTACTGCACAATATCCCCGTTTTGGCGTTATATGATTTATTCAATGAGGAACCCTGTATATTCACATTCCATACTGGTGCGCCGTTATATACATTCAAACTAACATATAATGAAATACTAGAATTACCATTAAGTGCCGTCTTGAGATACTCTAGTCCCCCGGTAGACATAAATTCATTAACTACTTCTGACGAACCAATCGTCCATGGAGGTATTTCTGTTTCAAATCCCTGAGCAATAGGGGGAGTGGCAGTATATTGGTCGGGAACTGTTCCTCCATTATCATTCCACGCATATCCAATTCCATCGGTAGCGGTTGTCGGAAAATAAAATCCGTAAGTCCTCTGAATGCCCTGAAATGAACCTATAGTGCAACGATAATCCAGTTGGGTGAGAGCGCCATTCGTGGCATCCAAATGATAATTTTCCATTATATTTTTTAATGCGCCGGCAATGTTTGCCATATCTTGCGAATAAGTTTGCCCTAATGAGTCACATACTGAGATAGACGCACTCGTGTCCGGGGTTGCTACGATCTCCGTTTTAACCGTTGGAGCGGGGAAAACCCATCCTGTCCAGGCGAACGAAGCCCCATAAACAATGACTGAAGAAATAATAATTACCCCGATGGCACCGACCACTCTTACCCAAGACCGAATACTTTCCGATGTCAAAACCGCGAGAGGGATTGCAGGCGAGATGAGTAAAACACAAATTGGGAAAAGAATAATAAAAAGGAGCCCTCCTACCCCCTGAGCGCCATTGGGACCCAAAGAGTTTACGAGTTCCACAAAGACCATGAGGATGGCCGTTATAATAATACCGACCTCCGAAGCCCTCAATAGAGGGAGGGTTTCTTTATGCCTTTTTGCGAAAATATAGAAAGCAAGAATAGTAATGCCGTAGCCTAAAATAAAACTTATGGCGAGACCATCCCAAGAAAAAGCTCCCATTAGCTTGAATAATAACACACTGAGATTTACGCCACCGTGTCCCCCGGCTTCCGCTCCTCTGCGGTCTCGGCGGCGTTCACCGCGGCGCGCGTTGAGGTCGTCGGCTTCGGCAGGATCAGATCCGGCACGGCAAGGAGCACGAACGCGGCGATGAATGCCATGATGCCGGCGCCCACAAAGACCACATTGTAACCAAGCGTGCCGGCGATGACACCGCCGAGGAATCCGGCGACGCCCGCGCCCACACCACTCACCGACGAATCAAGCGACCAATCGAGCGAGATCGCATTCTTGTCCAGGTGCCGCGAATAGATAGTGGGCCACGATGCGTAATAGAACGCGAAAGCGATGGCCTGGACCGCGTGGATAAGATAGAGTTCCCACACCCGCGTGACCCAGCACATCGCGATCGCGGAAATGCCGACGAGCAGCAATCCGCCGACGAGCGCCATAAAATCGTCATGTTCGCCGGGCGTACTGTCGAGATAGTTCGCGATGGGAATTTGTGCGACGGAGCGGACGATCCAGTAGATCGCCGCCGCGATGCCGATGACCATGAGCGATCCTCCCACCACACGCTGGATGATGAACACGGAGAACACCGGATCGATCAGCCCCCATCCGGCAAGTAAAAAGAAATCCGAGATCACGAAAAACTTCACCACCCGGCCCACCTTTACATTGATATTTACTTTAATGCGCATAGTTTCTTTCTCTTATTATACTGATTAGCGAAACAGAAGCGATGTCTTTTTATACGCTCACCGTCCTCGTGTGGCATTTGCGTATAAAAAGGACATCGCTTCTGTTTCACGCTTGGTTTACAAAATCGAATTTGTCATCTTTCACCACGCACTGCACCTTCGCGCCCTTTGCGATCTTCTTGGAGAGCAACGCCTCGGAGAGCGGCGCGCGGATGTATTCATCGATGGCGCGCCGGAGCGGCCGCGCGCCGTACGCGGGGTCGTAGCCAAGCTTGGCGATTTTCCCGACGGCATCGGGACTGAACGAAAGTATGATTCCCTGCTCGTGCAGGGCGGCGGTGAGTTCGCTCAAATTGATGTTCACGATCTGCGGAAGCTGGGCAAGCTCCAGGTTCCGGAACACGATGATCTTCGAAAATCGGTTGAGAAGTTCCGGCTTCAGTACATCCACAAGCCGCGCCCTCAAATAATCCGCGATCTCCGCCATGGACTGCCCTTTCGCGAGCGCATCGTTGATGATGTCCGAGTGCGCGTTCGAAGTGGCGATCACGATCGTGTTCGTAAAATCGATGACGCGGCTCATGTTGTCCGTGAGACGGCCGTCATCCAATACTTGCAGGAACAAATTTAAAATATCCGGGTACGCCTTCTCAAACTCGTCGAGGAGCACCAGGCTGTATGGCTTTTCGCGCACGGCGTCGGTGAGCGCGCCGCGCACGGTGCCGTCCGGCGATCCGATAAAGCGGAAGAAGCTCGTCTTATCCTGATACTCCGTCATGTCAAAACGGACCATCAGTTTCTCCGAGCCGAATTGGATCTCCGCGAGCTGTTTCGCGAGCTCCGTTTTTCCGACGCCGGTCGGCCCCACAAAAAGGAAGCTCGCAATCGGACCGCCCTTGCGCGCGAGGCCGCTCCGGTATTCACGCAATGCCTGCGCGACGGCCTTGACCGCCTCGTCCTGCCCGATGATGCGCTCGTGGATGATGTCCTCCATGTGCAACAGCGTCTCCGCTTCATTTCCCTCCGCCTCGTGCATAGGGATGTTCACCTTCTCTTCGGCGACGGCCGTCACGCGGTCGGGCGTCACCACTTTCTCCCCGCGCCGCTCGGCGTCCACGACGGCGCTCTTCAGCAGCTCCTCGGCGCTCGAGGGAAGGTGCTTATCGTGCAGATATTTCTTCGCGAGCACCACCGCGCGCTTGATCGCGCCAAAGCTCACCGCGATCTTGGATCGCCGCTCAAGCAAAAAACTTTCGTAGATCAGGATCTTTTCGGCGTCCGCCTCATTGATCTCGTTCACCATGATCGTCTCGAAGTTCCCGACGAAGTCGCTGCGCGGCTCGATGAACTCCTTGAACTCGTGCGGGTAGGACGTGCCCACGATCGGGAACCGGTTCGAGGTGATGACGGACATCAAGGCATCCGCCGCGGAAAGGTACGCGGCGCCCGAGGTGCGTACAAGATTATGGATGTCGGGAATAAAGAGGATGATGTTCCCCGCGGTAAGGATCTCATCCACCACGTTCTTTAGGCGGGCGTTCAATTCCTCCGGCGCGGCGCCAGCGATAAGGTTCTGCATCTGCAGACCGACGAGGCGCCGGTCGAACAGTCCTTCGGGAACATCGTCCTTCGTCAGGCAATAGGCAAGATGCCGGATGATGGCCTCCTTCCCGCTTCCCGGCTCGCCGATGAGGATCGCGTTCGGATCGATGGGCTTGCCGATCGCCTCGATGAGATGCTCGTACTCCTGTTCGTGGCCGATGAGAAATCCCGCCTGGGCGTCCCGCGCGAGATCGGTATAGTCAATGCCATACTTGTCGAGCACCGGCGTCGGGCGCGATGTCCACGCGCGGTTCATGATGCGATGCGGGATCACGCGGTGGGTCTCCATCGCGAATCCGCCCACCACGTCCGGGAGCCGCGAGAACGGCCCGATCCTCGTGGCGAGCGCGCTGAAAATGAGCGCGCGCTCAAGATCGCCTTCTTCTATATTGAACAGCGAGAAGAGCCGGTCGAGCGACTCGTCCGCCATCGCGGGGAGCGCCGAAAAGAGGTCCGACGGCGTGATGAACTCGTGCCCCGCGCCCGCCGCGGAGGCGAACGCGCGCGCGGCGAGCGGCGTCATAACGTCGGCATACGCCTTCCCCGGCGGCGCGGCGGGGTCTTGCATCAGCGTGTCGAGTTTTGCCTTGAATGCTTTCGGGTCCACGTCCAGGCGCTGAAGGCCGTTCTGCACCTGGGGAAGTTCGAACAGGCGGCCGGTGAGCTCAAGGATGAAGTTCTTTTTTGTGATGATGCAACGGTCTACCGCGCGCTCGAGCATGGCGAACGCCGCCGCGTTCATCGTTTCGGCAAGATTCACCCTTCCCGCTTTCGGCAGTTCGGAGATCGGCGTATCACCTTCGCCGCGGTGGATCAGGAGGTCGATGAGCACGAGCACGAGAAATATCCCGACATAGAACAGGGTGGGAATATCGCGGGCAAGGAGGAACACGAATGTCGCGACGACGATCACAAGGTAGGAAACATAACTGACCACGCGGACGAGCATCCTTCCCGCGATCGTCATGCGCAGGCGCGCGTCGTCAAAATAAAGATCGTACTTAGAGATGTTTTGCGGCATAGAAAAGGATGACGGCGGGAATGGCAATCCATATGATGTAGATGAAGGCGAACACGATCGCAATCAAGAGATAAAATATGCCGCCGATCGCCACACGCCCCGCCCGGAACACGATTCCGAGGATCCTGCCGATCACGCTGTAATCCTTATAGAGCGGCTCGAAGAAATGCCGCAGGGTGATGGCGACCGCGAACGATTGGTCCGCGGCGGTGATCGCTCCCATAAAACGCCGCGCGATCATGCGCGACCCGTCAACATACCAATGATGAAAAAAGTCCACAAAGCGGTAGAAAAACCGCCGGGCAAGATAGACGACCGAAAAATCCATGCCTTAATGATACCACTCTATCGCCCCAAATTCGCCCGAAAGCACGCTCGGGATCTTCTTGAAATCGCCGCGAAGCGTCTCCATCATTTGCGTGGAACGGAGCGCCGCAGCGGGGTGGTATACGGGGAATATCGTCCTGCCGTCCACAAGGAGCAGCCGGCCGTGGTCACGCGTGATCTTCGCTTCCGGCAAAAAATAATTCATCGAGAACCGCCCGAGCGTGACGATCAGTTTCGGGTCGATCACCTCGATCTGGCGCGTGAGATAGGGTTTATACGCTTCGATCTCATCGGGGAACGGATCACGATTTTCCGGCGGCCGGCGCTTTACGATGTTCGTGATATAGACTTCTTCGCGCTTCCAGCCGAGTCCGCGGATCATGTCGTCGAGCAATTGTCCGCCGCGCCCGACGAACGGCCGGCGCAGGCGGTCTTCGTTCACGCCCGGCGCTTCGCCGATGAACATCACCGCGCAATCAATATTCCCTTCCCCGAACACAAGGTTCGCCGTATCGCGGAGCGGGAGCGCGGCGTTGGCCGCCATCTCGCTCTCGATCTTTTTCAATTCCGCCGCTTTATCCATACGAGCATTATAGCGTACTCGCGCCGCGATCATAAAAACACCCGCTCCAAAGGAGCGGGCGTTTTATTTTTATTGCTATTGCTGATAGGCCTGAAGCTTTTGCGAAAATGCGCTGAGGTCGCCGGAGAGCTGTGCCTCGCCCTGCGGGCTCGGGTTCGCGCTGTACTGCGCGTCCCACTGCTGCAACTCCGCGCTGAACTGCGAAAGGTCGTTATTGAGCGCCACCGTATCCACCTGCTTCGGTCGGGTAAAGATGTAGACCAGCAATCCGATCACCACCACCGCAAGCACGATCGAAGTGTACATATAGATATTTTTTGTCATGCTATGTAATACGACGCACCGGCAAAAACGTTAAAGGTCCAAGGTTGAGGTAACCGCCACGTCGCTGTCGTCGGCGTGTATGGGCGAGGAAGTGGCGCTGCCACCCAATAAATGATGATCGTGCCGGGTTCCGCCATATCGCGATTGCGAAGTGGGCGGGATGAACGAGGCCGGGCGCCCGGACGACGACGCGCTGTCACACTGCTCATTGAACTCGGCGAATCCGTTCGCGCGATGGGCGAGCGTTGCTTCCAAGTGTCCGATGAGAACGCCCGACGTGCTCACGTCGAACGCATTGCAATAGACACCGAGCGACCCTTCATCAGCCGATGTTGATGCCACCACTGGCGATGATGTCGCGAGTGTGGCCGCCATAATAATGGAGGATGTTGACGACGTCGCTTCCCCGCCGCCGGTGGAAGTGTTTTCCGCGAGTGCGCCGAGTGATGTATTAATATCTTGATCGAGGTCGGACGTCAGTTGCGGAATGAGCGTGCTCGACGGCGCCGCCACCTGGAGCGCCGCGATCTCATCCGCGCGGCGCACGGCAAAGGTCGCCTGCAGCTGGGGCTTTTCGGATGCGGGCGCAAGAGCAACTTGCACGTTCTCGCTAAGCCGCTTCAGCGGATAGAGTGGGTTCGTGGCGGAAACATTCGCGGTATCGGCATATGCGGAAAGCCCCACACCAACGCAGAACATAGCAAGGGCGCCGATGCCAACCTTAAAGAAAGCGCTTATATATGTCGGTCGATCGGCCACAGAACGGCGCGCGTTGCGTGCGCCCTCGCTCGCATCAAAAGCCGCCAGGAATCGTTCCTTGCCCTGTGCGACGAATTCCTGCCGCGGCGCGAGGCTCTTTTTCGCGTCGCGCGGAAGGTTTTTAGTTTTTGATGAAGTGAAAAATCTCATTTTGTGAATTCTTTATGTATCTTTTCCCGGAGACGTAGCGCCGCCACCCGCAGCGTTCCTTCCGGTTTCTCAAGGATGTGTGCGATGTCTTTATAGGACATCTCTGCGGCAAAGCGCAACTCGAACAATTCCTGTTCTTCGGGCGTGAATGTGCCGACGACCAACCGTAAGCGGCGATAGGCCAGCACATTGTCCGTGTCGGGGATCTCCCCCACCGCCATTCCGGCGACCTCGTCATCTTCGAATTGTGAAAATGGCACGGCTTTCTTTTGGCGATAGTGATCGATGAGCGTGTTGCGCGCCATCCGCCAGAACCATACCGTGAATCTGCCTTTCTTGGGGTCGAAACTGCCGACGCGCTCGATGAGCTTTATGAAAATTTCCTGCGAAAGATCTTCCGCGGCTTCCCGGGATCCGGTGCGCGAAAAGATGAACCCATAGAGCTTGGCGGCAAGCTCATCGTACAGCGCTGCCCGCGGCCGTCCGGTCGCCTTTCTGCATCTTGATCACAAGGCGGTCGAGGCGGTCTCGCTGTATGTCTTTGAGTTCCATAAAGTGGTACGTAGTAGGCGCTTTTTTGTTACTCAAATCTTACCACGCTAATCGGCCAAGTGAAGCGTGATACTCTTTTTTAAATATACCATTTAGGGGATAAAAGGGTTCATTCCCCTACTAATAACGGCACAGCAAGAAAGGTGAAGTACTAAGAATTTATAATTTTAAGCAATGTAGGATGCAAATAATTATTCGCGGCCAAAGCTTCTCTGTCTTTCAAGGACCATGGTTCGCCTTTAAAGTTCGTAACTTTGCATCCTGCCTCCGACAAGATTAGGGATGTGGGGGCATAATCCCACAAACCGCCACCCCTTGAAACCCTCCAATCCCTCCTGCCGTCGGCTTGGTACATAGCGCTCACTCCACCAGATCCTAAAGCACTCACCCAAAAAATTTCTTCCTTCGAATATTTCAAAAGTTTATCTATGACTACCGCATTCCTTTCCGACAGATTTGAGCTGATAAGACCCCAGCTATCTTTCCATGTTTTTTGTTTAGAACAGTGCACTTTTTTGTTGTTTAAAAAGGTACCCTTACCCTTTTGGGCAAAAAATAATTCATTTGTACATGGGTTGTAGACGGTTGCCATTTTCATTTTATCGTTCCGAGCCAATCCGATCATCACGGCGAACATCGGCGTATGCGTAGAAAAATTTCTCGTCCCGTCCAAAGGATCAATAATCCAGCAATATTCTGCACCAACTTGATATTCGCCTGTCTCTTCGGAAATTATCGCATGATCTGGATACTTCTCCTTTATTGCATTTATTATTATTTTATTCGCGGTCAAATCAGCCTCGGTAACAACGTCAGTAGCATCTTTTTTTGTATATTTAACCCCAATCTTCCCAAATTTTTTTAGTATTGCGCCACCCGCCTTTTTAGTTATCTCTTTTATAAATTTTTCCATATAAAATCATTATAACCGAATAATATGATTATTCCCTTCTGTCGGCTCACTCCTGCGATTGTGTACGAACAGGGTCGTCCCGTCCGATCTTAAGAAAGATAGCCTTTAAGCACCCTGGTCGGCCTCACTGCGTGTGCTCTCGACAGGAATCGAACCTGTACCACCTCCTTCGGAGGGAGATATTCTATCCATTAAACTACGAGAGCAATACTGCGCTAGGGCGCGACGCGGCGCATAAGGCGCACCTGCCGCGTCCTCTTTATACTACGAAATGCCAGATTTCGTAAACCGCGGCGAGGATGAACGCGATCGCGACAACGTCGAGCAGTACCTTCTCGCGCCGCGCGAGTGCGAGCGTCCGGCGTCCGACGGAGAGGATCAAAAGATATTGCGTGCTGATGAACACGCCTCCGGCGAGGCCGACGATCGCGAGGAAATTATTGAATCCCAACAACACGGCGCCGAGCGGGAGCAGGATGATGATCGCGCGGGAGAGATAGCTGTTCCACCCGAGATCTTTTTCCATCGCGCCGCGGATCTCCCGCGCGATCGGCACCGACACGACCGCCACCGAAAAGAGCCCGACCGCGGCGAGAATATCTTTCCTCCATACGGGCCAGCTCGCGATGCCGGAGATCGTATCGGACGTCACGTGCGACACCGTTCCGATCACGCCGGCGGCAAAGAGCCAGTAGAGCAGCCCCGCGAAAGCGGTGCCAAGAGCAAAGAGCCAGAAGGCCCCGGGGATAGCCGGTTGCTTTTCGCCATCGTGGACGATCTCTTTTTTATACGCAAGTTCGTACACCGGCTCGACGGCCGTCCATCCGGCGAGCGCGAATATGGCAACGCCGAACGGGAGAAAAAAATTGACGACTCCGGGAACCGCGAGGGGCACGCTCGCGAACACCGCGCCGGGATGGCCGGAGAAGAAGATAAAAAGAATGGCGAATGAGACAAGCGCGATGCCCACGCCCTCGAACCACGCGATCCGCCCCTCGCTTCCCCACACGAGGACCGCGAGCAGGAACCAGAATATGCCGAGTGCGGCGCCATGCGAGATCCCCGGGAAGAGTATCTGCAGGAACTGCGTTCCGAGCACGAGATAGGCGACGAAGCTGAGCAACAGGCCGATCACGATCGCGACGAAGCCGATCCAAAATCCCGTCATGCCGAAATAGTTCCGGGCGAGGCCGAGCAATCGCTCTTTTTCATCCACCGCGGCGAGCGTCCGCAGATAAAGAATATGGGCAACGGAGATGATCGCGATGATCGCGATGAAGTAGCCGAGCGCGATCAGCCATCCCGACGACTGAATGACGTACGGCACCGCAAAGACGCCTTCTCCGATCGTCGCCGCAGCGACGATCGCCGCGATGGTCACATACTTCATAGACATGCCGCAGTAGAGGCCATTACGCTTTATAGACCATATCCCCTTCCCGCACGCGCTTTTTGAGCTTGATGCCGATCTGTTTCTTCGGCATCGCCGCGGCCACGGGCTGGTGGTCGAACTGCATGGACTTGGACGCTTCCTTAAAATCGGTGGTCGCGCCTTTGAAATATAATTCCGTGCCGGTCTTCACTTTGGTATTGAACTTTACGATCGCCACTTTGATGTGGGCGTAATAATGCGTCACCTTGCCGATGGGCTTTACCTTCTTCGCCGCCGGCTTCTTATTCGATTTCGCGCTTTTCTTCTTCTTCATGGATAAGTTCAATTACTTTCTCGACCAATGATTTCGGATCCGGATCGAACACCGCTTTGCCGTTGCCGCGGTGCGCGATCTTCAAAAGGTGCTCAAGCTCGTCGCTCGTGCCGCCGGTGCCGGTCAGGACGCCCTGGGGCTTCTTATCCTCGAACGCGATCGTGAACTCGTTCAGCGTGCCGATGCGGCCGTAGATCGTGATGACGGCGTCCGCGGAGCGCGTGAGCAGGAGGTTGCGTCCGGAATAGCCGAAGCCGGTGTAGATGATAAGGTCGTGATAATCGAGCGGCAAATGATACGTCCCCACGTGCGCCGCCTTGGATTCCGCTGGGGAGAGGCCGATCACGATGCCGCCGGCGAGCTTTGCGCCTTTGGCAGCGGCGTACGGAATGCCGGTCGTCGCGCCGTCCACGAGCACGATCCCCGCTTCGGCGATGAGCTTGCCGATGAGCTCCGCCTTCTCCACCGTGCCCGGCGGGGCGTGTTCTATCTCCGCCGCTCCCGAGATGCAAATTTTATATTTGAGGTGATACGCTGTGTCGATTTTTTTAGTGGCCATGATGTTCGTTTTATTTACTATAGTGTAACACTCTCGTTCGCATGCGGCACTTCGGCCGCCACGCCGAACCCGTCTATTATTTTATGCGCGAGCGTTTCGCTCGACGTTTGCTCTCCTTGCACGACAAATACTTTTTTGAGCGATCCCTTCATGGAGCTCAGCCAGTCGAGCAAATGCGGCTGGTCCGCGTGCGCGGAATATCCCGGGATGTCTATCCTCCGGCAGCGTACCTGCACCGCCTCGCCGAAGATGTGCACCTCCGTGGCGCCCTCGAGCATCTCGCGGCCCATCGATCCTTCCGCCTGGTACCCGACGAATATAACCTCGCTTTTTGGATCCGGCAGGTAGCGCAGCTCGTGGTGGAGGATGCGCCCGCCGTTCGACATACCGGAGCCGGCGATGATGATCTTTGGCGCGGGGATATCGTTGATCCCTTTCGACTCATCCGTCGAGAGCGTGACGCGCAAGTCGGGGAAGCTCAATATCTCTCCGCCCTCGGACTTCATAAGATTTTCAACCTTGTCATTGAACGCGTCCTCGTGCTTTTTGAAAAGCTCGGTGAGTTTGATCGCGAGCGGGCTGTCCAAAAATATCGGCTCATCCGGAAGTTTGTGTTCCTCATACAGCTGGTGGAAATGGAAGAGCAGGTCCTGCGTGCGCTCCATCGCGAACGACGGGATCATCAGCACGCCGCCGGCTTTGAACGTCTCGTCGATCGCGCCCTGCAACATCTCGCGCCGGCGGCTGACGTCTTCGTGCACGCGGTCGCCGTAGGTGGATTCGATCAGGCAGTAATCCGCCGCCGGGATCTGTTCCGTCGGCTTGATAAGCGGCGACGGCACATTGCCCAGGTCGCCGGAGAACACAATCGTCTTCCCTTCGCACTCGACGTGGATGATCGCCGAGCCGAGAATGTGTCCGGCGTCATACAGCTCCACTTTGAACGGGCCGACCTCGACGGGTTCGTGGTACTTCAATCCTTTCCACAGCGCCGTCACTTTTGGGATATCGCTGTCGCGATAGAGCGGGGCGCGCGCCTCGCGCTCGGCTTCTTTCGCGAGCAAATGCTCAGAATCCTCAAGCATGAGCGTGGCAAAATCGCGCGTGGCGTGCGTAGAGTAGATCGTGCCTTTGAAACCGGCGAGTACCAAGCTCGGCAGGCGGCCAATATGATCAAGGTGTGAATGGGTAATGAACACCGCGGACACGGTCTTTGGATCGTACGCGAACTTTTCAAAATTTTCCCGATCCGCGTAATGGCTCCCCTGGTGAAGCCCGCAATCGATCATGATCTTCGTCCCGCCCGATTCCAAAACATAGTTCGACCCCGTCGCCTCCCCCGTCCCGCCGTAGAAAGTAAGTTGCATATGGAGATAGTATAATGCCACTTGCCACACGGAACAAATAGGGGTAATCTGAAATTTGTATTTGCAGCACCATTTCGCTATTGGGAAGGGAAGAATGGACAAAGCGTATCCCGTAACCAGACCAGAAAAATCGGCGGGCGTTAAGGCCTTTTTGGTAATAACGCGCGATGCACTCACCATTGAACTGATCAAGGCGATGATGGGACAGTGTCCCTGTACCAACATCGCGATCATGGTTGAAGGAACGAGCGTCACGGCACTCATCAAAAGCACCGACACCGCGTGTATCAACACGCTGGTGGACCTCAGCGAACAAGAGGGCAACGAATTCGAGTTTCTTGAAGTGAGGGCGGCGAAGGAGGTTCCGCTTACCGTACAGATCCTCGTGAAGGAGACCGTCTACACCACACAGTCCGGATCCTCGGCGCTCCGAAAATCCCGCTTCGACCCCGCCATTCATAACGTCGTACCGATTGGGGCCCACTTCGTCCCCCTGCGCCTCTAAAGCTGTCCACTCCCCTGTCAGCCCTACTCATTAAGAGCGGGGCTGTTTTTTATTTCTTGGCCTTATTTCCTCCCCTGTTTCGCAAGCGCCGCCTCGAACGCCGCGCGCTCGTCCCACGGAACCTTCCTGTCGTCGGCGATGTGGATCCAATCCTCGCTTCCTTTGCCCGTGCCGATCACGACGTCGCCATCCTGTGCGAGCGCGACGGCCTTATTGATCGCCTCCGTCCGATCCACGATCTTGTATATATGCTGGCCTTCGCGGAGCGGCGTCGGGATGCCGCTCTCGATCTCATTCATGATTTCCTGCGGGTCCTCATCGTACGGGTCTTCGTTGGTCAAAATGATCTCGTCGCAATGGTCCGCGGCGATGCCGCCCATCGCGGGGCGCTTCCACGTGTCGCGGCCGCCGCCCGCGGCGCCGAGCACGCAGATCAGGCGCGGGTGCGGAAAGTCGGGCGATGGCCTCGGCGCCGCGGCCACGTACGCCGCCTCGAGCGAATCCGGCGTGTGCGCGTAGTCCACGATCGCGGTGCGGTCGCCCGCGTGGATGAACTCCATCCGTCCCGGCACACCCTCGAACGCGAGGATCGCGTCGTCGATGATCTTGTTCGCGATGCCGAGCTCCTTCGCGATCGCTACCGCGACGGCGATGTTCTCCTCGTTGAATGGGCTCATCAGAAAATGCGGCGGCTCATTGTCACGCCGCATCTTGGTGGTGCGGATGTGCGGCAACGAATCGTGGAAGAATTCGTCGTCTTTGGAATACGTGACTGGTTGGCTATCGCCCAGCGCCTCTATGAAGAAATCAAAATTTTTGTCGTCGCGATTCAAAAAAACTTTACCGCCCTGCCCGATCACATATTTCAAAAAATCCAACTTGGCGTCGCGGTAATTTTCGAACGAGCCGTGCGACTCGATGTGTTCCGGCGCAAGATTGGTGAGCACGCCCATGTTCCACTGGATGAACCTGTGCCGGTGCTGGACAACCGCCTGCGACGTCACCTCCACGATCGCGTAGTTGCAATGGGCGCGCGCCGCACGTCGCAAAAATCTTTGCAGGTATGCGTGGCCCGGCATGGAATTGCCCGTGGTATTTTTTTTGCTATCGTCGCCGACCTTCATACGTAATGACGAAATGAGCGCGGTGCGCTTGCCGGCCGCTTCCAGGATGGCATTGATCACTTCGATCGTCGTCGTTTTTCCTTTTGTGCCCGTTACGCCGATCACAAACAATTTTGTGCTCGGATGACCGTGCAGATGCGCGCCGGTCCATGCCCACAAAAAATGGTAGACGGAGCGCGGGTGAATATTTCTGAAAAATTTTTGCATAGATAGAGATGGTGCCGTGCCGTGCTATTTTTCGTGCTTAGTGGCCAACACTGCGAGCGCGGCGCGCAGGCGCGCCTCCGTGCCCGTCACTTTTTCATCCACCTTCCCGAGCGCGGCGCGCGCCTGGTCGCGATGATAGCCCAGGCTCATGAGCGCCTCCACAAGGTCAGAGTCCGTCTGCATCTTTTCCACCACCGCGCCGGATTTTGACGACTGCACTTTATTGCGCAGCTCTATAATAACGCGCTCCGCCGTCTTGCGGCCGATGCCCGGCGCGCGCGTCAAGAGATCTGGTCGGTTTTCTTTGATGGCCGCCGAAAGCTCGTCGAGCGGCCCGGTGTCCAAAATTGCGAGCGCGGAGCGCGGCCCCACGCCGGAAACGGAGATCAACATCTCAAAGAATATGAGCTCACCTTCCGATGTGAATCCAAAGAGATCGAGCGCATCCTCGCGCACGTGGAGGTGGCAAAAGAACTTCACGCCGGTGCCGATGGCCGGAAGGCCTTCGAGCGTGAGCCGGCTCGCAAAGAGCTTCAGCCCAAGGCCCCCCGTCGTCACCACCGCGAAATGGTCGTCTTTGAGCGCCAGCGTCCCTTCGATGCTGTATATCATGGCTTCATTATAGCGCGGATAGACATTAAAAATACATTAAATAAGATTTGACTCCGGCGGCTCTTTAGATATAATGTTCTTGTTATCGTCATTAAAAGCCCCGCTTAAGGTTCCGTCCTTAGGCGGTTCTTTTTTATATTCCAGTTTGTTTTGCATTTCGTTTATAAACCTTAGATTGTTTTTGGCGACTTCTTGTAGAAGGCGCGAGCAACTTTCCACCTCGGAAGTAAGCACCGCCTCTAATTTTCCACATTCGTCCAAATAATTCACCAATGAATAAAAATCTCCGTCGCTCGAAACGATTACCGCTTTATCATAATTATTAAATTCCGCCATTGCCTTTAGCACGAGATCCGCATCAATATTCCCTTTTACCTTGCCATCGGAGGTAATTACGATAGGTTTAAAAACGAGATCGAAGTTCCATCGCAAGAGATTATCATATAATCCTCGATTGGACTCAATGAACCCAATGAAAATATATGCTTTTTCGACGCCATATTTTTCCCGGAGGTAAATTCTAAATTTGCGATAATCCAATTGCCATCCGAGCTTTTTCACGCCGAGATGAAAATTCTGGCTATCAATGAACGCATAATTATTTCTCGGAAATATCATTCTCAGGATGATACTCGACGAGGATTAAAAAGATATTAAAAAAAACCGCATCGGTCGCGATTGGGATCGTCGTGGTAAGCCCCACTTGCAAAATCCAAAACTTCTTATATACTATCCTTTATGCCGATCACCAAATCCGCCAAGAAGGCGCTCCGCCAGAACAAGACCCGCAACGCGCGCAACGTCCTCCGCAAAGACGCCTACAAGCTGCAGGTCACGGGATTCCGCAAACTCGTGCTCGCCAAGAAGTTTGAGGATGCCGCAAAGGCCATCCCCGCCCTCTTCAAAGCGCTCGACAAGGCCGCAAAGGCCAAGGTCATCGAAAAGAATAAGGCGAGCCGCCTCAAATCGCGCCTTTCTCAGCTGATCAATAAGTCCACCAAGGCCTCCTCATAGTCCACTTTTCCGGACTTTACGGCCAGATCGTATTCCGCCATGTGCGGGATTTTTTCTTGCCATTGCGACGCCAGAATGTTGAAAATCTTTGCCGGCGGATCGTTGCCGGCAAGCATCGTCTCGAACGCGTACAGCCGATTCTTGATGTCAAAACTTTTCAGACCATTGATGAGCCCCCAATAATTCGGCGCGACCTCGAAGTCGAACACATCGAGATCTTTTTTGTCGATCAGCGCCCCCGCCTTACCAAACCCTCCCAACTTTTGAATCTCGGTGACGAGCCCCCATGTATCCCCTTCGTACACCGATGCCAAAAAATGTGCGGCAGCGGCAGTCAGCTTCACGCCATTTTCTTTTGCTTCGGCGCCTATCCATGCCACGAATTCCGCGCCGGCGAGCTGCTCGAACTTTTGCGAGATTGTCGGCTTCTCGAGCAGGAACGCGAGCGCCTTCACCGGCTTATCCTTTTCCGCGATCAATATCGTGACATTCTTTTCTTCCACGAACGGCTTCAGCAACTTCGCAAGTTTGGGCGCGTCGAGCTCGAACGCATTTTCTAAAACCGCGAGCTTGGCTTTTTCAAAAATAGATTGTGTCCGCAAAAATTCGGCGAGCGGCTCAAGCGCGTTCTTGTCTTCCAGATCAAAAACACCGAGCCCGATCTCCGATCGCTTTTTGGAAAACTCAGCGATAAGCGCGCGTTTCTTTTCGGAACGGCGATAATCGTCCGGCCCGTATAAAAAAATGATCATTGATAAGTTCCGAATTATCTCCGGGCGGCGCGATCCTTCGCGGCCTTCATGAACTCCTTGAACAACGGATGCGGACGCAACGGCCGCGACTTGAGCTCCGGATGGAACTGCGTGCCGAGGAAGAACGGGTGTACGCTGCGCGGAAGTTCCGCAACTTCCATTAAACGCCGTGACGGCGACTGGCCGGAGAACACAAGGCCGCCGCGTTCCAATTTTTTCACAAACTTTGGATTCACCTCGTAGCGATGCCGGTGCCGCTCGGATATCCTCGTCTTCCCGTACGCGTTCCCCGCGATCGTGCCGCGCCTGAGCACCGCCGGATACGCGCCGAGCCGCATCGTGGCCCCATAGTTGCTCTCCTCCATCAGCTTCCGCTGTTCCGGCAGGATGTCGATGATCGGGAATTTCGTCTTGGGGTCGACCTCCGTCGTATTCGCCTTCTTCATCCCGAGGACGTCCCGCGCGAACTCCACCGTGGCAAGCTGCATGCCGTAGCACAGCCCGAAATACGGGATCTTATTCTCGCGACAGTAGCGGATGGCGGCCAGTTTGCCCTCCACGCCGCGGCTGCCGAAGCCGCCGGGAACGATGATGCCGTCGTATTGATCGAGTTCCGCGAGGTCCGCGGCCTTTCCGCTCTCGAACTGCTCCGAATCCAGCCACTTGATCTCCGGCTTCACACCCCAGACCGCCGCGCCGTGCTTGATCGCCTCGATCACCGAAAGGTAGGAGTCGGCGAGGACGAACTTCCCGCTCGCAAAATATTTCCCGACGATGCCGATGCGCACCGGATCCTTCGCGCGGTCCACGCGCTGGGCAAAGGAACGCCATTCCTGCATGTCTTTTTTCCGCGGACGCATCAACAGTTTTTCCAAAATGATGTCTCCCAAATTGTCTTTTTCAAAATTGACCGGCACGTCGTAGATGCTCGAAGCGTTCGGCGCGGAGACAACGTCCTTCACGTTCACGTTGCAGTTGAACGCGATCTTCTCTTTGCGTTTGTCATCGAGCGGATGATTCGCGCGCGCGAGGATGATGTCCGGCTGAAGCCCGACGGAGTTGAGCGCGCGCACCGCGTGCTGGGTCGGCTTCGTCTTCAGCTCGTTCTCGTCGTTCATGATCGGGAGAAAGCTCACGAGCACGATGAGCACGTCCTTCGGATGGCGGAACTTCACCATGCGGATCGCTTCCAAAAATAAAATGTTCTCGTATTCGCCCGCGGTGCCGCCTACTTCCGTGATCACGATTTGCGCCTTCGCGATCTTTGCCGCGCGGTCGATGCGGTCCATCACTTCCATCGGGATGTACGGCAC
>CAWHOC010000006.1:0-11218 GCA_963830935.1 uncultured bacterium
CTCGATATCTATTTAAAGATACAGCATGATAAAAAACATTAAGAACAGGAAAGGTTTCACGCTCATCGAGTTGTTGGTCGTCATCGCGATCATCGCGATTTTGGCTGTGGTTGTCGTCTTGACCCTGAATCCGGCGGAACTTCTTCGTCAGGCGCGGGATTCAAACCGCATCTCCGACTTTGCAACATTGAAGAGCGCGCTCGGATTGTACTCGGAGGACGTGGCAACGACGACGCCGATGTATAAGAGCGCTGACAATATATATGTCTCGTACGGTTCGGCTTCGACAACGACGAGTACTTATATAGGCGCGACCACCTCGACCTATGGGTTTTCAACCTCGACGAACACGTATCTTGGGGTAACTACAAGTACGAGCAGGGCGGTTGACAGCACTGGCTGGATTCCGATCAATTTCACTTTGATCAGTTCGGGAGCTCCAATCGGTGCGTTGCCGGTGGATCCGTCGAAACTGGTTACAACATCTATGTGTATGCCGCGACATCAACGTCATACAAACTTGCTACCAAGATGGAAAGCGCGAAGTATGGTTACAGCGGTACGGGTAGCGATGTTGTTTCGACCGACGGTGGAAATAACACGAGCACCTACGAACAGGGTTCGAATCTCCAGCTATAACAGTTTTACTTCTGTTATCGCAAAAAGCGCCGACACATTCCGGCGCTTTTTGTTTTGCCCGGCGCTTTGGTATGATTAGTGAATAATAGTAACTTCATGAAACTTCCCGTCTCCCCGGATCAGCTCAAGAAAATATTGGTGGACCAGAACCTCGTCGCGCCCGGGCGGTTTGACGAACTCTATCAGGAGGCGGAACGCAAGGGCCAGAGCGTGGTGGACATATTGGTCTCCGAGAAGATCGTGGAGCGGAGCTATCTTGACGACATCATTGCGTCTTTGCTCGGCGTGCCTCGCGCGGACCTCAGTACGGGGAAGATCGATAAGGATACCGTAAACCTCCTTGCCGAAGGCGTCGCGCGCCAGCGGCAAGCGATCGTCTTCAATAAAGAGGAGGACGGGACGTACGACATCGCGATGGCGGACCCGTCGGACCTCGAGACGCGCGAATTCCTGTCCAGCGGCTGGGGTGGAAAGATAAAGCCGTTCCTCGCGTCCGCGGACGATCTGAATCACGGATTTTCCGTGTACGGCTACGAGCTGGGGCAGGATTTCAAAAAGATCATCGACGAGAATGTCTGCGCGTCGCTCGTCAACCAAACGAAGGATGGCGCGGAAGCGGCGAAGGATCTGCCCATCGTCGGCATCGTGGACAACATCCTTTCCTACGCGCTCGCGTCGCGCGCGTCCGATATTCATATCGAGATATTAGAGGAGTCCACGTTCATCCGCTATCGCGTTGACGGCATTCTTTACCAGGTAATGGACATCACAAAAGCCGTGCATCCCGGGATCGTCGCGCGCGTGAAACTGCTCGCGGGGCTTAAGATCGACGAACACTTCCTCCCGCAGGACGGGCGGTTCCGCTACGACCTCGGTGGCCAGGAGATCGACGTGCGCGTTTCCACGATGCCCACGTTCTACGGAGAAAAGGTGGAAATGCGTTTGCTTGAGTCCTCGCAGAAGCCGCTCTCGCTCGAAGAGCTTGGCATGTCGCCGGAGGTCTCAAAGATCGTTTCCGACAACCTCAAAAAATCGTTCGGGATGCTCATCTCGTGCGGGCCGACCGGTTCCGGAAAAACCACCACACTGTATGCGCTTATGAACATGCTGAACCGTCCGGAGGTGAACGTGACGACCGTTGAAGACCCGATCGAGTACAACATGCGCTACGTGAACCAGACGCAGATCAATCCGCAGGCGGGCGTCACCTTTGCTTCCGGTCTCCGCGCGCTCCTGCGCCAGGATCCGAACATCATTATGGTCGGCGAGATCCGCGACGCCGAGACGGCGGACATCGCCGTGCAGGCGGCGCTCACCGGACATTTACTGCTCTCATCGCTCCACACAAACGACGCGCCGACGGCCGTGCCGCGATTCTTCGATATGAACATCCCGCCGTTCCTCGTCAGCTCCGTGTTGAACCTTGTGCTCGCGCAGCGCCTCGTCCGAAAGATCTGCCAGACCTGCATCTACTCGTACGATCTGGACGATTCGATCAAGGCGACGCTTTCGACGCAGCTCAAAGAGAATGGTCTCCAACCGGAAAAGGTGCATATCCCGAAGACGCTCTACGCCGGCAAAGGATGTTCCGCGTGCGGCATGACGGGATATCGCGGCCGCCTGGGCATCTATGAAGCATTCCAGGTGGACGAGAAGATAAAAGAGATCATCGTCCAGCCGACATTCAGTTTGGAAGCATTGCGCGAGCAGGCGCAGGCAGAAGGGATGAAGACGATGTTCGAGGATGGCCTGCGGAAAGTGGAGCTCGCGCAGACGACGTTGGAGGAGGTGCTGCGCGTCATCCGCGAATAATTAAAAAATCATTAAAAACTTTTTGACTTCCTTATTCACCGGGGTAAGATGAGAAGGTGCTTGTGGGCGCAAGCCCCGTTCAGCTATGGGACGCCTTAAGCCGAAGCCAAGCACAACAAAGGTACCGCCTCCGGGCGGTGTTTTTGTTGCGGATCATAATTTTTCAAAAATAGAATAGCCCAGAAGCTCGCTGCGCCGAACGGTCATCTGCCTGGAGGCGCAGTGAGCTTCTGGGCTATGGTATTATTTATATATGCTGTTCCATTATGTGGCCGCCGATGAGGCGGGAAAGATGACGGAAGGGGAGTACGAGGCCGACGCGCTGAACGACGTTTTGCGTTTTCTTGGCAGCAAACAGCTGCGCCCTGTCTCGGTGAAGCCGATGGACCAGGTGAAGCTCGGGTTCATGAAGAACATGTTCGGCGGCATCAATACGTCGGACAAGGTGTTCCTCACGAAATATCTTGCGCTCATGCTTCGCGTGGGTACGGACCTGCTTTCCGCCATCAACATTCTGATTGTGGATTTCGACAAGCCGGCAATGCGCAACTTTCTCTTGGAAGTACGCGAGGATCTGAGCAAGGGCCGTCCGTTCTACGAGGCGTTCGCGCGCCACCCGAAGGATTTTTCGCCGACGGTAATCAACCTTGTGAAGGCCGCCGAGCAATCGGGAAGCTTGCAGAAGACGTTCGAGACCCTGAGCGTCACATTCGAGAAGGACGCGGAGATACGGCAGTAAGATACGGTCGGCGATGATCTACCCGATCATTTTCGTCTGCATCGCCGCGGCGATCATGACATTTCTCGTCACGTTCGCGTTGCCGAAGGTGGCGGGCGTCTTCACGGAGAGCGGCATCAATCCGCCCTGGTTCTCGAAAGTCGTGTTCACCGTCGGGCTTTTCATCGGAGGGAACATTCTCATCATCGGCCCCGCGGTGCTCATCATGATCGGCGCGCTCATATGGGCGGTCGTCAAAACGGAAGTAGGAAAAAGGGAGTTCAATAATGATGCGCACGTTGCCGCTCATACGGAATGTGTATCAGGAGCTTGCCATCCAGCGCATGGCGTCCACGATGAGCTCGCTCATGAAAGCGGGGTTGCCGATCGTGCAGACGATCAACATCGCCGCCGAGACGGTCGGCCTCGATTCCTATCGCGCGGCGTTGCTCCGGATCGCGAACGACGGATTGACGAAAGGGCCTCACGATCGGCGAAGCGTTCCACCGCGAGACAGTGTTCCCGAAGATCGTTTCCAATCTCGTCTCGGTCTCGGAGAAGGCGGGGCATCTTGAGGAGGTGCTGGACACCCTCGCGCAATTTTATGAATCCAACATCGACGCGAACATCAAGAGCGCTCGTCTCGCTCCTCGAGCCGGCGATGCTCCTTGTGATGGGCGTCATGGTGGCCGTCATCGCGCTTTCCATCATCGTCCCAATCTACCAATTGACCACGCAATTCTAGTGAAGATGAAGAACGGATTCACCCTCATAGAACTTCTCATCGTTCTCTCGATCACGATCATCGTCGGCGCGGTGACGTTTGCGAACCTCGGTGCGCGGAAGCTCAACACCGACCTTATCGTCACGGACCAGCAGATCGGGTCGCTCCTGCGCCAGGCGCAGACGGACTCGATGGATCAGGAAGACGACGTGGCGTGGGGAGTGCATTTCTCAAATCGACCTCGACGCCGCCGTTCTACGCGCTCTTCCAGACGAGCTAAGCACGTCGAGCGTCGTCGGCGGCTTGTACCGCCTGCCATCCACCGTTGCCTTCACGACCTCCACGATCGCCCAGGGCGCGACGCTCGACGTGATCTTCTCGTCCGTGAGCCGGCCTCTCGTCCATCTCCACGACCATCGGACTCTATATGCCGAATGAGAACGCGGCGTTTTCCTCTACTATATCCGTCGCGTCGTCCGGCAGCGTCAGTTATTAACACCATGAAACATCCTCGATCCGGACAATCGTTCGTCGAACTCATGATCGCCATCGCCATCGGCGCGATATTTATGGGCGGGATGGCGATGATCATCGCTCCATCGCTCCTTGAGAGCGGCCAGGCGGGGAAGGTGCAGGTCGCCTCGACGAACGCGCAGAGCTTGCTGAACAACGTGCGCGTATGGTCCGAGGGGAATTGGAACAATATTCTCTCGCTCGCCACCGGCACGGCGCATCAATACTATCTCATCACTTCGTCTTCGCCGTACACCGCCACGTCGGGCGTGCAATCCATCGTCGTCGCGACGACGACGTACACCGATTATTTTTATGTGAACGACGTGTACCGCAGCGGGGGGTCATCGCGACGACCTCACCGGCAACACATACGATCCCTCCACAAAGCAGATCTTCGCCGTGTACAATTGGACGCCGCACGGGTGACGAGCACGATCAGCACGTACGTCACAAGAAACAATGACCAGGTGTTCAGCCAGACCGACTGGTCCGGCGGTCCGAACGCGAGCAGTGCGGTAACATCCACGAACAATCAATTTACCTCATCGTCCAACATCGATTATACATCAACGACCGGTGCGATCTACGTCACTCTGTCGGCAGGCGGAGGAGGTGGCGGAGGCTCAGGACGGCATCGCCTTCGTCCAATCCGCAAGCTCCGGTGCGAATACAGTCGGCAGTGCAAGTTCGAGCAGTCAGTCCTCCACATTTCTAAGCAAACCAGCGAGCGGTGACACGATCATTGGTACGTAGAACGATACGGCCAGGATCGCTTTCACGCAACGGATGACCGCCACGAGATGCACGCGATTCCACAAGGACAACACCTATGTGCAGGCACGGATCATTCACGACACCGCTCAGTGATCAGTGCTCTAGCAAATGTACTATGCGACGGATATCACGGGCGGGACAACGCTCGCACGGTCACTTGCGACCGTCGATGACTTGGGATGCTGAATGGCAGAATATAGCGGCATCGCTTTCTCGAATGTCGCCGAATCACTATCTACGCGTCGATGACGACTCTCCAGACCGCGTTCGACTGCGCACGGAGCACGGATCCACTACGCGCCAGAGCGGTCGACCTCGTGCGGCGGATGATCTTGTGGGGCCGCAGTGCTTAGTTTACGGTCAATAGCCGCGGCAGCGGATTTGCCTGATCACGGGTAGATACAGCGCGGAGCCTGCCGGTCTCAGCGTCGATCGGAGGATTATGATCCAATCTACTGCGGCCGGGTTCCATGTGTCCGCCAAGCCATCTCGTCGCGTACCGCCGATGACTTAGTACGGCGATCATCGGCGGCGTTCAAGGCCGCGCCGTAACACTATCAGAAATATATGTTCTTTTGGACATCGGCTCTATTAATATAAAGCAATGAAGAAATATCTTTTCATCGTCATCGCGCTCGGCCTTTTTTCTTTTATCGTGCAGGCGTCGCCCGCGCGCGCATCCGTGGCGTATGTGACGTTCGCCAACGCGGTGGAAAATACTAACACCGTCGCGACGACGAGCATCACCGTGTCAGGATCGAACCCGGTCCTCGTGATCGGCACGAGTTTGGCCATAACCGGAGGGGCTGGAAGCACTACTAACGTCACTTTTTCACTCGGAGGAACGCCACTCCTGATCGCTTCCAAGACCGACAGCGGGCCGTATGGCTATGCCGACGTGTGGTGTATCGCGGCCCCTCCCGCGGGGACGGGAATAGTCACCGCAAATTTTGCCAGCACCGGCGGTACGGATAACTATCTCGTGGCGGCGGTCTTCTCGGGCGCCGACCAGAGCAATCCGTGTCCTTCGGCGAACGCGGTCACTTTTACCAGCGGCTCATCGAACACCTCTTCCACGCTTACCGCAGGCGGGCTTGTTTCCGGGGATGCCTCGTTTGGTATGGTCGGGCTTTACAATAGCGGCGATGTCACATCTCCGTACATGAAAAATAATCTCATCTATCAAAATGTAGGAGCCGTATCGGATATGGAGTCGGGATATTCCACGAGCACCGCGAGCATAAAGGCATCGTGGAATACCGGAGCCGGCTCATACAAAGATTTCATCGACGTTCGGATCCAGCAGCCGACCGCCTCCCTGCCCACCATCAATTCCTTCAGCGCCGCGCCGACGGTCATCAAAGCAGGAGGAACATCAACGCTCTCCTGGAGCACGACGGGCGCCACCTCGCTCTCCATCAGCCCGACAATCGGCACGGTGACGGGGACATCAACGACGACCCCCGCGACGAGCACGACCGCCGTCTACACCCCACAGCGACCAACGTGACCGGGACGTCCACGGCGACCACGAGCGTGGCGGTGGCGACGGCGCCGACGGCGCCGGGGAGTTTTGCGGCCGGCAGTCCCACGGATACCAGTATCCCGCTTTCCTGGACGGCATCGACGCCGAACAACGGCGCGACCATCGCGTTCTACACCATCTATAGTGGCACTTCGACCTCCACCATGCCGCAACTCGCGACGACGACCTCGCTCTCCTACACAGACACCGGGCTCACTTCTTCAACAACGCACTATTATTACGCCACCGCGCAGGACAGTGTGGGCAACATCTCCGCATCGTCGAGCATCACTTCAACAACGACCGCTTCCTCGTCGGGAAGTGGTGGCACCATCCAAACCGGCAACGGCAATATTTGGGTGGCGGATCAGGGTGGCAATCGTATGGAGGAATTCTCCGCCACCGGCACGTACGAAGGCCAGATCGGCTGTTCCGGCACAAGCGCTTGTTCCGGTGGCAACGGCAACGGGCAGTTCGAGGTTCCTTACGATTCCGCCATCGATGCGAGCGGCAATCTTTGGGTTGTGGATGGCGGCGGCGGCAACGACCGCGTCGAAGAATTCTCCGCTACCGGCACACTACGAAGGCCAGCTTGGCTGTTCCTCGGGCGCCTGCCTTACGACTTCCACAAACGGGGGATTCTACACACCCGCTGTCGTCGCCGTGGATGTCGAGCGGTAACGTCTGGGTGACGGATGAAACCAACAATCGCGTAGAGGAATTTTCCGCGAGTGGCACTAGTTATGTTTACAAATCCCAGCTTGGCTGCCCCTCGGGCGCCTGTTCCGCGACTTCCACGAACGGGTATTTTAACTTACCCGAAAACATCGCCATCGATGCGAGCGGCAACATCTGGGCGGCGGATGAAAACAACAATCGTGTCGAGGAATTCTCCGCCACCGGCACTAGTCAATTCACAAATCCCAGCTTGGCTGCCCTTCGGGCCCTGTACCGCGACCAGGAACGGACATTTCAACGGTGAGCGCATTGCTTTCGACTCGAGTGGCAACGTCTGGGTGTCAGACCACGACAACAACCGTGTTGAGGAATTCTCCGCCACCGGCACGTATGAAATGCAGATCGGTTGCGCTGGCACGGGCGCATGCTCCGGTGGATCAGGCGCCGGGCAGTTCAACAGCCCTGGCGGTGTTGCCATTGCCGGCGAAGCCGGAGCCACAAGCGGCGGCACTATCCAGGCCAACCTCGCCAACATATGGGTGGTGGATTATGGCAACAACCGCGTCGGAGGGTTTTCTCCCACCGGCACATACGAAGGCCAGTTTGGTTCCTTTGGCTCCGGAAACGGAAAGCTTGATAATCCTAGGGCATCGCCGTCGACCCCAGCGGCAATCTCTGGGCGGCGGACGCTGCCAACAACCGCGTGGAAGAATTCTCGGCCACCGGCACCTACGAGAGGCAGTTCGGAACGTCCGGTAGCGGTAATGGGAATCTCAACGAACCTGAAGACGTCGGTGTTGACACAAGTGGTAACGTTCGGGTAGCGGATTACGGAAACCATCGCGTGGAGGAATTCTCCGCCACCGGCACGTAATAAACCAGTTTGGGACCTAGGATCCGGAAACGGAAAGCTCTAGGGTCCTGCCGACGTCGCCATCGACTCAAGCGGTAACATCTGGGTGATTGATACCACAAATAGCAGTATGCAGGAATTCTCCGCCACCGGCACATACGAAGGACAGACCGGCTCTCCTGGCGGGTGTAATAGTAGTGCGCCTATCAACGTCTCCATCGACAAGAGTGGTAATCGCTGGACAGTGATGGCGGCGGGAACTGCGTCCCGGAATTTTCTGCCACCGGCACGTACGAAGGCAAGTTCGGAACGCGCAGTGGCGATGGGCAATTGGATACTCCAGTCGATCAGCCATCGATTCAAGCGGCAACATGTGGGTACGGACTGGGCTAACAACCGGGTTTGGAATTCTCCGCCACCGGTACATACGAATCCCAGTTTGGATCGTCCGGTTCCGGGAATAGGGATTCAATGCGTCCGGAGGGTATCACTATCACCGGCGAGCGGTCGACCAGCGAACATCAGTTCGTCCTCTTATCCCAACACTGGGCGTGGAACGATGAGACGGGTTGGATCGATTTCTACGATACTCACAATATCATTGTGTCTTCCGCAAAACTTACGGGATATGCCAGCTCCTCAATAGGGGACATCTCGTTGGATTGCGGCACCCTCCCCGGGTGGCAACATTTGCGGCACTCAAAGCAATTATGGGGTGAGCAATGACGGCAACGGCAACCTTGCCGGTTGGGCGTGGAATGACGGTTATGGATGGATCTCGTTCTGCGGCAACTCGTCCGGCGGCGGTTCCACGTGGAACGGATCCAAGTGGGTCTGTCCGTCCAGCCCGACGTATCGGTGGTCATTAGTCCCACGACCGGAGTCTTTACCGGATGGGCGTGGAATGACGCGCTCGGCTGGATATCGTTCAATTGCCTCAACACGTCGAGCTGCGGCACGTCGCAATACGACGTCGTGACAACGTGGACCGAGACCGGTGTGGCCGCCACCGGCACGCTCGATTCGGAAACGTTCGATACCGGAGTCACGAGCGGCGCGCAGATCAACTCCGTCACGTGGGAGGGCTCCACACCGTCGTCCACCGCAGTCGGGTTCCAATTTGCCGTAGCCAGCAGCTCGAGCGGCCCATGGAACTTCGTGGGCCCCGACGGCACGTCGGCACCAGCTATATCGGTATCCCCACTGTCCCGATCGCACTGACGAATTATCCGATTCTCAACGGAAGATATTTCCGCTACCGCGCCATTCTTTCCACCAATTCATCCGGCTCGGCGACGCCCACCGTGACGGGCATTCAGGTGAACTGGAGCAAGTGATCCGGCGGGAATGATATAATCAATAGTGATGAAAGTAATGAACAAAAAGGGATTCACGCTCGTTGAAATGCTGATCTCGGTGGCGATCTTCTCCGTGATCATCGTCGCCTTCATCGGCATACTGGTCGTGATCCTGCAGATACAGGCGCAGTCATCGTCATCGCAGGCGGTGAATCAAGAGAGCCAGTTCCTTCTGCAAAAAGTGCAATACTATGTGGAATCGGCGAGTGTGATCAACATTCCGACTTCAACGCCAACATCCACTCTGCAATTCTTTGTGGCAAGCAACTCGATGGATCCGTCGTACATCACGCTCTCGAGCGGAACGGTATATCTTCAGCAGACGGCGACTGGGATCCTGCAGGCGCTCACGTCGCCGAAAGTGAAAGTTACAAATCTTTCATTCACGCGCAACACGAATCCTCCGGGGCACGACACGGTAAGTATTTCGTTCACCATGGCCTATAATACAGTGAACGCCGAGCAGGCGTTCAGCCAGCTTTTCCAGTCATCCGTAGAGCACGTCTCCGCCGCGACGTTTGACACGAGCGTTCTGCCTTCCTCCGGCGGGGAGCCACTGGGAAATTCCACCTATTATTGGAACCCTATCAACGGCGTCATCAATTTCAGCGGAAACAATGTTGGGATCGGCACCAATGATACGAGCCCTTCTCAACAATTGGAGGTGAACGGCGGTATGCGCCTCAATCCGACCGGGGTTTCGGAACCGACGTGCACCAGCTCCACGGCCGCCCGCGGGACGCTCTGGTTCGTAAACAACGGCGGCTCAAAAGATAATCTTTTATTGTGTGCCGCCAGCGCGACAGGCACGGTCACCTGGGAGACGCTCTATTAATAGGCGGGATGCTATAATAAATTTATGGACGAAAAGAAGAAGATAATAGTGGAGATCGTCATCGGGGCGGTGGTGCTGATCGCCGTCGCGGCGCTCGTCGTGTACGCGTTGCATAGGAACGGAGGGTCGGCAGCCCCGGGATTCGGCATCCCAAGCGGGGGGCAAGCGCTGAGCGGGTATCCTGCCGCGACGATCGCCGCAACCACGACATCGTCGACGGTGGCGCCGGTCCCCGCGAATACCGTCGTTCCCAATAAGGGCGCGACGAGCACTCCCGCGAACGTCGCGGTCCCCGTCGTGCAGGGTCCGGGAAATCCCGGTGGAAGCGTGAGCTATCGCAGCTTCAACATCAAGATCGCAGGCGGCGCGTATTCCCCGAATACGGTGGCGGTAAAGCAGGGCGATACGGTAAATCTCGAAATGACCGCCGTCGATGCGAACTACGGATTCACCCAACCGAACTATGGGTTCAGCGGCGTGATCCCCAAGGGTAAGACGCAGGACATTCAGTTCCAAGCTCTGCAGACCGGTGATTTCACCTTCTATTGCGCATCGTGCGGCGGGCCGCGAAGGGCCCCGTCGGGCACCTCATCGTGACGGCGGATTAAGGTATACTGATTAAAGTAATCCTATGCGTATTTCCAAAACCATCGCAGCCATCATCGTCGTCCTAGTGGTCATTTTTCTCCTTTGTGTCGGGGTCTTGGTTGGAATACGGGTAAATGCCAAGGGCGCGGGTTCGAATGACGTTTCGCTCTCGCCGTATTCAGCCGTATATCTTTCGAC
>CAWHOC010000007.1:0-29573 GCA_963830935.1 uncultured bacterium
ACCACCATCGGGATTTGAACCCGAGTTCCCGCCGTGAGAGGGCGATGTCCTAGACCAGGCTAGACGATGATGGCATATTGCTTACCGAGAGATTATAAAGATAAATTAGCGATTCGACAAGACAGCGATTCACATAACTAGCTGAGCGGTACCACGGTACGGAATCGGGATCTCGCGTGATCTCGTCCACTATCTTATTGAGCTCCATGGAGTGCGACCCTTTCACCAGCATAAGATCCCCTTTCTTGATGAAATCCTGCACCGGCATTTCGCGCCACATCGGCGGTATCGAAAGAAAAGATCGCCGTGCTCTTCATGCCCGCTGCGCGCGCGGCATCCGCGATGAATTTCGCGCGCGGGCCGACGGTAAAGAGCACGTCCGCATCGATTTTGCGGCAAAACGCCCCACCGCTCGTGCGCCTCCGGCGTATATTTGCCGATCTCGAGCATATCGCCCAGCACCGCGACCTTGCGCTTGCCGGGGAGCACATCGAGCGTCTCGAGCGCGAACGCATGGCGATCAAGCTCGCGTTATAGGAATCGTCGATGATGTTCGTATATTTGATGCCGGGCACAAGCTGCATGCGCGACTCCGGCGGGGCGTACCGCGCAAGCGCATCCGAGATGTCGATGAGGTTCATGCCGAACACGATGCCGATCGCCGCCGCCGCACCCGCGGCGTACGCGTACGCCCTGCCAAACACGTTATCGATCCGCACCGGCACGATGGCGCTGCCATATCTCAAGCTTGAACGAAATGCCGGACGGCTGACCGTCATGGATTTTGTTCTCAAAGCGCGAGATGCGCACCTCGCAGCTTTTATCAAATCCGAACGTCATCACCCGCGCGCGCGTGCGCGACTGCAGATTCATCACCACGTCATCGTCGCCGTTCAATATCGCAAAGCCGCCGACCGAAAGATATTCAATGAGCCGCCCTTTTTCGCGCGCGACCTCGTCCGGGCCGCCATAATATTCCACGTGCACCGGAATATCGCCAATGGCGGTGATCACGCTGATGTTCGGGCGCGCAATGCTTAATAGATATTTAATATCTCCCGGCCGGTCGGCGCCATATTCCAGAACCAAAATCTCCGGATATTCTGCCGCAGATGCAGAAAATGATGCGCCACAAGGAGGTCACGATCACTTTTATCCAAAACCCGATCTTTTGAAATGTCTTCGTGCCGCGTGGCGTCGCGCGGGAAACGAGCGCGAGATCATCGCTCGCTCCAATCACCGAGGATCGTGAGCGGCAGGCCGAGGTCGCTGTTCAGGTTGCCGAACGAGACGCGCACGCGCCGGTCACGCTCGAGCACCGCCTTGATCGCGAGCTTCGTGGATGTCTTTCCCGCGCTCCCCGTCACGCCGATCACCGCCGGGCGATAGCGCCAGATCGTCAATCGCGCAAGCCGGCGCAAAATTTTCCGCAGGATCGTTACGAGCATATCAGATTTTTGCAATTAGGGATGACGTCGTTCGTCGTGCGGTCCGGCGCGATGTTGTAATAATTGATGATCCACTGTGCGAGCTGATTCCATGCCGGCACCACCGTCTCGGCCGCGAGCGAAGTTACCGGGATCGTGTTCAACCGAATGAACGCGATGAACTTCGGATCGGATGTCGGTCCCCAGCCGATGTACGAATCGGTGAGCATATTCAGATATCCTCCGCCGTTCGGATTCGGGATGTACGCGCTGCCCGTCTTGCCCGCCATCGTGTAGCCGTTGATCTCCGCCACCTGCGCGAGGTCCACGGCGTCCACCGCCATCTGCGTCACCTGTTGCGCCGTGCTCGTGCTGATCACACGCCGGATGATTTGCGGCTGAAGCGCCGCGTTGAGGTACGGGCGCATCAGCAACCCGCCGTTCGCGATGCGCGGCGACCGCCGTCACAAGCTCGATCGGCGTCATCGCGATGCCCTGCCCGTACGCGGCCGTGTCCCAATCCACTTGCGGCGCTTTCGGCGTGAGCTGGCTCAAATTCCCCGTCACTTCGCCCGGCAGATCGATGCCGGTTTTCTCGATCGAACCCGAATTTTTTAAGATAGCTTAAGAAGATGGAATTCCCCGTCGCATTTTCCGCCCAGATCGCGCCGCTGTTGATGGAGTGCTCGATCACCTCCGTCATCGTGGTGTTGTCGCCATACGCGCCTTGGGTCGTCAGGTTGTAGTTCGTGATGTGCGCGCCATCCACGTTCACATATCCTTTATCGTCGTACGTCGTATCCGGCGTGATCTTACCGGAATCGATGCCCGCCGCCATCGTGAGCAACTTCATGATGGATCCCGGCTCATACACGCCCTGCACATCGGTATTCAAAAAATCCGCGAGTGGAGATTGGCTGTAGTTGTTCGGATCGAAGTTCGGATCGCCGCCCATCGCGAGGATCTTCCCCGTCATAGGATCCATTACCATCACGTCGCCGCCGGTCGCGCCCGTGGATTGCACCAGGTCATCCAATATTTTTTCCGCCTCGATCTGAATGTTCGGATCGATCGTGGTCGTGAGGTCGGTGCCGACGCCGCTCGTTGAGGACGCGCCATCGAGCAGGCCGTTATAATATTTCTCCAATCCGTATTTTCCGCTCTGGCCTGTGCCGGACGCGTTCGGGCCCACATATCCCAGGAGCTGAGACGCGGTCACGCCCAGCGGGTAGTATCGCTCCGGCTCCGTCTCGGTATATACGCCGGGAATGTTCAGCTCCGTGCACTTTCTGCGCCACGGCGGGATCGGCTTTGTTCACCAGAAGTTCGTACTCATCGCCAGGGCGCGAAAAAATCGCCTTGAGCTTCGCGGCTGATATGTTTAGGATGGGCGCGAACGTTGCCGCGGCCGTCGCGGGATTCTTTACCGCCGTCGGCACTGCGTAGATCAGCGGGAAGGGCTGGTCGATCGCCGCCGGCAGAGTGTTGCCATTGTTATCCGTAAAATAAATGCCGCCGCGGTTGCCGTTATTGCTGGCGGCCGACGATTGTTCGGATTCCGCCTGTGCGTAATAATAATCCCCTTTTACCAACTGCAACTGATAGAGATGAAAACCTAAATAGGTAAATGCGAGCAGGAAGAGAACGACTACTGTTGTGAAGCGATAGGCCATTGTTGATCGGACGTGAAATATTGAGGGTTTTTATCCTGCACCAAACCGTCCGCCGCCGCGAGCGCGGTAAGATCGGCACCTCCCAATGTTGCGAGCACTTGGTTGTTGAGCGCGGTATTTTGCGCTCCCACCGATTGCAGTTTGGCTTTTGAGGAAATGATGTCTTGGCTCAGATCTACCGTCTTATTATAAGCGATAACCAGCCCAAAAGTCCCGCCGAGCAACGCAACGACCAACAACGCGATGACCGCATTCACGATATTGATATGCCTGGATGGTTGTATGAATGTCATTGTTTTATAAAATGCGCGCTGCCCGTATCTTTGCCGACCGGCTCCGAGGATTTTCTTTGATCTCCTCCCGCGTCGCCTCCACCGGCTTCTTGGTAATAATTTCTATCTTCCCTTCCTTTGCTAATGATTGAAACGCCCGCTTTACGATCCCGTCCTCCACCGAGTGAAAACTGATGATCGCCGCCCGTCCGCCCGGTTTTAAGATCTCACTGAGGTTATTTAATAACGTTTTAAGGTTTTCGAGCTCGCCGTTCGCGTAGATCCGGAATGCCTGGAAGGTCCGAGTGGCCGGATCGATCCGCCCATGCTCGTATGCGCCTCGCGTTTTGCCGCCACCCGGCAACGCCTCTCGCACCACATCCGCCAGCGCGCCCGCCGTCATGATCGCCTGCCGCCTGCCGCGATCTTTGATCGCCTTCGCGATCTGTCGCGACATCCGCTCGCCGCCGAACTCGTAGATGATGTTCGCGAGCGATTCCTCGCCCTCCTCGCGCAAGATCCGCCACACCGGCGTTCGGGAATCGTCGTAGGTCATCAGTAACGGTTCGTTCTTTGATGATTCGCCAAAGCTGAATCCTCTGCCCGATGCTTCAAGCTGTTCGGAGGAAAATCCAAGGTCGACCAGCAATCCATCCGCTTTTTCGAAATCGTGTTCGCGCATGATCTCTCGGATGTCGGCATAGTTGCCGTGAAGCAGCACTACATTTTTTTGGTTCGCGAATCGCGCGCGTGTCCGTTCGAGCAATCGTTCGTCCCAATCGAGTCCGAGCAAGTTCCCGTCCGGCCCGATTTTTTCCGCGATCGCCGCGGCGTGTCCGCCGCCATCCACCGTGCCGTCAATGACGAAGTCACCCGGCTGTGGATCCAAAAACGTTAGTACCTCATGTAAAAGAACTGGTGTGTGTACTGATACCGAACTGCGCTGCGCTGCGTCTTCCTCGGTCGCCGACATGTTATATTCCCAACTCCCCTAACTGTTCGGCGATCGCTTCGGAAGAACTTTCCGTCCTCGTCTTGTACGTTGACCACGAGGACTCATCCCAGATCTCGATGCGGTTGTACAATCCCGCAACGACCACTGCTTTTTTCAATCCCGCATACTTCCGCAAATAATCAGGGATCAATATTCTTCCCTGCGCATCAAGTTCGACATCGCTCGCGCCGGCCAGCATCAGCCGCGTAAACGCCCGCGAGTTCGCCTGCGCGAGCGGGAGCGCGATCAGCTTTGCCGCCAACGCTTCCCATTCATTGTTTGCGAACACAAAAAGACAATTATCAATTCCGCGCGTGATGATAGCGCCCGCCGTCAATTTATCGCGGAACTTTGCGGGGATCGCCATCCGGCCTTTGGGGTCCAAATTATGTTTGAATTCGCCTAGTAACATGAAAATATGGGATTATTCGTGGTGTGGGGTGGTCGGGACTTATGCACAGAAAGTGGCAGTTATCCCCAGTTTCCTCCACAACCCACCACTTACATACAATCATACTCCACTTCTATATAGTGTCAAAAAATCCCCCGTCGTGGGAGGATATGCCAATTAGCTATTGATTTTGCTGGGGTTTTTAAAAATGAGGCGGCACCAAAAGCCCAAGATATACACAGGGCAAAATTATTTTATAAAAATCATCATTCCCCACTTCGTCACATAAAAAAATAGCCGCTTCGCCGAACGGTCATCTGCCTGGAGGCGAAGCGGGTATTTTTTTGTGGGCGTTGCAGGGATCGGACCTGCGACCTCTCCGATGTGAACGGAACGCTCTACCACTGAGCTAAACGCCCTTATTTAAAGGATTGCATCCAATATTAAGTCAATTCTATAAATTCTTCAACTGTAAGCCCCGCTTGCGCAATGATCGATTTCAATGTTTTCGGCGCAAGATCTTTTTGGTGAAATGGAACGGTAACGCGAAGATTCGCCTTCTCCCTATGGCGTAATTGAATATGGCTTCCTGATTGAAAGTATTCATAAAATCCAGCTCGTTTGAGTGCGTAAAGAACACGCACCGCGGATATACGCGGGAGTTTCGGCATGGTAGTTATGGAACCTAAACGGCGACTCTCATTTTTCTAGGCCGCTCCACCGACGAAAAAGATTTTAAATGGCAGCGGATAGCATCCCTCGCCATTTCTCGAGCTTCCTTTAAATTAGCGCCCTCGGTAACGAGGCCACGTAGCTTAGGAACAGTAACCGTATAACCCGAACCGTTAGGGTCAAAAACGACTTCATAGTGATCAATTGTTTCCTTGCGCTTTTTCATGCCATAAGTTTAGCAACGCCATTCAGATAGTCAAATAAGATTTAATATAGTTTTAATGTGTTCTGAGTATAATGGTGGCTATGAATATAAAAATTATTAAAAAGTCGGGGTCGGTGGCATATATTGAGAATATGCCAAAGAAGGAATACACGGCGGTCTATAAAAAGGGTGACGATAAGAAATGGATTGTCGCCTGGATCAAAGAGGTTCCGGGTGCTATCACACAGGGACGGACGATGAAGGAAGTAAATAACAATCTTTATGATGTCTTGGGGTTGATGCTTGACGTAAATGGAGAGTTCAACTATTCACCTTCGCTTAGATTCCTTAAGAAAGAACTCTCCATTAAGACCAAGAATTGAATAGCAAAAAAAGGCGCCGATTTCAACGGCGCCTTTTTTTGCGGTGCGAATCGCGACTATTCTATCACCGCTTCGCCGCCTGCCTCCGTGATCTTCTTCTTGATCTCTTCGGCCTCTTCCTTCTTGACGTTCTCTTTGACCGTCTTCGGGGCGCCGTCGACGAGGTCCTTCGCCTCCTTGAGACCGAGGGTCGTCACTTCGCGCACCACCTTGATGACGTTGAGCTTGCTCGCTCCGCCGGACTTGAGGACAACGTTGAACGCCGTCTTCTCTTCCGCCGCAGCAGCACCGGCTCCGCCGCCCGCAGCCACCGGGGCCGCAGCCGAGATGCCGAACTTCTCTTCAAGTTTCTTCACGAGCTCCGCGAGCTCAACTACCGTGAGAGACTCTATTTTGGAAATGAGATCTTCGTGATTTGCCATTGTTTTATTGTGCTTGCGTTAGCTCGACCTTTTGTTCAGGTGAATCGGTATCAGTGGAAGGGGGTTCTGCCGCAGGCTCTGCAACAACTTCGGGAGCTGCGGGAGCAACCGGTTCCGGAGATTGAGCGACCGGCCGCGCGCCGCCACCCATCTTCGATTTCTCGTCCAGAATGTAGAGGAACGAACGGATCGGAGCGGCGAGCATGCCGAGCAGTTGTGCGAGCACAACCTCGCGTGGCGGGAGTTTGCCGATATAAATGATGTCTTCAGCGGTTATGGGGGTATTGCCCTTGATGTTATATCCCGCCAAGATCTTTTTGATCCAAACGTCCTTCGCTTCGCCCTCGGCCACTTCCATGCCTGAGAAGAACTTGAACGCCGGTCCCGAGATATGCTCGCTGTCCACTTCGGAGAAGATCGTGCCGACGGATGTCTTGAACTGCTTCAGGTCGACGTCGATCCCCTTTTCCTTCAACAGGATGCCGAGGATGCGCTTTTTGATGACGAGGAAATTTGCGCCGGACTTTTTGAGCTCGGTGCGCAGCTTGCGGAGGTTCTCCGCGGTGATCTTCGTGAAGTCGGCAAAAATGAGCGCCTCGCTCTTTTCAAAAAGAACGCGCGCGTTCGCCAACTCTGTTTCCTTCTGTGCCCGTGTTTTCATTGTGGGTTATATGCTTTTAATGACTTCTTAATAAACAAAAACGGCCATTCCAAGGCCGCGAGCAATGATCAACCCATAGGTTCTATCACTCCTCTCACAGGGCTTTTACGTGCCCCGCGAACGCCGGGCAAAACCTGTGGTCTTTGGAATTGGTTCAAGTATAGCGGAACGGAAAAATATGTCAACAACCCATATGGATGGTATATCACCATGCCTCCAGGCAGATGACCGTTCGGCATGGTGATATACCATCCATATATGCGATGTATAATAGATGATATGGGTAAGCTAGGCATTGCCATAGTGTTCATCGTCGTGATCGCCGTCCTTGCGGCGGGATTTTTTTGGGTGATCAATTCCGGGAATCAGGGCGGGGCGATAACTCCCGCGAACTCGAGTAGTACGGCGGCAACGGGCACGGTGCCAACGCTCGTGCTTACCGCGCCGAGCGGGACGACGTCGGACGGGACCATCACGTTCAGCATCCCTTCCGATTTCGGCCTCGCGACCAATCAGACACAAATACTCGCCAAATCGTACATCCCGTCGTGCGACGCCGATTTCAATTATTGTCTCTACTACACCGGGCTCGCATATCAGGGAACGAATTTTGACAGCGCCGGGATCCGCATCGACCACCGCACCGATCTCACGACGACGAGCGCGTGTCTGACCACCCCGCCGACCGGATTCACGAACTTCACCCCGACGAGCACCACGCCCGGCGATTATTCGGTGAGCGAGTTCACGCCGCTCGGCAACGCCGGCGCCGGACATTATGCTGTGGGAACACTCTATCGCGTGGAATACAACGGCGCGTGCTACGAGTTCGAAACGCGGATCGGGCAGACCCAATTCGCCAATTATCCTTCGGGAACGATCCAGCAGTTCACCGCGGCAGACCAGGCAAGCCTGCAGGCAGAGATCCAAACTATCCTGAGCGGCATCACGCTGCCTTCGGGAGAGACGATCGTGTTCCCGCAATAGTTTTTATTTTAGTTCTCGGTGTGTTCCTCGTGCTCCGGCGCCTGCGGATGTTCCGCGCGTGGCGCGCGGGTGCCGCCTTCCGGCTCTTCGATCTTGAGGTTCACGCGGGCATTGTTCTTGATGCCGACGATCCTCAAAAGTGAACGGATGGCCTTCGCGGTCGCGCCCTGGCGACCGACGACCTGGCCCATGTCCTGCGCGTTCACGTGAAGCGAGAGCAATACGCCCATCTCGTCGACCTTGCGGTCGACCTTCACATCATCCGGATGGTCCACCAGGGACTTCACCAAATATTCGAGAAATTCCTGATCTGCTGAAGATGAATTTGCCATTGAAGTGTAATTCGAATCGCCGACCTTTTCGTTACAGTGTATTAAGTTATGCGTGGAGTTATGCAGCAGCTTCGGCTTCTGGGGCTATCTCCGCCTTCGCCTCTTCCGTAGTAGCCGCCACTTCTTCTACTGGTGCCGCGGCTTTTTCTGCCGAAGCGGCAGACTTGTCTTCTATAGCCACCTTGGCCACCGCCTTCGGCATCTTGACCGCGATCGTCGCGCCCGCGATGACGCCCTCCTTTACCAAAAGATTGTTCGCGGTGATGGTCGGCTGAGCGCCCATCTTTACCCAATGCAAAACTCGCTCCTTCTTGACGTTCGCCACCTTGGTGCGCGGGTCGAATGAACCCAGGTCCTCCACCGGCGGTGCGAGCATCTTCGAGCGTTTTTCGGCAACCACCACCCGATAGCTCGGCTGGTGCTTCTTTCCGATACGTTGTAATTTAATGGCCAACATGGGTTCCATTATATCAAAGCAAGGCGAAAGGTCAAGGATGCGTTATAGTATAAAGACCATGAAGATCGGCGTCTTTGATTCGGGACTGGGCGGGTTGTTCGTCACAAGAGCACTCGTCAAAAATTTGCCGCAGTACCATTATATGTATCTTGGCGACACCCAGCGGGTGCCGTACGGAAATCGCTCGCAGGAAACGGTCTACCAGTTTTTGCACGAAGCGGTGGACTATCTGTTCGCGCATGGTTGCGAGTTGATCATCGTCGCCTGCAACACCGCGTCGGCAGAGGCGTTGCGGCGCGTCCAGCGGGAATACCTTCCAACGCATTACCCCAAGCGCCGCGTCCTGGGGATCATCATCCCGACGGCCGAGGCGGCATTAAAAGATTCTAAAATAAAGCGGGTCGGCGTCCTGGCCACGCAAGGGACGGTCGGCTCAGGTGCGTACGTGCGCGAGCTCAAAAAGATCCGCCCCGGCGTGACGATATTCCAGGAGGCCGCTCCCCTCCTCGTGCCGCTCGTTGAGAGCAATGCCGCGCAGTTTGCCGATCCGATCTTGCGCTCGTATCTTGCAGCCGCTCCTTAAAAAGAATATCGATGTTTTGATTTTGGGATGCACCCATTACCCCATCCTGAAAAAGCAGATCAAAGCTCTGTGCGGTCGCGATATCAAAATCGTTTCGCAAGACGAGATCATATCGGCAAAACTTGAGGACTATCTGCGGCGCCATCCGGAGATCGAAAAGAAGCTCGGGAAGGATAAACGCCGGGAATTCCTCGTGACCGATCTTACGGATGCGACAAAGGCACTTTCTAAGAAGTGGTTCGGTTCCGGCGCAAAACTTCGACTTATAGACATTAAAAAGTATTTGACGAACAGCGGGGTTTGTCTATACTGAATAGGAATTGGGAAGTGCCCACTGATCCCCGCGCCAGAACTTGGCGCGGGGTGACTAATTTAAAGGCAATAGAATTCTGTGAATTAAATCTTTCTAAAATAAAACTCCGCCCATAGAGCGGAGTTTTGTAATCCGAAGAGAAGATCTCTAGAACCGGCTCTCCGTCCGGTCCTTCAGCTTGTTCAACAAGTGATTCGCGTAATCCTTGCCGCCGAGGCCGAAGGCCAGACCGCCGGCGAGCGCGAGCATCGCGATGAATCCGGTGACGATCGTCTGGATGATCGCCGACGCGATGTTCAACTGCGTGAGGGCGGTCAGAAAACCGAAGATGGCGATCGCCCACTACGTCACCGTCCCGAGGAACGGCCCAGAGTGCAGCTTCGCGCTCATCACCGATGCCGTCACGAGCCGGCGCATGAAGTGCGCGAGCACGAACGCCGCGAGCATGATGAGCACCGCCGCGATCACGTTCGGCAGATAGTTCAGCACCGCCGTCAGGAATTCCGAAAGCGCGTAGAGCTGCAAGCTAGTCCGCGACCGCGAGCAGGAACGCGATGATCACAAACCAGTACACGAGCTTGCCGAAGAAATACGCCGCGCGTAGCTTGAGCCCAGCGCGCTCGAAGATCGGCTTCAGCCCGATCTTCTCAAGGAACACATCGAGGCGGATCCCTTCCAGGATCTTCTCCACGAGCGCCGCGAGCCCCGCTGCCACGATCAGGCCGATGATCAAGACCACCAGGGCGCCGATGATGTTCGGCAAGTAATTGACAACTCCCCACCAGAGGTTCTGAAGCGAACCTACCACCACATCCGTCCAACTTTGTACAACCATAGTAATGATTAAATAGTTATGAAACCCCGCAACTCGACCTTTTATTCATTACCTTTATTATACCAAACCGAAGGGCGCCATCTCGGTCCTGAGCTGTGCGTTGTTATTGAACTGGATGCAATTGATGCCGAGCTCTCGGGCCACCCGCAAGGTTCGCCTCTTTGTCGTCAATGAGCAATGCCTCTTCGGGCTTTACCTTCAATTGCTTCAATGTGTAGTTGAAAATGGCCTTTGAGGGCTTTTGCATCTTCAGTTTATAGGAAAGGAAGCGACGGTCGAAGTGCGAGTAGATGTCGAGCCGCTCGTCCACGAAGCCGCGGATCTGGCTCACGTTGGAAAGTAGGACGACCGTGTGATCCTTGCGTAATCTGTCGACCGTGCGCAAGAGTTCTTTGTTCAATGTAAAGCGCTTCGTCGCGACGGCGAGCCATTTTTTCTTAAGATCCCCCTTCACGTGATATTTTTTCTTGATGACCGCAAAAAATTGCGCCGCGGAAACCTTTCCGTACAACATCCTATCCAGATAGTCGTTATGGAGCTTTACGATCTCCGCGGGCGGCGCGCCGATCGCTTTTCCGAATTCCTCGTACATGGCGTCAAACGAACGATCGGTGTGCATGAGCACGCCGCCGATGTCGAAGATAATCGCTTTGATCATATCTTTATGTATACCATATATAACGTCCGCCGCTTGAAATTATTACCGGTTTCCTTATAATCAGTGAGCAAAGGGGTCGCATCGCGCCCCGGTCGGGCCCGTAGTTAAGTGGGTCTCGCCGAAGGCGAGCCCCTGGTACGTTCAAAAGTGTTTCAAGCGCGTTCGCTATAGATCCATTACATAATGGGCCCGTAGTTAAGTGGTATAACGCGGCATTCGCATTGCTGAGGCGGGAGTCCGATTCTCCCCGGGTCCACATTAATGTGAACGCGCTTGAAACACTGGGGCGGCATTCGCATTGCTGAGGCGGGAGTCCGATTCTCCCCGGGTCCACACGTCATTTTTTAACGTTTCGGCGCATTTCAGGACTGCCCACGGAAAATGGGCTTAATCGTCATCATTGTTAAGTAAAAGAAATCGAGCATGGCGTAGACATACCCCACCTTGGGATACTGGAAATCGTGAGTTGTTTCTTCCTAGCTTAAAAGTTGGAGGCGTGAATTAGTCCTTGCGCGAGGGCTTTTTTTATTTTCCTCTCTTCACCTGCGTTCGATCACTTCAGCTGGCCAAGAAGCTGGACCAGCTGACTCAAGATCTGGCTCAATGAAGAAAGATCAACGTTCTCTGAAATGTTTGCCAGCTGGAGATTAGGGGTGTTGCCCGTCGCCGTGGCCGGTGCGGCAATCTTGAATGCGGCGATCCAGGCGACAAAAGCGCGACTGGAGGATCCGGTAAACGCATAGCTGCCCGGCGTGGTTGCGATCATGTCCGCAACAGCGTTGCTGTTAAAGGTGGATCGGACGGTCCAGCCGGAACCAGCGGTGGCATCCCCGGAATCGATTTCGGCTCCGTAGAGCAGATCACCATTGGCCGTCGTCGTCAGGTCGTTGCTCGTGAAGGTGTGACCGATGCCGGCGTTGACCGAGTAGGAATCGAGAGGAGCAACGGGATCCAATCCCGCATATTCAGAAACGTATACCTCGTGATACTGCGGGGTACCGCCGACGACAGTGTTCACGGTGTCGTTTCCACCCTTTATATTGGCAGCGTAGTAGAGACGTGAACTTTCGCCCTCACCGGACAAATCCTGCTCGGCACCTATTTGAGCGAAGGTATTGCCCTGCGAATCGCTGATCGAACCGAATGCTCCGCCGCCTCTCCAATCCACCTGTACGACAAGCGTGTCCCCTGCGCCGGTCGCAGAAGAGAGGGGAACAACGTCAGTGGCCGCCCCGGAATTCCCAGCCGAGCCCTGCACATATCTCCATGACAGAGGGCCACTCGGTGCAGCGGGTGTAGACGTGGGAGTTGTGGATGTGGCGAGAATTGTGAAACTCAAACTGTTACTCGTCGTGCCGTTCGCAACGACGGAAACGTATAGATCCCCGGCTGTGTCGATGCAATAAACTGCGGACAGGCTTGGCTCGAAGTGCAGTTAGGGGCAACGGATGAGGGAACTGCGAAAGTAAGTTGCGTGCCGCTCGGAGTCACATCGGAAGCCGCCACGAGATCGTTGAAGAGGACGGTATTGGTTGTTCCAAAACCGGTGCCGGTGATAGAGACGTTTGTCCCCACGGTTCCACTCGAGGGATTAATGCCGGCAACACGACGGTGGAAGTCGGGGTGGGACGGCTCGAGCAAGTCAGTGTGGCGTCGCATGTAGGATAGGGAGATCCTCCCTGCCAGGAACATCCTATGGGCGGTGCGGCATATTCACAGACGCCGCCGGGGGTCGAGGTCGGAGTCGGGGTTGAGGTCGGAGCGGAAGCGGCAAGCTTAAGGTAGTTTGCGATGCTCCATCCGGTCAATCCATTCGCATAATCTATGTTCCACCATGTGTAGCGACTCGTCACGGTCGGACCGGAGCACGATGATCCCTTTTGCCCCCTTTGATTCGGTGCCGATGAGCTTCCCTGACGTCGATGCGCTCTGACGAACGTTTCAGCCTGGCAGTCGTGGCGATCGCTCTCCCGAGAGCGAGCGCTGTCGTTGAGGTCGTTACCGGCGGCGGAATCACCACCACGCCTTGGGTCGTTGCGCTCGCGGCGGCCGACTTGGCCGAAACATTTCCTGCGGCATCATACGCGGAACCGTGGTAGTTGTAGGTCGTGTTGCTGCAAGGCCGTGTCGAAATAGGTGTTGGTCGCGCTCGTGCCCACCTGAGAGCTGTTGCGATAGATCTCGTAGCCCGTCACTCCCGCGTTGTCGGTCCATGCGGACCAGATAAGATTGATCTGGCTTGTGGAGACGGCGGTTGCCGTGAGGCCGGTGGGGACGGAAGGAGGGGGTGGTGTCGGGGGTGGAGGTCGGAGCGGACGTGGAGAGGGCGAAGGTTGCGGTCAAGGTCTCGTTGGCAGTCAGCGTGACGACACAAGCCCCCGTTCCCGTGCAGGCGCCTGACCATCCCGAAAAGGTGGAACCGGACGCGGCGGTGGCGGACAAGGATACCGCCGTACCGCTCGTCAGCGATGCGAAACACGTGGAGCCGCAACTGATGGATCCTCCCGTCACCGTGCCGGAGCCCGTACCTGTTTTTGATAGGTGACGGTGTATGTCGTGGGGGTGGTCACCGGTGCCGCGGCGATCGTGAGCTTGAGCGTGGCAGCTCCCGTGCCGTAGCTATTCAGGGCATTCAGGGTCGACGTTTGACGTGCCCGCGGGTCCCGTCGGAGTTCCCGAGATGAGGCCGTCGTACCGTTCACGGAAAGCCCCGAGGGGAGACTTGGTGCCGCATACGAGGTCGGAGTGTTCGCGGCCGAAAATCTGATAGCTGAAGGAAGCGCCGACGGTGGCGTTTGCAGTGAGAGCGCTTGTGACCACGGGGATGCTGACGGTAGGAGAGGAACCGCCGGAACTAGCGCCCACATTCGGATAAGCAGTTGTTGCATCGAACGGAAGAACCCCGCTCGAGCCGTTGGTCTGTTCCGCCAAGCATGTTCAGGAAGCAATTCGCCGCTGGATTCAAATAGGCATGGCCACCGACGCCAGAAACATTTCCACCCGAGACATCGGGACCAGCCGCAGGCCACGGAATACTCGAATGGCCACCAGGATGGCTTGCCGGAGAGATAGAAGGAAGGCGGAGAGCGGTCGAGGGACTCGAGAGACCCGGGATATACCGGGGCGGTGGAGCCAAGCTCTGATGTATTCCATTGCACGGAGCCCGTTCACGGTGTCGTAGTTACCCCAGCGCATCAAGCTCGTCGAAACTAAGGGATCATTGTCAATGGTAAAGCTAGCGCTACTTCCATAGCAAGCTGGGGCTGAACGGAATCAAATCTTGGCCCCCAAAATTAAGTTCGTAAATCGCGTCCCAGTTGTATGTCGGACAGGAAGATGGACTGCCACTAGCTCCTGCGTTTTGATATGTAGTGAAAAAACCCGGAGTTCCTAGCACATTGCCTACAATATTGCTGTATCGGGCATTCGCAAGGGCTTGTATGGCCTCCGTGTTTTGGTTCTTCGCTGCCGTCCCGCATGCCGTTCCTCCGCCCGGACATTGCGTGGCCTGATCGAGGCCGCTTAAATAGTTGCGGAAAAGGGTCAGCCCAAAAGAGGTTCCGTGGATGTCGTCCGCGCTGAAACAGCTGCCGTCGCCGCCCTCAAAAAGATCATAGTAATCTCCGGCGTCATGATGAAAGGCGTCGCACTGTTGCCAGTTCGGGTCGCTGCCGCCCCCCGTGTAAAAATTATCCACCGCATACCAATATCCGATAACATCCCCCACTCCCGTTTCCAGTATGTTACATGTGGCAATATGCTGGCAAATGTTATTCTGATCCAAAGAATCAGACGTACCCCATAGGAAATCAATGCCATATCCTTCGGAACTGGGCTGGGAGCCGAACATATAGGAATTTTGTACGGTGATATGCGCGGAGGAGCCAAGTTCAACATGCTTCCGCGCCGCGGAGTTGAGTTCATCGTTATTGATGAGGGACACGTTATTGAGCCACGAATTCGTAACCCAGTTCGTTTCAACCATCGCCTGAATATCGCCGATACTTTGAGTGTTCACCTGGATATCCTCCAATCCGAAGCCCGTTACCGGGAGATAGTTCGCAAATGACGCATACGGCACTTAGTGGCCGACCAGTTATTGGCGTAGAGTCCCGGGCTGATGGTAACCGTGTTTCCATTGATGCCGGTGACCGTAACAATTTGTTCCTCCGAACGGTCAGGCCACGTATCCGTGCCCTGCTGGGAACAGTCGCCAGCCGCCCCCCCCGATCCGCAAGGCCACCAGTTGCCCGTGTCCGAAGAGGGATCCTCCTGGCTCAACATAATAAGATCCCCGACATTAAGATCGGACAGGCTACCATCCACCGCCGACCCAAGCGTGATCTGTGTTGCTCCCTGGGCATATCCTCCGGTCGAATTATGATGTTGTTTGAATATTGAATCGAACCCGAATCGCTATTAGTAATGCAAAGGGCCGTCAAGTTGACCCCGTTGCAAGGTACTATCGGTCCCCGTCCACTTGAGGATCGTCTGGGTGGGCCCCGCACCCCGCAAACTTACGTTGCTCGGGGTCTGCCCTGAATCGAAAAGTGTCTGGGTGATGGTATACGTCCCAGGATTCAGATACACAACGCTGTTCGTGCCCGCGCATGTTCGGAGGGCGGCCTCAATCTGGGCGGCGGTGACATTTTGTGCGTAGCTCGGCGACTCGCCGGGAGTGCCGAGCGTCTGACAAATCGTCGTGCGATTCGGGACACCTCCAACGACCCCCGCCTGACTCCAATCTATGGCGCGAGTTGGGAGCAATGGTGCCAGACCACGGAGTGGCCGCAAAGGAGATCCTTCCTAAAACCAATATTCCAGGAAGATAAAAAGAAAAACGAGGCTATTTCTTTTAGGGAGATTGGTTTTCATTATTTTTATAGCTTTAGTTTATATATAGCTAAACACACCCAAGAACCCCCCAAAAAATCCCCGCTGGGGATAACTTTTTGGTATCTTTGGGGGATGCCTCGGAGAAATACTGAAACAAAAACAGCCGAGCTTCCTAAGGTTGAGTCGATAATAACATTCCCCGGTTGTCAGGAGCGACAAATCCGCCCACCTATGAAGGCGGGGTCAAAGGCTTAGAATACACGCGGGGCGCTATACCCTCTCAGGGTTGGATAGAGTTCTGTGTTTCTTGTAATTATTGCTGTTGAGCAAGAGTTAATTACCATCTTTTCCCCTCAAGGTATTTTGATTTGGGCGTATATCTTCCCATTAATAGCGTTTCCCTTGATTGCAGTGTGGATTGCAGACAAGTCTCTTAATGTGAAATAAAAAAATATTTCTTTAAGGGACTCTCCTTAGTTTAAGCAAGCTATTTTTTAGCTTCCCCTTCCGGCTCCAGCTTCAGCGACACGACCTTCGAGCTGCCGTCCTCGGCGAGCGTGACGCCGTAGAGGATGTCGGCGGCCTCCATGGTGGCGCGGTTGTGCGTGACGACGATGAACTGCGTGCGGCGGGAGAAATCCTTGAGCATCGTGCCGAAGCGGCGGGCGTTGCGCTCGTCGAGCGGCGCGTCGATCTCGTCGAGCACGAGGAACGGCGGCGGGCTGACGGACACCATCGCAAAGAGCGCGGCGATGCCGACGAGCGACCGCTCGCCGCCGGAAAGCATGTCGAGCGACGTCGTCTTCTTGCGCGGCAGCTTGATCTCGATGTCCACGCCGCCGTTCTTTTCCTGAAGAACTCGTCTTCCGTCGGCTCCCCTTCTTCCTGCGCGCCGCCCTCGCCTTCGCCATCCTCATCCTCATCGTCTTCCGCGCTGCGCTCCGCCTTCGGCTTCAATACTTTCAACTTTGCCGATCCCCCGTCGAACATGAGCGCAAAGAACTTTGCGAACTCGTCGTTGATCTTTGAAAGTGATTTATCGAACTCGCTCTTTATCTTCTCGTTCAGCTCGTGCATGAGCGCGGTCAGGTCGGCCACCGCTTTCATAAGGTCCTCCGATTCTTTTACTAGAAACGCGTGGCGCGTGGCGGTATCCTCGGCTTCCTTCATGAGCGCGTGATCCACTTCGCCGATGCTCGCGAGGTCGCCGCGCAGGCGGAAGATGCGATGTTCCATGTCGGCGAAGTTGCCGACTGAAGCCGCTCGCTGCGGTGGCTTTGACAGCGTCTTCAAGCGACGTTTCATCGCGGAATTCCTCCGCTTTGCGGCCGGCCTGATCCACCTGGCGCAAGACCTCGTCGCGGCGCAGATCGATGCGTTCTTTCTCGAGCAACAATTCACGGTTGATCTTTTCCCATGCATCGAGCTTGCCCTGCGCTTGCTGCACGTCGGCGACGGCTCCTTTGAACGTATTATAGAAATCTTCCTGGCTGGTTTCCAATTCTTTTTCTTTCGCACGGAGCGACGCGATACTTTTTTCGAGGTCCGCGAGATCTTTCGCCGCCTGCTCGAACTCACGGCGCAACGCGTCCGGCACCGGCCGGCGGCATCAGCCTTGGCACTGCTGCTTTTGCGGTGCGCGGCTCGTCTTTTTCCTCAAGTGCGAACGTGATCTCCTCGAGCACTGTTTCGATCGCGGCCAGCCATCGCGAGCGGCTCTTCGTTCAACACGGATTCCAGTTCCGCCTTTATTTTTTCCAAAACGTCTACGAAGTGGTCCATGGAGCGATCATCCCCGCCACGCGCGCCAGCGGCGGCTCCGCCGGATTCTTTGCCATCTCGATCTGCGCCTCGATGCGCCCGACGTCCTTCTGCACCTTGCTCCGCGCGTCCATGAGCGCGGTCACCTCATCCTTTATCTTCGCAAGGCGCTTGCGCTCCTCCGGCTGGCTCTCTTCGATCGCCGCCTGGCGCGTTTCTGCCGCGCGCTTTTCCTTCTCCAACTTTTCATACTCCGTTGTATGCGCCGCCATGCGTCCGTCCACCTGCCCGCTCTTTTCGCGCAACTCGTGCAATTGTGAACCGAAAAACTGGTTCTCGAGCGAACGCAGTTCCTCCTCCAACGCCCCGCGGCGCTCCCAACGGCTCGTCTGGCGCTTGAGCGAACGCAAATGCGGCTCGATCTCTTCGATGAGCGCGGTCACTTTGTCAAGATTTATTTTACTGTTTTTTAATCTCCGCTCGGCGTCGGCTTTTTTGATCTGATATTCGCGCAGGCCGAGCATCTCCTCGATCATCTCGCGGCGCTCGAGTCGGCGTACGAGCGGATAAAAAGATCGCTGTCGCCCTGCCCAATAATGATCAGCCCCTTGCTCCCCAATCGCGCCTTCGCCAAAAAATCAACGAGGTCGCGCAACAGTATCTCCGACTTGTTCAAATAATATTTGCTGTTGCCGTCGCGGCGAGATCTGGCGCGACACCACCACTTCCTCGAAATCCACCGGGAAGAACTTGTTCTTGTTCTCAAAATATAAGCTCGCCTGCGCCATGCCGACGCGGGCGCGCTTCTGCGTGCCGGCGAAGATCAGGTCTTCCACTGTGCGCTCCGCGGAGGTTCTTCGCGTCGCGCTCGCCGAGCAGCCACCGCACCGCATCCACGATGTTCGATTTCCCGGAGCCGTTCGGCCCCACGACCGCCACGATCCCCGCCGGAAATTCCAACACCGTCTTCCCCGCGAAGGATTTGAAACCGTTCAGTTCGAGTCGTTTGAGAAAATGAGAATCGGATGCCATGATAAAAATTTGCGCACTACTTATGTTTCTTGAGCGCGTTCTTTGCCGCCTCAAGTTCCGCTTCTTGCTTTGACGGACCGCTGCCGTTCGCGATCAGTTTGTCGCCATAATAGACGCCCATCGTAAACATGCGCTTGTGCGCTGGCCCGACCTCGTCGAGCATCTGATATGTCGGCGTCAGCTTTAACTTTTCCTGCACGATCTCCTGCAGTTCGCTCTTCGCATCCTTATACTGTTTTGTTCTTCAATACCTCATCGAGATTGTTCATCACGAAATCGTGCACGAACGGGCGCATCTTCTCGAATCCCTGATCGAGATAGATCGCGCCGATCAGCGCCTCCATCGCGTTCGCCAAAATGACCTCGCGCGCGCTGCCGGTATCTTTTTTTTCGCCGCGCGACATCAGAATGAATTTCTGCATGCCGATCCGCTCGGCCACTTTTGCCAATATCTGATAGTTCACGAGCGCGGCGCGGAACACCGTCAGCTGTCCTTCCGGCTCGTTGGGAAATTTCTTAAAGAGCTCCTCGGAGACGAGGAGTTCGAGCACGGCGTCGCCCAGATATTCCAGCCGCTCGTTGTGCGGAAGCGGCCATCGCGGATATTCGTTGAGATATGAGCGGTGCGTGAGCGCCTCCGTCAAAAGATCCTTATTGGTGAACGTGATCCCGATATTTTTTTCCAGTTCGTCGGATGATGCCATAAATGCCGATTATGATGGCGTTATTTAGTGTCATTACTTCGCTGCTGGTACCTTCTCGCGATAGACCGTCCCCAAAACCCCATTGATGAACCGCGCGGCGTTCGGGCCGCCGTAGTTCTTTGCAAGTTCGATCGCTTCGTTGATGGCCACCTTGGGCGGCACCTCATTGGGATCCGCATACAATAATTCGTATAATCCTATCCGCAAAATATTGCGGTCGATCACCGCGATCTTTTCGAGCGGCCATTCCGGCGCGGCGCGACGGATGACGGCGTCGATGTCGTGCAAGTGCACCGCGACGCCCTGTAAGATCTTCCAGCCGAACTCCGGCTCGTCCACGCCCGGCGCGAATTCCGCCATGTTCCGTTCAAGGATGTCGGTGATGTCCTTTTTTTGGTTATAAAAATCCCACTCGTAGAGTGACTGGAGAACGACGGTTCTGATGAGGTGCCGTGTGGCCATTTTAGGAAAGAACGATTTCTGCAAAGAGCGACCGATTCATGCTATTAGATACTACATTTTTCCGCACTGCGCGCATGTCCGGTGCGCCCTGCGCGGGGCTCCGCAATTCTTACAGACGAGGAGCTTCTGCTTTCTTCATCGCAAGATGCGAGCGACGATTGCCCGTCTTGCTTCTCGTATGATGTTTGGTTGGTACGCCACCCATGGTGTTAAATAAAGATTAATTTATCTGTCTATATTAGGCCGTTTGCTGAGAAAAGTCAACCGGTGGGCGTCGCACGGACCAAATTTTTTGATGGCCCGGCGGTGTGCTGCGGTGCCATAGCCCTTATGGACCTCGAAGCCGTACGCCGGGATAGCGCTCGCCAAGCGCGTCATAAAGCGGTCACGGGACACTTTGGCGATGATGGACGCCGCGGCGACCGCCGGGAACTTTTCGTCGGCTTTTATGACCGTTTTTGCCCGCATCTGGCCATTTTTGCCGACATCTTGCTGCCGAACCTTACTGCCAAGGATAAAGTCCGCCGTCAAGATAGACCGAGGTACCCGCCGGGAGTTTATGATCTTTTAATAATCGCGAAAGGCATTCGCGCGGCAAGGTTCGCGGCGGCAGAAATATTCAATCTTTCTATCCCGCGCGGATAGACCCGCGCGACAGCGAAGCGCACGCCTGTGCTGCCTGCCAATTCTTTCGCCAAAAATTCCCGTTGCGCGGCGCTCAGTTTTTTAGAATCTTTTAATGTCCGAAATGTGGCATACGCTACGCGCCGCGGTATCGACCGCGAGCATGGCGGCAGCCACCGTCACCGGTCCCGCGAGCGCGCCGCGGCCCACCTCATCGATGCCGATCAACCCATCCGGCGCTGCGCCGTGCGGCCATCAGATGCCCCATGATTATTCACATCGTTCAGCGATGATTGAATATATCCCTGTATCCACACGTAGGTAAGCCAGAACGCGACGATGCTCGAACGATAAGCAGAATAAGCGCGATGAGGCCGATCTGCTTCGTCCGCGCGTCCGGCGCGCGGAGATATTTGATCCCCTGCCACTTCGTGATCGCAAGATACGCGATCCACGGAAGAATGATGCTGAACGCGTAAAGCAATAATTGATCGACGAGCCCGACGCCGAGCGGCGGCGTGGTCAGCTTCGCGCCGCAGTTGGGGCAAAAATAATATTCCGGCTTGACGGGAAAGTGGCAGATCGGGCAGATCATCGGCTTGCCGCCGATAAGCGCGGCGGCCTGTTCCGGCGTGATGGCCGGGACCGGTTGCTGCGGCGCTTGCGCGGCGGGTTGTGCCGGCGGCTGGGTTGGCATCGGCACTTCATCCATGATGGATTAATTCTACCACGATTGGCCGATTGAATATTCTCCGATACGAACCCAATTCTTGGGTTCTCCCGGCGTCCGATACAAATATATTTTATCCACCGCAAAGCTCATCTGAGCTGGCAACGATAGCGATGAAATCATTGCATCCTTAATGGACCGTGGGGCGTCGCCATAATATAAGCTCAAATGGTGGAAAATAAACATTTGTATCCCGGTATCCAAAAATACCCAGGCCTGCCTCATGATATATTTTTAATTCGTCGCTAAATTCTGCCTTCGCATAGAGCGCGCGATAATATTCATCCGGCTCCTCAACGGTTTTCGGCTCAACTATCGAACGACTTCATCATGCCCGCCAGTTTTTTTGTTTTCGCTACCAATTCATTCTCATCCGCCACCGGAATCCGCGCAATAATGTAACGTGCGGATCAAATCGGTACGCCGTCATATCTTTCCGCGAGTGTATCTATTGTATATTTCAGAATCATCAAAAAGTTTTCCTTGAGGAAGAAGGAATACGTGATACCCACTTGTTTTTCTATCGCTTGGATCAAACATCATGTGACCCCCACACAGGATTTGAACCTGGGACCATCTTCCCTCAAAGGGATGTGCTCTACCGGACTGAGCTATAGGGGCATACAGCGCTCTTAGTATAGTAAAAACAGTATTTTTATTCAATGGACGGATCGGGCGTTAAATATATCACATGGTCCGAGCAACGAGGCGGCCGATATGCGTCAGCAGTTCATTGTGCTATACGGAAGGCCGTCTCGGCGCAGCGGCCGCCTGGGCCCGGATGCATGTTCGTGGCGCCCCGTTGCCATACCGCCTGAGGTCAAAGATGTCCGACGCCTACATCATTAGTACCCAAATCAACAGCTATCCCCTGCCGGCGCGCTCCGCCCGAACACATTGAGAGATCAATCGTTCATGTGCCTCTGCACAAGGATTTGAACCTGGGACCGTCTCCTCTCAGAACCGGGGCGAGATGAAGATATGGATTTATGCCTTTTCGCGCGGCGATGGACCCGCACCGAGGATCATTATAAGCCCTGGGACCATCTTCCTTAAGCGGGAGCTGGGCTCATGCGGAGGACTCGGGTTCGACGGCGGGATATCCTTCAAGTGGAGCTGGAGAACCAAAAACTTTCTGATGGCAATCCTTTGGGAGGCGGCGGGGTTTGCGAAATTCCTCAAAAACATCGTCACCGTCCAGGTCTAGTGCGGCCCTGACACACCATTCGTAATGTACTGGGGCACTTTTTTATCATTTACTGCGCTTTCTAAACACGGTCAGTCCCACGCTTTTCACATATCCGCATTTTGCGGCGAAGGCGAAGTTTTTACGTTCGGTTTCGAAATAGATGGACGTGCCCTTCGCCGCCGCCGCGATCTTTTTCATCATTGCGAGCCCGAGACCCTGACGCTGATATTCCGGCGCGATGATCAAGTCGAGGATTTTCGTGTCGATCGCAAAATCGGAAAGTGCGCGGCCGATGCCGACGAGCTCCCCCGCGCCATTTCGCGCGGAAACAACGATATCACAGTGCGCAACGACCGCTTCATCCGCGCCGTGAATATTCTTTGGACGTTCCCCAACCAAGCTCGATATATAGATCGGCGACCTCTCGGGGCGCCACTGCATTTTTATCGACTGATATGATGATATCCTTCGGCATTATAATGCTCAGACCTTAACACTTTTCATCTCTTTTTTAATATCATCCAACACATCAAAGACCGCCTCAAATTTATCGTCAACTTCCGCAAAGCGCTTATCAATAGCATCAAAGCGGGCGTCAACAGCATCAAAGCGGGTATCGACGCTATCAAAACGATCGTCAACGGCTTTAAACCGCTGGTTCATTTCATCTTTCAGATCATCGATCTTTTTATTCGTCATCGCATAGCCATCCAGCAAGAGGTCGAATTTGGAATCAAAATGTTCGATCAAAACCTGATTAGACGATGCCATTTTTGCTTTATTATTCTGCGGTTTTTTGGTTTTATTTTTTATCATCCAACCACCCTAGCACACCCACATTAAACTTTTAAAAATCGAATTACTGCTCCTTCTCCAACTTCTCCAAAAGCTCTTTTCCTTTAGAACCCGGCTTTTTCGGTGCCTTGATCACAAAGTTGACGAGAAGATCGCCGCGCGCACGAGAACCGATGTGCGGCATGCCCTGCCCAGTGATCCTTAAGTTCTCTTTAAGATTGAATCCGGCGGGGATCTCCACTGTGATCGTGCCGCCGGAGATGACCGGCACCGCGATCGCCTTGCCGAGCAGGACATCGATCAACTTAAGCTCGCGTGCGACGACGAGATCGCTGCCATGGCGCGCAAATACCGAATGCGGCCGCACACGAACGCGCACATAAAGATCGCCCGGCGCAGTGCCGCGCTCGCCGGCCTCACCCATCCCCTTCACTTTAATGATCTGATTGTCATCGATGCCGGCAACAATATCGATATTGATGTCGCGATTGGATTCCACGCGGCCCGCGCCCTTGCATACGCTGCATGGCTTCTTCGGCACCTCGCCCGTGCCATGGCACTTTGCGCACAGTCTTCACCTGCGAAAAACTGCCAAAGAACGTCCGGCGCTGTTCGCGCACCTGACCCTGCCCGTCGCACGTGGAACATTTTTCAAAACCGCTGCCCGGCTCCGCGCCTTTGCCATCGCACTTTGCGCAATGGACGAACGTCTTCAATCGCACGCTTTTGATCGTGCCGCCAAACGCTTCCTCAAGCGTGATCTGTTCCTGAATCTCCAAGATCGGAACCCTTCTCATATGTTTTTCGCCGCGGCTGGCCGCCACCAAAAAAGGTTTCAAAGATATCGCCGAAGTCGCCCATGTCCCCGAACTGTGACGGGTCGAAGCCCATGCCGCCCCACTGCGCGTTCGCACCGCCAAATCCTGCGCCATTGCCGCCACCAAATCCGCCCATCGGTTCCGCCGTGCCAAAACGGTCGTATTGCGAACGCTTGTTCTTATCCGAAAGCACCTGGTACGCCTCGTTGATCTCCTTGAACTTCGCCTCATTCCCACCGGCCTTGTCCGGGTGATGTTTGTGCGCGAGCGTGCGATACGCCTTCTTTATTTCTTCCTCGGAGGCGTTTTTTTGTACCCCTAAAATGGTGTAATAGTCTTTCATAAGAATTTCGTTAAAAAATTAGTAACCGATGACCTCGCGCGGATGCGTCTCTTCGGTGATCTTCATGAACCCGAGCGCGAGGAGCAGTTCGTAGAAGACAAGAGAGATGAACTGCGCGAGCCACACGAAGAGAATGCCGAGCGTGCGCAAACCGATGAATAACACCGTCACCCATCCGACATCGAACCATCCCGACGACTGGCTTTGCCATGCGCCGAGCACGCCGTTCAGCACATTATAGAACGCGTCGCTCGCGGGAGAAGACGACGCGACGGACTCGCCGCGTGCCCTGCAAGAAATTCTGCGTGAATTGCGTCGGTCGCCTGCTGGAGCGCGATGTTCTTCTGGGCGGTGTTCAGACTTTGAAAGCTGGGATTATTCGCCAGTTCCATCTTGGAAACGCTCTGCGCGAAATCCCGAACGAACCATTGAGCGCGAGCTCCGGATAAAAACCGTTGATGAAGCCCGACGTCCAATCAAAGAACGTCCGGAAGCTTTGCTGGGAAACCACAAGCGCGTTGCCGCCGATCTTCGGAACATACGCGAGGATCATAAAGAGCAGAAGTCCCGGTCGTGAACTTGCCGAGCATATTCGCCGCTTGCCCCGAGGAACGGGATCTCGATCCCGTTCCGCAACGCGCGCGCGCGGAAAAATGTCCCCACGCAGAGCATCACAATCATGATGAGCGCGATGATCCCGAATGATCTGCGGATTGTCCTTCCAAAAGAAACCGAGCGACGGCGGCCGTCTCGAGAAAGATGACGAGCAGACTCCGCGCCGCGCTCTTTGAAAGGAACACTTCCATGACGGATGGTCACGCCGAAGAACATGAGCGCGGCGAGCAGGAACCACACCGACAATCCCTGCGTAAGATAGCGGTAATAGAGATACCCGAACAGCGCCGCGGAAAGTACCGCGACCGCATCAAGGCACAAGCGCCCGCCAAAAACCCGGCTGCTGAGGACCTTGCGTGCCGAGCTTAGACGGATTGATCAGGTTCTGCGCTTGCGGCTCCGTCGGGCTGTTCCCGCCATCACTTCCTTTAGGTCCATTCTCTTTATTATACGCTGCCGTGCCCGATTTTTTGTATCTCCGTGGAAAGCGCCTCGATCGCCGCTTTGATCGCCGGCTCGTCTTCGGTGTCCTTCACCTTTTTTAGCGCCTCCAATTTTTCATCGACGCCGGCCTTAACATCCGCCGGCAATTTATCCCCCGCATCCTTCACGGACTTCTCCGTAAGGTAGATCATGGACTCCGCCTGATTGCGCGTCTCGATGAGCGCCTTCTTTTTCTCGTCCTCCGCCGCGTGCTCCGCGGCCTCTTTCTTTAACTTCTCGATCTCATCCTTGGAAAGATTGCTGGACGCCTCCACTTTGACGGACTGCACTTTGCCGCTCGCCTTGTCTTTTGCGGAAACGTTCAAAATGCCGTTCGCGTCGATATCGAACGTGACCTCCACCTGCGGGATGCCGCGCGGCGACGGCGGGATGCCGTCCAGGATAAACTTCGCCAGCGTCTTGTTGTCGTTCGCCATCGGACGCTCGCCCTGGAGCACGTGCACCTCCACGGACGTCTGATTGTCCGCGGCCGTGGAGAAGATCTGCGACTTCGCCGTCGGCACCGTCGTGTTCTTCGGGATCATCGGCGTCGCGACGCCGCCGTACGTTTCGATGCTAAGCGAGAGCGGGGTCACGTCGAGCAAGAGAATATCCTTCACTTCGCCTTCCGTCTTGCGGCCTTCCGCTTTTGCGGCGAGGATCTCTCCCTGAATGCCCGCGCCGAGCGCGACCACTTCGTCCGGATTGATGCCCTGATGCGGCTCTTTGCCGAACAGCGCCTTCACCGCCTCCTGCATCGCGGGCATGCGCGTCTGTCCGCCCACGAGGATCACTTCATTGATCTCGCTCAACTGATAGCCGGCGCCCTTCGGCGCGGGCGACGTCACGGTATCTTTCGTAAGCTGGATGGAACGATCGATATATTCCTGCACAAGGATCAACGAGCTTCGCGCGCGTCATCTTGATCTGGAAGTGCTTCGGCCCGTTCGCGTCGCTCGAGATGTACGGGATGTTGATCTCCGTCTCCACCGCGGTCGAGAGCTCGTGCTTCGCGCGCTCGGCGGCTTCCTTCAAGCGCTGTACCGCGAGCGGATCCTTCGAGATATCGATGCCTTCCTGCTTCTTGTATTCGCCAACCAGATATTCCTGGATCTTCTTATCAAAGTCATCGCCGCCAAGATGCGTGTCGCCGCCCGTCGCGCGGACCTCCACCGTCTGCTCTTTCGATTCCGGATCAAATCCCATTTCCAAAACGGAAACGTCGAACGTTCCGCCGCCGAAATCGTAAACAACGATCTTCTGGTTCTTCTCTTTGTTGACGCCGTACGCGAACGCGGCCGCCGTCGGCTCGTTCAAGATGCGGTCCACTTTGAGTCCCGGCGATCTCGCCGGCGTTCTTGGTGGCCTGGCGCTGCGAGTCGTCAAAGTACGCGGGCACGGTGATGACCGCCTCGGTCGATCTTCTCGCCAAGCTTCGCCTCGGCATCGGCCTTCAGCTTGCTCAAGATGAACGCAGAAATCTCCTCCGGCGAAAACCACTTGTCGCCCATCTTCACTTCAACGCCGCCCGTCGCGCCGGCACGGATCTCGTACGGAAGCCACGCTTTGTCGCGCTGAACCTCCGGATCGGTAAATTTGCGGCCGATCAGGCGTTTCACGGAAAAGATCGTGTTCGTCGGGTTCGTCACCGACTGCCGCTTCGCGAGCAATCCCACCAGCCGCTCGCCGCCTTTTGAGAGCGCCACGATGGACGGCGTGGTGCGATTGCCCTCGCTGTTCTCCAAAATCTGCAACTCGCCGTTCTTCATGACGGAGACGGCAGAGTTCGTTGTTCCCAAATCGATTCCTATGATCTTTGGCATGTTATTTATTTAATGATTAGTTAATTAGTCTTTTATCCTTACTGACTATTACTCTCGCCGGCCGTAAAACTTTCTCATGTAGCCGATATCCCGGCTCTATCTCCTGCACGATCGTTCCGGGCGGCTGTTCCGCATCCACTTCGGTCAGCGCTTCCGCGACCGCCGGATCGAACATATCTCCCGGCTTTAGATCGATCTTTACAATCCCCGCTTTTTTAAAATATCGTCGATCTGCGTGCGGATAAGATAGATGCCCTTCTCCACCGGCCCCGCCTTCTCCAACGTCCGCAATGCGAGGTCGAAGTTGTCCATCACGGAGATCAGATCCTTAATCAGATCCTCGCTCCCGTACCGCGCAACGTCCTCCAGTTCTTCATCTCCTCTTTTTTATAGTTGATGAAGTCCGCTTTCGCGCGCTGCCATCCGGCAAGATATTCGTCGCGCTGCTGCAGTCATCTCCGTCGATCTGTTCCTTCAGGTCCGTCGATCGTCGGTTCCGGCTAAATTGTTTTCTTCGTCAGCCATGGTGTTATTAAAGTTATAAGATTTTTGAAAATTCGTATGACCTTTTTGTAATCCATCCGTTTCGGGCCGATGGCAAAAATGGAAATCGTGGCGTCGCCGATCTGATAGTTGCCGCCCACCACCGAAAGATTGTCGCTCGAGGTCAGCGGACTTTTCTTGCCGATGAATATCTGCGGCCCGACGCCCATCTTCTCCGCCGCGCGCGGCGCGCGCTCGTCCACTTCCTCAAAATCATGGATGACGGAGCGGATACCGCTCTGATCCTGCCAGTCAAGATGATCGATAAGATGCTGAAGCCCCGCCTTATAGACCGACTCGCGCGCGAGGTCCGCGGCGACGCTCAGAGAGTCCGAGCTGTGCCGAGAGCTCGTTCAAAAGGTCCGGCCACGCCTGTTCTTAAGTAGCAAATGGACCGACGCCCAACCGCTTCAAACCCGTCCGCAAGAGGGCCTGTCGCGTCTTGGCGACCAGCACGTCGACGACCGCCTCCTGAAAGCTCGCCGCCACGTTACCGATCAATTCCTCGTCGGTGGGGATCGGACGAAAGTCGGCGCGTTCTGGCCGTGGAGCGCGTAGAGGACGGCCCGTCTTCAGGCCGGAGAAGCTGAAGATCAGTGCTCGTCGTGGAGGAACGATCGGGGAAATGCGAAGGCTTTGCGATCGCGATTGGCCGCGACTTGCTCGATCGCCGGGCCCCCGGGATATCCCAATCCGAGGAGGCTCGCCACCTTGTCGAAAAGCCTCGCCCGCCGCGTCGTCGGCCGTCCCGCCCAGCGGGGTTGATTCCAGCGGGCTCCGGCAATGGTAGAGGCTCGTATGGCCGCCGGAAACCACCAATCCGACGCACGGATAGACCTCTCGATCGGGATAGGCGAGCTGACAGGCGTAGAGGTGCCCTTCCAGGTGATCGACGGCGATCAGTGGGATCTCCAGAGCAAGGGCCAACGCCTTGGCGGCCGTCAAGCCGACGACCAAGGCCCCCACCAGACCGGGTCGCGTGGTGACCGCAACGGCACCCAGGTCGCGGAGCGAGACGCCCGCTCGACGCAGGGCTTCGTCGATCATGGGCAGGATCTGGCGGACCTGGGCCCGGGATGCGATCTCGGGCACGACTCCGCCGTAGCGTTGATGAAGGCGACCTGCGAGGCTACGACGCTGGATCGGTAAAATTGGCACGCCGACATTCGGCGGCCGGGGACCTTCGAGGACCGCCGCGGCGGTCTCGTCGCACCGGCTCCGATCGCCAGAAGGATGAGGCTCGCCCCGCTCGTGGCGGTGCGATTCGGTCTATCGGGGGCCATGTCTTCCATCCCGATCGTCTACTGCCCTTAACCACTTTCTCGGCATGCCACACCCCGCGTCCCGGCTCAAGCCGCCTTGGCCTGGGCTCTTGGGTTCCAGCTTCGACCGGATGACCTCGAGAGCCTGCTCGAGTGGCTTGTCCACGTAGGGTTCGGACGAGCGCCGTTATTGATCGCTTCGATTGGGGCTTCTCGGCGTCTTTCTTGGTCTCGGCCTTGACCTGAGCCTTCTCCGGGGCGGCTTCCGGCTTGGATTCCGCCTTGGCC
>CAWHOC010000008.1:0-5456 GCA_963830935.1 uncultured bacterium
CTGTGCTATACTGCTCTCGAATGAGTGTGAGAGTGCTTGAGTAATTAATACGGCTCGGGCATGATCCCATACGATTCTGTTTTGCTAAGGCCGCCCGCAAGGGCGGTTTTTAGTTTGTTGATGACCTCATACTTTGCGCTCCAATATCTATCTGTTATACTGATTTTGGAGTGGCTGATTGAGCACTCGTTCAATAAAAACAGAACCGGAGGTCACCACAGCCTCTCCGCCCAGCACTTTGAGCATCCTCGTTAGAGTTTTGGGCGGAGAGGTTTTTGTGTGCCCGGATGTGCCCGGCGGCGGAAAAACACCACGTTTTATATCTATAATATCGATGCCACAGCTGAAAGAGAACATCCCATTGTCAAAGTTCAGTCACTATAAGATCGGCGGCCCTGCGCGCTTTTTTTTTGATGCAAAGAGCGCGAAAGAAGTGCAGTGGGCCGTCAAACAGGCAAAAGCCCGGAAATTGCCCGTGTTCGTGCTGGGCGGCGGGACGAATCTACTGATCTGCGATAGCGGCTTTAAAGGCCTGGTGTTGCGCCCCAGCATCAAAGATATCAAGGTGAAGGGGACCACGGTCACGGTCGGCGCCGGGGTGATGATGGCCGATCTCTTGAAGTTCGCCGCCGCGCACTCGCTCGCCGGGCTCGAGTGGGCGGGCGGCCTGCCGGGCACGGTCGGCGGCGCGGTCCGCGGCAACGCCGGCTGCTTCGGCGGCGAGATCAAGGACGCCGTGGCATCGGTCGCGAGTTTTGATATAAAAAAGATGAAGGTGGTGAAGCCGCGCCGGGAAGCGCTGCGCGTTCGCGTACCGGGACAGCATCTTCAAGAAGAAGAACGGCGCCGAGATCATCACGCATGTGACGCTCGCGCTCGCGAAGGGAAATAAAAAGGAGATCCAGAAGGTAATAAATGACAGGATCGCGTACCGCAAGGAGCGCCACCCGCTCGACTATCCGAACATCGGAAGCATCTTCAAGAACGTGCCGCTCACGACGATCCACAAGAAGACGAGCGAGCAATATAAAAAAGCGTTGAGCGATGCCGCGCTCGCGTATCGCGGTTCTCGGTTCTCGGTAAAGTCGGATCCGTTTCCCGTCATCTTCGCGGCGAAGTTGATCTCGGAGTCCGGTCTGCGCGGGGTGAGCGCCGGTGGCGCGATGATCTCGCCGAAGCACACCAACTTCATCGTGAACGTGCTCGCGGCCCGGTCGGATGACGTGAAGAATTTGATCACGCTCGCGAAGGCGAAGGTGTCCGGAAAGTTCGGCATCGTTCTCGAAGAGGAGGTACAACTGTTATAATAAAATCACATGAACATAAGCATCAAGAAGTCGCTGGACGTGACCCCGCCGCTTGAGACATATATAGAGGAAAAGCTCATGCCGCTCGGAAAATTCGTGGAGGTTTATGAAAAAGATGGGGAGGTGACGTTGCGCTTGGAGGTCGCCCGAACGACCGAGCATCACCGGAAGGGCGAAGAGGTGTTCGCGGCATCGGCGGACCTCGAGCTGCCGGGCAAGGTCTTGCGCGGCGAGGCGTCGTCGTCCGACATCCGGAAAGCGATCGATGAAGTGCGTAACATGTTGCACATGGAGATACAAAAGTACAAGACAAAACATTCCCGTTCGACGGAAACGGAGCGGGAAAAATAAAAAAAGCGCCGCGCGATCCCGTGCGGCGCTTTTTAAGGAATGACGCGGCAAAAAAGTTATCCACAGAAATTAAAAAAAGATGAAATCTGGTTTGCTATACTAAATCTATAGTAAATTTTTTCCCAACGAGGAAAAAATTATCGGAGTGGTCGCAACCCGATAAACTAAAACCAATCATTACGATGGCAAAGAAAAAGAAAGCAGCAAAGAAGAAAGTCGCGAAGAAGTCAAAGAAGCGCGCATAGTTCTTCTTAAAACACTCTGGCATCCGCCGGGGTGTTTTTTATTTATTCGCAAAACTTGTCACAATCGCATATAATCGGTGGGATGCTTGAAGGACTGAAAAAGATGTTCCAGAAGCGCTCACTCGCGACGCTCGAGGAAAAAGTAAAGGAGATCAACGCCCTGGAGCCAGCGATGGCGGAGCTTTCGGATGCCGAATTGACCGCGAAAAGCCTGGCGCTCCGGGAGCGGGTGCGCGCTGGAGTGGCCGCGGGCGATGGCGGCTCTGACGCCGCGCTCGACGAGATCACGGCGGAGGCGTTCGCGCTCGTGCGCGAAGCGGCGAAGCGCACGCTCGGCCAGCGGCCGTTCGACGTCCAACTGTTGGGCGGACTTGTGTTGCACAGCGGCGCCGTCGCCGAGATGATGACCGGAGAAGGAAAGACGCTCGCGGGCGTCGCGCCCGCGTATCTGAATGCGCTCGCGGGCGACGGCGTGCACGTCGTCACCGTCAACGAATATCTTTCACGCCGCGATGCGGTGTGGATGGGAAAGATCTACCGCTTGCTCGGGCTCACCGTCGGGTCCATCGTTCCCGGCGCGGCGTATCTCTACGATCCCGAATGGGAAATTCCAAAAGCAGACGAAGCGGCGGAAGACAAGAAGGTGGAGACGACAGGAAGCTTTTTGGTCCAACAGGAATTTTTGCGGCCGGTATCACGCCGCGAAGCATACGCCGCGGACATCACCTACGGCACAAACAACGAGTTCGGCTTTGACTATTTCCGCGATAACCTGGTCTATCAGCATAGAGGACCGCGTCCAGCATGGCCATAACTTTGCCATCATCGACGAGGTGGACAGCATATTAATAGATGAAGCCCGGACGCCGCTCATCATCGCGGCGCCGGACGCCCAATCGAGCGACTTTTACAAGGCATTTGCGCGCATCGCGACCAATTTGGAGAAGGACAAGGACTACGACATGGACGAGAAAAAGCGGACGATCACGATCACGGATGCCGGCGTGGAAAAGGTGGAGAAGTTGATCGGCGTGCAGAACATTTACGCGCCGGAGAACATCCGCCTCGTCCACTATATGGAGGAGAGCATCAAAGCCAAGGCGCTCTTCCAACGTGACAAGGATTACGTCGTGAAGGACGGCCAGATCCTGATCGTGGACGAGTTCACCGGACGCTTGCTCATCGGCCGGCGCTATCAGGCGGGATTGCACCAGGCGATCGAGGCGAAGGAAGGCGTGAACGTCCAGCAGGAGTCCCGCACGTACGCGAAGGTTTCCATCCAGAACTATTTCCGTATGTACAAGAAGATCTCCGGCATGACGGGAACGGCGCAGACCTCCGCCGAGGAATTTTTCAAAGTATACAAACTGGAAGTGGAAAGCATTCCGCCGAACCGCGGCCTCGCGCGCAAGGATCAGAACGACCTTATCTATAAGAACTTTGCCGCCAAGCTGAACGCGATCGCGGCCGACGTGAAGGAGCGGCAGAAAAAAGGCCAGCCGGTACTTGCTTGGCACGACATCCATCGCGCGCAACGAGTTGATCAGCGCGGCGCTCTCGCAGGCGGGGATCCGGCACGAGGTGTTGAATGCAAAGAACAACGAGCGCGAGGGCGCGATCATCGCGCAGGCGGGGCACTCGGGCGCCGTCACCGTGGCGACGAACGTCGCCGGGCGCGGCGTGGACATTCTGCTCGGCGGCAATCCGCCGGACGCCGCGGAAGCCGAGAAAGTGAAAGCGCTCGGCGGCCTTCACGTGATCGGCACCGATCGCCACGAAGCGCGCCGCATCGACAACCAGCTCCGCGGCCGCGCCGGCCGCCAGGGCGACCCCGGCTCATCGCAATTTTTCCTCTCGCTCGAAGACGACTTGCTTCGGATTTTCGGCGGTGACCGCATCAAAGGGATCATGGAGCGGTTCGACCTTCCGGAGAACGAGCCGATCGAGTTTGGGATGGTCACAAAAGCGGTGGAGCAGGCACAGGAAAAAGTAGAGGGCGCCAACTTTGATATGCGCAAACACCTCCTTGAATACGACGACGTGCTGAACAAGCAGCGCGGCGCGGTCTACAAGCGTCGCACGGAGTTTTTGGAGTTGCCGGACAAGGAAGCGATCGCGAACGTCATCGCGGATGCGGCGATCGCGCATTTCAACGTCGCGATCGCGCCGACGCTCGGCCAGCCCACGCAGTACGGCCATGACGATGCGCCGACGGGGGAGGAAGCGGCGCGCAAAGCGTTCGAGGAAGCGGGGATCGTGACTGACGCGTCCTGCCGAAGACGGCTTCATCCAGGCCATTCGCGAAAAAAGCGCGGTGGTCGCCGAGCACGCGCTCGCAAAAAATCAGCTGCTCGGCATCCTCGATATGTTATGGATGACGAACCTGGAGGACCTGGAGGCGCTTCAGGAATCCGTCGGCTTGCGCGCGTACGCCCAACGCGACCCGCTCGTGGAATATCGCCACGAGGCGAGCGGCCTCTTTAAAAATTTCTGGGGAAACTTCAACGAATGGATATTCAATAATATGTTCAAGCTTGTGGCGCAGAGGCGCGGGGCGCTGGCGGCAACACGGGTGGTTCGGCAGCAAATATAAATATGAAAATCCCCGGCGCGCCGCCCGCGAGCGAGATGGGTCCCGGCGCAAAGATCGGGAGGAATGATCCGTGCCCATGCGGCAGCGGTAAGAAATGGAAAAAGTGCGGACTCCTCAACACCGAAGAGCACCAAAAGAACATGGCGAGCGGCGGCAAGAAGCACGAGGTGACGGGGGATAGTGAATCCTCTCACTCCGCCGTATATCGTCTTCGAAAACCACTTCAACACATCCTGTTCATATTCATCTTTTAATTCTGGGAGTTTGCTCAGGGAATGCGGTGCTCCTTCATGAGGATATGCGATAGCTTTGCCGGTTCTGGGGCGGCGTCCATATAGCTCTGGATCGTCCCATGGGGGACTATGGTATCTTTTCCCGATTCGATGATGAGCAGATCGCCCTTAAATTGATGGATGCCGCGAAGCGCTTCAGTACTTGTCGAACTGCGGGGGGCTGAACGCCATGCGGTGATGAGCAGCCTGGTCGGATGTCAGAATTCCGGGTGTTTCGAATCCCGCATCGGGATAGTCGGCCGGAACTCGAAAAGCGAGCGAATGGAATGCGTTTTTTCAGAAAGAATAGCCGCCATATAAGCGCCAAAGCTTCCCGCAATAGCATTTATTTCTTTCCGGTCTATTCCATCAATCTGGGACAGTGTTTCGTATGCAGCGATCGCATCGTTCAGAAAATTTTTTCGGCTAAGGGTATTCAGATCTCCCTCGCTCTCGCCATGCCCCCTGAAATCAAAGGTCATAGATGCGAATCCAACATCGGCAAGTTTTCTTGCAACACTGGCATGGCTTATTTGGCTTCCTTTCCATCCATGCATGATCAAAACGCCCGGATGCTTTAAGCGCCATTGCTTAGGAATAAGATCGGTTCCGGCAATCTTCTGCCCTTCACTTTCAAAAAGAAAGTGGACGCCCCTCGTTTTCACTTTCCATACCACCTTCAGGAGAA
>CAWHOC010000009.1:0-3723 GCA_963830935.1 uncultured bacterium
TGCTTCGGAAGCTTATGGGGCTTCCCGGAAAACCTTTCCCAACCCTCCCGCGCTATGAAATTGCGCCGCGTTCCGCAGCGCAACCAGCCTATGCATTATATGAATCTTTGACCGTGATTGTCAAAAAAATCGATTGGTGCGATTATCAAATAATGATGGAAAACTTCCGGGGAAAGAAGATCACGTTGATGGGTCTCGGCCTGTTGGGCCGCGGCGTGGGCGTCGCGGAATTTTTGGTTGCGCAGGGCGCGGAGCTTATCGTGACCGATCTCAAGACCGCGGAGGAGCTCGCGCCGTCCATAGAGCGATTGAAGGATTTTCCCAACATCACGTATCATCTGGGCAGCCACCGGCTGGAGGATTTCGAGAACCGCGACGTGATAATGCGCGCGCCGAACACACCGCTCGATTCGCCATTCATCGCCCGCGCGCGCGAACGCGGCATCCCCATGGAGATGGATGCATCGCTCTTCGCCAAGCTTTCCCCCGCCACAATCGTGGGCATCACGGGCACACGCGGGAAGTCCACGGTCACCCATCTCGTCTATGAGATGGCAAAGGCAGCCGGAAAAATCCGTTCCTTGGCGGAAACGAGCGCGGTACCGCAACGCTCCCTCTGCTCGCAAAGACCGATGCGTCGAGTACCGTCATCCTCGAACTTGATTCGTGGCAGCTCCAGGGATTTGAGGACGCAAAGATCAGCCCTCACATTTCTGTCTGGACCAACTTCTTCCCGGATCACATGAACTATTATATGAGCGATATGGATCGTTACTTTCGAAGATAAAGCTGCCATCGCGCGATTCCAAAAGCCGGGCGATCACTTCTTTACCACGCGCGACATAAAGGAGAAGATCGAAGCGCGCTTCGGCACGCTCCGCGGCACATGCGTCACCGACCCGACGATCCCCGACGACTGGGAGTTGCACTGCCCGGCGTTCATAACCAGCAGAACGCCGCTTTCGCCTGCGCGGCTGCCCGATCCATGGGCATTCCGGACGACATCATTAAAAATACATTAAAAAATTTCTCCGGACTGCCAGGGCGATTGCAGCTGCTCGGAGAAAAGAATGGCATCGCGTTCTATAACGACAGCAACTCCACCACGCCGGAGGCGACGATCGCGGCACTCACGGCGATCGCGGCACTCGGCCGCCCGATCGTGCTCATCGCCGGAGGAAGCGACAAGGAGCTCGACTTTTCCCAAATGGTCCTTGTCATAGAAAAAAGTGTGAAGCAGCTGATTTTGTTCGACGGCAATGCGACGGAAAAAATAACAGATGCTCCTCTCAAAAAATTTGCCGTTTGTGCCCGCACCGAATATGGATGAAGCATTCGCCGCGGCGCTCGCGGCGGCGGCCCCGCGCGATATCGTGCTCCTCTCCCCCGGCGCGACCAGCTTCGGCATTTTCAAAAACGAATACGATCGCGGCGACCAGTTCAAAGCGGCACTTTGAAAAACTCGGCAGTGATTGAAAAGACCGGCGTTTTCGGCTACTATAGGGATAATGTCCTCATCTTCCGGCGGCGCCATCGGCAAAAAGGAATTGGAGCATCTGGCCGCATTGGCGCGCATCGAGCTTGATCCGAACGAAGAGGAAAAACTCCTCAAAGACCTCGCCGATATCCTGGGTCATTTTAAAGAACTCCAGGAGTTGGACACCGCGAACGTCCCCCCGATGACCGGCGGCACCGACCTCACGAATGTGTTCCGCGCCGATGGCGAAGAAGACGGCGGCCGCGAGAACACGAATCGCGGCGCGGGCGTGGACGCATTCCCGAATCGAAAGACGGCTACAACAAGGTGCCGCCGGTATTTGAATAATCAGAAACTATTTACTAGAAACTAATTACCAGTACGGTGCCGCTCCACGAACTTACCATCAAAAAATTCCACGATGGATTGCTTAATAAAGAGTTCTCCGCGCTCGAGGTCACGCAGGCATACTTCCGGCGGATCAAAGAGCACGATAAAGAGATCGGCGCGTACTTGAGCTTGGCCGAAGAATCCGCCACGCGCGATGCGAGCGCCGTTGACGTCGCGCTCGCGGAAGGCGAAACACTTGGCGCGCTCGCCGGCGTCCCGCTCGCCATCAAGGATTGCATTTTGATCAAAGACCTTCCCGCCACCGCCGGTTCAAAAATTTTAGAGAACTACACCGCAGCCTACGACGCAGGCGTCATCCAAAAACTTCGCGGCGAGCGCGCCGTCTTCCTCGGCAAGACCAACATGGACGAGTTCGCGATGGGATCCTCCACGGAAAATTCCGCGTTTCATATAACGCATAACCCTCACGATCACTCGCGCGTTCCCGGTGGTTCGTCCGGCGGTTCCGCAGCCGCAGTTGCGGCGCACTTCGCCGTCGCAGCGCTCGGCTCCGATACCGGCGGCTCCGTCCGTCAGCCCGCAGCGCTCTGTGGCGTGGTGGGATTCAAACCCACATACGGCGCGGTCTCCCGCTCCGGCCTCATTGCGATGGCATCGAGCTTGGACCAGATCAGCCCGTTTGGAAAGACGGTCGAAGATGCGGCGATATTGTTCAGAGCGATCGCCGGCAGCGATCCACTCGACGCAACGAGCACTGACGGCGCGGATTATGCGAACATCACGGACCTCCCGCCACTCGAAAAGATAAAAAAACTGACGATCGGCCTTCCCGAAGAATATTTCATCGACGGCCTCGATAAGGCGGTCTCGACTGGTATGCAACGCGCAGTCGATAAATTGAAAAGTTTGGGATTCAATTTCAAAAAAATATCCCTGCCGCACACGAAATACGCACTCTCCTGTTACTACATCGTGATGCCGGCGGAGGTCAGCTCCAACCTTGCGCGCTTCGACGGCATCCGCTACGCGCGCATCGCGAACGCGAACGCGGAGGGAGAGAAATTGGCCGAGGTATACTTAAAGCAGCGCGGTGAGGGATTTGGTGCGGAAGCAAAACGACGCATCATCCTCGGCACGTTCGTGTTGTCATCGGGCTATTACGACGCCTACTATGATAAGGCCCAGCGGACACGGACGCTCATCAAAAAAGATTTCGATGATGTCTTTAAAGATGTTGATGTTATCCTGACGCCGGTCACGCCGACACCCGCCTTCAAGATCGGCGAAAAGACGAATGATCCTCTTTCCATGTACTTGAGCGACGTCTTCACTATCCCCGTGAGCCTTGCCGGACTCCCGGCGATATCCATTCCAGTTGATGGCACGACCGCCCCCGGCGAGCTCCCTATCGGCTTCCAACTGATCGGCAAGAAATGGCACGAGGCGGACATTCTCGGCATCGGACAATATTATGAAAAACTAAACTAATCCATCCATGCCACCGGACGCAGCAACAACGACCGCGACATCAACCTCGCAAGTTCTACAAAACCTCCAAGCCCAGGCGGCCCAGGGAGCGCAAGCGGCCAGCCAAAACTTTATGGCGGCGTACTTTTCTCATCTCGGCGTACTGGAGTTCTTCGGCCTCGTCATTGCGATCATATTCTTCGCGGGGGTCGTCTACTTCGGCATCGAGACCGGATATTTTTCCCTACGCGCCGAGCGCTTCCGCCATATCATTTTGCAATCCAATATCTCCAGGAAGGAAGCGCAGGAGTCATGGCATAAGATCGAAGAACATTTTTACCGCGGCGGCGAAAGCGACCTTAAGGTCGCGATCCTGGAGGCGGATAAATTATTGAACGACGCGCTCCGCGAGGCGGGGGTCGTGACCG
>CAWHOC010000010.1:0-89746 GCA_963830935.1 uncultured bacterium
CGTGAATAACTATGCCGCTTTTTGGGCGAAAATTCAAGTTTGAAAAACGCTGCACTATTCTAAAATCCAAAATTCATTCAATATTCTCTCGCTCAACTGATAGCTATTCGCATGCGACATAACGCCAAGATACGATTGAAGCGCCTGTTCAACTGCAATTTTCTCTATAGTTTTATCATAATATTCCTGCGTTCGCTTCCGCATTTTCCTTAATATCCGTTTCTTTGTTTTCGTTCGCACTAAACGATGATGCGGGAAGATCACGAAGCCGAGGAAATCCACCCCTCGATGAAGCGGTTGCAGTATAATTTCTTGGGATGGAGGTCGAGGAAAAGTTTTTCCCTGAGAAAAGCGTCAATTTCCGGCAAGAGTTTCTCCAACTACTCCCCATTGTTGGCGACGATCGCAAAATCATCGGTATAGCGGACATAATCTTTTACCTTCAAATTATGTTTCACAAACTGATCAAACTCGTTCATATAGACGTTCGCAAAAAGCTGCGAAGTAAGATTGCCGATGGTATGCCTTTGCCGCGGGCTTGAGTTCCCCTCTCTCTCTCTCTCTCTCTCTCTCTCTCGGACTGGCGCGGACTCATAGCTTTCAATAATAGAACGCAGGAGCCATATCGTTTTCTCGTCTTTAATCCTCTTTTCAATAATCGAGAGGAGAATTTCGTAATCCACATTATCAAAGAATTTTTGAATATCGGCTTTCAATACAAAGCACGGCCGTCTCGCATTTTTACTGACGGAGCGAATCATCTTCTCAAGCACACCGACGCCTTTGTGGGTGCCATATCCTACTCGACACGAGAACGAGGTCGGAATAAAGGTCGGCTCGAATATGGGGTTGATAATCGAGAACACGGCGTGATGCAGAATACGGTCCCGCACCGACGCTTTATGAATATGCCGTTGCTTGGGATCGTGAATATAGAAACCTTCGTATGGGCCATGGCGATACGTCCCGTTTTTCAATTGCCGATGCATGGTAAAGATATTGTATTCAAGATCCATTCGAACTTGGGCGACGTCGATCTTCTTCCCCTTGTCCACCCTAAACTTTTCCCAGGCCGAGAATAGGTTGTCGGGTGAGATGATCTCGTCGAACAGATCGTTATAAACTTTCATAAAAAATAATGGATGACTTTGATATCCCGATCTTCAAAAAGACCTACAACCTCTACAAAACATTCTATGGTTACCGCAATCTCATACCCAAGCAAGACCGTTATACGATTTGCGAACGGTGCGACACATTAATCCTCGACGTCCTGCAAAACATCCTTGCCGCGAGCAAGCTGCAGAAAAGCGAAAAACTGGCGGCTCTCGAAGTTGCAAGCAGTCAAACTCAACTTTCTGCGTGTCTTCATCCGGCTTATGAAAGAGACGAAGCGATCGATAATAAAAAATATCTTGCGCTCCAAGAAATGATCGATGAGATCGGCAGGATGCTCGGCGGTTGGATACGGTCGGTAAGTAGGAGAGATGCCCCTGAATAATCAGGGGCATTCATATCTCCACATTAAGAGGTGACTTCGAGACGAAGCCGGACGCGGAGCCATAGTTGTCGTTCGGGTTGTTCACCCAGTTGTTGTCGAACTTCAGCTTGTCGTCGTTGAAGTTGAAGATCGGCGCGTTGTCGAACTGGCCATCGCCATCCGGATATTGCCCTCGCCCGTCCATGACACCGGAATTCGAGCCGTCTCTTATTCCTGAATTTTATTTGGCGGCAGGTTAAGCCCACCATCCGCGCAAGGCAAGAGCAAGCAGTAATCCCCTCAATGCAACACGCTCCGGGAAATCGTGATCGCCCGGACTCTGGTTTTTCCCTTTTGAAGAGAGAGTTCGGTGGCGGCAATCCGTGAACGGCCGTGCATGAACCTAATCTCCTAAGAAGTATAAAAAGAAAATAGGGTTGTCCGCAATGATATGCGAACAACCCTGAGAAAATCGAATACAAGGGATCAAGATATGAGAGGATCAAAAGACCCAAGCATTCGAGTGTTCAAGTGGCGACTACTGCGAGACGAAGCCGGACGCGGAGCCATAGTCGTCGCTCGGGCCGCTCACCCAGCCGCTGCCGAACTTCAGCTCGACGCCGCCGAAGCGGAAGAACGGCGCGATGCCGAACCGGCCATCGCCATCCGGAGAGTATTCGTCTCCGGCACAGTCGATGTGCAACTGTTCCCATTGAACTTCCCGTTCAGGATGAGTGAGCAGCATGATCCCGACCGCGAATGCGCCAAGTCCGAACTCCGAAGAGTTCATGACTTCACGCGCCCGACGGACGGAACGGCCACGATGCCGCAAACCAAACTGCGCAGGAACAACGAGAATGTCGTATCCCTTCTGCTCATCGCTGAGCTTCTGGAACGCGGCCGCTGTCTTCTCGCTTTCCCGGAGATACTCCTCGCCGAGTTGGCCCTCACAATAGTTGTGGAACTTGCCCTTGCGCTGCTTTGCGAGCAACGCGAAGACCTTTTCCACCGCTTCGCGATAGGTCGGAGCGACCGTCTGCCAGCGCGGGATGGCGAAGTATCCTTCGGCTCCGCTTGGCAGTGGAAGCTCGGCCAGCTTCTCGTCGGCGAAACCAACGCCGGGAATCAGCTCGCGCAACAGGTTGGCCTGAGCGTGAACGTCCTTCCGTTGGTATCCCTTAGGATAGCCGTAGTTGGATTTCACCTCCTCGTTGGCAAACTGGTTGGAAGAGCGGTTCTTGGCGATGAAGCCAGCGATGAGATCAGCGAGACCGGAGGCCTCGTTCACTCGTTGCGCTTCTTCTTCGGAGAGAGCAGCTTTGTCCCACTGCGCTTCGAGAATCGAAAACGGTTTGCGGAATTTTGGATCGAGGTAATTAACGATGGAAGACGGAGCCAATGTTTTAGTCATCGGAGCCATCCTTTCTTTGAGTTGGATTACCTACCGGAGTAGGACTCGTGTATGAGGCGAGTGTTTAAAGGGCTGAAGCCGCCCGCTAAATACTCGCTTCATACATCTTGAAACCTTATATCTCTATTGTTAAAGAACACGTATATTATAGCAAAACCATTGATTTTGTCAAATCATTGGCTTGAATCCGCACAGTAGGGCCACGCCTTCTTTTGAAGGGCGTCTCGGAGCCGCGAAGGCGGCGAGAGCCGAGGCGGCCGGTCAGTAGACCGGAACGCCGTACCTTCAAATGAAGGCGTGGCCCTACTGTGCCGTGCTCGTGACTTATGTACGATGGCAAGCTGCTCGTGCTGAGATCGATCGCGGACGTGCCGTCGCTCTGAATGATGAACGTAAAACCGAACGGGTCCGCCGGCACGGACGGGATGATCCCCCGCGTCACGAGCTCCGCCGTGGACGTGGGGAACACGCCGAACTCTTTCTTATACATCGCGGACGCGGCGTCCAGGTAATCAAAATCCTGCAGGTGGTCGATGTACGCTTGCGCGCGCGCTTTCTCGCTCGGATCGTTCGTGGAACTCTTGATCGTCTCCCAAAGCTGTTCCACTTTCTGGCGCTGCTTCGTCTCGATGCCGAAGTTCAGCGAGAACCGCTCGGCGTACGCGGGGATACCCGGCGTCTCCGCGGCCTCGTTGTAATATTCGGCCGCCGCCGCGTCGTTCTTGTCGTAAAGGAACTCGTTCGTCGCCATGTAGTACGGGATCCGCCAGTCGGTGTCGGCGTTCGCTATCCCTTCCTTGCCGATCGTCACCGCCTGCGCGAGCGCCTGCGGGTCGTCGGCCGCCGGTGCCGCCGGCAGCGTGAGCACCGAAAACGCGTAGGGATAGCTCAGCTTGGGATCGACCGCATTCACGAACGCGAGGTCGGTGAAGTACTCCGTCTTTTTGTTCCAGAGATCCAATATCTCCGGCATCGTCGTGGCCCACAGGAACGACGCGACCGCGGGATGGAAGCCCATGTCGAGCAGGCGCACCATGAACGGCGATATGGTCTGCGCGGCCGACGCGGGCAGCGTGGTTTTTGTAGCATCGTACTCCAGCTGCAGCAGCCCGACGAGCGCGAGCAACAATATCACCGTGACCGCTTTTGTGACCGGGGTAAGGCGACGCGTCATTTATATTTCCTTCCTGTCGAATATCCAAACCGCGGCGGCGAGCAGGAGCACGATATACACCGCGGCATATGCGACGGCGTACATGAACGAGATCCACGGCACGGGCACGACATGAATCGCGAAATCGCGGGCGTCGAACTTCTCCAGGTTCGGGAAGATGTAATACAGGACTTCCACGAGCCAGAGCCGGATGCCGCCGATGCCGATCGCCTTCGCGTCGGTCACGAGCTGGCTCACGATGTGGCCGAGGAAGAACACGCCCGACGTGTACACGATGGAGAGCAGCGAGCTCGCGAACGTGGAGACGAAAATCGCGAACGCGAGGAAGAGCGCCATCTCCAGAAACTGCATCAGGATCGCGACGAGGCCGATCGCGTCGAACAGTCCCAGTTTATAGACCACCACCACCTCGTATGCCACGGCAAGGATCCCGCTCGTGAGCAGGAGCACCAGGCACAGCCCGAAGAACTTTCCCAAAAGGAACTGCGCGCGCGACACGGGCTTCGAAAGGATAAAATACACCACTTTGCGATCCACATCCTTAAAGAACGATGTCGTGCCAAGGAAGAGCGCGATGATCGCGTTAAAGAAATAGATGCCCGTCAGCCCGAACGCCTTGACCATCGTCGGCTCCTTGAGCACAAGGTCGGCGAGGAACAATGTAAAGAATATATAGAGCAAGCCGAACACGATGATGCCGTATAGGATCTTGTCGCGGACCTCGAGTTTCAGCGTATTCTTGGCGATGATCCAAATATTTCTCATGTGCGTGAGTGATGTTTTTCGTGCGTCGCCGCCCCGGACGCGCCGTGCGCCACCGCTTCATGTTCTCCCACAACCTCCATAAACCGCTCCTCAAGCGGCTTGCCCGCGCAAAATGCCTTTACGGAACCCGCGTAGAGTAATTTCCCTTTATGGATCACACCCATCTCGTCGCAGATCTCTTCCACGTCGGCAAGGATATGTGTATTGAGGAATATTTTGCGTCCCTCGTGTTTGAGCGCGAGCATCACTTCCTTCATCTCACGGCGGCCGATCGGATCAAGGCCGTCGAGCGGCTCGTCAAGAAAAAGATACTCCGGATCATTCACAAGCGATTGCGCGAAGCCGAGGCGCTGGCGCATGCCTTTTGAATACGTGCGGATCTCCGCGTTGCGCGCGCCATAAATTCCCACCTTCTTTAAAATTTCCTCGTAATGGGACATCCGCGCCGTCACGGTGTCGCCGCTTTTTGTGTTATCGAAAAGTTCGTCACAAAGCCGCAAAAACTCCATGCCCGTCATCCGCTCGTAGAAGTACGGCGTCTCGGGCATATAGCCCAGCTTTTTTTTGAAAATAGGATGCGACGAGAGCGCCCCGTCGATCGTGATCGAACCACTCGTGGGCGCCAAGAGGCCCACGATCATCTTCATGATCGTCGTCTTCCCCGCCCCGTTCTGCCCCAAAAATCCGAATATCGGCACATCCACGGAGAGCGTGAAGTCGTCCACGACCACCTTCTTTTTGTATGCCTTCGTCAGATGCGAGAAATCCACCATGTTGATTATAATAGCAAAAAAATCTTATTTCCCCAACACTCTTTTTATTTGCATATGATGATGTTCGTAATGAATCCCGCCTGCATTCAACGCGTAATGGCCTTCGTCCTCCAATAGCCAATCAAACAGATCGGGGTGAGATTTGATATTTTGATAACCGATTTTATCAATCTCTTCCGATACTTTTTTCTGCCACATCTCCCACTCATCGAGCAATTGCTGTGGGGTATATTTTTTATATCTTTCAACTTCCGTGCGGTTAAACTCATCCCATTCTGCTTTTGTTTCCATCCATGGCAATTTCTTCTTCGTTTCCCAAAAGATCCTAATGATCTCTGCGTCTCTTCTTTCCCATCCAACCATATGAGCAATGACATTTTTTACCGTCCAATGTGGCGTGACCATTTTGTCCCAGTCTTCCAATTTTAAACTTTTTACATAGGTAACGAAGTCCGGAACGATGTTTTTTATCTTTTCAAATTCCATCACTTCGGAATTGCGGATAAGAATAGTATGGTTTGTGGTATAAGAGATTCCTTTATTCGGTTGCGATTCGAAGCCAAGATAGATGCACTTCACACCCCGCTCGATTGTTTCTTTAATAGCGGGCTGGAGATCTGAATCGGAACTTGCAAGAATTATTTCGCTGGCATCCCCATCGCAAGCAATAGCCACCATATCGACCGCAATTTTTACATCTATCCCTTTTTCTTTAAATACGAGCACTCTCTTACCACCAACCTGTTCCATTTGTCCCCGCACTCTTCCGCTCAAAATTACCTCGAATCCGTTCTTTTCGAGATGAGTCTTTAAGAGGCGTTGCTCTTCGATTAATTCCAAAGATTTTTCCTTGCTATCCGGATGTTCCTTGACGCGGGCGAAATAAAAAACTTTGCGAGTTATTGTGATGTCCTTGAGAACGTTATCAAGCAATCCCTTGAAGTCGTACTGATGCCATACCGGCTTATCTTTTTTTGTATCGTAAAATACTGACCGGATTTTTCCTTTAAAATTTTCGCCATCAATGAAAAGTACGATTGCCATGGGGTTATTTTACCAATTAATCCCATAAAAAACCAAAACCCCGGCGGACCTTTCGGCTGGCCGGGGCGTGTATCCATCTAACAGTACGCCAGACCTGTATCTAAGTCAAGCGACTTTTCAACAGATTCGGAGTACGCCATATAATACGAAAATACCCATTAAATTATTACTAAATCCGCTTTTCACGCATATTCCACCGGCACACTCTCGAACTTGCTCTTGGTGATGATGACGTGGTCGAGCAATGAAATGCCGAGGATCTTGCCGGCCTCCACGATCTGGCGCGTGATCGCGATGTCCGCGTCGCTCGGCTTCGCCACGCCGGAGGGGTGGTTGTGCGCGAGGATCACCGCCGACGCGGAATACTCGAGCGCCGGGCGAAACACTTCGCGCGGATGGATGATGTTCGACGTGAGCGTGCCAATCGAGACGACCTCGTCGTGGATCAATTGATAGTGCGCATCCAAATATAAACCGCGCAAGTGCTCTTTGGGAAGGTCCTGCATGTCCTTAAGATATGCATAGACCTGGCTGGCGGTGCGGATGGTAAGCGGCTTCTTGCCTGTCTGATCCTTAAAAAACCGACGGCCGAGCTCAAAGCACGCGACGACCTGGCACGCCTTGCCGAGCGGGATGTCGAGCAACTGCGATATCTTGGCGGGGTCTTTTTGGTTCACGATCGCGCTGTCGCCATATTCTTTGAGCAGGCGGCGCGACATCGTAAGCACTTCTTCTTTTTTGGTGCCGACGTTCAGCACTACGGCAAAGAGTTCCGCAAGCGAGAGCACCGACGGCCCGTACTTGACGAGCTTCTCGCGCGGCTTTTCGTTCGCCGGAAGGTCGCGGAGCCTTAAAACATATTGCTTGTCTTTTTCGTCATCACTATCGAGCACGAGGTCGCCGGACGAGGCCTGGGTAGTAGAGTTTTTTGGATGGCATAAGGGTTGTATTCATGAGTTTATTATAGCAGAAACGGTGGGGAAAACCGGATAACGGCGCGCCGGCTCTTACGATGGTGATAGCGGCAGGTGGATGATGAACCGGCTCCCCTTCCCTCGCTCGCTCACCGCCGTGATCGTGCCGCGGTGCGCCTCCACGATCTCCTTGCAGATATTGAGGCCGATGCCAGTGGAAGGAGATCCATTATCCGCGAGCATGTTGCCGCCCCCGCTCCTGATCCGGTAGAATCGCTCGAAGATGTGCGGCAAAGCTTCCGGCGCGATGCCGCATCCCGAGTCCGCGACGACGATCCGCGCGGCGGATCCGGCTTGGGACGCGAGCAAGGAGATCGATCCGCCGCGCGGAGTATGCTTGAGCGCGTTGCTCACGAGATTGAGCAACACTTCCTTCAACCGGTCGCGGTCGGCGCGGATATAAAGAAATTCTTCGGCGTCGACCAAAAGCCGCACGTCTTTTTCTTCCACGAGCAGATTGCAATCTTCCTGAACCTCCCACAGCAGCGTCCCCACTCCGACCAGCGATTCGGAAAGTGCCTTTTTATTTTTGAAGAACCTCAGCTTCGCGCTTTCGAGGACGTTGCCGATCAGGCGCGACATGCTATCGAGCGTGTTCACGATCACCCGTTCGGCCACCAGGCGTTCCGCTTCCGTCGTGCTCTTTCTCTGCAGAACCTCCACGTTGCCCCGCAGGATGGCGATCGGCGTCTGGAGTTCGTGGGAGATGTTCGTGATGAACTCCGCGCGCTCATCGCGCGGAGCGCGGGAAAATATCCGGTCGGTCGCCACGTCAAAGAACCGTTTGCACCGCGCGAACGAAAGCGCGCCAATGATCGCGGCGAGGATATCCACCACTTCGTCGTTCGGATAAAAATATTTCTCGGTGATAAACTCGATACTGAAAAATATCACCGCGACTGCCGTGATGGAGAAAAAATAAGAGACGGTGCGTGCGCGCATCTTCACCCGTCCACCATACCAAACTCGGATTAAAGAAAAATTAAAGACGCCCTTGCCTAAGGCCGGCCTTGTTTTCTATTGCGTCGCCTGGATGTGGTCTTCGCTGTATTGCATGCTCCCACCTACCTTTTTGCCAGGATTGAAGATGTTCAATGGGTCAAATATTTTCTTCGTCTCCACGAACAGCTCCTCGATCTTCGGCCCGTACATTTCTTCAAGGTACGGCGTGCGGATCAGGCCGTCGTTATGCTCAGCCGTGATGGAGCCATGATATTTGAACACGAGCTGGTACACCTCCTCGGAGATCGTGGGGATGAGCGCCTTCACGCGCGGGTCTTTAAGATTCATCAGCGGGATGATGTGGAAATTGCCGTTGCCCGGATGGCCCGCGATCGTGTAAATGAGATCTTTCTTATATTTGTCGAGAATGGCGTTTACCTGAGGTAATACCTCGGCCATATATTCGGGCTTGACGATAAAATCGTCGATGAATGGCGCCGTGTCCTTCCCCGACATATTGCTATGCAGGAGCGCAAAGCTCTGGCGGCGGATCGTCCAATATTTCTGCTCGTCCTTCTCGGTCTTGAGCGGGAGCACCTGGATGCCGGTGCGGGTCTTGGCAAAATCCCTGACTGCGGCAGCGAGCGTGGCAAGCTTGGCATCCAACTCCTTTTCGTCGTTACCGCACAATTCCACGAGCATGATCATCTTCGGCATGCCGCCGCGGAGCACCATCCACACTTCCGGCAGGAATTGCCATCCGAGCGTGATTACATTGCCCCTCATGGAGCCAAGCACCTGCCGCCAAAGCTTGACCGCCACCTCCATTGTCTTGTCATCGTACGATTCGATGCTCTCCGGCTTGAACGGCAATACGGCCTGGACAAGATCGCCCACTGGCGCAAGATCTTTTAAGAAGACAACACATAGACGCGAATGCTTCTTGAGTGGCACGAGCTTCAGCTTCGCTTCGGTGAGCATCCCGAATGTCCCCTGCGAACCGACGATGACCTTCGTGATATCGAACACCCCGGTCGTGCGATCCCATACGTTCCATAAATAGTACCCGGCGGAATTTTTGGAAACGTCGGGCTTTGCGGCTTTGATCGCGTCGTAGTTATCGTCCACCAACTTATAAAGCTTGCGGTAAATATCCCCCTCAAAACTTTGCTCCTCCAATTTTGATTTGAGTGTATCGCCCACGAGCGGCCACAGCGTGTGCTCCTCACCGTCGCTCATCACGATCTTTACCGCCTGGACGTAGTCCTCTGTTTTCCCGTAGGCCAGCGTCTTCTCGCCACCGGAATTGTTGTTGACCATGCCGCCAAGCGCGCACAGGTCTTTAGAAGCCGGGTACGCCGGATAGAGCAGGTTCTTTTCGGTCAGCGCTTTCTCGAAATCCCGGAAGTAGACGCCGGGCTGAACCTTCGCCTCGTCCGCACCGATCTCCACGATGTGATTGAAATATTTCGTGAACGAGACGATGATCCCCTGGCTCAGCGGTCCGCCCGTCATATCCGTTCCCGCGGAGCGGCCGGTAAGCGACACGTCCTCCCCCGCCGCCTTTTTTTGCGCGACGAGCGTTACCAGATTCTTTATATCATCCACATCTTTCGGAAAAACGACGATCTGCGGCCGCACTTTGAAGAGCGAATAATCGCGGCTGTACTTCGTGAGCGTCGCGTCGTCCACCGCCACGTCGCCGTGAAAGAACTGTTTTATGTCGTCGGCGGTCATATTTTAATTGTCTTTTAATATTACCATACCGCCCAGTAACGTTTGAAATCTACTTCTGGTATGATTAGAGGATATGAACAATGCGCATGTGCGGTGGAAGCCGATCGGCGTGATAGCGGGAGTTTTGGTCGTTGTGGCGGCAGTGGTGTTCCTGGTCGCCCGGTTTGCCGTGCCCGCAGGGTCGGCGCAGAACGGGGCACGCACGACGGGTGCCACAAACACCGTCACCACTGTGGCGAACGGAACGCCGGGCGGTAGCAGCACCGCATCCGCGCCGGGCGGTAATGGCAACACCCCGCTGGCTCCCGGATCGACCATTACCATTCATCTCCTTACCCCGATAACCAACAACGTCTGGACGATCGGCCAGGCCAACCCCATCGCCTGGGATAATGCCGCGGATGTCACCGGCGAAATAGACCTCGTGAACGCGAACACTAAAAAGTTCATCGGCGTCATCCTTTCGGAGACCGGCCCAAAGCAGACCTCTTACACGTGGAACGCGGAACAGGTCTATCTTGGCCGCTATAGCGCGAACGAGGTCGCCGTCGAACCAGGCGTCTATTCCATCAGTATCCACTTTGACGGCAACGGACTGGGAGATTTAGTAAGCGGACCAATCACTATCACTAAGTAAAGGCGGTGATCCGACGGAGGATTTTGTGATAGCTGATCGCAAAGCGGTGCGCCTCGTTGCGCACTTTTATCAGCGTCTCTTTTTGCACGCCCTTCGGGATGAGACCGATGATGTCGTTGCGATCGCGGCGCGGGCCCTTTGCGATACCCACGATGGGAACTTTGATCCCGGCGCGGAGCAAGACGCGGCGCGCGGTATTTACCTGAGCGAGACCGCCGTCGATGAGGACGAAGTTCGGCATCGGCCAGTCCGTGCGCGCGAAGCGGCGCTCAAGCACCTCTTTCAACATGCCAACATCATTCGGCTGGAAGATGCTCTTGATCCTGAATTTGCGATACTCGTTTTTATTCGGCTCTCCGTCTTCGAACACCACCATGGAACCGACGGCACTCGTGCCGGAAATATTCGAGATGTCGTAGCCCTCGATGCGATACCCCGCTTTGAGCGCTGCGCCGCGGCGGCGTCCGTCGCCGGCCGGTGCCATGAGCGCGTCGCTATCCGAGATGAGCGCGGTATCCTGGATATGCTTGAGCGCGAACATCTGCCGCTTCAGCGCTTCTGCCTTCTCGAACTCCTGCTTTTTCGCCGCAGCCTTCATGTCCTTTTCCAACCCACGAATGATGCGCGCTTTTTTCCCTTCAAAAAATAGTTTGAGGCGTTCGATGTTTTTTATGTAATCGTCATGAGTGATCGCACCTACGCACGTACCCGGGCACAGCCCGATCTCGTAGTTGAAACACGGCCGCTTCATTTTGCCGATCTCGTCCGGGTCGTGCGTGCTCCACGGGAAGATGCGTCGCAGTATACGCAGCGCCTCGCGGGCGCTCGACGCCGACGTGAACGGGCCGTAACGCTTCCCTTCCGCTCGCGCGGCGGCGACCACTCCCGCGCCACGCACGAGCAAGACGCGCGGAAACTTCTCGCGCGTGATCTCGAAATAGAGGAAACTCTTGTCATCCTTCTCGCGCACATTGAACGGCGGCGTGATCTTCTTGATCAGTTCCGCCTCGCGGATCAGCGCTTCGAGCGCCGTCTCCTTCTGCTCGAAATCGATGTGCGCGATCTTACTGACGAGTGTCTGAATGCGCACGTCGTGCGGCCGCTCGAAATAGCTCGACACGCGCCGCCGCAGATTTCCCGCCTTACCGACGTATAAAACGCGCCCGGCGGCGTCTTTCATAATATAGACGCCCGGCGTTTCAGGAAATTTCTTGTACGGGACGGATGAGGTGGCTGTGGAGGTTTTAATCATTTTTTAACCTCCTCATTATAGACGATTTACCCGCTTCTTGAAGGGCGAACCACCTTTCCTTCTAATTGTATAACCCGGCGTTCGAGCGAGTCGAATGCTTTGACATCCGCTTTTGTGTCCAGCTTTTCGTAAATATCTTTGAACATTTCCGTGTGCCTATCCAATGTTTTATCTATTGCATCAAACCTTTCTGTGACAAGCTTAAATTTGTCACTAATATTCTCCCAAAGAACACCCGATTTCCGGATCGAGGTATTAAGCCGATTTTCCAGTGGGCCTAAAGCTCGCTGCATTTCCGAGCGAATTACTAAAATAAATTCCTGTTTTTCTTTTTGCTCCATAAAAGTCACCATAGCATAATGGGCATTAAAAAAAGATTAAACAAATTGAGCAGCAAAATCGGGGTCTATTCCTCCAACAGCACGTACACGGCGCACTTCTCGAGCAGCGAGTCGGTTCCCTCGATCTTCTCGTTGATATGCTCGATGGAGATCGGCGATTGGCCGTTCTCGAACATCAGCTGATTCTCGTGGATGTATGCCACTTTATGCCCCGCTTCGTTGAAGATGAAGTTGTTCTGAAAATAGCCGAGCTTGTGGCCGTCCGCTTCCGAGCGGATGTGAATGCCATCGATCCATCCGATCTTTTGCCCGTCGTGCCAGACCTTGTTGTCGTAGATCTTCATGGGTTTAGTATAACAAAAATCCAGCTTATTGCGCGAGAGATCGTCACCCCATGCTAAATCCGACCATTTTTAACAAGTATTTAACCGGGGCTGTGGTAGGGTCGTTGTATGTTCTATGATCGCTTTTTTCTTTTAATGGAATGGTGGAAATTACACGCCCGGCTTGGTGAAAAAAAGACCTGCCCGCTTTTTAAAGAAGGCGAGATTTGGTGGTGTTCCATCGGTCTGAATATCGGCGTAGAGATCTTCGGGAAGGGAATTGATTTCGCTCGCCCCGTGGTCGTATTCAAAAAATTCGATGCCAATTCCTTTCTTGGGATCCCGATGACCACACAACGAAAGGATGGGTCTTGGTATGTCCCCATGGCCTTCGGCGGACAGGAGCAAAAAGCGATACTCTCGCAAGCAAAGACGTTGGACGCCGTCCGACTCCTTAGAAAAGTAGGCACGCTCAACGATACGGACCTCAACGATCTGTATTCGAGATTCAAGGAATTTTTTACACCAGAAACATATTCGCCCCACATCGGGGGCGATGCGGGGCGCGGTGGGTGATCCCAAAAATTACACTTCAATCTTAACCGATCTCAGTATTTTGTCAAAAAGTTTTTAATGATTTTTTAATCTTTTCTGACGCTCATATAAAAAAATAGTGGCTTCTTGCCGAACGGTCATCTGCTTGGAGGCAAGAAGCCACTATTTCTTTTTTATTTCTGCAGCAGTGGCCGGAGATACTCCCCCGTCACGCTCGCCTTCTTGCGGACGATCTCCTCCGGCGTGCCGGTGGCGATGATCTTGCCGCCGCGGGCACCGCCTTCGGGGCCGAGATCGATCACCCAGTCCGCACACTTGATGACGTCCAGATTGTGCTCGATGACGACGATCGTGTTGCCCCTATCAACGAGCCGTTGCAAAACTTTGAGCAACTGATCCACGTCGGCGAAGTGCAAGCCGGTCGTCGGCTCGTCGAGCAGATAGAGCGTGCGGCGCGTGTCGCGCTTGCCCAGCTCGGCGGAGAGCTTGATGCGTTGCGCTTCGCCGCCGGAGAGCGTCGTCGCCGACTGGCCAAGCTCCAAATATCCCAAACCAACCTCCTCTAAGATAGTGAGCTTGTCCATCAGCCACGGGATGTCCTCGAAGAACTTCACCGCTTCTTCGATCGTCATCTGCAGGACATCGAAAATATTTTTGCCTTTGTATTCCACCGCGAGCGTTTCGCGATCGAAGCGCTTTCCCTTGCACACGTCGCACGTCACATACACCGTCGGCAAAAAGTGCATCTCGATGGCGATCGTGCCGTGACCTTCGCAGTTCTCGCATCGCCCGCCCGGGACGTTGAAGCTGAACCGGCCCGGCTTGTAGCCGCGCACGCGCGCGTCTTCCGTGCCGGCGAAGAGATCGCGGATATGCGTCCACGCGCCGACGTACGTTGCCGGATTGGAGCGCGGCGTGCGGCCGATCGCGCCCTGATCGATATTAATGATGCGCGTGATGTATTCCAAACCGAAGATCTGTTTGTATCCTCCTGCTTTGAAACTGGCGTGATTCAACTTGTCTGCAACGGCTTTGTAGAGTACGTCGTACACGAGCGATGATTTACCACTGCCGGAAACGCCGGTCACGGCGGTAAAGCGCCGCAACGGAATATCCACATCCACATCTTTGAGGTTGTTCGCGTGCGCGCCACGGATCTTGAGATATTCCTGCTTCACATCCACTTTGCGCCGCGTCTCCGGCACCTCGATGAACTTCTTCCCCCGCAAATATTGCAACGTGAGCGAGTTCTGTTTGAGGTCTTTGATGAGCTCCGGCATCGGCCCTTTTGCCACCACCTGTCCGCCGTGCACGCCCGCGCCCGGCCCGATGTCCACCAGATAATCCGATTCGCGGATCGTGTCCTCGTCGTGCTCCACCACGATGATCGTGTTGCCGAGGTCGCGCAGGTCCTTGAGTGTCTGGATCAGCTTCGCATTATCGCGCTGATGCAGGCCGATCGTCGGCTCGTCCAATATATAGAGCGTGCCCACCAGGCGCGAGCCGATCTGCGACGCGAGCCGGATGCGCTGGGCCTCGCCACCGGAGAGCGTCCCCGCTTTGCGGTCGAGCGTCAGGTATTCCAAACCGACGTCCATCATGAACTTTAATCGATTTTTAATCTCGCGAAGCGGGGCTTCGGCAACCTCCTCCAGTGATCCCGTTTTGAACTTCAAACCGGTGAAAAATGCGAGTCCGTCTTCGATGGAAAGCGCCGTCACCGTGTTTATGTTCTTATTGTCGATCAGGACATTCAAACTCTCCACGCGCAAGCGCTTGCCGTCGCACACCGGGCAGATCTCGTCGGACCAGATATCCTTCGTGCCGAGGCCGTGGCATTCCGGGCACGCGCCGTATGGGCTGTTGAACGAGAACAGGCGCGGCTCGATCTCCGGGAACGAGAACCCGTCGTGCGGGCACGTGAACTTTGCCGAGAGCGATGCCTCTTTGTCCGTGATGAGCGTCACGACCGCGTTGCCATACTTGAGCGCGCTCTCGATCGCCTCTGCCAGGCGCAAGCGATTGTCTTTGTCTTTGAAATTCATTCCCGACGGCAGGCGGTCCACGACGAGATCGATGTCGTGCACTTTATAACGGCTGAGCTCCACGCGGTCGCGCAGCGAATGATATTTGCCGTCGATGCGCACCTCGGAAAATCCGGCGTTCAAGGAAATCGTAGAGCATCTGATAGTACTCACCTTTCCGGCCGCGCACCACCGGCGCCAAAATGACAAAATTCTTTTTATCTTTGTTGCTCATCCGAAATCTCGATCGCAACATCCACGATCTCCTCGTTCGTTAGTTTCTTGATCTCACGACCGCACGTCGGGCAATAGGGCTTGCCCGCGCGCGCGAAAAGCACGCGAAGGTAATCGTAAATTTCCGTGATCGTGGCAACCGTAGAGCGCGGGTTCGACGAATGCGATTTTTGGTCGATGGAGATCGCCGGCGAAAGTCCCTCGATATCGTCCACGTCCGGCTTGTCGAGGCGGCCCAAAAATTGCCGCGCGTACGCGGAAAGTGATTCGATGTAGCGCCGCTGGCCTTCGGCAAAGATCGTGTCGAACGCGAGCGACGACTTGCCGCTGCCGGACAATCCGGTGAAAACGACCATTTTATCGCGCGGGATTTCAAGGTTCACATTTTTGAGATTGTGTTCGCGCGCGCCTTTGATGATGATCTTGTCGTGCTTCATGCTTATTTAACCTCACTATTATTCTCCGTATTCCCGCTCTGCTCTTTCCATAACGCCGAGTAGAGTCCGTCGGGATCCTTGAGTAGTTCGGCGTGACTTCCCTGCTCCACCACGCCGCCTTTGCGCATCACGTAGATGCGGTCGGCGCGCGCGAGCGTGGAGAGCCGGTGCGCGACCATCACCGTGATCAGATTCGGCCGCGACTTTGCGATCTGGTGGATCGTCTCCGTAATCGATTTTTCGGTTATGGAATCCAAACTTGACGTCGCCTCGTCGAAGATGATCAATTCCGGATCGCGCAACAGCGCGCGGGCGATGGCAAGGCGCTGGCGCTCGCCGCCGGATATCTTAATGCCGCCCTCGCCGATCTTCGTATCCAGCCCAAGGCCGCCGCGCTCCGCGATCGCCTCCACAGACGCGCTCCGCAGCGCTTTCCAACAATCGTCGTCGGTGGCATCCGGCATTACGAATACGAGATTGTCGCGCAAAGTACCGGCAAAAAGTTGTGTATCCTGCGACACGTAGCCGATCTTCCGACGCAGCGCGTCGTAATCCACCGTGTCGCCGTTCACGCCGTTCAATAAAATAGTGCCCTTAGTCGGCTTATACAATCCGACGAGCAATTTGATGAGCGTCGTCTTCCCCGAACCGGAGTATCCCGCGAACGCGACCGTCTCGCCGCTCTTGATCGTGAGGTTCATGTTTGCGAGCGCGATAAGCGCACCACTTTGATACCCGAACGAAACATCTTTGAATTCCACCGTCTTTAGTGAATCGATGCTCACTGGGTGCGCGGGCTTCTCCTCCGATGGAATCGCGAGGATTTCCTGCAATTTCTCCATGCTTCCCTTCGATTCCTGATATTGCGCCGCCACCGTGCCGATGTCGCCGAGCGGGGAGAAGATGTAGAAAGAATAGAACCACAGCGCGAGGAATTCGCCGAGCGAGATCTTTGCGAGAAAAATGAGCCAGAGCATCGCGAACAATATAATAGAGCGCATCGCGTTCACGATCGTGCCCTGCGTAAAGCTCAGCTTGCGGATCAACGTCAATTTGGAAAGTTCGAGTGCGAGCACTTTATTGTTCACATCATTCAGGCGCTGGGTCTCCTGGTCTTCAAGTCCCAAGCTCTTCACGAGTTCCACGTTGCGGATCGTCTCGGTTGTGGATCCCGCAAGGTTCGCGGATTCGATGACGATATTTTTCTGGATCATCTTGATCCTCTTCCCGAGGAAGAACAGCGCCGAGCCGAGGATTGGGATGACCATAAAATATAAAAGGCCGATGATCCAATTCACGAAGAACGCGTAGATGAGCACGAGCAGAATTCCCACGAACGATACGAAAATGATGTCGACGAAGTTGGTGATGAGGAGCTGCGCGTCGAGCCGCGCCTTCTGGAGTTTTTGGAGCAACTCGCCTGAGCGCTGGTCCTCGAAGATCGCGTACGGCAGTGAGAACGAGTGCGCAACGCTGTGCGCGTAGAGCTCCGTGCCGACGCGTTGGGCCACCATGTTCTCATAATATTGCTGGAAATTCTTCGCGGTGCGCGAAACGAGCGCCGCAGTGATGGAAACGAGCAGCAACAACCCCACGCCGCGCAGGAAATCGCCGCTCGAGATACTGCCGATCTTTGAGACGTAATCGTCGATGACGATCTGGAACACCTGCGGATCGACGAGCGAGAACGCGATGTTCACCGCCGCAAACACGAGCGTCAGTGTGAGCGACTTTTTATGCTTCTTGATGTAGCTGAGGAGTAATTGCATAAGTTTTTCGGATAGATAAGATGGAAAAACGCCCTTGGTCGGGGTTGTAGGGGTCTATGAAGACAAGTTTAGCGTTCTTTTAAAGTCAGGTCAACTTTGCGGAGTCGGGTGCAGAATTCCGCCCCCGGTGACGGTGAACATCCCGATATTGTATGTGGTCCCGTTAGAGATGACGCTTACCGTGTACAATCCTGCAGTGACGACCCTGAGATACATCGGGCACGCTTGATCCGGTTTGCAATTCGGGCCCAAACTCGATGGCACTGTGAAGGTCAGCGTCTTTCCATCAGGAGAAGCGACGTTCTCGAGCGATGCTCCCACCATGCCATCCAGCGTTATCTGGTTTCCGGTCGGCGCAAAGCCGCTTGCATGGATGGTCACGACCGTTCCGACGGGACCGCTCAACGGGGTGAGGTAGCTGCGATAACCGGTAATCGGCGTTGAGGTTGATGTCGGCGTGGTGGACGTGGTAACGACGGGCGGATTGTTATTACTGGGCGAAGGGGTGGATGGCCCGCTGTGGAGATAATAGAAAACGCCGCCGAGTACCGCGATGCCGACAATTACCAACAATATCACTGCCATAGGAGCAAACCCCCTGCGATCTATATTCATACCTCCATAGAACGTGTGGCGCGTGAAATGGTTACCTCTTTTTCGCGCCCGCCTTCTTCATGATCTTCGCATCCTTCATCACGTCTTCCACCGCCGCTGCCTTCTTATTCAATTCACGGATCTCATCACGCAATATTCCGGCCATCTCAAAGTTCAACTCCTTTGCCGCGGCTTTCATGTCGCGCTCCTTTTCTGCGATCAGCCGCTGGAGCGCGGTCTTGGATCGCGGCACCGGCGCCGTCTCGAGCGCAAGAATGTCGTCAATGTCCGGCAAAATATCCGAGATCTTCCGCACGATCGTGCGCGGCGTGATGTTGTGCTCTTTGTTGTACGCCACCTGGATTGCGCGGCGGCGGTCGGTTTCGCGGATGGCACGCTCGATGGAACCGGTGATATTGTCCGCATACATCACGACCTCGCCTTCCACGTTGCGTGCGGCGCGGCCGATCGTTTGGATGAGCGACACCTCACTGCGCAGGAATCCCTCCTTGTCCGCGTCCAAAATGGCCACGAGCGACACCTCCGGCAGATCGAGGCCTTCGCGCAAAAGGTTGACGCCGACGAGCACCTCGATCTTGCCCTTGCGCAGGTCGGTCAGGATCTTGATGCGGTCCATCGTCTTCACATCACTGTGCAGATAGTTCACTTTTATTTTCTTTTCCTCCAGGTACGCACTGAGGTCTTCCGCCATGCGCTTCGTGAGCGTCGTCACAAGCACGCGCTCGTTCTTGGCCACGCGCTCCTCGATGCGCGGGATAAGATCGTCCACCTGCCCGCGCGCGGGCCTGATCGTGATCTTCGGATCCACAAGGCCGGTCGGGCGAATGATTTGCTCCACCACTTGGCCGTTCGGCGGCTGACTCTCTTTTATTTCATACGGGCTCGGCGTGGCGGAGGTATAGATGACCTGACCGATGCGCGCATCGAATTCCTCGAACCGCGAAGCGGCCGGTTATCGATCGCCGACGGCAAGCGGAACCCGTATTCCACGAGCGTTTTCTTGCGCGCCGCGTCACCGTTGAACATGCCCTGCAATTGCGGCACCGTCATGTGCGACTCGTCGATGATGGTGAGGAAGTCCGGCGAGCCGTCGTCCTTGTGCGGGAAATAATCCAAAAGCGTTGCCGGCGGCTCGCCTGCGGCGCGGCCGGAGAGATGGCGCGAATAGTTCTCGATGCCATGGCAGTAGCCCACCTCGGCCATCATCGCGAGGTCGAATTTGGTGCGGCGCTCCAGGCGCTCCGCTTCCAAGAACTTTTTCTCGCTTGTCAAATTTTGCGAGCTGATCTTTTAATTCTATTTTAATACTTTCCATACGCGCGCTCGCGCGACTGCCGGCGCGGTGATAAAGTGCTTCGCCGGCGCAAACAAAATATCCGGGATAGAAGGCGTGTTGCCCGGCTGGAACCCGGCGACCGGATCGATCTCATAGATCGCGCGGATCACGCCGCCGGACACCTCCAGGTTATAGATGATCTCGCGGTCCGCGGGCATGATCTCCCAGTTCTCGCCGCGCAGGCGGTACGTGGCACGCTTAAGGTCCGCCGTCGTGCGATTGAATTGCAACGACACGAGCTTGCGCGAAAAATCGCGGCGCTCCACCTTGTCGCCCACTTTGAACCGGACGATGTTCTTGGCATACTCCTCCGGCGCGCCGAGGCCGTAGATGCACGACACCGACGCCACGATGATCACATCGCGCCGCGTGAGCAGCGCCATCGTCGCCGCGTGGCGCAGCTTGTCGATCTCGTCGTTGATCAGCGCCTCCTTGTCTATATACGTATCGCTCGTCGGGATGTACGCCTCCGGCTGATAGTAATCGTAGTACGAAACAAAATAATTGACGGACGAGTTCGGGAAGAGCTCGCGGAATTCGTTGCAGAGCTGTGCGGCGAGCGTCTTGTTGTGCGCGATCACGAGCGTCGGCTTGCCCGATCTGCTGGATCACGTTCGCCATCGTGAACGTTTTGCCGGAGCCGGTCACGCCGAGCAGGGTCTGATCGCGAAGCCCTTCGCGCAAACCCGAAACAAGCGATGCGATCGCCTTCGGCTGGTCCCCCGCGGGTTGGTTATCGGATATCGATCTTGAAGTAGTTCATGGTGTTATCGTCGCTAGTGCGAAAGCGCCCCTTGCCCGAGGGCTATAGGGGTTACTCATCCAAACTCTCTGCCCCACCATTTTAATGGATTTTTAATGGGGAGTCAAAAGGAAATACTACATCGACTATACGTCCGCCAAATGTTCTTGCAGTAACTCTCCCAACGTCTTGCCAAGCTGTTCCGCCTTTTTCGGCAAGCTTTGCATCCGGAGCATAGGTCGTAAGTGCGGCTTTCCCGTCTTCGGTGATTCCCCACTCCGATCGCGACAACTCCTTGCTCGCGCAACTTTTGGAGAATTTTTCTTACCCGACCCGGGTCATCGCTTTCTCCATCCGTAAACACTACGACGATTTTTTTCAACTCTCCTTCGGTGATTTTTTTGCGGCTATCCGCATCGATACGTTTTTCTACTGTTTCCAAAGGAATGAAATCGGTGGTACTGCCCTCCACAGACGAAAGCGCCGTCGCTACCTCAATCCGCTCTTTCTCTCCCAATTCTTTCGACATCTTTTTTAATGGTGTCGCGTCCTCCGATGAAGATTGGAATGAGTATACCTCCGACCGTATCTCCAATGGCTTGTCCACGTTAGTCCGCTCCTCCTCGCAGCGCTCGGCAAATTCCCTGAGCGCCTCCATGAGAAGCACGGCAGTCTTACGTTGTTCTATAAGTTTTGCGCCCTGAGCCATACTCCCAGAGCGATCACACACGAGCGTGATTTCCACCTCTCCGAATTTCTTCCCGGGCCGTTCGCGCGTCTCCGCCGTTTCCCACACTTTGGGTTCAAGATTTCCCGCCTTCACATCAGAAACAAGTTGTCCCGCCTCAACGAGATCTTCCCCTTCTTCCATCGGATATCTTGGTGCAGGTACTGGCTTGAGCCGTCGAGCGATAATTCGCTCAATGAGTGTTCGCAGTTCTTCGATAACGCTTTGGTTCGTCTCGGGATTTTTCATATCTTCGAGGGACTTCACGATATTGCGATAACGATCCAGTTCCTCTTTTTTAACGCCAAGCTTCGCCGCATACTCCCGGTCGGCACGCTCAAGCGGATCGCCGCCGCCTTCCTTCCAATCCTTGAGAGCCTTCTCAACATCTTCAATGGGCACAGCATTCATCACTTTCTTTTCGGCGTTTTCATAAGCACCCTTGAATACCTCGTTTGGATCGGACGGTGTTTCACCCTTATCGCCCTTGCCTGCGCCGCTCGGCGCTTCTTTTTTATTCTTATCCTTTTTGCCGAACCAACTTTTCTTCTGTGGTTTTTCCGACCCCTCTCCTTGGCCTTCTTTGCCTTGACTCTGATCCTTACTCTGCTCTCCGGATTGTCCCTGTCCTTGCTGGTCTTGTTTCTGCTGCTGCTTCTTTTTTTCATCCTCCATATCTTTCTTAAGCAGCTCATCAACCGCAGGCCAAATATAGCGGTCTTGAAGTTTCAAACGCATAGACATCGGCGTCGAAGGGTCGGTCATGGCATCAAGGAGCTTCGTGCCATCCTTCGAGGCGATCGCACGCAAAGCGTCAAGTTTCTCGCGCACTTCCGGCGCGACCTCGCATGCCTCGCCCGGCACACGACTCTCTCGCAGTAACGCCTGTGCAAGCTGGATGTGTTTCGGTTGTGAACGGAAATCCGTTTCTTTGAAAAGATCCTCGCGATAGAGCGACGATTCGATATCCGCAAATGATTGGTTCGTGCGCGAGATGACGGCACGATTCTCACGAATATCGGCAACACAATTATCCATAAGCCCATAGGCGCGAGAGCTTTTGATGCGATTTACATAACGTTCGAACGTCCGCTGACCGCCGCGCTCGGCGAGGACCTGGGCTTTCTCCTTAAAATGCTCTATTTCGTGGAGCGTGGCGAATGTCGTTTTTTCATCGGAAAATCCCCGTTCGCGATAGAAACGGGAGTTGACATAAATATCATTGGATTGGAGGTCGAACGCGAACGTGTCGAGTCCCGCAGGCGCGGGCTTTATATTCACTTCTCCCCGCGCATAGTGCTCAAAAAAATCTCGGTGCCGTCCCACGAATTCCACCGCTTCTTCGTGTCCGGCTCGCGCTTCCTGCGCTGAGGATTCGCCCGATGATTTTTCATTGTCTGCGCTGGATTTCTGATCCTCTTCATGGATCATAATGCGCTCCTTCATGCCTCGATTATATCATAATCCAAGAGGTTAAGCAACTCCTCGCGTAAATGCGCCGCGTTCCCGTGAGAAAGCATACCGAGATACGATGCGATGGTTTCCGGTGACGAGTTCGCGGAAAGCGTACGACGCATTTTCACGAGTGTTTTTCTCCGTATCACGCGATGATCGACAAAATGTACCCATCCGAGGAAATCGATCCCCGATGCCACAGTGCGGAGGGTTGGCGTTGTTTCATGAAGTGAAAGATGGAGCGTATCCGCAAGGAAATCAGCGATGGACGGAAAAATCTTTTCGAGACATTCTTTTTGATCCGATAAAATAACGAAGTCGTCGGCATAGCGTATATAGTGCCTGTGCGCGGAGAGTTCTCTTTACATATTGATCAAACGGATCAAGATACACGTTTGCAAAAAGCTGGCTCGTGAGATTTCCGAGAGGTATGCCTCGCATACTGCCATCGGAAGGAAAGCTATCAATGATCTCCCGGATGACCGCCATAAATCGCATATCCTGAATGTGCGGCTGGAGCATTGCAACAAGAACGCCGTGATCAATTGACGCGAAGAATTTCCTTGCGTCGCACTTCAACACCCACACCGTCCGCGTGTGATTCAATCCTTCCTTTCGGGCAAACGACGCAAATCGGTTGAGGGCGCGATGAGTGCCTTTCTCATTCCGGCAGGAATACGAATCGAAAATGAACTTTCGGTCAAAATAGGGATATAAGGCCCGATACACTGCGTGGTGCACGACCCGATCTCGAACACTCGCCTTGTGAATATCCCGGGGCTTTGAATCGTTTACTTTAAAGTGCGTGTAACCACCATGTCTATAGGATCCAGAGATGAGGTCGCGATGTAGTGATGAGAGATGAGAAATAAGCCGCAACTCAAATTCGGCGACATCCTCTTTTTGAGACTTCCCCCTTTGAAACTCACGCCAGCTGAGGAATAGGTTTTCGAAGGAAACTATTTCATCAAATGGTGGGATGATTGGCTGCGACTTATACGTATCACTCGTACCGTCTTCTACCCAATAGCTTGGAATCGGTTTTGGATAATTTGTATCGGCGTTTTGAGTGCGATGCCCATATGCAATCGTTCGTTGTTGTAGTATCGCAGATATTTCTTGAGTGCGCCATTGATGGTTCTGATGTCATCCGGAAGATGGTCGAGGCATTCTTCCTGGAGCGTCCGGTTGAACCGCTCAATATGGGCGTTGTCGTTCGGCTTGCCGATCCGCGTGTAGCGATGCTTCTTTTTCGCCTGCTCCACGAACCATGCGCCGAACTCCGGGCCATGGTCGCTCTGGAGCATATCAAATCGAAATGATGCGGCTCGTTGCGCTTCCGCGACGAATGCCACCATCGCCGCGCTGTTCATCTTGGCATATGCTTTTGCGTACACCCAGCGCGAATGCACGTCGAGGAGGACGAAGATATACAATCGCTTCTTCTCATCGATCATCCGGTGGATGGTGTCCAATTGCACGAGATCGCCTGGTTTCTCGGGCTTCGGACGCTCCACGTGGGGATGATACCGTTTGAAGATGCTTCGCTTCTTCATGAGCCCTGCCCGGTCGATCGTACGACGTACGGAGTTCAGCGATACCTTTACGCCCTGGCGCAGAAGATGTTCATGCACCACCTCACTCGTACGCTTCGTCTTTTCCCGGATGCGGATGATCTTTTTTACCACATCGTCCGTGAGTTGTTTCGCATGGTGATGCGGCTTCGATGACTCCGTGGGGATCCGCCGCCATCCTCCCGTCGGATCCTTCTTGCACCACTTCACGATGGCGCCTTGCGAGAACCCGGTGTAGCGGGCAACCTTTCTTGTCGACCATCCCCGATATTTCACGAGGCGGACCGCTTCCATTCTTGCCTTCGGCATCTGCGGGTTAGTGGTATACATGGCTTGGATTGTACTCTCCGGTGAGTGATTCCAAGCTATTGGGATATTACGTCGTACTTGACAAATTCATATATTTTTGCTTATATAAGGTTATAAATGCTTCATGCTCCCTCATCATTAAAGCTTTCAGGGATCGCAGTGAAGTTATTGGGTGTTTACAAGATATGGCACACGGTAGCGCCCCATATTCCGAAGATGCTCCGCTATTCGCTCGGGGTGCGAATTGATTCGCTCTTCGCGGAGATCGTTGAACTCACGGCAAGCGCTCAGTTCTCCCCTGAAAAGGAACGCGGAGCAATCATCGGAAAAGCAATCGCGAAAAACGATCTACTGAAATTCATGCTCTATGCGCTCTTTGAATTGAACGGTATTGAAGAAGCGCACTTTATAAAACTCGCGCCGGAAATCGAAGAAATCGGCAAGATGCTCTACGGCTGGAAACGCCGCGCAGAAAAAGAAAGTAGTTCCGCAAATAGCATCCGCCCGTCAAAAATCCGACCCATTTAAGATAAAACAAGAAAGGAATAACGAGGAGCACGACGCGGTAGTTCGAGTTCCAGTCGTTCGTGAGCCAGTTCGCGTTCGGGTTGAACTTCGAGCCGTTCCAGTTAGCATACGGCACGTTCCAATTGCCGTCCTTGTCACGAAACACGGAACCCGGGGCACGCGCCCCGCCAAACACTCGTACGGAAAACCTTCCACATCACCGTCCACGAGGGCAGCACATTCATTTCATGGCCTGCAATCGCCGGACTGTATCGAATTCGGCATCGAAAATGCCCTAGTCATCCGCACAGAATCAATTCTTGTTTTTGCGAATAGCGGCTCACTCTGCGGCAAATCATCGGATCTATTCCGACGACCGACCGCATTCCGGAGAAGCGCCTTTTCGGCATCGTGGCATGCAGTGGGGAGTTTAATCCTGTCGCCGCATACTGATATTCGCGATACGAGTTCAGTATATCAAATCTTAAGAATCCATAAAGTGCCGCGGCGCGCTCCGCGCGCCAAAGGCAAAATCAAAATTCAAATTACAGAAGATTGCTGCAATCAAAAATTCAAACGACAAGAATCATTTCTCGAGGAGCACGACGCGGCAGCGCGAGTGCCAGCCGACCGCGAGCCAGCGCGCGCCCGGGCTGAACCTCGAGCCGCCCCAGTTACACACGGCACGCTCCAAATGCCGCCCTCGCCACGAAACACGGAACCAAAGAAAAAGTGGTAATTGCCATCCTTAAGATCTTCGGGAGATTTATCTGGATGCTCAATGATATATTTCCAATACTCGATGCCCGGAATATAATAGTCCGCGCTATACGTTTCAATAACATGCTCCGCGACCTCATGTAACGGCTTGCCACGCATATCCGAAAGATCCACGACTTTGATCTTTTCCGGCGGGATGGTTTCCCAATCAATCCCCGCCGTTTCAGGATTCATGGTATATTCCCCGAATTTTGAAGCATCGGTGTCCTTGCTCATCTGCTCCCATTCAAGATCCTGAGGAGACGAAAGCTCGGTAAGTTTCGGTTTAGCTTTTTTGGCATCATTATCTCCATACCATTCCTTGATCCGCTCCATCAAAAACGGGCTATTTTCTTTCTCCACCTCTTTTTCGTCGGCCTGTTCTCCGATGCGATGCGCATCAGGCGAAGCGTCATCGGGACCCAAAAACTGCGCTGCTTCCTGAGCCGCTTTCTTCCCCCGCAAATTCCACGGATCGAGTTCCGTGAGTTCCTTTATGGAAATATGTGATTCTTTTGCGGAACGCTCTTTGAGCTCGGCAATCGCCTGTTCATTGCCACGAGCTCGCCTCGCCGCATCAAATTCAAATGTGGTCGCGGGGAGGCCGAGATCTTTGGCGGTTACCGTGCGGAGCAGTCCCTTTGACGCCAAAATCTTTGCCGTTAACGCACGATCGGGTTCGGGGTATTCGCGGAATGTGAGCGCGGTCTTCAGACGACCATCCAAAAAATCAACGAATGAGGGATGACGATCCGGATTCGATTGGCGCTCAGTCATCCATGCTTCAAAAATATTCTCCGCCGTTCCTTGCGTAAATACGAGTTTCTTGAGCGAGGGCCTTTTGCCCGAAGCGTCGGACGTGCCGGTCAATCGTCCCATATCCTCCGAAACAGCACCTGTATAAGCCGTCTGTACCTCCTCCATCGCCTCACAGAATTTCGGCAACGTCTCGTTGATGTCGCTCCACGATAGATCGACTGACCCGTCGCGGTTCATGAGTCGCGCAAGCATGATGTCATACGCTTCTTCTTTCGGCGTGTAGGGAATCTCGAAATTGTTTTGCTCGAACTCGCGGGCGATCTCCGGAGGAAGATCCGAGCGTTCCGGATTCTTTTCCGATTTAAGATTTGCCGTGAAAATCATTTGGAATCCCGGCTTGATCTCCACCATACCATTGCCCATAATATTCAACTTATCCCCTACTTTGGCGTTCAACACACCTTTTATGAAAACCATCTGTTCTTTCGGAAGCGCATTGAACTCATCAAAGGCCACGACTTTCCCTTCACTCGCCGCGCGCGCGAGAGGACCATACACATCCACCGTCTCTATCGCGCCGCCTGCCGCAGGGCGGATACCGGTCTTCCCCCAAATATTCGCCTCGCGAGTCTGGGGGTTGCAATATACCATCTCGGCCTCTTTGCCTGTGAAATGTTTTGCAGCATATCGTGCGAGTGATGTCTTTCCGGTACCCGTCGGGCCATGGAGAAACATGGGTTTCCCCGCGATCATGCGATTACCAATCTCGTGAACCGCTTTCTTCACTGAAGGGGTTGCGGCGAGATGCCCTTCTTCGTGGAGTCCTTGTTTATATGTTACAAGATCAAATGCGCGCGCTTCCGAAGGATGCCCTTCCTCTTCCTGTCGACGCGCCGTCTCGATCCGGGTTTTTTCTTCGCGTACTGCGCCGAGCACCCCCGCCCGCGCTTTTCTTGCGTACGGGTCGTTTTTGTCTTCCCGAAGGGTTCGTAATTCAAAATCCCCCACAGTCATTTCTTCTGCCGCGAGAGTGCTTAACGTATCATAGGAAGGACCAATCTCTTTTCGGATCGCCCCTTCGTCAATCCACTTCGTGGAACTCGATTCCGCCGCTTCTTTCTGTCGGCCAAGCGATTCCTTTACTGAAGAAATTAATGGGATATCTTTTTCTTCATCACGCGGAACCTTGAACCCGCTTGCAATTTTATCCACACTCGCCAACTCGTCTGCGATCTTTTTGCCTAACGTACGTACGATGGAATTTTCTTCTTTGAGCGATCGCTCGGCAGGATTCACTCCTTCGCGGATATCCTCCAGAACAGCAGTTGAGGAAATGCCAAGCTCCTCAAGCGAACGCCGGAGCGCCGCGCGTTCGCGCGAAACCTCGTGGAAGTTAACCTCATTTTCTTCTTCTACTGGCTCCGGTTCGAACCCCGGAACTCTTCCGATGCTTTCTTTCATTATGGTCTATTTATAGCACAAAGCGATGAATTATGCAAATAATCTGCGGCTATCCAAGATTTTTTACTCGTGCAAAATTGTATTAACACTCGTGGCCACATCTATCCACATCAGAAAAGGCAAGATGGCATCGACGAACGGCGCAATCGCCGTTGTTCCCCAACTTCAGTGACCGCGCCATCAATCCGCTATAAAAACGAAAAACCGCGTTCTGGCCTCACACCAGAAAGCGGTCTTTCTTCTAACTAACAATATCCATTCTAAACACTTTAAGCACGGGGCAAAATGGGGATATCGAACCTCCCTACCCCAGCACCTTCGTCAGCGGGCACAGCTCGTGCTTGTGCGGACGCGCCACGCAGTAGGCGCGGCCGTAGTCGATGATCATGTACGTGGCGGTGAACCAGTCCTTGCGCGGGATGATGGCCATCAGTCCTGCTCGATCTTCTCCGGCGTCTTCTCGCGCGTGAGACCGAGCACCTGAGAGAGCCGCATCACGTGCGTGTCCACCGCAATCCCCTCCACCACGCCGTAAGCGTTGCCAAGGATCACGTTCGCCGATTTGCGCCCGACGCCGGGCACCTTCACCATCTCCGCCATCGTGCGCGGAAGTTTGCCGCCACACTTTTCCTTTATATATTTTGCCGCCGCTAAAATGTTCTTCGTCTTCGCACGATAAAAGCCACAGGCGTGGATCATATCCTCGAACTGGCGGATTCCACGCGCGGACTTGCCCGCGTTCACATACGCATCAAGCGTGGGATATTTTTTGAACAGCGCGGGCGTCACCTGATTCACCTTCTTATCCGTGCACTGCGCGGAAAGCTGGACGGCCACGAGTAGCTCCCACGGGTTGCCGAACGTGAGCGCGATTTCGGATGCGGAAACAGCTTGTGCAATGCCTTTGCGATTTCTCCCAGCGCTTTTTGTAATATGGGAGGTCCTTTGGGGAGATCATGTCATTCCATTATAGGTGAATCGGGCGCGAAATAAACATTCTCCACTGAAGCGCATCACTCGATTTTGAAACGAACATACCCGCAGGGTACGCTTGAAAGGTCGCCAAACCAATCAAGATACCTACGGGTATGTATCGCCATATTACGCAAGACAAGAGGACGGCGCTAGCCGCCCTGCTTCGGGCAGGACTCTCGCAACGGGATGCCGCGAAAGAGCTTGGGATCAACCAGTCGTCGATATCACGGGAACTTGATCGGAATACGGAGAAAGAGAGCGAATATCATTCAATGACCGCCACCGTCATCGCGCGGGAACGTCGCAGAAAAAGTAAGGAAGCATTCCGAAAGATAGAGCATGATGATGCACTTGCGCGTCGCATCGAATTCCGACTTCATCCCCTCGTGTCTCCGGAGGTCATCGCCCATGATGAGGGCATCGTCCATGAAACGATCTACGCATGGATATATCGCTCCCGTCCCGACCTCAAAGCATTGCTTCCCCAACGGGGAAAGAAACGAAGGCGATACGGTTCGAAGCGCGAGAAGAAGCAAGGCTGGACGCAGGATGTGCGCGGGATCCGTGAACGATCGCCGGGTGCGGAGCATCGAAGCCGCACCCGACATTTTGAAGGAGATACGGTGCGGGGGCCAAAGAGTTCGCTCCTCACCCTCACCGACCGGAAGAGCCGGTTTGAGGAAGCGGTCATCATTCCGTATGAAGGATGCGACCCGGTGCATGGCGAGATCATCGCGCGGAAGGAAAAGCTCGAAGCTCGGTCATTCACCTTCGATCGCGGATCGGCATTCTCGCTCTGGCGGAGGATCGAACGGGATATGAATGCAAAAGTATTTTTCGCCGATCCCCACGCTCCCTGGCAACGCGGGACGAATGAGAACACGAACGGCAGATTACGCAGGGTCTTTCCCAAAGGATTCGATTTCGATACCATTACCCAGAGAGATGTTGATGCGGTAGTATGGCTCATGAACCATACTAAGCGGAAATGTCTCAACTGGCGTACGCCTGCGGAGGTGTTCAGGGAGTGATGCGCTTCAAGCTGGAATGTATCAAAGGCACTTGCTCGATGCTTTATTTTATGTTAGAATAATCATCATGAATTGGGCGGAGGGGCATCTTGAAAACTAAACCGTACACCGAGAGGGAAATCGAGCTGGCCAGCATGACCACCGCTTATATCGAAAAACATCGCGGTATGACGGTTCCGGCGGCCACGTGGAAGGTCCTTGATGGACAAGGTATCTTTGATCGTTCTGTCAGAGAGCGCCTCCACCACCAAATTTGTAGCGTCCTTGGCAAGACAGGCGCTAACAAAGCCGATGCCGACCGGAGACCGCCAAGCTAGACGATCCACAGATGGCATTGTTTTAAAAAGCCTTCGTCACAATGATCTATTCGTGACCGAGGCTTCTTTTTTTTATTAAGCGATATCCGTCCGATGGGCGATCTTTCTTCCGGCGGAGGATCAACCTCCCCTGATTGGGAAGAAATTCCGGAGCAACATCAGTTTCATCACCCATAATATAAAGTCCGCGGCCATGACCTTCCAAAAGATTCTCCCCTTCCGTCGGATCGGGAACCGTATCGGGGTCGAACCCCTTTCCTTCGTCAATGATCGTTATCTCGGCCATTTCCTCCCCGTCCACATCTTTCACAATGTTCAATTCCACATCTACTTTTTTCGCGGGATCGCCCTCATTGCCGTGCACCACCGCATTTATGATCCCTTCGTGGATCGCCACCTTAAAATTGCCCAGCTGTTCTTCGGTCCACCCTAATCCCCTAAGGCGCTCTTCGACCGCATCGGCTACTTCCATCGCTTTTCCGGGAGTACTTTCGAATGACCATTTATTTTCTCCGCCGCTTTCGTTTTCTATTTTGGGAAATCTGTCAGGCATGGTTTTTAATTCTTTACTTGAACTTTACCGGAATGCTGAGTGATAAATCGTTCTGTGGCGCACCGGAGGGGTTGTCTTTGGAGAGCACGACCGTGCCCTGCCGTGGCGCCGTGCGGCGCGGAAAACTGGATGATCGCCGTGAACGGTACCGTGCCCGTGGACGTCCAGTCGGCCTGCGCCTCCGCGGTGCCGGTGCCGAGCTCCGCCCCATCGGCGTCGAGCACCTTCACGGGAAATGTTGCCTCAAAGAACCATCCCCCGCCGGTGACCGTGCCGACAACAGTGACCGGCGACGTGACGATCTGGCCCGCCACGAGCGACGTCACGGAAAGATGCCCATCGGCCGAAACGATCGGCTGGAGTATATTCGCGCCACCGACATTGTCCGGCGGCAATTGCGGCGCCTTCGCAGGATTATAGAAAAACAGCACGCCGAGCAACACGATGATGATCACCGCGAAAACGATGGCCAATGCTTTCAGGGCGGTCAGGGCTTTCATGCCTCTATTATAGCAAAAGGCGCGGCGGCGCGGCTATTTGAAGGGGTACGCGCCCTCGCGGCGCAGGATCGCGATCTTCTGCTTTGTGCCCCGGGCGTAGCCGCCCGGCGTGCCGTCCGCGCGGACCACGCGATGGCACGGCACGCGCTTCGTGTCAGGATTGTTATGCATGATGTTCCCCACCGCGCGCGCGGCTCCCGGCCGCCCCGCTCGGCGCGCGACCTCGCCATACGTCAGCACGCTCCCCCGCGGGATCTTGGCCACCACGGCATACACTTTTTCGGTGAAGGATGGCTGTAGATTTTTTTTCATACCATCATTATAGAGCATGGCGCAACCGGTTGTCTAAATATAAAAAGGGCCGGGAGCATTTTGCTTCCGACCCACGTCGCGGAACCCCATCTCTTCACGCCGAACACATTTCTGCGACCACTTGATCTTTCCAGACCAGGTAATATCCGTCAAAGTCCATGATAAAGAGCTTAACCTCCACCCCGGGGAAACGGGCACGCAATACCGGTTCAGCTTTAAGCAACATGTCCTCGTAATAATCGAGGTCATCTCGGCTGGCACAGGCCTTACATGCGTTGTGCATCCTTGCCCGAATCGTTGTAACCCCCTCGCTCACAAGCGCGATCTTTTCAAGAAGCGCTTCGCGATCACGCGGATGATTTGGTTCGACCAGATCTTTGATCGCCCCGGGGATCGTTATCGGTATTGCCATGGGGCATCCGATAAATCTTCCCACTTCTCCGCGCGAACCTTTGATCCTGCGATCCGAGCATCCGATGTCTATCGTGTCAATTGCGTCGTGATGGCGGGGTAAGTTTTTTTCGATGATCTTCCTGCGGCTCATGTATACTGCTCCTGCAAATCGGATTGACGTACCGGAGAACACTATATCCTGTTTTTATAAAAATGTCCAGATTTCGGCCGGGCGCTACGCTTTATACAGCCCGTCGAAGTCCGCGAAGTACGCATCCACCGTCAGGTTCGCCAATTGCTGTTTTACAAAATCCTGCGCTTGATGCAATTGATCGATGAGTTCTTTCTTTTCCGCCTCGGCATCCGCAAAGCTCTTTGAGCCGCCATACCCGCCGCAATCGCGGTGGAGCATCAGGATCACGCGCTTCGTCCTGTGCAGGCGCACGGACGTGGCGATCTGGCCCAGCAGAAAATCCCGCTCCGGCGAGGCATCCCCCGCGAGCGCCTTCGCGCCGCCGGCCACCTTCACAAGATCGATATGGCCGAACTTCTCCTGTTTGCCGAAGGCCTTCAGAAGTTTATAAAATCGGTCGTCGAAGCACCACACGACGCACGCGTCGGCGGTGTAATGTTCCTTTGGCGAATCAAATTTGACGGACGGTTCCATGAGTGTACGATCGCCGATATTATTGCGCTTCCTCCACGAGGATCTTCGCCTGGCTGCCGGAATCCACTTCCAAAAAACCGGAGCTGACGGGGATGAAAACCTCTTTCCCTTCGCCGTCAACGATCGTCATCGTCCCCTTTTCCAAAATGGAGATGAGCGGCTCATGGTTGTCCAAGATCGTGATCTCGCCGGAGCGCGTATTGCAATTCACCGACTTCGCGTCGCCCTGGAACAAAACCTTCCTTAATGAGTAGACGCCGAGTTTCATTTATTTTGCCGCATTCATCGCGCCCACTTCTTCGATGCCGCCTTTCATATAGAACGCATCCTCCGGCTGCTCGTCGTACTTACCGTCTAAAATATCGCGGAAGCTCTTGATCGTGTCTTTCAGCGACACATATTTGCCCGACGCGCCGGTGAAGGCCTCGGCCACGAAAAACGGCTGGGAAAGGAAGCGTTGTATCTTGCGCGCGCGGTACACCGTCTGGCGGTCCACGTCCGAAAGCTCTTCGATTCCCAAGATCGCGATGATGTCCTGAAGTTCTTTATAGCGCTGAAGCGTCTGCTGGACGTCGCGCGCCACTTCGTAGTGGTCCTTGCCGACGATCTTCGGGTCGAGCGCGGTGGAAGACGACGCGAGCGGATCCACGGCAGGATAGATGCCGATCTCCGTCAGCGCACGGGAGAGCACGATCGTGGAATCCAAGTGTGCGAAGGTCGTCGCCGGCGCGGGGTCGGTGATGTCGTCGGCCGGCACATAAATTGCCTGCACCGAGGTGATGGATCCCTTTGTGGTGGATGTGATGCGCTCCTGGAGCTCGGCCATCTCGGACGCGAGCGTCGGCTGATAGCCCACCGCGGAAGGCATACGGCCGAGCAATGTTGATACCTCGGAACCGGCCTGCGAGTAGCGGAAAATGTTGTCAATGAAAAGCAGGATGTTCTTGCCTTCTTCATCGCGGAAATATTCTGCCATGGTGAGCGCGGAGAGCGCGACGCGAGCGCGGGCGCCCGGCACCTCATTCATCTGCCCGAACACAAGCGCCGTCTTGCCGATAACGCCCGAGTCCTTCATCTCGTTATAGAGATCGTTTCCTTCACGGGTGCGCTCGCCGACGCCGGCGAACACGGACACGCCCCCGCCTTCTTCGGCCACGTTACGGATCAACTCCTGGAGCAACACCGTCTTGCCGACGCCGGCGCCACCGAACAATCCCACCTTGCCGCCTTTAATGAACGGGCAGATGAGGTCGATCACTTTGATGCCCGTCTCGAACACTTCCACCTTGGTGGACTGGTCGGTGAACTTCGGCGCGTCGCGGTGGATCGGCGAAAATTTCTTGAACGGCTTGACCGGCACCGTGAGCGGATTGCCCAACACATCAAAGATGTTGCCGAGTGTCTCCTCGCCCACCGGCACTTCGATCATCTTCCCGGTATCCTCCACCTCCGCGCCGCGCGCGAGGCCGTCAGTCGGCGCCATGCTGATCGCGCGAACCTTGCCCGGCTCCAGATGCTTCACCACTTCCGCGGTGATCGTCGTCCCAGCCGCTTCGCCTGCGCCGCCCAGCTTGATATGTACCGCGTTATAGATCGGCGGCAGAACGACGCCTTCGCCGAAATCGATGTCCACGACCGGCCCGATGATTTGCGTTACTTTTCCCTTTTTGAGCCCGCTGCTGATAGTTGTTGAAGCCATAATAGTTGGAATTGTAGCAAATTCCGAAGACGGCTGCAAACGCTAAGAGTGTTCTAGCTTGGTAACGCGATGCCCTAATGCGACCACGTCTTTTTTGTCGGCTTTTCCGGAAATGTCCATCGCTATACCATCAATTTTGCCGTCCATATTCTTGATTATAACGTTTATATCTTTAATTTCGCCTTCTACCACGATCAACCGCGTATCCATTCGGTCGATCTTATCTTCCACATGCCCAAGTCGCGTATCGAAGCGATCCATCCGTTCTTCCATTGCCTCCTGCCCCTCTTTCAAAATTTGGAATTTATCCTCGATGCTCTCCAAAATAACCCCGTGCCGTCGGTCTTTTTCCGCGGCCACTTCCCTGGCGATCTTGTACGCCAATTGTTCGAATATTTTTTTGTCTTCCATAACCCCAATCATAGAAGTTGATTATAGCATTGCAAATAATTTTTAACAGAAATTTAATGTTTTACAAACAGTGCAATTTGTATCACGCTAGCACAATTTTCAATCATTAAAATTCGATTAAAAACTTTTTGACTAAAATTTTCCACGCACTACACTGAATGAAGTTCAATAAAAATGTTTTCGGATCCTTCACGCTGGAAATAATGGCCGAACAATCCCCGTGGTATGGGATAAGGCATCTCCCCCGTGGCTAGTAGGGTGATTCCGAACGCCTGACGCCGGCGGCTGAAACGCCGCCGTCTAAGCCAACGAGCAAGTGCTTGAGGCAGGAGGAGGGAGAGTACGAGGCGCAACTCCTACAGGACAACAATCCATAAAAGGGGTAGTACCACACCGCGCAAAGCTCCGGGCAAGGCCCTAACCCAGTCATCCCGGTTGTTTCCAGCGTAAAGGATCGGAATAACTTTTATGATAAAAAAATGAACCTTGCTCAAGGGTTCTACGTTTTTACACGCAAAAGCTTGTAAGCATTAATGACCACCAATCTCCTTCGTTCCTGATTGGACCGGAACCACATTCCAATCCTCCATGTGCGACATATTGCATCACGATGTAGTTTGCTGCGGTGATGGCCATATCAAGATGCTGCTAAGGATCCAGAGTGTCATCGCAAGCGTGGACTGAATCCGTTGTTGGGATTGTAAGGTTCGCCACGACTGACTACGAACTCTCGAACCCACAGGCAGGCCATAAGTAACGCCGGACCTTCCCATAGGATAAAAAACCATACCCATTCCTTCATGATTCCTCCTCGTCGATAGCTTGGCTCGAATCCTAAACTATCAAACCATACTCTGACTGCATTATAACATATCAATATATCTTGTCAAATTCATGCGTTTTTACCGCCTCGCGCATATCGCTGCAGTAGCAAATTCCCTCAGGATTGTCTTTGAGGGGAATCGCGGAGGCGCGAAGGTGCCGAGCGTTAGGGCGCGGCCAGTAGGCCGCGACCCGTCCCTGAAAAGATGATCCTGAGGGCCTTTGCTACTGTAGCGACTCTGCCCCGCTCGTGATCTCGATGATCTGCGCCGTGATGGCCGCCTGACGCGACTTATTATAGACCATCGTCAATGTCTCGGAAAGTTCGGACGCGTTGTCCGACGCGTTCTTCATCGCCACGCGCCGCGCGGAGTGCTCGGAAGCGTTCGCCTCGAGGATCGCGTGATACAAACGGATCTTGAGCAATTTCGGCGCGAGTTCGTCCAGTACTTCTTTCGGCGACGGCTCGATGATATATTCCTTCACTTCCCCGTCCAGGAACGTCTCCGACTTTGCGTAATCGGCGTAGCGGCCCGCGCGCGGGATCGTCTCCTCCACCGACTGCTTAATCGTTTCATAGCTGACCGGGAGGAACGGGCGCACGACGGGATCCTGCCGGAGCGCCGTGACGAACGTGGTAAAGAATGCAATGACACTGTCGAAATCGTTCCGCACGTATCCGTCAATGAAAAAGTCCGCGATCGGCTCTGCGTCGAGAATGCTGCTCGCGTCCCCGATGCGGGTGAACGACGCGATCACGTTCGCCTTGCGGCGATCCAGATAGCTCTTTGCTTTCTGGCCGACGGCGATGAAGGAGTAGCGCGGGTCCATGATATCGATCCTGTTCTCCTTCATATATTTCTCGAACTCGCGGACGACGGCGCCATTGAACGAGCCGGCGAGGCCGCGGTCGGACATCATTAAGAGGAACGCGGTGTGCTCGACGGTGCGCTTTTCAAAAAGCGCCGGCGTCGGGACATCTTTGAGCGACGACAAAATGCCGAGCAGTTCCAGCGCAGCGTACGCGTACGGGCGCGACGTGAGCGCGAGTTCCTGGCTCTTGCGCATCTTCGTGGCGGAGACGAGCTCCATCGCCTTCGTGATCTGCCCGATATTCTGGACGCTCTTCATGCGTCGCTTTAAGCTCTGTCCGGATTCCATATGAAGTGAATAATAGCAGATTGGCGTACTCGATGCAAAAGCCGAGGGCATCTATTTAAAAAATATTTTAGATAGTTTTAATGGCTTATTCCCTAGGCCGGGTGGATGAAAATCCACGCCGTAAAGCGTGGATTTTCTGATGGCCTGCCATCAGCACTTTGCGCCGATCAAGAGTCTTCGCGGCTCTCCTCAGGCATAGCTTTATAATAAACTCTCTTATCACAATGTCAAAACTATTTAATGATTTTTTAATCTCTTTTATTTGGCGAGGAAGTGCGTGAGCGCTTCCTTTAATTTGTTCTCGACGGCTTCATCGAACAGACCCGTCTCGCGGATCGGTTTCAAAATGTCTTCCTCGTGCAGCTTGGAAATGTATTCCAAGAGCGTCGCCTTCCGTCTTTGTGATGTCCTCCACCGCCACGTTCTCAAAGTAATTATTGAGTACGGCATAGAATATGCAGACCTGTTCCTCCACCGGCATCGGGTCCTGGTCGCTCTGCTTCAGCACTTCGTTGATCTTCTGCCCCTGCAGAATGCGCTTGCGCGTTGCTTCGTCCACGTCGGTGGCGAACTGCGCGAACGCCTGGAGCTCGCGGAATTGCGCGTGCGCGAGCTTGAGCTTGCCCGCAACTTTTTTCATCGCTTTCGTCTGTGCGGCGGAACCGACGCGCGACACCGAGATACCGACATTCAGCGCCGGGCGCTGGCCCTGGTTAAAGAGATCGGTCTCAAGGATAGATCTGGCCGTCCGTGATAGAAATAAGGTTCGTCGGGATGTATGCCGTCACGTCGCCAAGCTGGGTCTCGACGATCGGAAGCGCGGTAAGCGATCCGCCGCCCTTTTCTTTGGAAAGCTTCGCGGCGCGCTCCAACAAGCGGGAGTGGAGATAGAAGACGTCGCCCGGATATGCTTCGCGGCCCGGCGGGCGACGGAGCAAGAGCGAGATCTGGCGATACGCCCACGCGTGCTTGGAAAGATCGTCGTACACGATCAGCGCGTCCATGCCCTTATCGCGGAAATATTCGCCGATCGCGCATCCCGCGTATGGCGCAAGGTACCACATGGCCGCCGGCGATCCCGCCGACGCGGAGACGATGATGCTGTACTTGAGCGCGTCGAACTTCTTCAGCGTCTCCGCGATACGCACGATCTTGGATTCTTTCTGCCCGATGGCGACGTAAATACAGATCGGCGTGCGCCGGCCGGTGTCGTTCTTCTGGTTCAAAATGGCGTCGAGCGCGACGGCGGTCTTGCCCGACTGGCGGTCGCCGATGATGAGCTCGCGCTGTCCGCGGCCGATCGGGATCAAGCGCGTCGATCGCTTTGATGCCGGTATGGAGCGGCGTATTCACGGATTCGCGCTCCAAAATGCCCGGCGCGCGGGCCTCGAGCGGATTGCGCTGCTGCCGCCTTGCTCCCGCTTTGAATATCGGCCCAAGTCCGTCCTGCGGTACGCCGAGCGGATCGACGACGCGGCCGATCAGTTCATCGCCCACTTCTATGGAAAGAATATCACCGGTGCGGCGCACGGTGTCGCCGACGGCGACGGAAAGATAATCGCCGAGCACGAGTCCGCCGATGGATTCTTCTTCCAAGCTGAGCGCGAGCGCCGGGCGTTCGCCGTGCACGGTCTCGATTATTAAAACTTCCTGACTGACGGCGTTGCGAAGTCCGAGGATGCGGACGATGCCGTCGCCGACCTCAATGACGCGGCCGACCTCGTTCCATTCGGGCTTCTCTTTATATCCCTCGATATCCCTTTTTAGTTTTTCGATTATTTCGTATGACATATAATTACGCGCTTCCCAATACCTTGTTCAATTTGTTCTTCAGCGACCCGTCGAACTGCATCTCGTCGTTCACTATGATCTTGATTCCCGCGATAAGGTCGGGGTTCACCCGCTCCTCGACCACATCGCCCGGCTTTGATGAAATGTTCCACCGTCTTCTTCTGCGATGGCGCGAGTGCGCGCGCCGACTCGATCGTCACCTTCCGCACCCCGCTCTTCCCGCGCGCGAACCGCGACGCTTCCTCGAGGATCTTCCGCAGATGCGCTTTCGTCGCCATTCTTCCGCACGAGCGCGAGAAAGTTCTTCGCGATCTCGTCGTCGTGCTGTTTACCCGGCCCGGGAGGCGCGGACAATACCTCTACGAGCGCTTTTGCGTAAATGTGCGGCGCGTACTTCATGCGGTTTGCGTTTCGCTTCGCCCACCGCTTTCGCGATCAGCGCGTCGTCTATTTTATCCGGCGAGAGCTCGACGGTCCTCACGATCGCGGCGCGCACCAGCGCTGCCGCTTCTTTCTCCATCGCCTGCGCGGGATTCTTCCTCCTGTGAACGAAGCCGCGTGGCGGCGCCTGCGCCCGCTTCTTCTTCGCGGGCCTTCGCCTCGGCGAGAAGCTTTTCTTCGAGCGTCTTCGCTTCCGTCTCCGTGCGTTTCAAAATATTGATCGCCTCGTGCTTCCGCTTCTTTTATCTTTCCTTTGCCGATCTGGTCAACCTCGTGGAGGCGCCGCTCGGCCTCTTCCGCCTTCATCAGTCCTCCCTCGATCTTCTCGCGCCGGTCGTGCAGTAATTTCAGCACCGGCTTATACACAAAGATGCGCAACACAATGAGCAGCAGCGCAAAATTGACCGCCTGACTGAGCAGGAGTTGCCAATTGATGCCTAACTGACTCACGAGTTGTTCCATATGATCTTTGATGAAAACGTGACCGACACGCGACTATGCGACGAACTTGATGATGAGCGCGATGACAAGCGCGTAGATCGCGACGGCCTCCGCGAACGCGATCGCGAGGATCGCCATGGTCTGCACTTTGGACGACGCCTCCGGATTCCTTCCGATGGCCTCGACCGACTTTGCTCCGATCAATCCGATCGCGAGTCCCGGTCCGAGCGTACCGACGCCCATCGAGATCGCAACGGCGAGGAGACGCATACTGACATCAGTGAACATTGTTTGAGTGAATTATTAGATTTTAATGATTAGTTTTTCATTTACTAGTACGACCTTTCCATCCGCGCCGTCAGTGTCCCGCCTCCTCGCCTTCATGAGGAGTGGTCGCTAATGCCACGAATATCAGAGTGAGCATCCCGAAGATGAACGCCTGGATGAATCCGACGAACACCTCCAGGAACATGAACGGCAGAGGGACGAGATACGGCACAAGAAGCGCCATGATGGCAAGCAGGACCTCGCCCGCGAACACATTGCCGAAAAGACGGAACGTGAACGAGATAATTCTAGCAAATTCTGAGATAAGCTCAAGCAGGCCGACGAAAAGGTTGATCGGGCTGTTGAAATTGAAAAATACCGACACGCGCTCCTTCAATCCCACGATGGAGATCGCGAAGACGTTCACCATCGTGACGGCGATGAGCGCGAGCGCGAGCGTAAGGTTGAGGTCGCTCGCCGGCGACCGCAAAAGCGGCACCGCATCCGCGCCATGACCCACGACGACCGATCCCACGCCTGGAATCAGCCCCGACCAGTTGGAGAAAAGTATGAAAATGAAAATGGTGAAAACGAGCGGCAGATATTTCTCCGACTTCCGGCGGTCACCCAGCACCGAATCCATGAGCCCCAGCGCGCCCTCGATCACCACCTCAGACACGTTCTGCAGCATCCCCGGCACCATTTTGAGCTTTTTCTTTAATATGACCGCAAGCACGGCGAGTACCACTAGCACTAAAAATGCCAGCAACAGGGCATTCGTTACCGGCAGTCCCCCGATGGAAAATATCTTTTCGGCGACGAGCGAAATATTCAACATACACCGCAATGATAACAAAAAAATGAAGCGGTGTCACGCCTCCGGGCAGATGATAGTCCGGCGTGACACCACTTCATTTTTCTATTTTACTATCCCTATTTCTCCCCCAGCTCTTTAATCTCCTCCTTCACGTCTTCGGAAATGTGCTTGATCTCCTTTTCGAGCTCACGCTTTTCCTGCGCGAGGTGGGACGGACGCAGGTCGACGGCACCGCCATGCATCTTCTCGGCCTCGTCCTGGAGGGCCTTCAGATCGCGGCGGAGTTCGTCCTCGAATTTTTTAAGCTCTTTTGACGAGATCTTTTTCCAGCGGAGCAAATGATAGATGAAACCGTACGCAAGAAGGAGAAGGATCGTGAAGAGCGCGACGATCGCCCATCCCCAGCGCGAGAAGAACGCCGCGGATCCGCACACGAACGGACTACGCCGCATGCCGCGCCCGGCGTGAGCACGCTAAAGTCGAGCGACGCGTCGGTGTAGTTCCCCGCCTTGTCGAACGCCCGGACGGTGAGCGTCCGCGCGCCGGTCGGTGATTGCGAAGGGAGTTCGTATGAAGAACTGCCGTTCTGGATAGTAGATGCGTCGAACCAGTCGCCATTGCCGATCTGCACTTCGTAGTGGTCAATGCCGGAGGTATCATCGTTCGCCGCCCACGCGAAGATCGGTTGGATGTCCGCCTGGTTCGTATCCACGCGCGAGATGACGAACGGCGTCGGCGGCGTGCGGTCGAGCATAATTTCATGACCGCGGGCGGCGACCACGCGCTCCCGTTATTGAAGCTCACGAAGAAATACCAGATGCCGTCGGAAAATTGCGAAAGGTTATAGCTCGCCTGAGAGATCGTCCCCTGGTTCACGTCGGGAAGCTGAAGATTTGGATTGGTAGAGATCGTGTAGTCCACGCCTTCGGCATCGGCCGGGATGCTCCAGTCGAATGTGATCTGGTTCAAGTCGTACCACTGCTGTGGAATGATCGACGGGCTTGAATTGATGATAATGGGCGACGGCGCGGTGCCGCCGGCGGTGGGCACAGTGGACACCGGCGCGACGGCAAGCGGCGCGATCGTCAGATTCGCGGATCCCATCGAAGTGAGGATGTTCGTCCCCTTTCCGTCATTCGCGAGCACCGAGCCGGAGAGGAACGCGAGCGGCGCGCTGCCGCTATTCTTCGCTTCGAACCGGATCGTGATGACGTTCCCGTTATTTCCCTGGAATCCCGGATTCGGCGACACGCCGCCGAAATCGATCGTGCCGTCCTGGTTCGAGAACGTCGGATTCTGCACCCATAAACTGAGGACTGAGTTCGACTGCGATATTGAAAGCACCTCGAGTTGGTTCGTCGGGAACGACACCTCACCCTGCACGGCGTTCATCGCCTGGTCCGGCGATGACACGAGTACGGAAACACTGAAGCTCCGCCCGGCAAAGTAGGTTCCCGATTGCGGCGAAAAAGAAAGTGTCGCCGCGCGGGCGGCATGCGCCCCGATCATTGCGGCAGCGGCAGAGACGATCAGCCCGACCCAGAGCCCCTTCATGCGGCTTTTCACCATTATCTTCATGATACCACTACGTACGGCGCGTACGGCGATGTCGGCGGCGGGAGAAACCACGCGGTGACGATCAGAAGTATCCCGACCGCGGCGGCGATACCCGCTTCCCACGGTCCCCGCCACGCCGATGCCGGATGCCGCGCCGGGACTTTCACGATGATCGCATTGCCCGCATTGTTGACCGCACGAACGTAGATATCGCTTGATAATGATTGGTCCTGCAATAGATATGGTGATGTCGCCGTCACCCACGCCGGGTTCTGCCCCACGCCGGTGCCGGCAGGCGTTTCGAGCATCTGGTAGTACGCCATGCCACTGCCTTTGTCGGTCGTAGAGAAGATAAGGAAATATTTTCCACTATAGACGTTCGGATCCTGTGATATTATCGGCGTGAATGTCTGCGGCACCGTGTACGGGAACGACGGTCCCTGCGGCACGACGCCGCTTGCCGGCGCCGGCGCGACATTAATGGTCGCTCCCGAGGTCGTGACCGGAATCGGTGTTGCCTGCCCGTCGTTCGCAAGAAGCGAGACATCCGAGATGCCGATCGCGCCGGCGCCGGGGGTCGTCGGGACGAGGATGAGCCCCACGACCGAACTCGCCGCGCTCACGCCGCCCGGAACGATTCCCGCAAACCCCACGGTGCCGGAAGCGGTCTCGTGCGGCGGTGTGATCCACAGCGTAACGGGCGACTCACCGTCATTCACTCCTTGCAATGTGAACTGGCCGGGCGGAAACGTGACCACGGCCTGCACCGCGTTCGCGACCGCGCCCTGCGTATCCAGTGTGACATCCACTTCGAACGGTTGCCCGACGACGACCGAGGGACTCTCCGCAACGAGGCCCATCGTGGCGGCGAAGGCGAACGCCGGAATGAGCGACATAAAAAGTGCCGTGATCGGAATAAGAAAATATTTTACTGATGACGTGTGTATAGTGTTCATCCTGTCCAATAATATGCCATGATGCTGAAATCTCCGAGATCGATGACGGTACCCCCATCAAGATCGTATCCCGCAGGGAATCCGGATCGCCCGTACCAATATGCGAGTATGGAAAAGTCGGTCAGATTCACGCGACAATCTCCATTCAGGTCGCCTCTCAGTTGACACGCCGATGCCGGAGTCGATGTCGGCGCATCGATATCCTGCGTACCCACGATGAACGATTTGCTGATGCTGTCTGCCGACATCAAGTTGGCAAGTTGTGCGCGCGCGGCCGCCGCGTGGGATCCCATGTCGAGCGGGGTGGTGTCGAGGTCATATAGATACGCGCCGTTCTTATCGGCGGTGGTGCTCGCCGCGATCGTCTGGCTGGAGTGTATGGCGATCATGACCCGCGCGCCCGGAGACGCCTGCCCGAAAATGACGAGCGGGTCGCCCTGCTTCACCTCCTGTTTGTCGAAATCGATCGTCGGCGAGAGGAACACGCCGCTCACCTGCGTCGACGCACCGGTCGAAAGCGTCACGGGGAATGTGAAGAGTGAGGATTGGTTGCCGTTGCTATCGTTCGCGTACACCGAAAAGACGTAGCTGCCTCCCGCAAGGTTATTGATGGTCGCCGTAAAGTTGCCGTCCGGTCCGGCGATGGTCTTTATTGCGATGGCCGAGTCCTCCAAGATCGTCACCGTGCTCAAAGGATATGCCGATCCGGAAATGGTCACGTTCGCGAGCACCGGTCCTGGCGGCGGCGCTACGAAAAATCCTCCGCCACCTCCTCCGCCACCACCGCCACCTCCACCGCAGGAATTATTCGACGGCGGACTCGCGCTGCAACTTCCCCACGTGTAGGTGTTTTGACATGTCTGCGTGCCGGAATTCGTCATGCCGCAGGAATTCGCGCCCGAGGTGCAGGACTGCGTATCGCCCGGCGTGCACGAGCCCGATGGCAGTGGATCAGTGACGCTCGACGCCTCGTTGGTAAACGCGCCGAATCCGGCGGCGTTATATGCCGCGACGCGGTAGAAGTACATGGTGTTCGGTATCAATCCGGTGCGCGAATACGATGTGATGTTCGGCCCAACGGTGTCAATCGGCGTAAACAACCCGTCGGTGTTCACGGACTCTTCTATGACGAATCCTTGCTCGTTGTTCGAATTATCCGTCCAGCTAAGATTGATGGAAGAATAGGAAGTGGTGGAGGCGACAAGGCCGCTCGGCGCCGCGGGCGGATAAACGACGGTGACCGAGATATTCACAGTCCCATTCGTGCTCTGGGCACTCGCAAAGAGAACAGGAAATAATACCGCAAGACATGTGAGGCAGGCGAATGACTTCTTCACCCTATTACTCTATCACTTTACCCGCACTATCTTGAAATTCTTCTTCCAGCCGCGGAAGATGAGGTACAGCACGATGAGTACCACAAGCACGATCAGCGTCTCCTGCCATGGGAAGGCGAAGAACGTAATCGTCTCGGTCACGGTGCTTGTGTTATCGGGAATGGTGAGGGATAGCGTCGCCGTGATGGGACCGAATGCGTATCGCCCGGGCCAGCTTGCCGTAAAGGTGCGGTCATATCCCGGAAACACGATACCCGAATTGAACGGGAGAACGGCATTGCCGAAGAGCGGCCCGGAGAGCGTCACCTGTCCCTGTGGAGTGAAGTGTGTGTTGCCGGTGTTGTTGACCGTAAAGCTGAAGTTGAAGGGCCCGTGGGAAACATATGCGGCAGGGCCAGCGAAACTCGCGATGTTGCCCGTCGCATAGGATGCTCCTGGTACGTTCAGTAAGATAACCGTACCCACGCGGCCGGAGATGCCCACTCCTGAACCAGTAGATGACGCCTGAAGTCCTCGGAATAGGATCGCGCCGTAATGCCCGCCCGGCTCTCCGTCCGCCGGCACCGTGATCGTGAACGGGACCTGTAACTGCTGATTCGGCGCGAGCGTGAACGGACTCATATTGAGCGAGATCCACGCCTGCAGACCGTGCGGAATATTGGTGTCGGTAAGATCGATCGATCCCTGATTGCCGCCGGCGATGTTCTCCACTTCCGGCTGGACGCCGATCGGGAAGCTGTTTGGGTTGATGACGGTGACGGTGTCGGAGTACGTCTGCCCCGGCGCTACGGTGACGTCAAATTTTATCGGAAAAAGAGAAATTCCCACCTGCGCGTGGCTTTGCGTGGGGAATAAAAAAAATAGACCTAAAATCGCAGCAACCGTCGACGATAAGACCGCGATATTCTTTTTCATGAATCAATTTAACCACACAACCCTACGGCAACGCAATCGCCGTGACGGTGATGATTCCGGTATAGGTGGTGGCAACCTGGGTGGCCGGCGCATCGGCTCGAACACCGTACACAATGGTCTGCCCGGCGCCGGTATAACTGCTCGTACTTACCGTGACAACGGTGGATGTCGGGATACCGGCCCAGAGGGCATTGCGGAACCGTGTCATCGGTTCCCCATGTGGAGGTGTTATAGACCCCCGCGCTCGTTCCTGTCTGATAAGCACGGAACGCGAGCACCTTGCCGCCGTTCTGAAGATTCGCAGAGGTGGTTGCATTGGCGCCGGTGAACGGGGTCTGATCGGGGAACGTGATCGTGCCCGATGCGATCGTTGATGTGGCGCTGTTGCGGGCAATATCCAGCTGCCATCCCGCGGAAGCGTTCGTGGTGACGGTGGCGCTTGTGGTGGCGGTGACCGGCGTGCCCGGCGTAAGCGCCGGCAGGTTGAGATTGGCGCCAAGAAGCGAAAGCGTAATGACCTCGTTCACCGTCAGATTGATGGTCTGGGTGGTCGAAGTGGAGGTGGATGCATTGGCCGCTGGCGCAAAACCCCTTCCGGCAAAACCAACAAGGAAAGCGACCACCAAAACAATCGATGCGACAACCGAGAACACCTTCACGGACAGTCCGACCAATGATCTTTTCATACGTTCATCATAACATATTCGCTTTTTGATATTTTCTGCCCCCTGTGGATAACTCCCGCTGGCTTATCAGGGGTTGGCGATCGCGGTTATTGTAACGCCTCCCGTGTAGCTCGTTGCTTTCTGGCTTGCGGGGGCGTTAGCGCTATAGATGATAGTGACCGTTGTTGTGCCGTTTTGGGAAGCTGAGGAGGTTGAGTTGACAATGACCTGGGTGGTGGTAGGCACTCCGGCATAGATCGCCGTTCCGCCGGAATCGCTCGTCCCCCACCAGAAGGTACAGTAATTGGCGGACGTTCCGGAAGACGCCACGCGGAAAGAGAGGGTATTGCCCGGGGTGGTGGTGCCGTTCCCCTGCCCGGAAGCGCAGGTGGAACCGGACGGTCCCCATGATGTGTAATCCGGGAATGCGAGCGTGCCCGACGCGATCGTGGACGTTACGCTGTTGCGTTGGATCGAAAGTGTGTATCCGCTTGTGGCTCCCGTCACGTTCACCGTCGCCGTCGTCGTCGCCGACACGGCGATGCCGGGGCCGAGTCCAGGCAGGTTCACCGTCGATGAATTAAGCGTAAGCGTGATCGATTGTCCGGAGCTCACCGTCGCCTGCGGGTACTGCGAATAGACAAAGTTGGTCGCGGAGCCGGTGTTCGTCAAACGGAAACAATATGTGGCGCCCGCCGTCGAACTGGAAAGCGCTTCAACGTCGAATTCTCTATCAATGAACGAATCGCTCGGTACGGAGATCGCGGTGACGGTGCTCGTCGTCGTCTTCACTCCCAGGTTCGGCGTGATGAATGTGTGGTTCGTATCCAAAACGCCCCCGTCGAGGTCGCGATGTCCGTCGTGCTCGATCCGTCATGGATATTGCTCGAGTTATACATGCTCCATACCGATCCGGCCGCACCGACCGTGGTCCACGACGTGGTGCCAGTGCAGTGCTGCTCGCCTTTCCGTATTGCAACTGGAATGATTGCGGCGCGTAGGAGAAGATCGTACCGCCCGCGTTCGTGATCTCCATGCGCAAACGGATACTCGTGTTCTGCGCGACGCTTGAAAGCGCTGTATCTTCAATGCCACCGGTGGCCGATGTCGCACCGGTCTCACTCCCGTTATCGTTTCGCCATTGGTAATGGATCTGTGTGTACGCGGGCTTCACTGGTTGAAAAATTGGTTTGATGGTTCCGGAAAGAATCCAAAAATCGGCGGAGGTCATAAGTGGTAGCGCGAGAACCTGTCCGTTGTTGTAAATACTGAAATCGGTAGAGTTTGCGTTCCCTAAAATACTCCCTGTCTGGCCGCGGACAAAAAAATCTGTGGAGCAGGCATCGATAAGAAGCGTAGAAAAAGCGCAGGAAGGAGGCGCAGCAGGCGGCAGGAGCGGAAACACAGCATCGGCATAATCCACAATGACATTTGAGTAATCGATGTATCCCGGCACGGGTTCATTCTCATTACCGGTCTTGCCAATTTCGAAAATCAACTGTCCGGGGGTGAAACCGTCCATGGGCGTGTTAAAGTTGGATGTCCCCAAGAGGTTGCCGCTTGTATCATAGAGGGAAGCTTTGTCCGTGGTGGACGCGTTGATGTCAAAGGTGGCCCAGTACCACGTACTCGAGGCGAGTCCATAGGCTATGTAGGTGTTTGAGGCCCCGCCCGTACCCGTCACCCAATCAGTTTCAAGGAGGAGATGTTCTTTACCATCGCCTTCCTGACCGTTCAGCTGGAGGTTTACCGGCGTGTTGCTATCGCCATTCCCCAACTGGGCCATATCGCTGAATTGGAGATTTGCTCCGGTGTTCGTATTCCAACGGAAATAGAAACCAACAGACGACGAGGAATAGGCTGTATTGTAGCTTATCGTCTCAAAGCCGCCCACGCCCGTAGTACTGCTTGGGATGGCCATGTGGAGAATGACGTTCGAAGTTCCTGGGTAGCTCGCGCCACAGAGGGAAAGCGACGAGAGGAATGCCTGACCTCCGGCGGTGAAAGTAAAGGGAGCGTTCCCGGTGCTCGTCGCGATATTCGCCGCCGGCGCATTGCCGCAGTGGGTGCCGGCTACGATGCTGTTCGCCGTGGGCGTCCCACTCTGACCCGCCCAGTCCATGAGTTCGGAGGGTGGCCAGGAGCCGTTCATGCCGCTTGCGGTGATCGCAAAATCGCTGCCGATGTAATACGTGGCAACGTCCTGGTTGCCGCCGTCGAGGCCAAACTCTACAACATTCACCGGAACGGAAAATGCGGCGAAGGTGGACGAGGCGCCGCCATCCACGGAGACATAACTCGACGCACCGGCGATATGCAGGTGGACAGTATGGTGCGTGTTGAGGGTGAGGTTGACGTTGTTCGACGTTGTGCTTGCATTCGCGTAGATCGAGAAGTTGCTGCCATCATAGGTAAAGACGAGGGCGGCCGTTTCAAGACTACCATTGCATCCGGTTCCTATGAACGGGTCGCCAACACAGAGAAAAGTCTCATTATCGTACGCAGCGATGGAACTCGATGTCACATCCAACGTGAAGTTGATGTCCATCGCCGTCGAGGTGGGAATCAAAGGAAATGATCCTGCGGTCTCGAGAATTGTCGGGGTGCCAGTGGCCGCGATCTGCATCTTGAGTGCGTTGCCCGAGGGCATGCCGCTCGGCGCGGTAACGATGCTTTGTCCTGTACCGCCGGTCTGAATATTTATCCAAGGCTGGTTGCAATTTGTGGGGCCGTCCGTCCAGCAAAGTTCGGCACCGGATGATGCTCCCCACGTCTCCTTAAAAACGGTGCCGGAGGAATATGACTGGCCTGCATGTGCTATGCCGGAGAAGATTAAAAAAAAACGAGGCACGCAGAGCATGTGAGGCACAGAGTGAGAAGGATAAACTTAGTGAATGACATGCGGAACAAAAACATTATTGGAGAAGATTAATACTTGCGAAGCGAACAAACATGATATTACGATCTATATCCCTCTCCTCAGTTTATCATAGCATCCGCGCACCTCACTCCCCAGCGCCGCACTCGTCTTTGGTCCCACGTAGCCGTACCCAGGAGCTGCCGTTGAGCAGGCGATGTTTTCTACACACTGGAAGGTCTCAACAGCGTGTTCGTCGGAGCATCGAAGGTTCCTTGAAGGAAGATGCCTTGCGTAAGATAGCCATCCTTCACCAGTTTCGATTGGAGTGCGATGCGCATACAGCCCCCCCCCACCGACGCGTTGGTGGTGGTCGGGGTCGTCACCGTAAAAACATTCCCGTTGGCATCCTTTACGGACAAAATCGTGCCGCAATTTGAATTATTCATAAAATTGATGCCTACCACGACGAGGTCACCGGCATGCGGCGCGGTCGCGAACGTGGACGTTATTGAATTTCCCTTGGTCCATGTCGTATGTACCCCGTTCTGGGCAAGAGAGAACGAAGCGGCGTGCGCCATCGGCGCAAGTAACAGGCCTAACCCGGCAAGGAGAAAATAGTATTTTTTCGTGTCAAAACATTACCACGCCTATTCTCGCCTGCAACATATTTTTCCCCAGGATCGGGTTGGGATTGTCCTAATGAAGGTACGGCAACGCGGGGTCGCCCGGCTGCACAAACTTGAAGTACAGCACCGCCACGCGGGTGACGAACAACTCGTCCGTATAGTTGACGGGGACCAGCGTCTGCTTCGGCGGCGTGTTGGGCACGGCGCTCAGAGAAATGTCGGTGGAGGACGCGATGGTGGAGGTCGTCTCCGTCACATTGTTCAAAGATAGACATCCGTCGAGACCGATCGTGTTACCCGACACGCCGGCAAGATGTCCGTAGAGCACTTCGCCGTCGGAAAGTTGGACGCTCACCCACTGCGGCTGGAACGGAACGTTCTCCGCCATCCACGCCATCGTATTCTCAAAATTAAAAAAGATGATCGCGGCAAGGATGACGGCGATCGCGATAGTGATAAATGTTCGGGTCTTCATGGCTTACTTCAGATTATACCACGTGCCGTCCGCCGCCTGTGCAGCGGTAAAATAATAGTATGTGCCGGACGGCGCGTTGCCGATGTCCGCCGGCGCGATCGTGACGCTCATCGTACTGCCCGGCGCGACGCACGGGAACGCCCGATTATAGACGGCGCGGTTCGGCACGGCGCGGTAATCCACGCCCGACGGGAACACGAGGATCGCCACATCCGCGTCCGCGCAGGTGGACGTTACCGTAAGCGGGCCGCCCTGGATCGTGCCCGATGCGTATGTGAACGTCCGAAACTGTGTCGGTGCCGGATCTCCCGCAAGACTTGGCACGAGGGGCTGGGTCGCCTGCACCGACCCGATCTGCCGCCCCGCGAGCGCGCCGGACGAAGTGCCCGACGGCGATGCAGCTGGTGCGGCGGCACCCGGCGCCCACGGATGATCGCTCAAAAAGAAAAATAGACCTGTGCCAAAAAAGACGATGGCGATCGCGAGGATACGATATTCCCTGCTCATTTTTTTGACATGAGATCTTTTTTTACTTCTTACCGTTGAACCTGCTCGATAAGCGCGTCGGAAGGGTCTACGGGAAAGAACGGCTTGAACGTATCATTCTTCACCGCGACGAATGTCGCGCGACCATAGACCGCCTTATCTCCTTCCACGAACGGCGCCACGCTTTCGTATACCGTGGCAAACGAAAGATGCTTCAAAAGATTCATCCACGACACTCGCGTGAGCCAAAAACTCTTGTTGTTATCGAGCGCCTGTGCAAGTTCAAGGTTTTTTTGTTCCATCGGAGTGCCGGGAGCAAACTCAGCATAGGTCATGCCCCAATATTCATTCCCCCGATACTTCCGACGTTCGGGACGCGTGAGCGCGGTATGGGTATCGATGATCGCCGCACGCTTCGTCATTTTTGCGACGTTCTCCGTAACTTCAAAGACCGATGGCTCATCAAGGTGATACATGATGCCGCACGCGAGCACGAGGTCAAAGCGGCCATACTGCTCCTCGGTTATGGTCCTCACGTCCGCCATCACCGCGCGAAGGTTCGAAAGCCCGAGGCGTTCCGTCGCGCCAGTCAATTTTTTAAAATTGATCTCTCTTCCCTCAACCGAAACAACCTCCGCGCCAAGCTGGGCGAAACCAATGGAGTTAATGCCTTCGTATGCTCCGAGGTCGAGGATCCGAAGCGTATTGATCGGTACACCGGGGAATAGGTCTTCCGTAATGGCAAGGAAGCGATTGAAGAATACGGAAAGATCCCTGCGAGGAACAATGCCATTCGCACCGATGTCGTAGGAAAAAAAAGTATCTATCATTTGAGCACCTTAAGTTCCACAAGTACGTGCGATACGACATTCCAATAATGCTGTTGAGCGAACTGCCGCGCCTCTTCGGATTTCTTGTCCCATGGCGAATTAAAGAATACCATCGCCCACTCCGTCGAGAAATCGCCGCGATGGGATATCCAGGGCCCGCGATATTATTCGATGTCCGCCATTCCTTATTGAAGTAGCGCCCACGACGCTTCCGTAAGCGGCCGCATGGATGTCGGATCCTGCCACGCGCGCATGGAGGTATAGTACGGGGCGACGATCGTGACCTTCGCGCCGCTCTCGCCGATGCGCCAGACCTCGTCCATGAATTTCACCAGATCCTTCATGTGTTCCGCGTAGTGCGCGATGTAGATCTCGTTCAATGTATTATCCTTGAACGGTTCCCATGGATATCGCTCGAGGTCCCATACGAAATCCACATCGGGGCCCGAATCGATATCCACCCCTTTGAATCCTTTCTGCTTTCCTTTCCGCATGCGATGTCGAGTTTCATGCTCATATTGTAATGCATTTCACCACACGATGTCCATCGCCGCATCATAATGGCCTACTTTTACGCGGGTATCGCACGCAAACTTGTAGCCAAGCTTGCCCGCGTTTTCATAAAAATAAAGATCCTGTGTATACGCCGCACTCCTTTGTTGGGGATCAAAATCCTGCACGCGTCCTAAAGAACGGCCGCGGCAGATCTTCATCTTTGAAAATATCGATCTTGAAAAGATTGAATCCCATGCCGAGGCCGTTCGTCGGCTGGAGCGTGTCCGTTTTGGGTATCTGCGGCGTGAAAGTTCGGGTCCGCCGACCAAAGGATCGCCGTAGATCATCGGCTGGCCTCCCTCCCCTTTCGTCCAATAGAGTCCGCCCACGACATCGAATTCGTCCATATCCTCGTAGAGCTTCAAAAGTCCGTCGGGTGGCGGAATGTTATCCTCTTCGATCGTGAGAATATATTTCCATGTTGAAAGCTCTGGGATTCGCAACGATCATCTCAACCATGGAATTGTACGCTTCCCCGACCTCCATGCCGATCGCGAAGAGCGGCCCGAGTGACCTTCTGGTTCATCGGACGCATGAGCCCCATCCAACACTGGACGACCTTCGCGGAAAGCGTACCGCGCGTGGGGCAAATGATGATGGTGGAAAGATCGCGATAGCTTTTTGTGCGCAGAAGCCGCTCCTGCGACTTCTCCATCTGCAGATTGTTGACCCCTTCATATTGCGGGACGATGATCTTTGGTTCCATGTTAGAACGTGTTCTGTTGGATGTTGAAGTACGGCAGGTCGTACGACGTGCTGTTTCTGATGTCGGTCATGGCGATCGTCGCCGGAGGACCGGCGGACGCCGCGGTCCAGAAGCCAAGCCCCATGAACGGCTGGCCGGTCGTATTCGCCGCGGTTGAATTGAACAGACGGTACGAAGTTCCCACCGCCGACGAAAGCGCGACCTGGGCCGAACGCACCATGAAGCTGTTCGCGCCGATCGCGTTGCCTCCCGTTGTTGAGGACCATCCCTCGGCGAGGAAATACTGGCCCGGTGAAAGCGTGGTATTGAACGGGATCGGCATTTCGATCTGGCCGCGAGAACATGTTGAGGATGCTCGAAATGATGCTCGACAGCATCGTCGTCGCGGTGCTCGAAGTAGCAGTGCTCGTGTGCACCGGATGTGGAGAAGTTGAACTATATCACGCTCCGTTTGTGCTCCATATGGAAGGGATACGAGATACTCATGCTCAAGTTCATGGAAAGGTTCGATGTTGCCGCGGCGGTCGTGACGTTTATCGGATTCGGACATACTCGCTGCCCACTGCGTTGCTCCAAAAACTTCCAATGCTCGTACCTCCGGCGGTGCGGGAGTAGAGGGCCGCCATCTGGTTGAACGACTTCCGTCGATAGCCAGCGTGATCCGTGGCGAAACGATGTAACGCTCGGTTGAGGACCGCGACGGAATGAGGGTAACTCGATACAAGAATATTGAGCTGGCCGGGAGCGATAGAGTCCGGTGCAAGGAACGGTTCAACAAACCACGACTGCGCCGCTAGCGAGGCGAACTGATGTCGCGAGTTAAGGAGTCGATCGGCTCGAACTGGACAAGGGCTGCGCCGCCACCCGCGGCTCGCCATGATGGTGATTACGCTCGCCCTTGTCCCCAATGTGATGTCGGCACCCGCGGCGGAGAGGACACTGCTGCCTGGATGGATCTCGTGGTGGCGTCGTGCCGATGCCGTCGACGTGACGAGCCGTTGGAGATCGGTGGAATGATGCAACTCTCGCACACGAGCGCGCGCCCGAGCGTGGAGTCGTACCACAGCGTGCCGTTCTGCGACAACTGCCGCCGATCGGCTCATCGCCGGAAGCATGAGGCAGACATCGAGGGAAAGCAGTGTCCATCCGGACGAGGAATGCCGCCGGCGGCTCGCCGATCTGCACCGTGCTGTTGGCAATGAGCGTGCGGAGCTGGTTGCCGTACACGGACTGCGAGGTCTGCGACCACGCGTCGCGAGGTGATCTGCTGGCGCGGCGCAAGCGTATCAAAGCGCGGTGGCACACGTGGGCGACGAGGTGCTCACCTGCACCTGTAGGTAATACGTTGAAGTGCCGGCGGTGTTTGCACCGAAGTCCAACGTGCCAAAGGATCCATCCGGCCAAGCTGGTCGCTGAAAACGCCGTCGGCGACCGTGGTCGTGGAGTTGGATGGCGTCTCGAAGCATCGCCCCAATGCCGGGAGCGGCCATAGCTGATTCCCGCCGCTCTGCGCATCCCAGATGGAATATCGGAAACAATAGACCGTGCCGGAACCGCCCATAGGATTCCCGGACGTATCGGTGAGCATTCCCTGATACGCGATCAGCTCGGGAACGCCCGCGGTGGCGGCGGCGGGCAAGACCACGAACACGCGCTCGGCGAGCGACATATAAAGGAAGACGGAAAAGATCGCCTCGAGCGACGATGATGACCGCCGGCGACCACCGCCCGTGTTTCCGACGGTCTTTACCCTGACGCCGTTCTTTGGATCGATGGATACGCTCATGCGATTATCGATCATAGTTTAATCTGCCCGGCGGTGCGGTATGCGTTGCTTCGTAGGCGCGCTCGAACGCCGCGCGCATATCTTTTTTTGATGGCAGGTCCTTTGCGGCGAAATGCGCATTGTGATGCATCGTAAATTCGAGCGGCGCCGTCACTTTCATAAAATATCCATGCATCTCTTTCCGTCTCTTTTCGGCGATGGTCCATTGCCACCCGAAATCCATCAGGCCCGCGCCGATCTCGAGAGGCGTCCCCGCAGACCTCGTTGAAGTGGTCGTTGATGCGGATCACGTCGACTCGTTCTGGTAATACACTTCAAAATTGAAGCCGATAGGAATCGAGGGTGATCTTGCGCGGCGCGGCGAGCGATTCATAGGCGGCGAGCGCCTCGTCAATAAGCGCGATTCCTCCGGCTCGATGGCATACATATCTTCCACGCCGCAGGCGCCGCGCCTCCCACGCGATCTGCAATCCTTCGCGGGAACATCCAGGATCTTCATGCGCATCATCGGATCGTCCACAAGCTGCGCGCCTTTCGCCGCGTCGCCGCGGTACAATCCCACGAGTCTCGTGGTTTTCCGGCGGCGACGCTGTGTGTCTTTGAACACAAAGACGACATTACTTTTGTGCAAGTGAACGGGAGGTGATCATTGATCAGTTGCGATGACAGCGGCAGCGCGATCACGACAGGATCAGGATTCTGGGAACGGAAGCCACGTGCCATTCGCGCCCTGATTCGCAATGACGAGATAGTATGTGCCGCGTCGCGAGTTGTGACGGAAATTCCGAGTCCGCGATCGTCCTGGTCAAAGCTTCCGTTCACGCACGGCTGCGCCTCGTTGAACAATGCCTTGGCGGGATTTGTACGCGAAGTCCCCCGCGTTCGGGAAAAGAGGATGGCGTACTCCGCCTCGGAACACGTTCCTGCGATCTTGAGAGCGTTGGCGTCGACGACCGTCACGGTTGGGCATACCCGACGGCCGACATGGCCGTAATGCTCGCGTCATATTGTTTTAATTGTTCCGCCGGGACCCACGGCAGGTATCTTTCCCGCGATGGACGCTGGCGCTCGTAGCGTTTCGAAGCACATATTGGTGTGCTGGTGGAGCTGGTGGCGCGGCAGGCGGTGTGCTGCGTCGCTCGCGGGTTGATAGCTGTCCTGTGGCGTGCTCGTCACGTTTGCCGTCAAAAGATCGGTAAGCGCGTTATCCACCGTATCGCCCAGATTGGCGACCGCGTTGATGGTGGCGGACGCGACGTCCTCAAGGTCGCCAAGGATGGATTGGTTGTAGTCCACTTGCGAGCCACATGCCGTCCAGATAGATCGTGGGCTCGTCGGGAGCGATGTCCGGGACTCAACTGGACCTGCAGATTGTTCACATCACTCCACAAAGCTCACCGGGATCGTGGCGGAATAGTTCTGCCAGTCGGACATACTCACCTGTCCGAGGTCGATCCACGTCGTGCCGTCGAGCGAATAGCTCACGTCCATGAAGTCGTCGGCCGTGGTATCGGAAACGTCGGCGAGTGGTGGAAGTGTCGCGTGGGATGTGTCGACCGTGGAAGGTGGTCGACTGGTGGTATCGGTAGTGCTAGCCGTGTCCGTCGTGGTATCGGCAAATGAGCGTTGGACCAAGAGACGCGAACGGATCGCTGAATATTTTCTGTAGCAATGACGTACTGCTCTGATCGGTCGTTGATGATGAGCTCGCCGGTGGCGTTGATCCGATGTGGTCGTACGGCGTGGGCGGAGTACTGCGCGCTACCGCGGGCGGAAGATGATGCGAGGTGTCGGTGTTGATGTTGATCGACGCTAGTCATCCGTGCGTCGTGGACCGTGGAAGTTGCGGTGCTCGTCGTATCAAGGACGCTGCTCCACGCGGCAGCATGGCGGTGTCGGTGCTCACGGATCGTCGGTGCCTGACTGGCGAAGATCACGTTCCAGGAAAAATAGAGGGTGACCGCGGTCGGCGTCTGCGACTGGTCGCTCCCCTGGAACGATCCGCAGAAGATCTGTGCCTGCTCGCCGTTCAGCACGGCGGAATTTTCGTTCGTGAACGATGTCGCCGCCGGGCGGCACGTCCGGCGTTCCGGCGGCGTTGCCGGGATTTTGCCATCCGCCAGAGACAAACGGATGGGTAGGCATCCAGTCGAATCGGCATTCGCCTTTTTTAAAGAACCGCCTTTCCTTGAGCGGGAAAATTGCGAAGATAATGAGCGCAAAAAAACGATGACAAGCGAACCGCAATGCATGTTACGAACATGATTCAGACGTGCTTCATTGAAAAAATACGGGGGCGGCACATAGCATCCTCCTCTTCAAAGTATAGCAAACCAAGGAATTAGAGCCATTGTCCTACTCATTCCGAAAGGCAGGTATTGAAGGCGCTCACCTCGCACTCGTAATTGGCTGATGGCGGTTTTGGTCTCGGCGGCCAGGTTGTTGTATTGTGCCGCGAGATTGTTGTAATCCTCCACTTGCGCGTTGTACTGCGGACCGGACTGCGGGTCCATGGCGGCGATGGCGGCCTTGTCGGCGGCGAGCTGCGCGGCCATGGTGTTGATCTGGTTCTCGGAAAGGTTGATGCTGGTCTCCAGGTTCGCGTCCGGCGCCGGGCAATCGGATGCGGGTCTGCCGAACACCTGTACCGCGATCCACGTCTCGGCTCCCTGGAACATCCCCTCGCGCACGGCGACGCCGATCTGCGTGTAATGCGTATCCAAAATGTTCGCGCGGTGGCCGGGACTATTCATCCATGCTGTGACGACGCCGGCGTCACCGGCATACACCCCGAGTGCGAGGTTCTCACCGAGCGCGAGCGACGTGTATCCGACACTCGACGCCACGGTGATCGCGCTCTCCCCCGTCGAGGAATTGACGTGCGCGAAATATTGATCGGCTGAACATGTCGTCGATGCGGAGCGTGGCGATGTCATCAAGCGTGGCGTTCTCGGCGAGCGGCAGGCAGGTCGCCATTTTGCGCGCGTTGCAGATTCGTCTCTGCGATCACCCCCGTGACCGTAAGCGTGTTCGTCTTTTTCGGAGCGGAGCGGGAAAGTTGCTGCAGTGGCGCCGGCGCGGAAAAATTCTGGCCGAGCTGGGAACCCACTGATTTTCCTACGGAGTTCTCGAACGACGCAATCTTCTGTAGTGGTAGTGAAAGGGATTTTTGGAAATACCACAGCGCCGCCACGGCAACCACCACGCCGACGGCGAGGAGGACCAACCGCCGACGCGCCTTTTTTTTCCGCGACCGGCGCCACTTGATCGTGCGAAGGCGGTTGCGGAGGGGTGGCTTGTGGATCGATCTCGTTCAAAGCTAGTTCTTCAGATAACGGCGCACTGCCCAGAAGCTGGAGAGGCCTCCAATCACGACCCCGAAGAGAAGTTCATACACGAAGAGCTGGAGAACGTGCATATAGAAATACTGGAAGATGTTCAGGCCCGGGATGAACTCGTTCAGATAGGGCGAGACGAAATAGAGTATGGGCGCAAAGACGATCAAACTGATCAGCGCCGCGATCAAACCCCACAACATGCCTTCCACCACGAACGGCCCGCGCACCAAGCTGTTCGACGCGCCTACCACGCGCATCACGCCGATCTCCTCGCGGTTGGAATAGATGGCAAGCCGGATCGTGTTGAACATGACGAGTCCCGCCACGAGCGCGAGGAAGATCGTCATGATCCATCCGCCGATGTTCACGTCGCGCACGATCGCCGCCAGGCGGTTGATCACATCCTGGTTCTGCGCGTAGCTGATCGTGTCGATATACGGCGCGAGGTCCGGCGAGCTCAGATAGTCGTTGATCGCGCCGTACTCGCTCGGGTCCTTCGCCTTTACGTTGAGCGACGCCTCGAGCGGATTCGTATCGAGCTCGTTGATCGCCTGGCTGACCGTCGGATCGCTCGCGTGGTTCTGCTGGAACGTGGCAAGCGCCTGGTCCTGCGAGATGTAATCCACGCTCGCCACCTGCGAGAGTCCCTCAAGCGACTGCTGGATGTTCAGGATCTCATCCTCCGACGTGTTGGTATTGAAATAGACGCTGATGTCGATCTTGTCCTGGATGGCGCTCGCCGCCGCGCGCGTGATGACGCCGAAGATGATGAGCCCGAGGAATCCGATCGCCGCAAGCGTCATGATGGCCACCGTCGCGGTGGAAAGCCAGCCGTTACGCCAGAAGTTCTTGAACCCGAAATGGAAAATTCTTGAAATGATCGTGAACATATCGTGTTTGATAATTATACCAGGATGTATTTGCCTTTCTTTTCATCCCTGATCAATCGGCCTTTGTCCAATGTTATCACTCTTTTCTCCAAGTTGTTGATGACCTCCTTATCGTGTGTTGCCAATACGACCGTAGTACCCAACTGATTGATCTTTTCTAACAGCTTGATGATCTCAAATGTGTGGAACGGGTCGAGGTTGCCCGTCGGCTCGTCTGCGATCACGACCTCGGGCCGGTGGATCATCGCACGTGCGATCGCGACGCGTTGGCGCTCGCCGCCGGAAAGTTCGTTTGGAAAGTTCTTCATCTTGTCGCCAAGGCCCACCATGTCGAGCACCTGGGGCACGAGTTCCGCGATCTCCCGCTGTGGCCGGCCGGCCACCTCGAGCGCAAATGCCACGTTCTCGTATGCGGTCTTCGTGGGGAGCAGGCGGAAATCCTGGAACACGACGCCAATGTGCCGCCGGAACGCCGGCAGCTCGTTATCCTCCAATTTGTTCACCTCGTATTGTCCAAAAAAAACGCGCCCTTTCGACGGTTTTTCCTCTCCGATCAGCAGCTTTATAATAGTGGACTTGCCCGCGCCGGAACGCCCCGCGAGAGAAACAAATTCTCCCGGGTCAATTTGAAAATTAACGTCCTCAAGCGCGACCCCGTGGCCAATGTACTGTTTTGAAACTCCTTGGAAAACGATCACGCTTCTAATGATACACTATTTCCTCTGAAGAATCACTATACCGCCGGATGTTTCTCAAGTTTTTCTATACGAAAATCCATGCTCGCGGTGTCGGCACGATTCCTACGCTCATTGACCACAACCTCTCGGTGAACCTCTTTTAGCTCCACTTTAATTCCGGCAAGCTGAGAGTCGATCTGTCCGAATCGCTTATCGACTTGATCGTCAATCGCTTATCTATTTGAGCGAAGCGCTTATCTACCCCGGCGAATCGTTCATTTATCCATTTATCCTGCTTTTCAAAGCTTTTCTCAACCATGATCGCGAGACCGCCGATCGCGGTATCGATCTTTTCGTCAATTTTCGCGCTGATCCTGGCCACTACATTGTTTTCGATGCGCGTCTCTATCCTCGTAGCAAACTCATCCAGCATCGTCTGGAGTGTTCCACGGAGAATGCCCCTCGTCACCACTTCGTTGTCATCATATTTATTTTCCATACCGCAATCATAACCCTCGCAAAAGCAAAGTCAAAAACTTTTTAACAAAATTTTAATGTTTATTTTTCAGGCGCTTTCTTCTCCAACATCGCCTCGATGAACATGTCGATATTTCCCGCCAGTACGTCGTCCACGCGCGAGGTTTCCGCGTCAGTGCGGTGGTCTTTCACCATCTGATACGGATTCAGCACGTATGAACGGATCTGGCTCCCCCATTCCGGTTTGACTTTCGTGCGGAGCGCGCCGATCTCTTCCACTTTCTCTTGCTCCATCAATTGGAACAGCCGCGCTTTCAAAATTTTTAATGCCTGCTCGCGATTCTGCTGCTGGCTGCGCTGGGCGCGTGAGCTGATCGCGATGCCCGTCGGCACATGCACGATGCGCACCGCCGTCTCCACTTTATTGACGTTCTGTCCGCCCGGGCCGCCCGCGCGGGAGAACTCGAACTTGAGGTCGCTCTCCGGGATCTGTAGCTTGGATTCCTCGAGCGCCGGAAGGTCGGGCACGACCTCCACGAGCGCGAAGGATGTTTCGCGAGAATGCTTCGCGTTGAAGGGAGATATACGCACGAGCCGGTGTACGCCCTGCTCGTTCTTTAAATAGCCGTACGCGTACGCGCCGGCGATCTCGATCGTGCGCGAACGCGGATTGTCGTCCACTTCGCGCACTTTCCACTCGCGTTGCTTCGCGTAGCCCTCGTACATCGCGCCGAGCATCCGCGCCCAGTCCTCCGCGTCATCGCCGCCCGCGCCCGGATAGATCGCAAGCACCGCCGACTGCTTATCGTAACGGCCGACAAAAAGCTGCTTCAATTCGAACTCGCGGAATTTGCGCTTGACCTCATGGAACGTATTTTCATCGAACGTTTGCTTGAGCGCATCAACACCTGCGCGAACCTCGCTCCACTTAGAGACGATGTCGTTCAATTCGCCAAGTTCGCGGATCTTCGCGTCGGCGTTCTGGCGATCGTTCCAAAAACCAACGGAGGACATCTCCGCTTCAAGTTCCGCGATCCGTTTTTGTTTCGCAGCGAGGTCAAAGACGCTCGCCCAGCTGGCGAGCTTCGTTGTCCAATTCAATTAACTGGTCTGTGTAATCCATTGTTGGGGTTATTTGTTTTCAGGTTTTAGATATTCCCTTTTCTTCTTATTATTTTTACAAGCCGTGCATGATGCCGTACTCTCAAAATCATTGCCACAAACCGAACATTGTTCACTCTCTTCAATATGTGCCGGACCCCACTTTCCCGGACGCTCACCTTCAGCCGACATCGACCCCGCGGGCGGGCGCTCCGCTGATTCAAAATCGAACGATGGATATCCCTCCTGTGATTTACGAGCCATATCTCTATTATATATCTTTTATGTCTGAGCCACCTCCCGGATTCGAACCGGGGACCTTTGCTTTACGAAAGCACTGCTCTACCAGCTGAGCTAAGGTGGCGCACCGCCACAAGGAAATATAGCGAAACTGAAGGGTTTGCGCAACACGCCGATCTGCGGAGAGAGTGGGATTCGAACCCACGGTACCCTTTCGAGTACACCGCATTTCGAGTGCGGCGCCTTCGACCACTCAGCCATCTCTCCCCTGCTCTATGGTTACAGAAACGCACCGTGATTTCAAGAGGTCCAGATAGGTGAAAGGCGCGGATCCGGGGGAGATCCACGCCTTTTGGGTTGGGCTGCTGTCAACTTTGTGCGGGTTGGGCGACGAGCGGGTTGGGATAAAACACTCCCTGATGCTCGTGGCCCTTCTCCTTGGAACCGAATGTCATGAAACAACGGGTACAACTGGTGGTTGGGTTGTCGTGGCCATTCACTCTCACGGTAAACATTGGAGAGGATGCAGGGGCTGATGTGGAAGGAACAACTTGCGTAGCAGCCATGAACGTATCCCCTTGGGGTATTAGGATTGGTTACCCCCTGTATGCTTGGTTGAGCTGGCAGGAAGAAACACTTTCATTACCATATCACTCCCGCCCAAAAAGAAAAGGGCCGGACGGTGCATAAGTCCCGCGCCGGATCTTGCGTTGTGCCCTCGAGAAGAATCGAACTTCTATTTTACCCTTAGGACGGGTCGGTTCTATCCGTTGAACTACGAGGGCTTTGCACACACTATAGCCGATTGACGTGGTGCCCGCAAATATTAAATTTCGATTAAAAAAATGTTGCATTATGGACAACAATGGCCAGGATGGGATGATGAAGAACAGAAGAAAGTTTTCTTGTTATAAAGATCAAATAATCGCGCTACGGAAAGAAGGGATGACCTACGCGGAGATCAGGAATGTCATTGGGGTTGGGATTCCTAAAAGCACATTTTCGTTATGGTGTTCGAAGCTACCGATGCCTGTGTGGTATCAGGACAAAGTGGACGAATTGAACAAAAAGAACCTTTCTAAGGCGCTGACGATCGCTATGGCTTCGAACGAATTAAAAAGAGAACGGCTGATAGCCACGCTACAAAAAAATAACATAGAAACCATGGGGAAGATTGTCTTTACAAAAGATATTTGGAAAATACTTTTGTCCATGCTCTATCTTGGCGAGGGAGGAGGAAGGGAAAATCGGGAATGATGTTCGGCAATGCCGATCCAAATATCATCCGAATGTATATTGCAATGCTAAAAATTTGCTACAAAGTTGATGCAACATATATTAAAATGTCGGGTTTGCCATCGCGCCGATCAAGATCTTTGGACATTACAAGGATATTGGTCGAGCATTACCGCATTCCTTTAGAAAATTTCTATAGGAACATCCCCGATCCGCGCACTGTGGGAAAGCCCAAAAACGCCCTGGCTATAAAGGCATTGCGCTCATATACGGCGGCGGACAGGCAATATCAAACTTGAATTAATGATGCTTTCTGGGTTAATCTTGAAAAGGATAAAAATGGGCCTATAGTTCAATGGTAGAAGTGCTGGGATGGCATCTCAGAGGTGGAGTTCGATTCTCTCTAGGTCCGACACGGGTGGGGTGGCCGAGTGGTTTAAGGCAACGCTCCTGAAAAGCGTCATACGGCAACGTATCGTGAGTTCGAATCTCACCCCTACCGCAGTAGTCGTGAAACTACGCTATAATACTTTCATGCCCGATAGCCAGTCGCATGCGCATGAAGCGGTTGTAATCCCCGAGCCGAAGCTCGCGGAGTTTTTGTTCGCCGACACGCGCGTGGCGTGGGTGTGGCTTCTGCTCCGCCTCTATGTTGCGTACACGTGGGTGACGGCGGGATGGGAAAAGGTGATCAGCCCGGCGTGGGTGGGCTCGCAGGCGGGAACGGCGCTCCACGGATTTTTGGCAGGCGCGGTAGCAAAGTCCTCCGGCGCGAATCCGGCGGTGGCGTCATGGTATGCGTGGTTTGTAAGCAACGTCGCGCTCCCCCACGTTACGACATTCTCTTATATCATCTCATTCGGCGAACTCGCGGTCGGCGTCGGACTCGTGCTCGGCGCGTTCACCGGCATCGCTGCGTTCTTCGGCGCGTTCATGAACTTGAACTATCTTTTCGCCGGAACGATTAGTGTGAACCCGCTGCTGTTGTTGATCGAGCTCTTTTTGATCCTCGCGTGGCGCAACGCCGGATGGCTCGGCCTCGACCGGTGGCTGCTCCCCTGGCTCGGCGTACCGTGGAAGCCGGGACGCGAATTTCATAAAATAGCCGCTTCGCCTCCAGGCAGATGACCGTTCGGCAAAGCGGCTATTTTATTTACTTCGTTTGATAAAACAATAAAATGCGCTAGGATTAGCTTACTTATGCGCCAACATCGGCCATCACGCCCCACACATTCCAAATATCCCTCACGCGGCTCGCATGGCCCGCGCGGGCAACGCTCTTCGCGACCTTCGTCGCATGCTTCGCATGGTTCGCGGCTGCAATATTCCGCGCACGGCTCGCGGGAAAAGATCTATATCTATGGCAAACACGCACTGATGGGGGCGCTCGAGCACGCGCCACAGACGGTGCGCAAGGTGTTTCTATCGCCGGAAGTGAATGACGCCGACCTGCGCATGGCATTGAGGCAGGCAAACCTAACGCCGGGTGTTTTGAAGACCAACGAGATCGACCGCGTCGTCGGCCGCGATACCGCGCACCAGGGCGTGATCGCCGTCACCGATCCCGGCTCGCTGATGCTCGACTTCAAGCAATTCGCGGCGGCGCTCCGTCCCACGGAACGCACCATGCTCGTGCTCCTCGACGAGCTCACCGATCCGCACAACGTGGGCGCGATCATCCGCAGCGCCGCCGCGTTCGGCGCCGCCGGCGTGCTGATTCCCGAACACAACCAGGCGCCGATCACCGGCACCGTCGTGAAAACTTCCGCCGGCATGGTGTTCCGCATCCCGCTCGTCTCGATCGGCAACGTCAACCAGGCAGTTGATGCGCTCAAGAAGCTCGGCTTCGTCACGTACGGCCTCGTGATGAACGGAGCGCAGAACATCGCTGACGAAAAATTCGCGTCGCCCGCGCTATTCATCATCGGTAACGAGGGCGAAGGCATCCGGCAGAAGACCATGGAACGCTGCGACGTTTCGCTGCGCATCCCGATGAACGCGCGTACGGAATCGCTCAATGCTTCCGTGTCGGCCGCGGTCGTGCTGTATCAATGGAGCGTGCGGCACGGCGGCGCGCTCGGAAAAGTTTAGATAGTTTTAATCGCCCATATGCTATGGTGCCAAAGCCAACGACCTAACGGGCCGGTGGTGAAACGGCATCACGGTCATCTTGCCAGCTGACAGTTTGGGGTTCGACTCCCCACCGGTCAACGTTGGCACGGAACCTGAACTTGACGTCCATAGAGATCCGAGTACTATGGATATCAAGCTGGCAAGGTGACATGGTGCCGTAAGCACCATTATCAAAAAGACCGTTCGCAAGAATGGCCTTTTTGATTTCTGATATAATCCCCTTATACCTATGCAACATATTGACCTCGCAACGGACGGCTGGCCGGACTATGAACTCCTCGATTCCGGCGACAATAAAAAGTTGGAACGATTCGGGCCATTTGTTTTGATTCGCCCGGAAACGCAGGCGATCTGGAAACAGCTCCGGCCGGAATTGTGGAAGACCGCGAAAGCGGAGTTCCGTTTTGACGGCGGAAAAGGATCCTGGCATTCGGCCAAACACGGCGGCGCGGAAACATGGGATATCACATGGAATAGCGACGCGCGGTTCACCCTGCGCCTGACGTCGTTCAAGCATACTGGCGTCTTTCCTGAACAGGCGCCAAATTGGGAATGGATCGGCGAGCGCGTAAGCGCGCTCGCAAAGCGTAGCGGCCCAGACAAGCCTAAAGTGCTCAATCTCTTCGGCTACACCGGCATCGCGAGCATTGTGGCGGCGAAGCACGGCGCTATGGTCACACATCTCGACGCGTCCAAACAGAGTAACACGTGGGCGAGGGAAAATGCGACGCTCTCACAGGTGCCGCCCGATACGCTCCGCTACATCACCGACGACGCGTTGAAGTTCGTGGAACGCGAGATCCGGCGCGGTTCGGTGTACGACGGCATCATCCTCGACCCGCCCGCGTTCGGCCGCGGACCGGATGGCGAAGTGTGGCGCATCAAAGAGGATATCGTTCCTTTGCTCACCGCCGTGCGCAAAATTTTTTCGCAAAAACCCGGCTCATTCTTTTTATTGAACGGCTACGCCGCGGGCTACGCTCCACAGTCGCTCGTGCAGGCGGTGGAAAGTTCGTTCGGCGCAGATCAAAGGGGGGGAATTTGGCGAATTGCGCATCAATGAAAAAGCTTCCGGCCGCGTGGTGCCATCGGGAATCTACGCAAGGTTTGTCAGATAAAAGTTCATGGCACTTCTGATATAGCCTCCGCTATCTGCCATAATACCTACAATGACGTTTGGATTGCCGTTAATGTCCCTCACTTTTAGATCTCCATCTGAATGCTGTTTCCAACACACCTTAACGTTCGCTTCCTGAAGAAAGCCTATCTTATCTCCGGCCTTAAATCCATTCGCTTTCAATAGATTCTAGTAAAGATGAACCAAAGTTTTTACTCTTGGATTCGTCAATATCGCTTCTGCGTAAAATGTTTTTATTTTCCCGATGTTCCTGCTGGTTGGTTTTTAGTCGAACCGTCTTCCGGTTCCAAGAATGGCAACTATCTTTTGTTTAAAAGCGTTCAATATCCTGCTTCACGCGATACATCATTCGGCTGCGTGCGTCGGGATCACCGCCCGCAGTTTTACAAAATTAAGTTTTGATTCAAACCAAACATGAATGCCGGATTTGCGGCGGCCTTAAGGCGGCATCAATTCCTTCAAGAAAAGCATTTTCCGCAAACAGGATTTGGATCTTTCTTCTTTTCTTCTCTCAACGCCGCCCATCTACGACTTAATTCTTGAGCAACTTCCAATGACTCTTGGTAATATTGATCGAAACGATTTTCGGGCGTTTCTACAGAACTCTGCTCGGGGGACTCAAATTTCATAAAAATACTATATAACACCCAGCCGAACAAAACAAGCGATAATATGAATGGAATATGTGCTTAATTATCAAGCGATCACATGTAACATTCTCCTCATACATGCTAGAATAATCCCATGGACGATAAGCGCGTCATCAAGGTCATTAAGAAGGTCATGCCTTCGGTCGTTTCGATTGCGATCGCGGAGAAGCTTGAGGACTTGGAAAAACAATTTCCGAAAGGATTCAATCCGACGATCCCTGACGGTACCGTTGACGAGCGCGGGATGGTGCAGACCGGCGGCGGTTCTGGATTTATCGTGGCGTCGAACGGGCTTATCCTTACGAACAAACACGTGGTGAGCGAGAAGAAGGCCGAGTACACCGTGATCCTCAGCGACGGCCGACGTTCCCCGCCACTATATTAAGCCGCGACCCCATCAACGATGTCGCCATCCTGAAGATCGCCGTCGACGGACTCCCCTGCGTGCGCCTGGGTGACGCCACGCAGCTCGAGCTCGGACAATCGCTCATCGCGATCGGCAACGCGCTCGGCATCTTCCGCAACACCGTTTCCGTCGGCATCGTCTCCGGGCTTTCGCGCTCAATCACCGCGCAGCAGGACGCGGACGCGCCGCCGCAGGAAATGCGCGGCCTCATCCAGACCGACGCCGCGATCAATCCGGGCAACTCCGGTGGCCCGATCGTGGACCGTGACGGATTCGTCGTCGGCGTGAACGCCGCGATCGTCTCCGGCGCGCAATCGATCGGCTTCGCGATCCCCGTCAACGCCGCGCGCCGCGACATCGACGACATCAAAAAATTCGGCCGCATCAACCGCCCGCTCCTCGGTGTGCGCTACACGATGATCGACGACGACGCTCAAAAAAAAGATGAACCTGTCCACGGACTATGGCGCGCTCGTCATGCGCGAAAGCGAACACGACTATGCCGTCGTCCCCGAAAGCCCTGCGGAAAAAGCCGGGGTAAAAGAGAACGACATCATCCTAGAATTCAACGGCAAGAAGCTCGACCGTGAACACCCCATCGTGGACTTCTTGGAAAACTCGAACGTCGGGGATGAAGTAGAATTGTTGATCTTGCGGGACGGCAACCAATCTTCCGTGAAAGCCGTCCTCGAGGAGCGTAAGTAAAATACCCTCCTAGTAATAGTTATAGGTATTCACCAGCAGCCCGTTCTTGTCCAAAAGAACGACCTTGCTGTCATATTGCCCCACGATGTTGGAACCGGTCCACGCCCATACTTGATTGCTCAGGAAGTTCGGATCCGAGGAATGCTCGTTGAAGCACGATCGATACGTGAAGTTGCTCTCGAGATATTGCATGCACGAGTAATCCGCCTGTGGAACCTGCGGGCTCGACATATTGGGCATCTGACACTGCCCGATGGAATTTATGAATTGCTGGCATTGGCCGGAGAGGTTTTGAAAAACCGATTGATCGCCGCCCGCGCATGAGTTCGGCAAGGCCGGAACAAAATTGTAACGCGTGCGCGGCATACCCGATGCACTCGTTCAGCCGCAGGTTGAACGGCGCGGAGTTGGAATAGAGATATACCGTGTCCCCCGCTTTCATGATGATATCGCTCTCCGGTGTGAGCCCGGTGGGATCATAGAGATTGACGGCTTGCGGGACTAACTCGTTACCGACATCCGATTTGATCTCCCATCCGGTGACGTCGATCGTGCCCGTACTATTATAATTATCGTAACTCAACGTGACCGTACCGTAGTTATAGAAGGTCGCGGCGGACATCCCTATGATGCCTACTTGGCCAAAATAGGGAGAGAGCTGCGCGGCGGTGTAGCCGGCGGGGATATCGGCGGGATTGATACCGCCTGGTGATGGGGACGAAATGGATTGCTGCGCCGACGACGGAGTCGAAGGCCCAACAGGCGCACTAAACCCGGAGAATCCCAAAAAACTCCAGAACGATGAGCTGGTCCCGGCTGTGGATGTCGAACTTCCATGCGTCGAAAATAGCGCATTGAAGTCGCCTGCCCCCTTCACCAATGCTCCGGAGTTATAGAGGTAGAGCCCGATGCCGAGCGCGACGATGAGGATGACGATGAATATGACGACCTTCATTGCGATACTGTAGTTAGATCACGATGTTTACCAATTTTTTATCCACATAGATGATGCGCTTCGGCGTCGCGGCACCCGAAGCGCCGCCCGCGGCGGCGAGCGCGGCTTTTACCTTTTCACTCGCGAGCGCGAGCTCCTTCGCGGCGGCCTCATCGATTGCGGCGTCCACGGAAACCGAGTCCTTTGTCTTCCCGTTCACCTGGAACACGATCGTGATCTTCTCCTCCGCGATGAGCGCGGGGTCGTACGTGGGCCACGGTTCGAAAATCCAGATAACCCGCATTGCCCATCAGTGACCACAGCTCCTGCCCCATATGCGGCGCGAACGGATGGATGAGTTTTACAAGCTTTACTAAATCACTGTTATCCAGATTAGCACTGATCCCACCCTTCTCATCAACATTCGTCAACCCATTTAATAATATCATTAATGAGGAGATGGCTGTGTTAAATTTGAAGTTTTCGATATCTTCTCCCACTTTTTTAATCGTTCGACTAAGCGAAGAACGCGCAAATGGATCCGTTACGGCTTCTCGGTATTCTGGTTTTTGTTTTTTTAAATCAATTAATTCGTTGCAATAATTCCAAAATCGTTTCAAAAATCGTTCGATGCCGAGAATCCCTTTCGCATCCCATGGCGTTGCTTCATAGAACGGGCCAAGGAACATCAGATACATACGCATCGCGTCCGCGCTGAACTCGGCTACGATCTCGTCGGGATTCACCACGTTGCCTTTGCTCTTGGACATCTTCGCGCCATCGGCGCCCATGATGAGCCCGATGTGCCGCATCTTTTTGAAGGGCTCAACGAACGAAACATGTCTCTCGTCGTGTAGGAACTTTGTGATGAAGCGCGAGTAGAGCAGATGCATTACCGTGTGCTCCGCACCGATCACATAGAGGTCCACCGGCATCCAGTGCGCCACTTTTGCCTTATCAAAGATCGCGCTCGCGTTGTGCGGATCGGGATAGCGCAAAAAATACCATGACGAATCCACAAACGTGTCGAGTGTCTCCGGGTCGCGCTTGGCGTCGCCGCCGCACTGCGGGCACTTCACGTTAATGAAGCTCGGCGAACTCGCGAGCGGCGGCATCCCCTGCGGGCGATAATTCTCAAGGTCGGGCAGTACCACGGGCAGTTCGCTCTCCGGCATCGGCACGATGCCGCACTTACCGCAGTGCACCATCGGGATCGGCACGCCCCAGTAGCGCTGGCGCGACACGGACCAGTCGCGGATCTTGTATCGCGTTTTCATTTTACCACCGACAAATTTTGTAATTTCTGCTTTCGCTTTTTCCGAATCCATTCCATTGAATTGGCCTGAGTTTATAAGCGTTCCCTTTCCGATAAAAGGTACTTGATCCGCAAATTTCATTTTTCCCATAAAAGGATCATGGAATTCTATTGTATTGGCAATTACCTCGCGGTTTTCAATATTAAACTTCTCCGCAAATTTAAAATCTCGCTCGTCGTGTGCGGGCACGGCCATGATGGCGCCAGTGCCATATGAACCCAAAACATAATCTGCAATCCAAACTGAAATCTCTTCTTTATTGGCAGGGTTGAGCGCGCAAATACCTTTTAATTCTACGCCAGTCTTATTTTTTACCTCTTCTTGCCGCATGAGGTCGGTCTTGTGCGTGGTCTCTTCAATATATTTTTCGACATCCGGCCAATTTTGTATCTTTGGTTTCAATACCTGAATCAGCGCGTGCTCCGGCGCGAGCACAAGATATGTTGCACCAAAAAGTGTATCTGGACGCGTGGTGAATATTTTTATTTTTTGATCGGAATTCTCAATCGGAAATTCCAGCTCCGCGCCTTCGCTCTTCCCTATCCAATCCTCCTGGCGCTTGATCGTTGCCGCCGGCCAGTCGAGGCCTTTCAGATCCGCGAGCAACCGGTCCGCGTAGTCAGTGATCTTGAGGAACCACTGCTCCATCATGCGCTCCTCGATCTCGCTGCCGCATCGCTCACACTTACCGTCGATCACCTGCTCGTTCGCGAGCACGGTCTGATCCTTCGGGCACCAATTCACCTTCGCGTCTTTGCGGTACGCGAGGCCGCGCTTGAAAAGCTGGATGAAGAGCCACTGCGTCCACTTATAATATTCCGGCGACGAGGTATCGATCTCGCGGTCCCAGTCATATGAAAAACCAAACATCTGCACCTGGCGGCGGAAGTTGTCCGTGTTCTCGCGCGCGACTTCCTTCGGATTGCGGCCAACTTTAATTGCATAATTTTCCGTCGGGAGCCCGAACGCATCCCATCCCATCGTGTAGAGGACTTCATTTCCGTGCATGCGCATGTAGCGCGCGTGGATATCCTCCGCGGTGTAGCCCTTGGGGTGGCCCATGTGCAATCCGGCCGCGCTCGGATATGGGAATGTCTCCAGCTGATAATATTTCGGCTTCGCCGAATCGTCGGCGGCCTTAAAGACCTTCTCGTCGAGCCATTTCTTGTTCCATTTTTCCTCGATCTTCTTTGGGTCGTAGGGAGCCATATTCCCTCATTCTACGGCTTTGTCGGGCTTTTCTCAATGAAGAAGATCGGGAGTAAAAATAGGATAAGGAGCGGTGCGGAATTTGGATCCGTCGCAGTTCCGCCGGGGAACGTGAGCAATCCTCCAAAACCCTGGCCGAGCCCCCACGCAAGCGCAAGGAATATGATCGTAATCCATGCCACCGAACGTCGAGGAAGCAGCACGAGGAATATTCCAAGAAAGATAAGAATATCAACCGCGATCACATTACCGAAGATCGTCCATTGCGAACCGATCGCGCCAAGTGGATTGGCAATGGCGGGCGTCACCGAAAGCATGGACAGCATGCTTGGCTGCCAGAACATCGGCATAACGTTCAAGAGCGCGCCGAAAAAGAAAATGATTCCCGCGACAAGCGGAAGCTTCTTCTCGAAAGAATAAAAGAGGGCAAGTGTAAGCAACAAATAGAGAAGCGCGGATCCCGGTGCCCCGGTATAGAATGTGGCGCTTCCGGTGAATATATTACCGAGCCCTTCTCCGCCGATCCAAATGATGAGTGCCCACCCGGCCGAAAGCCACAATCCCAAACTCTGTATCTTTTTAGAAAATGGGAACAGGAGGAGTACGCCGATCAATAGCTGGAGAAGCGCCGAAGCGAGATTGAACCAAATGAGATGGGTATCAAAGAGATGGATGCCGAACGACACTGCGGTGCCGATCATACTTGGCTGGCCCTGCGTATTTGGCGCGAGCACCGTGTTCACAAAACCATTAGTGAACATCGCCGGCTGCAATTGAAGAATACCATCAAGCAACCAAAGACCACCGAGCCCGACGGTAAGTATCCGCTTCATGATATCTTGAAAATCCGCTGCGCGTTCGCCCAGATCTGCGCCTTCATCTCGTCGGGCGTTACGTCCTTCAGCTCGGCCAGGCGTTTCACCGTCTCCACCACATACGCGGGTTCGTTGCGCTTGCCGCGGTACGCTGCGGGCGCGACGTACGGCGCGTCGGTCTCGGAGAGGATGTTCTCGATCGGGATCAATTTGATCACTTCATCGTAAGCGCCGTACAACACTCCTTTGCGCGGCGGGAATGTGATGACGCCGCCGAACGTGAATGAGAACCCCATATCCAGGAGCCGGTTCGCGTCGTCGGGAGTGCCGGTGAAGAAGTGTATAACGCCGGGCATAATATCGCCGGCATGCGGGCTTAAAAATTCGATAAGGTCATCGAACGCGTCGCGGCAATGGATCATCAGTGGTTTCCCGACCTCTTTGGAAAGAGCGATCTGATCCAAAAACGCCGCCTTCTGCTTTTCGATCTGCACGTCGCGCGGCTCGTCGTCGTTGAAATGGAAATAATCCAGGCCGCACTCTCCGATCGCGACCGTCACCGGATCCCGCGCGAGCGCTCTATAATATTCCATATCGAACGTCTCGCCGCGCGAGGTAAATGCCTTTGCCGCTTCCCCTCCGCCGAGCTCATCGGCATCGTGATACGACTTTCCCGTGTGGATGGGGTGAAGCCCGACGGCCGCGTAGAGTTCTCCCGGATATTTCTTGGCAAGCTCGACCGCGGCGCGCGACGTGTCTTTTTGCGTACCAACGTTCACCATCCGGACGCTCGCGCCCTGCGCGCGCCGGATCACCGCGCCGCGGTCGGCGTCATAGCCGGAAAATTGCACGTGGGTATGGGCATCGAAGAAGGGCGTGGCAATGTCTTGTTTCATGGGATATTTTATATTATTATACGGGCAGTGATTGGGGATCACAATCGGAGGAGTTCCACCATGGCTTTTAAATTGGCAGTGTTCGACCAAAGGGTGTTGTCCGGCGACGAGCGGACTCAAACAGTGCTCCGCATGATCGCGGAGTGCGACGTAGCAAAGGCAGTCATACACCCCGCGACGGGAGTACCTGAGTTCATCAGGGACTATGCCACTCAGGGATATATCGGCGAATTGTGGCCCTCCCAAGACAACGATGAGAACCTTTTGAGTACGATGATCGCTCATCATGATACCTCTCCGCGGGATACGCTCTGTGTGTGCCACAACCCTCAGCAGGTGCGCGCGGCAAAGAAGCTGGGCGTCACCGCTATCTGTTTCGCGTGCGATTGCCATTCTCCGGCGTATCTTGAAGAGGTGACGCCGGACGTCATCATCACGGACATTTGGGGGGTGCTGAACAAAATCCGAGCTCAGATCCCTCAGTAGCTCCAACCATCCGCCGCGCCCATACCGATACCCGGGCGCGGCATTTTTTTGCTACAATACGACTATATGAAACTCGTCATCGGTATCGTCGGCGCGCCGCTCGCGGGAAAGGAAACCTGCGCGAACATGCTCGAAAAATTGCTGGTTGAGGATGGATATTCCGTGAGCCGCCACGTCTTCTCGGAGATCCTCCGCGAGACGCTCGATCTCTGGGGTATCCCGCGCGGGCGGGACAACGAGCAGAGAATGGCGATCGTCATGAACGCGGAAATCGGCTTCGGCGACGGCACGCTTTCACGCGCGATGGAACATCGGATCATGAACGAGGACGTCGATGTGACGATCCTAGACGGCGTGCGATGGTTCGGCGACGAGAAGATGCTCCGCGAACTCAATGACGAGGGAGTAAAATCGATCCTGGTCTATATCCAGGCCGATCCGAAAGTGCGCTACGCACGCCTACTCGCGCGGAACCGCGCCGGCGAAAGCGCCACAACATGGGAAAAATTCCTGGAGCAGGAACAGGCGCGGACCGAAGTGGACATCCCCGAGATCGGCAGCCGCGCCGAAATTGTGCTCGACAATAACTACGACGACATTGAACACTTTCACCGCGACATCAACCGCGTGTACGAGAGCTTATTTGACTCGGGGAAATAGCGTTTCCGGCTTTTTTGTTCTCAACACATCGCCTTCGTGCGTGATGGCCGCGCGGATCTTTTTCGCAGTCTCCGGGAGGAATGGGATCAATTCGATCGCGACAGCGTCCAGTAGCGACACGAGGTTGAACAACGCCGCCGCGCGCGTTGCGTCGTCTTTTATCTCCCATACTTTCCGCTCGTTCACATAACGATCGCCGAACGAGATCGCCGCCCAGATCGCGGCGAGCGCATCGGAGAATTTATACTCGCCCAGTTTTGCGTATACCGCGCGCTTCATTGTGTCGATAGTTATGTGGAAGTCGCCGTCAAGCACGCCGTCCGCGAGCGTCTCCTTCTCCGCGAGCGTGAGCACCCGCGCCGCAAAGTTGCCAAGCCCGTTCGCAAGGTCGGCGTTGTAACGCTCCTTCATCTTATCTTCGGAGAAGTCGCCATCGTCGCCGAACGATATCTCACGAAGCAAAAAATATCGTAGAGCGTCGTTACCATACCGTGCGGCGAGTTCAAGAGGATCTGCCACGTTGCCGAGCGACTTGGACATCTTCGTACCGTCCATTGTAAGAAAGCCCGTGGAGACGATCTGCCCGGGCAACGGCAACCCTGCGGACATGAGCATCGCTGGCCAGATCACTGCGTGAAAGCGCACGATATCTTTCGCCATCACGTGCACGTCCGCCGGATGCTCTTCCCATCCCTCCACGCCGACGATCGTGATGTAGTTCACGAGCGCGTCGGCCCATACATAGATCACCTGACTCGGATCGTTCGGCACCGGGATCCCCCACTCCTTCTTTTCGCGCGAGAAACTCACGTCCTCCAAACCGTTCTCCACGAACGCGCGCACCTCCTTGAACCGGTGCGCGGGCGCGACGAACTCGTCGTGCGTCTCGTAATAATCCAAAAGTTTTTGCTGGTAGTTCGAAAGCCGGAAGAAATAATTCTCTTCCGTGACGAGCTCCGGCGACACTTTGTGCTCCGGGCACAGGCCGTCCGGCGTCAGCTCATCCTCTTTCATAAACGCCTCGTGTCCTTTGCAGTACAACCCCTCATACTGTCCTTTATAGATATCACCGGCGGCTTCCATGCGGCCCCAGATGTCTTTGACCACTTCAATGTGGCGCTCTTCCGTGGTGCGGATAAAATCGGTGTTCGAGATGCCGAGCTTGCTCCATGTTGAGCTCCAGATATCCGCCATGCGCTGGGTGTACGCGTGGATTTCCTCCTCATGTTTTTTTGCCGCATCAACCGTCTTTTGTGCGTTCTCGTCAACGCCGGTCGAGAACACCACGTGCTCCCCGCGCGCCTCGCGCCATCGCGCAAGCGTGTCCGCGACGATCGTCGAATACGCGTGGCCGATGTGCGGCTTATCGTTCACGTAATAGATCGGGGTCGTGATATAAAATTCGTCGTGCGAGTCCATTGCCATAGCCTACTATTAACTCAGAGCTTTTGCACGGCGCTTCGAAGACCAGTCCTGAACAACCTCCTGGAACACCGCCGCCACCGGGACCGAGATGATGATGCCGAGCACGCCGCCGATCTCGGCGCCGATCAGGAGCGCGACAATGACGATGACCGGATGAAGGCCCACGGAGCGCCGGCTGAGGAGCGGGATCAAGATGTTCGCCTCGAACTGCTGCGCGATGATGAAGAATATCAGTGTATAGAACGCAAGCGTGGTGGAGGTGAGAAGCGCCGAGACGACCGCGACCGCGCCGGAGAGGATCGGGCCGAGGAAGGGCACGAGCTCAAACAGTCCGGCGAGGATAGCGATCAGGAACGCGTAGTGCACTCCAAGGATTGACAGTCCCGCCCACACCGTGAACGCCATGATCAGAGAGAGTAGTATCTGCATCCGGAACCACGCCCCGATCAATTCCTTTGATCGCTTGTAGATCCGCATCGTCGTCTCTTCGTAGTCCGGTGGCACGACGACCATCAGAAATTTTTCCACGCCGTCATGGTTCAGGCTCAGATAGAACGAGCTCACGAGCACCGCGGCGGCGAGGCCGAAACTTCCGAGCGCGTGCGAGACGAGGTCGAGCGGCGACGTATTCCCCGCGATGAACTGCGAGGATACCTTCCCGACGATCGAACTTACCGACGACGACTCGTGAAGGTTGAGCAATATCCCCCACCCGCCCAAACTTGCCGCATTGACCCCGGAGAATATCGTGCCGATCTCGACGAGCAGGAACGGAACGACGGTGTAGACGACCAGAATGAAGACGATGAGCGCGGCGAGGAATATTAAGATGACGCTCACGCTGCGCGGCAAACTGATCCGGTCCTCAAGAAAATCCACGACCCCTTCCAACCCGGATGAGATGATGATCGCGAGAAACAATCCGAGGACGATCTCCCTTCCTTCATAGAGCACCGCGATGAGCGCGATGAAGGCGAGCAGTCGCCATAGCGATACCCATGATATCTCGAATGTGGTCTTTTCGTTGCTGCTCACGGTTATTTTTCGATCGTTAAAATTTTCTTAAATTGCGTTTGACTTTTGTACGGACCGACGATAGCCAGATTGAGGCCTTTGTCCTTAAGGATCGCCTTCGCCACGCGCTGCACGTCGCGTGCGGTCACCTTCCTTATTCTATCCGTTAATACCTCCGGCGACAAAACCCCGCCGGTGAGCACCTCCTGACCGCCGTAGAAGCTCGCAAGGTCGTCGGATGTCTCGAGGCCCAGAATGAGACCGCCGATCATATGATCTTTGGTCTTTTGCAGCTCCTTTTCCGCTATCGCGTTATCTCGGATCGCTCGGCACTCTTCAAGGATGGCGCTCATGACGGGCTCTATTTGTTTCCGGTCAACGCCCGCAGAGATGGAGAGCAGCCCGTGGTCGAGCGAGAGATCCGCGCCGGCGCCGATGTAGTACGCGGCGCCCATCTTCTCGCGGATGCGCGTGAAAAGCCGCGAGCTCATCCCGCCGCCGAGCAGGTCGGCGAGTACGCGCAGCGCGTAGCGCCGCTCGTCGAACATGCCGAACGCGCGGAAGCCGAGCACCAGATGCGCCTGGTCGGATTCCTTGAATGCCAACTTCACCTTCGGCGACGATTGCCGCTCCGTCGTTTTCTTTTTCGCGGGCGCGCTGTGGCGCGGCAACGCGGCGAAATATTTTTCGATCTGCGCGACCGTCGCCTTCTCCCCGAACTTTCCCGCCACCACGACAACCGTTCCCGGCATCACATAGCGCCGGTCGCGGTACGCGATGAAATCCGCGCGGGAGAGCCGCTTGATGATCGGCCGCTCGCCGCCGATGTCCCATCCCGCCGGCTGATCGCCGTACACGAGCCGATTGTACACACGCTGGACAAGCGACGGCAGATCATCATCGTACATATTGATCTCCTGAATGATGACGCCGCGCTCTTTCTCGATCTCCTCCGCATCAAAGAGCGGATTAAGATACAGGTCGGAGACGATCTCCAATATCTTCGGCAACTTCTCTGCCTGCGCCTTCGCGTAATATCCCGTATACTCCTCGCCGGTGAACGCGTTGGACTGCGCGCCGAGCGCGGCGAGTTCGTGCGCGATCATGCCCGGTTCCGGCCGGTCGGTCGTCCCTTTGAACATCATGTGTTCCAAAAAATGCGAGACACCGTTCTGTTTTTTCTCCTCATACTCCGATCCGGCCTGTACTAAAATGAGCACGGTCGCGGCCAGGTTCGCCGGCTGGGGCACCAGCATGATCCGCAAGCCGTTCTTCAATGTGATTTTTTTGACGGTATTTTTCATAGTGGATTATGTGCTGTTGGTGCTGGTGTTTGTGATCGTCTGAATGTCCGATGCGAAGCTCTGCGCGCGTTCCACGACCGCCTCGCCGTAGGTCCAGAGATAGTTCTTCCAGTCGCCGCCCGCGTAATACTTGGCCGCCGTGCAGCGTTCCTGGCTCAGCGGCGCGCTGTAGAGCGCCTGGCATCCCGTCATTCCATCTTTTAGATACAACGCAGTGGCCACGAATGCATCTGTGTCGTTCCACGGCGACGGCGGGTCGCTCTTGGTGATCCCCGCCACCGCCGGGGCATAAATGTCCCATGTCGACGGTTCGAACTGCGCCGGCCCCATCGCGCCGCCGTACGCGCCGTCCGCGTTCGCGCACGACACGAGCATCGTGTCCGGATTTAGGTTGAGCGATTGCACGATTGCGAGGAAGAGCGGCTGATTCTGCGGGCTCATCGCTGTCGCATAGTTGCACTGCCCGACGTTCTGGCCGAGCGCGGACTCGCGGTCGAGGATCGCGAGGATGAACGCGGGATCGATGCCCGTCGCGTTCGACGCGAGTTGCGCGTACTGGTACGCGTCCTCGAACGAGAGCTGTCCGCCGCCAAGCAACTGGAAGATGCGGTTGCGGATCTGCGCTGCCGACGCCTGCGTTTGCACGAGGAGCGCTTGATACTTCGACTCCTGTCCCTTCGTCTCCGCTAAGAGCTCCGCCTTTTGTGATTTCGTGCTCGCGACCTCCTGCGCCTGCGCCGCCTGGTACGTCGCCGCGCTCGCCGCGTCGGATTCCGATGCTTTAAATTGCTGTTCCTGATCCTGCAATTGGGTCTGGAGGTCCGTCACCTGCTGCACCGTCAGCCGAAGATCGCTCCCCAAGAGCGTGATCGCCTGCGTCTCGTCCCAGAAATCCGAAAGCTGCGGATTTTGAAGGAATGCCTGAACGAGCGTCACGTGATCATCCTTATATAAGTCCTGCATGAGCACTCCCATCGCCGCCTGCTTGTTGACGATCTCCGTCTGCGTCGTCGCGATCTGCGACTGCGCATCGGCGATCTCATTGTTCAGTTGCTGAACGGTGAGAGTCGTGGCCTGGATCTGCAAATTGATCGAGGCAATTTTGTCGTTCAGAATGGTGATCTGCCCGTTCAGCGTTTTCCCTTGGGTCTGATAGCTTGATATCTGCCCCTGGTATTGATTGATCTGATCTTCAAGCTGGGCGAGCTGGCTCTCGAGCTGGGTCCGCTCGGCGGTGGGGTCGGTGCTCGAAGCCGCTGTGCTCGTTCCGTCGCCCGAGGCCCTGGTAAAGAGCGTCGGCGCGGCGACCGATCCGAAGAACAAAAAAATCGCCGCGCCGGCGATGATCCCGACGCGTAGCGCTTTCGTAAGCGGGATGCGGATGATCCGCTCCTCCACCAGGTTCACGCGCGCCGCAAGCGGGCCGAACGAGCTCCAGCTCCGGCCATTCGCCTTTTTGACGGTAACGTCCCCTAACACGCGGGGTTTCAAAGGCCTTTTCATTACTCTATTATTATAGCGCAAAAAGAACCCTGTTACTCGCCTCCAGGTAGATGACCGTTCGGCGAGCAACGGGATTCTTTTCTGGGTGGTGATGAAGAAGATTAAAAAATCATTAAAAGGGTTTTGACAGTATATTTAAAGAATCTATGATGATAGCGAGGTGATTTCTTGCCTCTGGTGGATGTGCCCGGACCCCTAAAATAGTCACTTTGGTGGCTATTTTTGTTTAGATAGTTTTAATCGGTGATTTGCTAGTGTCTCTGTGGGCCTGGCATAGTGCTGGCTCTGGTTTGCTACCCAGAGTCCAAGGGGCGCAAGTCCCCTCAGGTCCACGGGAAAATCGTTAAATAAACATTAAAAAGGATTTGACGAGTGTTATGTCTCTGCTATTATTTAACTACGGTAGCAAACCAGAGCCGTCCAGCACTATGTTTGGACTCGCAAAAGACCCGGTACCGGGTCTTTTGTTTTGTACACTCGACAGGATTCGAACGAAATCTAAAAACACCCCTCTTGGGGTGTTTTCGTTTTTATTCCTTCTCCTCTTTCGCGGCTTTGCCGGCGTCGCGTTCGGCTTTTTTCTCTTCGCCTTCGGTCGTGATGGCGGAGACATCAACGGTCTCGACGGGCGCAATGACTTCTTCCTTTGCGGGCGGGGTCGCGGTGGCAATCGCGGTCTCGGCGTCGATGAGGAACGTCACGCCGCGGGGACGCTTGAGGTCCTTCACGTAGATCGTCTTATCCAGTTCATCGAGCACGGAAAGGTCGATGACAATGCTGTGCGGGAGGTCCTGCGGGAACGCTTCCACTTCAATAGTGGACATGGACTTGTTGATAACCGCGCTGAATGCCTTGATGGCCGGCGCATCGCCGACGAATTCCAGCGGCACATCGGCTTTCACGAGCTCGTCCATGCGCACCTGGTGGAGGTCGACGTGGATCACTTCGCTCGTCACGCTATCGCGTGCCACTTCGTGGATCATTGCGGACTTGCTCTCTTTGCCGAGCAACAACGTGACGACAGACGTGGAACCGGCTTCTCTCAATACCTTATTGAACTCCTTTGCGGGAAGGGCGAGGTGGATGTTCTCGAAACCATGTCCATAGAGCTCTGCAGGAATAAAGCCCTCCCGGCGGAGCGCCTTCACCTTTTTGCCCAATATGTCGCGTGTCTTTACTGCTAAATCCATAAGCGAAAGTATAGCAGAGAATATAAAAAAGAGCAATAAATTGACATATTGGTTAGCTATTCATATAATATCCGGAGGAGAGAGACCATGGTTATAGCTGGGTGTGTAAACGGTTTTCTGCCGGTAGTACAGGAAATACGTCGGAGTATGATCCGGATGGAAGCGACGGTAGTAGGCATCTTTCTAATCGCCATTGCCGCTGCCCTCTATTGGTTTAGGCAAACCAATGGGACGGCCATGATCTTGGGCATCCTCGCCGTAGTAGCGTTTTCCTCCCTTGAGCTGTTCTTTCTTGTGCGGCTCTGGCGGATGCGCCACGTTTTTCGATAGGGGTACCCCTATTTCATCCCACCCGTCCAGCAATCGATTGCTCGGCGGGTTTTTTATTACACCTCTATGCCAACCCGTTAAACAACTTAAGCCGATCCGTCACGATCTTCTGGATCGCCGCCACCGATGGCGCCACGAGCTTATACGGCGCGATCTCGTTCGGATCCTTCAGTCCTTCTTCCACGCCGCGGCGCCACGCGAGGCGCAGTTCGCTTGAAACATGGATGATCGTCATCCCCGCTTTTGCGGCGGCAGTGAAGTCCGCGTCTTCCGTGCCGGAGCCGCCGTGCAATGTCATGAACTTGCAGTTCGTCGGCGCGAGCGCGGCTTTGAGCGTCGCGATACGGTCGATGCTGAGATGTTTTCGCTCCGCATCCGCCGCGCCCGTCGCCATACTTGCGAGCAGGCCATGCATGTTCCCCACCGCCGGTGCGAGTACATCTACGCCCGTCTCCGTCACAAACTTTACCGCTTCCTCCGGCGTGGACATCGTGAGCGACGCCTCAGGCCGCGCGGCGATGATCTCCGAATTGGCGCCGATGTAGCCGATCTCGCCTTCGATCACGATCTCGGGATTGATCGCACGGATCGCGGCGACCGCTTCTTTCGTGTTCGCAATGTTCTGATCCATCAGCAACGATGAATTATCAAAGATGATCTCGTCGAATCCGGCCATCGCCGCTTCCTTCGCCTTATCGAGCGAGTGGGTATGGTCCGCGTTCAGGAAGATCGGATAATCGTATTCCTCGCGCAAACTTTTAATGAGCGCTGCCGCCTGCTTTAACGCCGATGAATTCGCGCTCGCCCTCCGACACACCGATAAGGAGCGGCAATTGCAATTCTCGCCCGGCGGCGAAGATCGCCTTCAGTGCCCCGAGGTCGGAGACATTAAAGTGGCCCACGGCCACATGGCGCTCATTCGCATCGGCAGAGAACTTCACGGAGGGTTTTCATATAATGACGGTAGCACAATAAACTGGATATTAGTAGACTTTAAAAATAATGCTTGAATTTTTGTTAAATATCAGTAAAAAAAAAAAAAAAAAAAAAAAAGGGAGGGAGAGAATAAAATGTCGAAATTATCTGGTTCATAAGCGATAATTCTGATTGCAGATCTGTACTGAACTGATAAATGTATATAGAGAGGAGCAAATTGCCATTTTGAAAAAAAAAGCGGACAGAGATGGTTGTTGTTGGATGTCCGTCATCACCTATATCTATGTATTCTGTAGAACCGTCGCACCGGACTGTGTTACCCAGGTTGAATGTCTACCACATGCCCTGGCCCATTGGTTGAGGTAGGTAAAAGAAGCGATAATGCATTAGTATAGGTTCGAATATCGGATATCTCCAGACCGATTACGTGATAATCCGATGGCACCGGAGGCCCCGTAATACTACCCCACTGATAATTAGACCATCCTGTTTCACCGTCGGTTCCACCATTCTGGCCCGTGTAGTCAGAATTCGCGGTGTTAATGAACCAGCTGCTAGGATATTGGATCCTATAATCAAATGTAGTATTGGTATATGTTATCCATCCCGCAGTTGATGAGGGTGCGTTTGTGTCGATAGTTGAAGTCGATGAATTAGTCGAAGTATTAATGGCCGGCTGGCTTATATTTTTCGAAATCATTTGATGAGCCCTATAATACCAAAATCCCACACCAATGATGGCCGCAATCAAAACAATCCCGATAAGAATGATTATGGCAGACCCGTTTCTATTCCTGTTCATAAATTAATTTATATCGTCTTCGGGCGATAATTTTTTGGCGCCGCTTTGAGAAATTTGAGGAGCGCTGCCTTCGAGAGCAATCCCGTCTGCGCGCCGAAGAACTGCACGACGTGCATGGATTCTATCGGTGCCCAACGAAGCGCGTCGTACACCGACAGGCCGTGGACGAGGCCGCAGAAAAATCCCGTGGAGAACGCGTCGCCCGCGCCGGTGCGCGAGATCGGCGGTTTCGGATCCGGATACGGGGGCATGAAATACTGATTGATGCCATCGGAGGCATACGCGCCCTTCGGACCATCGGTGATCACGACCACTTTCGGTCCCAGCTTGTGCAATCCTTTGAATAGCGTCTTCACATCCTCGTTCTTGGTATGGAGAATGAACGCCGCTTCCTCGCGGTTCACGAACAAAACGTACGTGTGTTTATAAATATCGCGCAGCTTCTCCGCGCCGAAGCGCAACTGGAACGTGCCGGGATTGAACCCCATCTTCACATCCGGATGCTTCTTTAGATACTCCGCAACTTTTTTATGGAACGGAAGCGTGTGCTCCGCGATGGAAGAGAAATAAACCCAGCCGGCTTTGGAATCCAGCCGGCGCGGATCGAAATATTCATACACCTGATGCTTGATGAGGATCGTCCGCTCCGCTTTAAAGTCAGGACGAAGTGATAGTTCGTGGGCTTGCTCTTGTTCACCTTCACGTATTCCGTGCTTACCCCTTCTTTGTGATAACGGTCCAGGATCTCCGTGCCATAGTGATCGCCGCCGACCGCGGTAACGATCGCGGTGTTCAATCCGAGCCGTGCCGCGCCGACCGCGACGTTGGACGCGTTCCCCACCGCGGGCGCGACCGTGAGCGACTCGTACGGGATCTTGTCAGCGAACGGCATCTCAAGCTCCGGATGCTCGTGCGCTTTGTCCCACTCCACTTTCGCTTCCTTGAGGCCGATGAACGCGTCCATCACCACGTCCCCGATGCATATCACGTCGTATTTCTGTTTCATGATTATTTATAGTGATCTCTTTCTGCGGATCGCGCGCTTTGCCGCCGCCGCAATATCCTTCGGCATCATGCCGAATTTTTTGATAAGCTCCTCGGGCTTTCCGGACTCGCCGAACGAATCCTGCATGCCGATGAACTCGATCGGCGTCGGCGCGAACTTTGCGAGCACCTCCGCTACCGCGCCGCCGAGCCCACCCTGCACTTGATGCTCCTCCACCGTGACCACCGCGCCGATCTTCTTTGCAAGCTCGGTAATCTTTTTATCATCGATGGGCTTTATGGTATGGACGTTCAGCACCACGCTGCCGATGCCGTCTTCCTCCAGCTCGCGCGCGGCGAGGAGCGCGTTATAGAGCAATCCGCCACAGCCGATGATCAGCACTTCCGGTTTTTTTGATTGCCAAAATATTTCCGCTTTGCCGGGGATGAATGGCGTCTCGTCCGTCGTCATAACTGGCGTCTTCTCGCGTTGGAACCGCAGATAGACCGGGCCGTAGACCTGCGCGGCGGCGAGCGTGGCCTTGCGCGCCTCCACGGCGTCGCATGGAACGAACACTTTCATATTCGGCATCGCGCGCATGATGGCAATGTCTTCCGTGGCCTGATGCGTCGCGCCGTCGGGGCCGACGGAGATGCCGGCGTGATGTCCCGCGATCTTCACGTTCGCGTTGTTGTACGCGATCGTGGTGCGGATCTGCTCCCAGTTACGACCCGGCGAGAACGTGGCGTATGACGCGATGAATGGGATCTTGCCGGAGACGCCCAGTCCCGCGGCGACCGCCGCCATGTTCTGCTCCGCGACGCCGAGCTCAAAGAACCGCTCGGGATATTTTTCCACGAATGCCATCACGCGCGTGGATTCCATAAGGTCGGCGCACAGCGCGACGACGTCGGTGCTCGCGTCGCCCGCGGCGACGAGGCCGTACCCGAACCCGTCGCGGGTCGGCGCCTGCGCGACGTCTTCGTCGAACATCTTCTCATTCAATTTTGCCTCGGGATTCAACATTACGATAATGTTACCACACGAACGTGCCGAGGATCAGGTGCGCGATCGCGTTATTGTTCGCGGGCGAGGCAATGTTGGGATTCGCGTCCGCCACCGGAAAGTCGAAACGGAGCGCGGTCGTGCTGTTCGCCACGAATACCTGCTCGGCGTTGTGATCGAACTCGAACACATCAAAGAGCTCGTAGACCTGGTTGCCGTTCACTGTCGTAACGTAGTTGGATTTGAACTGCGGCGTGAGCGTCGGCGCGGGGCCGGTCTTCGCGTTCGCCGCGTCCTGCGCGCGGTCGTTATCCAACAACTGATGGACGTATTCTCCCGATGAGAGCGATTGCGTATTCTGCTCGATGAACACCTCCATCGTATACGTGGTCGTCCCGTTCAGCGGATTTCCGAGCGCGACGAACGGCGTGTTCGCGGAAAGGCCGCTCGTGAAGAGCTGCCAGTTCGGAGGATATTGGAATGAGAACCCATACTCCGCGTTGCGGTAGACGGGCCACGCGGAAGTGTCGATCGTATTCGCGGCGCTGGTGTTCTGCTGCTGCAGGAGCGCCACCTGGCCGATCGCGCTTGAGGCCACGTACACGAGTATCGCCGTGACCCCGACGACCACGATCAACGCCGCCCATAGTTCTTTTCGGTGCATCATGATTTTGTGGGATGGTTCTTTTGATACCGCTGCATAAGCCACATACTTCCGCCGATCACGAGCACCGCGATCACGAGCCCGATGAAAAACTTCAGCTGATCATCGACACTTCCCCATCCGCGAATGTAGCCGTAGATGATACTCCACAATCCCGCGAGCATCATGCCGACGGGGACGGCGTTGGACGCAAGCGCGATGCCGCCGAAAATCAGCCAGAACCCGAGCGCGAATACGATGATCCCGACGATGTTCGCGATGATGAAGAGGTTCGTATCGTAGACCTGCGTCTCATTCGTATACGCCGTCTCCGCATTATTATATTGATCCTGCGCGGCCTGCTGCTGCGCTTCGATCTTGGCGTTGTTCGCGGCGCATGCCGCGTCGTTCGACGGGCATGGCACGACCGGCGCTACGACCGCAGTATTCGGATACTCCGGCGCGACCGGCGCGGGATAAAAGGCCGCGATACCGAGCGCGATCAGCGCCGCAAGAATGACGGCGGTCGCAAGCCCAACCACGAAATTTACAACTTTCATATTTTTTTAAAAAGTTAATTTATTGATGTTCGCTCTGGATCTTGTGTTGCAGAGTGCGCAACTCCCCCAACGCTTTTTCCGCCTCGCCCGGTTTGAACGGCTTCGAATGCCACAGGTAATCGTTCTCCATAAAGTCCACACCCTTGCCCGGGATCGTGTGCGCGATGATCACCGTCGGCTGTTCGTGGATCGCGCGCGCTTCGGCGGCGGCGGCGATGATCTCCTCGAAGTTGTGCCCATCGATCTCGATCACATACCAGCCGAACGCCCGGTATTTGTTCGCGAACGGTTCGAGCGGCATGATCTTCTCCGTAAAGCCGTCGATCTGGATGTTGTTGCGGTCCACGACGACGGTGAGGTTGCTCAATCCGTTCTTTGCCGCGAACATCACTGCCTCCCACGTGTTGCCTTCCTGGTGTTCGCCATCGGAGGTAAGGCAATACACCTGATATTTTTTCTTGTCGAGGCGGGCCGCGAGCGCGATGCCGCTCGCCTGCGAGATGCCGGAGCCGAGCGGCCCGGATGTGGTCTCAATGCCGGGGAGAGTACCGCGGTGCGGGTGACCCTGCAGACGGGTGCCAAGTTTTCGTAACGTCTTCAATTCTTCCACGGGAAAATATCCGGCGTGCGCGAGCGCGGCGTACTGGATCGGGCAGATGTGCCCGTTCGAAAGCACGAGGCGGTCGCGGTCCGGCCAGTGCGGCTCCTTCGGGTCGTGCCGGAGAATATGGAAATAGAACGCGGTGAAGATCTCCGCCATGTCGAGCGGCCCCGCGATGTGTCCGGACCCCGCGTGCGAGACCATCTTGATGACGTCCTCGCGCAGGCGCGTGGCCATCACCTCCATCTCCTTCAATTTTTTTTCGCCGAGCGGTTCCATTAAATGTTCGTCAGTTCTTGATATGCTTTTTTGGGATCGGCATTGTTGAAAATATAGCTCTCCGAAACGATGGTGTCGGCGCCGAGCTCCTTCACGCGCCATACAGTGAGCGGGCTCATTCCCCCATCCACTTCAATTGTAGCATTCGGGGATTCTTCCTCAAAAAACGGATCTTCTCGTCGGTGAACGGCAGATAAATTTGCCCCGCCGGTCCCGGTTCGACCGCGAGCACTTGGAATGCATGGAAGTGCTTCAGATACGGTTCAATTTCCTCCGCGATGGTTTCGGGCTTTGATGAAAGCATAATCTCCGCGTGGTATCGCTCCGCGAGCGCACTGATATCGTGCAGCGAGTGCGTGGTAAGCGATTCCATGTGCACGATGAGCCGCCGTGCGCCCGCGGCGAGCCAGTTGTCCGCGTACTCCTCGGGATGATCCACCATCAGGTGCACCTCCAGGCCGAACGGTGACTTGAGCTTCACCCACTCCAGCGGTTCCGCCCATGTCTTGTGCGACGCGAAGGAGCCGTCGGTGACGTCAAGGTGCAACACGTCACCCTCATTTAAAAAAGTTTTCGCAATCTCGATCTTTTTTTGCACGCATGCAACGTCCGGACAGTTGATGACGGGGATCACTTTCATAACGATCGTATATCGATTATTTATTTTTCTCTAAATCCGAGATCTGCCCCAGGCGGCGCGAGTAACGCTCCTCTTTTCCGAACGGCGTCGAGAGGAAGGCGCGCGCGATGTCGAGCGCGTCCCCCGGCTGGATGAAGCCCGCGGCAAGAGCGAGCACGTTCACGTCATCATCGCGGCGGCCGGCGCGGATCTGGTCCGCGGATATCGCGAGCGCGGAGCGGATGCCGCCGAACTTGTTCGCGACGATGTCCACGCCGATCCCCGATCCGCATACCACGATGCCGCGCACTTCCTGTCCGGTTCCCGCAACTTTTTCCGCCACCGCGCTCGCGAATTCCGGATAATCATCGCCGTCGTCGATCTTGGAATCCCCAAGGTCTATCACTTCGTAGCCGTCCTTTTTGAGGGCGGTTTTGAGCGTTTCTTTGAGATAGAATCCATTGTGATCGGCCCCGATATAGATGATCATCCTTTAAGGATAGCATTTTGAGGGAAGCGAATAAACGGCGGGAAAATCTGGTTACAATATCCCTATCGTCAGCGTAGCCTGATTATACGACGTCGTTTGACCGAGGGAATTCTTTCCGTAGACCTGCTGCGTGTTCGTCACTTCCATTGTATATCCAGCGATCGTCTGCGGTACGTCGGTCTTGAGTGTTGTCTCGACGCTCTGCCCCGTGGCATGGTTGGTAACGGTCATATCAACCCCCTGGGCGTAAACGAGGGTCACCTTAAATTCAAGCGGGCCGTCTGTTACGTCGGTGGGAGCGGTCAGGGTGAGCGTTGTCGTTGTGAGAGGTGTTCCCGGGCTCACCGCGATCGAAGTTGTGCTTGATGGCGAAACAGGAGCGATCGTCGAAGCAGTCGATTGAATAAGATAGGAAGCCACTTGATATGAGATGCAGTCGTATCCCTTCGGGTGAGTGTTGCTTGAAAGAACAGTAAAATATTCTGACTCGCTCCCGTTCTGATCCTCTTGCGCGGAACTCGCATAGAACGTCGCACAGAGTTGATAATCCGACGCATCCGTCCGTTGGTAGTCATACGGCTGCCCGGTTCCAGGATCATTGATCGTGCTGGATGTTATGCCGTAACCGTACATGGTCGGCGCTGTTTCAAGAACTTCGTTCAGCGAATCCGGAAGGGTGTGCTTATTGGCGGCATACGATTGGACGGCGGAGGAAATGGAGGAGAAATTCGAAAGGCGGGTTTGGTCGAGAGCATACCCACGCGCATCCCACGGTGATCCAATGGCCATGAAGCCGTACACAATGGCTATGACGACAAGCACAGCCATGACTGCGAGCGCGATGTAGGTATTTCTCATGACTTCTGCCGATCAGTTTTGACACTTCTTAATAGATACAGGAAGATGGAGCCGGCGATAATGATTGTAATAATAAAGTGTGAAACGACTTGCCCCGTGACCGCGCCGCCGAGGAGATCATAGATGACCCCGATCACCTGGCTGATCATAATAATGAATGTAACAACGAGAGTGATGTAGAAGAGCACCTTCCGCGAGCGGATGCCTGCGATTTCGGGGTGCGCCATAAACTCTTTCTTTACCATGACGAAGAGAATTGCAAAAATCGGGAACGCTACAATGAGTGCGGCAATATACCCCTTCAACAGATATGTATCAATAGTATTGTATATGACGGACGCAGTAGCGGCATCGGGGAAAATCTTATCGGCCATATAATATAGCATCCCTCCCAACGATACTGCGGTCACATAGAGAGTAATGAATGCAAGAATGTATTGGAATGTCACCCACATATTGGAATGCGGTGGCGGTGGCGGAACGAGAGGAGTCACCGTTGTCGGACCCAAGACCGCCAAGACATCACTCTCAGCCCATCCACTTCCCATGAGCGCTGTCTTGATCGCATCATCTGCGGTACCTTGCGCGCGCGCCGCAGTCACGTATTTTAGGAGGTCCGGGTTGGCCATATTTATGCTTTAATCATAGCATATCAGGGTAAATTCAGTTCTAATGTCGCCCCCCCTATAAAAGCGCCGCCACTTTCTGCACGTGCTTGATGAGCGTAGAGACGTACCCGGCTTCGTTGTCGTACCATGAGAGCACCTTCACCATGTCGCCGTCGATCACTTTAATGAGGTCGAGCGGCACGGTGGCGCCGAACTGCTGGCCGATGATGTCGGATGAGACGGCTGATCCCGCGTCACCTGCAAGATCCCCTGCCAGCGCGGCGACGCGGCGGCGTCGGTGAGGATCTGCGCGTCTCCTCAACCGTCGTCGCGCGTTTTGCGATGAAGGTGATGTCCGAGATGGAACCGGTGATGTTCGGCACGCGGAACGAAAGCCCGTCGAACTTTCCTTTGAGCTCCGGGATCGCGCGCGCCACGCTGATCGCGGCGCCGGTCGTTTCGGGAACGGTGTTCATCGCGGCGGCGCGGCCCTTGCGAAAGTCGTGGCCGCCGCGGATGGCCCGTCAACGAGCGCCTGTGTGGCGGTGTACGCATGCACGGTGGAAAGCGATGCTTTTATGATGCCGGGGTTTTCGCTCAACACCTGGATCACCGGCGACGCGGAATTTGTCGTGCACGAACCGTTGGACGTGATCGGCACGATCTTGAAGTTGTCTTCGTTCACACCGACGAGCACCGTCTGCCCGCTCACGCCATCTTCGTCCTTGGCCGGCGCCGTGATCACGACGCGCTTCGCGCCCGCCGCAAGATGCACTTTTGCCTTCTCGTATTCATCAAAGAGTCCCGTCGATTCGATGA
>CAWHOC010000011.1:0-4103 GCA_963830935.1 uncultured bacterium
AAGTCCGAGTCTTGCCCCCGCAACAACAAACAAAAAGAATATACCTGTGAGGGACGCGTCGCGGCTTGCTAGCCGCGCGCTTACTCTCGGCACCTTCGTGCCTCCGAGATACCCTCACGGGTATATTCTTTTTGTTTGTCTGGTTATGAAGGAAGACTCGGACGAGGGGAGGGGTCGGGAGGGGCGGGCCGCCCCTCCCGTGTCGGAGAGTGCTGAGAACCGAGGGTTCTCAGGGAGCGAGTGAAATGAGCGACGTCCGATTCCTTGCCCCCGCAACAGCTCAAGGCGAAATTCCGAGTAAGACCGACTCCCGCCTTCGCGGCTCCGAAATGCCTCCAAAACTATAAAGCGATACTTTATGGTTATGAGAAAAAGCTCCTGGACTGGTAATATGGCGCGTGGTATTATGTCATTATTAGAGTTAGTGAAAGGGGGGTCAGCAATGGTAGTCCCTTCACAATTGCAGCTTCAGAAACAGACTCCGCCGCCCTCCCTGGGTGGCCGCACCGAGACAGAGTTCGACCAGCAACGGATCCTGTCACGGATCCAGTACACAGAAAGAATGCGCGAAATCGAACGTCGCCGCCAGCAGAACCTCGACAGCATTGAGGTTCTTGAGTAGTTCCCCGCCACCATCCCGCCCAAGCCCCGTGCTTGTCATGGCGGGGTTTTTTTCATATAGTTATTCTGCTTTTGCCGACGTAGCTCAGTGGTAGAGCAGGGCTTTCATAAGGCCAAGGTCGCAGGTTCGATCCCTGCCGTCGGCACAAATAATAGTGATATGATATGAAGATGGGAGAAACGTTGGAGCAGGCGGGAACCGAGGAAGAATATTCATTGAAGCAATTTCAGGACGAAATGGCGGTCTTTGCCGCCAAAGAGTCGTCCGGTGAGATAGAGAGCGGCCACTTTCTTATTTCCGGAACCGCGACGCGCGAACTGAAGCCGGGTTTTGATCCGTCCCTGCTTGGCCGAGGAGGATCGCGGCGTTTGGGAAAAAATAAAAAACGGGACCATCACACTGGATGAATTTCATCACTACGCGTCCAGGGTTGCTGCCCTGGACGATAGTGATCTCGCCAAGCGCTCGCGCGTGACATTTTCCGAGTTTGCCGGAAATAAAGCAATGAGAGCGATATTTGATAGTTCCAACATTAAGAAAAAACAATAGCAACTATAGTATGGAATATAAGATCTCCCTCGACGAACAGAACAGGATATTGGCGACCGTCGACAAGCGTACGGATGCGGAGGCGGCGCGCATCAAGCGCTACCTCGCGATGCCGGACCTTTCGCGCACGCCCGGCAGTCCGCTCTATGAGATCGTGACAGCCGCGTGCAATACGCCGGTGCTGAAGGGTTTTGATAACATCGTCATCCCGGAGATCGTGCCGGCGACGATCAACTTTGATCTTTTTGATTTTGCGCCGGACCATCCGGCGCGCAGCAAGTCGGATACGTATTATGCGGACGACAAGAACATTCTCCGCACGCATGACACGGTGATGTGGTATTACTACACGCAACTGCCGGAGGTGAAGGAACGCCTCGCGCGCCGCGAAAAATTGGGTGTCGTGTGCTATGGCAAGGTGTACCGCAAGGACGAGATTGACCGGAAGCACATGAACATCTTCCACCAATTTGGCGGATGGTATATGACGCCCGCGGATACGGACCCGCTCACGATCGACGATCTGCGCACCGCGCTTACCGAGATCGTGCGCGCGCTCTTCGGCGCGGATGTGAAGTTCCGGTTTTTGGACGACATATTCCCATATACCGACCCGTCACTGCAGATCGAGGTGGAGCTGAACGGTCAGTGGGTGGAGATCATGGGCGGCGGTATGACGAAGCAGAGCGTGTTCAAGAAGTTCGGCGTGGAGGGTTACAACGCGTGGGCGTTCGGCTTCGGCCTGGAACGGCTCGCGATCATCAGTATGGAGCTTCCAGATATACGGCTCCTTTGGTCCGCCGACGAGCGCGTAAAGAAACAACTACACATGGGCACCAAATTCGTGGAGGTGAGCAAATATCCGCCGGTCATCCGCGACATCTCGTTCGTCGTGCCGAAGACATTTGTGCCGAACAATTATTTCGATCTCGTGCGCGACGTCGCGGGCGATCTTGTGGAACAGGTGGAGCTTATCGACGAATATGAGAACGCGGAAAAGTTCGGCGCCGACAAAAAAAGCTACGCATATCGGATCACGTATCGCTCGGGCGACCGGACGCTCACGAACGAGGAAGTGGACGTGTTGCACAAGAATATAGAGGAGGGAACGGTAAAAGAATTCGGGGCGACCGTGCGGTAGTGTCCGATAGGCGTTAATAGGCGTTCGGGAAAGATTACGTATACAATATAGAAGTGAAGATCGACGTCCCTAAGGAGGTAATACTGGTATCAAAGACGCTCGCCGAAGCGGGTTTTGAGGCATACCTCGTGGGCGGATGCGTGCGTGATATTCTCCTCGGCCGCGAGCCGAAGGATTGGGACGTGGCGACCGACGCGAAGCCGGCGCAGGTGCAGAAGCTTTTTCCGGAGAGCGTATACGAGAACGATTTCGGCACGGTCGGTGTGAAGACGGAGTCGGAGGATCCGCGGGTGAAGATCATAGAGGTAACGACGTACCGCATTGAAGGTCGTTATACCGACAAGCGGCACCCGGACGAGGTCAAGTTTGCGGAAAATATAGAGGACGATCTTTCGCGCCGCGATTTTACGGTGAATGCGCTCGCGATGGATATGAAAGGCGACGTGCTGGATCCCTTCGGCGGCGAGCGTGATATCAAAGACCGCGTGATCCGCACGGTCGGCGCGCCGGAGGAGCGGTTTTCCGAGGACGCGTTGCGGCTGATGCGCGCGGTGCGCATATCCCTCGAACTGGATTTTGAGATCGAGATGAATACGCGCCGCGCGATCGTCAAACTGGCCGGGGGCCTTGAGGCGATCGCCAAGGAGCGCGTCCGCGACGAACTAGTAAAGATATTGATGACGCCGAACGCGGCGAAGGGGATCATCCTATTAGAAGAACTCGACCTGCTCCGCTATGTGTTGCCCGAGCTGCGCGACGGGATCGGCGTGGGGCAGAATAAGCATCACATCTATACGGTCTTCGAGCATAACGTTCGCGCGCTTGATTACACCGCTCACGAAAATTATTCCCTTGTGGTGCGCATGGCCGCGCTCCTGCATGACGTCGGCAAACCGAAAGTAAAAGGCGGGGACGGGGCGAACTCCACGTTCTATCAGCACGAGTATGTGGGCGCGCGCATGGCGGTGAAGGCACTCGATCGATTGCGGTTCTCGAAAGACTTCGTTGAGCAGGTAGCGCACCTCGTCCGCACGCACATGTTCTATTACGACACCGGCGTGATCTCGCCCGCGGGCGTGCGGCGGCTCGTGGTGCGCGTGAGCCCGGAGAACATCGACGACTTATTAAAAGTTCGTGAAGCGGACCGCATCGGCTCCGGCGTCAAAAAGGCCATGCCGTACCGCCTGCGCCACTTACTTTTTATGATAGAGAAGGTAAAGCGCGATCCTCTCTCGCCGAAAATGCTCGCGCTGCGTGGAGACGATCTGATGCCGCTCCTCAATCTTCCACAATCGCGCCGCGTGGGATGGATCCTGAACGCGCTCATGGAAGAAGTGATCGATGACCCAAAGAAGAACGAGAAAAAATATCTTGAGAAGCGTGCGAAGGAACTAAACAAGCTGAGCGATGGGGAATTGCAGGAATTGTTCGCGAGCGCGCAAGCGAAGAAGCGCGAGGCGGAAGAGGAGATGGATAACGACATAAAAGAAAAACATCATGTACAATAACCATCACCATCATCACAATGAATATAAAGATAAAACGATTCGATAAGGACTTGCCATTGCCGAAACGCCAGACCGAAGGGGCCGCCGCATTCGATTTGACCGCGCGCGAGGCGGTGACGATCCAGCCTGGCACGGTCGGTTATGTGCCGTTGAACGTCGCCGTGGAGACGCCGCCGGATCATTTTCTTCTCATTGCCGCCCGGAGTGGCACCCACAAGAAAGGGTTGATGATGGCGAATGGCATGGGTATTATTGATCCGGATTATTCCGGCAACGAGGACGA
>CAWHOC010000012.1:0-83559 GCA_963830935.1 uncultured bacterium
TCCCACCGCCATGGAGAACGCTTCCACGAACGCGTAGACGATTCCGTGAGCAAGATCGCCTGCCGGGGCGTGCCGGCGGCGTCAATGCCAGCGAGGAGGCCGACCGTAGAAACCAAACTGTCCGATGCCAAAGATAATATTCCGAAGATAGAGTTCCGTCGTTTTGACCATGTGAGTAATTTTTATATAATTGTATTACATTAATTAACCTCTCCACCCATGTCCAATCTTACCAAGAACATCATCTGGGCCGTCATCACGCTGATCATCATCTCGCTCATCTTCTCGTATTTCGTGGGGCCCACGACCACGCCCAAGACGCTCAATCTCGATCAGCTCGTGACGCGACATCAATGCCGGGCCGGTCAAGCAGATCAAAGTGAGCGGCGACGAGCTCGACATCACCATGACGAATGGCAGTGCGGCGATCTCGCAGAAAGAAGACGGAATGAGCATCACCGATACGCTGAAAAATCTTGGCGTGAACCAGCAGGCGATGCAGAACGTGGATCTCGAAGATCGTGAACCAGACGGGCTGGGAATTTTGGCTGAACCTGCTCCTTCAGCCGCTGCTCTTCCTCCTCGCGATCGGATTTCTTTTCTGGCTCATGTTCCGCCAGGCGAAGACCGGCGTCAATCAGGCATTCAATTTTGGCCGATCGAACCTTAAACTTTCCAACGTTAAGGACAAAGTGATGTTCAAGGACGTCGCCGGATTAAAAGAGGCGAAAGAGGAATTGATCGAGGTCGTGGATTTCTTAAAAAATCCGCAAAAGTTTTTGATCTCGGTGCACGCATCCCGCGCGGCATACTCCTCATGGGACCTCCGGGCACGGGCAAAACGCTCGTCGCGCGCGCGGTCGCGGGCGAGAGCAATGTTCCCTTCTTCTATATCTCGGCGTCCGAGTTCGTTGAGATGTTCGTCGGCGTCGGCGCATCCCGCACGCGCGACGCCTTCATGCAGGCCAAGCGCGCCGCGCCAGCGATCCTTTTTATCGACGAGATCGACGCCGTCGGCCGCCAGCGCGGCTCCGGCATGGGCGGCGGCAGCGACGAGCGCGAACAGACGCTGAACCAGATCCTCGTGGAGATGGACGGCTTCGACCGCGATACCCGCGTCATCGTCCTCGCCGCCACGAACCGCCCGGACATCCTGGACCCGGCGCTCCTCCGGCCCGGCCGCTTCGACCGCCGCGTCATCCTCGATCTCCCCGACATGAACGACCGCGAAGCGATCCTCAAGATCCATTCGCGAAGGCAAAACGCTCGAAAAAGACGTCGACCTCCACCGCGTCGCGGCGCGCACGCCGGGCTTCTCCGGCGCCGACCTCGCGAACCTGATGAACGAGGCCGCGATCGCCAGCGCGCGGCACAACAAAAAATCGATCGGCCAGCCCGAGCTTTTCGAGGCCGCCGAAAAAGTGATCATGGGACCGGAGCGCAAGAGCCGCGTCATCTCGCAGAAAGAAAAAGAGATCACGGCGTATCACGAGGGCGGACACGCGCTCGTCGCCGCATCCGTCAAAGATGCCGACCCGGTGCAGAAAGTCTCCATCATCTCCCGCGGCTTCGCCGGCGGCTACACAATGAAGCTCCCGAACGAGGACCAGCACCTCAAGACCCGCACGCAATTCCTCGCCGACCTTTCGATGATGATGGGCGGCTACGTTTCGGAAAAGCTCACCTTCGGCGATATCTCCACCGGCGCATCGAACGACCTCAAAGAAGCGTCCGAGCTCGCGCGGCGGATGGTCGTCAAATACGGCATGAGCGACCTCGGCCCGATCGTCTTCGGCAAGAGCGAACAGATGATGTTCCTCGGCCAGGAGATATCGAACGACAAGAATTATTCCGAACGCGTCGCGTCGGAGATCGACGAGCAGGTGCGCAAACTCCTCATCCACGCGCACGACATCGCGGAAAAAATATTGAAGGCCCACAAAACGCGCTCAAAAAGATCGCCGACACGCTGATAGAAAAAGAGGTGCTGGAACAGGATGACTTCAACGCGGTGCTGAAGCCGTTCAAGATCAAACCGATCGCGGCATAGCACAATACCCCTCGCCTCCCTGCGGATGATAGTTCGGCGAATGGGTATTTTTCTTGCTATGCCGGCATGATTTTATGATGAACTAACAGGTGTTGCACTTGAAAGTTGAATGTACCCATCCAATATTTGACAACATATATCGTTATATTATATAATCTTAACCAGGCTGGAAAGGAGACAGCGATGTCCTTATTATTACTTTGGCCTGCACTATCGCGATTCTGGGAGGGACACTGATTGCGTTCCATCGGAAACCTAGCTTTGTCAGCATGGTAATCGGTGGCGGAGTCGTTTCACTCTCCGAGATCGCACATTCTCAGCAATCCCATTTGCCGCCTTTCGTTTTTGTAGGTTTGCAGATGGTCGTGTTAATAGGCATGGGGTTTGTCGGCGGGCAGGTGGTTAAAAAGGCACTTTCATAAAAACCGGCGAAGCATCTTATTCCACGCAGAAAACTCCACCAAGCATCATCTGTGTGGAGTTTTTTAGTGTAGGCCAGGAAGGACTCGAACCTTCGATCGTCTTGGTATAAGCAAGATGCATTAGCCGCTATGCTACTGGCCTGTGAAAAAACGTTGAGCTTCTCTACTTCTCTACTTCTCTATACTATCAAATTTATCCATCGCCTGCCCGGCCTGCGCGTTGAAGGTGTTGATCAGGTTCACGTCCGCGTTGATCTGGCTCACGATGTTCTCCACTGTGGCGTTCGCTTCGGGCGTGCCGCTGAACCGCGCCTGGAGCACGGCGAGGAGTTTGTCGAGATCGTTGCTGTACGAGATCAGCTCATTGATGACTGCCAGCCGGATCGTGATAGACTGCAGCGCGGCCTGTTGGGCGTCCGCGGACTTGATCTTCGGAAGATCGTTCGTCATCTGCGTCACCTCCGTGGAAAGCTGTACCGCCTCGTCGCGGAGCGACGCGCTCTGATTGATGAGGTCGGTCGTGGAAGCGAGCGCATCTGCGTAATCGCCTTCTTGGTCGTATTTATTGATCGCGTTCAGCTCGTCCACGGACTGGTTGGAATTGTTGACGATCGTCTGCGCGATGATGGCTCCCTGCAACCGCGCCGCGGTAAAGCTCGCCGGCACCCCATTCTCCGCCTGCCAAAACAGGGCAAGGCCGTATCCCAACGCCACGAGAATGATGAAAGCCGCAATGATCTTGGTGCGACGGGAGAATTTGGCCATGGGTTGAATCATCTATTTTTAGCAAAAAACGTTGAAAAAAGCAAGCAAGAATGGTAGATTAAATCACGCGGACGCGCAAAGCGCGCGCCACAACGCGGGTATTGTATAACGGTATTACGTCACCCTTCCAAGGTGAAGTCGGGGGTTCGACTCCCCCTACCCGCTCAGCGAATAAAAGAATACCCTTCGCCTCTCTGCAGATGATAGTTCGGCGAAAGGTATTCTTTTATTCGCTGAGCTTGATGAGGAGGCGAACGCCGGAGCAGAATTTTTCAGCAGAAAAATTCTGTGAGGCGGTGCCCAGAGCTCGCGCGAGCGGCGGCGAGCATTCGAGTCGCGGGCGGCTCGCCTTACCCGATTGATTGATATAGAAAAAGCCCACAACAGCAAGCGTGGGCTTTTCGCTTTTCTGTTGAGGGTTAGAGAGGAACTACGTAAACGCTCTTAGGTTGCGCAAGGGTCTCTTTTCTTCTATGGTAAAAGAAGAAATCCATGGAAGGAGGCGGTATGCCCGATCCTGATATCATGTTCCCTCGCCAGTTCTTCTCGCGGGTCGTCAACAGCAGATTCGAAAGTTTCAGCCCGGGCATTTTACGGAAGCCCGAGGTGAAGGAGTATGCGGCGGACGTGCTCACCAGGTTCGCTTCCACGGATAGCGTCCATCCGACCTATCCCGACAACCAACCGATCCCTTCGCTCGACGCGCTCCTCGACAATGCCGATCCCGTCTTCGGCACTGCCGACTCGTTCGACCAGGAATGGAAGCAGAGGGAATACGCCGCGCGGCTCATTCTCTTTTTCCTCGGCATCTACCCGGAAAACACCCGACGGTTTGCCTTTTGGAACGGGAGAACCCGCGCGGACCTGCGAAATGTCGCCCTTGAAAGTTATTACATCCTGAGCCGATTCAACCTTGTTGAGTATGAGAGAAAGGCCTTGTTCTTCTCAATGCTCGCGAACCCAAAACATTTCGACGTTCTCGTCGAGGGGCTCAACTGCGTGGGAACCGCTTTGAAACCACTCCTCCCTCGCTATTAGGAAAGTCGCCCGGAACAAATTTCGTTCCGGGCGTTTTATTTATACATATGCCCTCAGGAGATCTTCGGCGGCTGCGGCGTGGGCACGATTGGCGCTCCCGCGGTCGGCTCTTCCTTTTTGAAATTCAGGTTTGCGAACGCAAGAAGCAGCGTCGGCACCATGAGGTCTTTCCGGGTGAGCATCCCGTCCGAAAAATAGATGATCGGATCGTCCTCGCCCGCCAAGCTCTGCGTCAACGAATCGATCTTGATGTTGTTCTTCTGAATGTCTTCCATCATCCACAGCGGCACCTTGATGCCGGGCGTAAAACTTTCGGTGTGCCTGCCGTCCTGGGTCTGCATGGAAATGCCGATAACGTAATACCACTGCTCGGTGCTATAAATGAACGTGAGCGAGTTCTCGATGCCGATGCCGATCTCCGCGCCATCAAGCCGGAGCGCCGCCGTGGAACATTCCGTCGCGCGCTTGAACATCTCCTCAAAGCCGAATGTTTGCGTCGGTAGCGATGGTCGGAAGGAATTCACAAACTTGACGTCCACGCCGGGCGTAAGCCGTTTGAACGCCTCTTCCACCGCCGCTTTCTTTGCGTCATAGTAATGCACCGATGTGTAAATACCGATCGTCATACTGTGAGTATAGCACCGAAATAAAAGAGCGAAGCATTCTGCTTCGCTCAGACCTCTGACCCTAGAGGGGTCGCGTGCTTCCTTCGCCATGGAATTCGGATGTCGTGCGCCTTGCGCGGAGGAGCTTTCCCCTTGGCTTTGGCTGCTCTGTTTGCCGCCCTCCGAACCTTGGCTCTCTCGCGGTATTCCGCTTCTTTCACTTTTCTTTCTTCGGGCGACAGCGCAAAATTCCAATCTTCCCTAGCGTATCTACCATCGGCATGGTTGTGGGTTTGGTAGCAGGCCCAGAAGTTCCCATGATCATTGTCTTCTATGATCTTCATGTACGCGGGTTCCTTCACACTCTCGTTACGCCGCGCATTTTGGACACTTGGGCCAGTTTTCCACCCGCTTCCATGTGATATGCGCATTCCAAAGAAAATTCTCCTTGAAATTCTGGGTCTTGTTGCAGGGCGTCGCGTAATAGATCGCCCAGTCTTTGGAATCGACGATGAGCGCCCATCCCATACCAACCCCCGACGGAAAACTTACCGGAACGTCGAGCAAAAGCGGGATTTTCTTTTTGCACTCCACCGCCAAGTCGTAATCGCAAGGCAACCGCAACCTTACGGTGTGCCCCCTGCCATCGCTCCGCTTGAACGCAATGCCCCTGGGCTGATACCGATGATGCTCGAGATGATATCTGCGAACATCATCCGTGATCTCCTTCCTCGTCATAAGCTCCCAATGGTCGCCCAGGAGCTCCTTCGCGATTTCAATAAGAACTCGCCGCGTTATTGGAACCTCTGTTGGCACTGACAACACCTCCCCTGCTCTTCTTTAGAGCTCCGTATGTTATACAAAAATCGGGCGGGGATTGCAATACGTGTGTTCTATAAAAAAGACAAAAGCGTAACCCGAAGGTGCGCTTTTTTGTTTGGCTGCGGCACATAAATGTGCAGATGATGCGGTAGTGATTACTACCATTAAGGTCGCTTTTTAGGGCGATTGAGAGATGATATTTGATTGCTTTATTAATGACCTACAATAAGTATACCAACATCGTCTCGCGCCGCAAACCGCCCCTGTGGATAACTACAGAATAACTTTAAAAAAGCGCTTTTTACCTACCTTTATCACCTCCCCGCCCCGGAGGACGAGCGGCGACTGGAGGTCACGGCAGGGACGGTTATCCACATCGAATCCCCCTTGCTGGATCAGGCGGCGCGCCTCGCTCTTGCTCTTGAACACGCCCGAGGCGACGATGAGGTCCACCGGCAATATCGTGCCGCTGCTTATCTTGAGCGTCGGGATAGCGTCCGGGATCTCGCGCCGTGAAAACGTTTTTGTGAAGTTTTCCGCCGCCGCGCGCGCTTTTTTCTCTCCGTGATAGCGCTTGACCACTTCGAATGCGAGAATCTCCTTCACTTTCTTTGGGTTGTCGCCGCCCTTGATGCCGTCAACGTGTTTTTTGATCTCTTTTTCCGGAACATCCGTCGCAAGATGGAAATAATTCGGGATCTGATCGTCGCGCACGGACATCACTTTGCCGAATTGATCGCCAGGCGCGTCCACTATATTGATGACATTGCCCCAGCTCGTGGACATTTTGCGGCCGTCGGTGCCGAGCAGCATTTTGTTCGTCATGATATCCTGCGGCTTTTGCTTGTAGCGCTCCTGGATCTTCCGCCCGGCGAGAAGATTGAAAAGTTGATCGGTGCCGCCGAGCTCCACGTCCGCCTTGACCGCAACGGAATCATATCCCTGCATCAGCGGGTACAAAAATTCGCGCAAGCTGATCTCCTTATGCGCTTCCCACCGATCCTTAAAGTTCCGGCGCTCCACCATCTGCTGAACGGTGAACGCTTCCGCGAGCTCCGAGATCTCCTGGAAATTCAGCTTTTTCAGCCACTCGCTGTTATAGCGGATCTCCGTTTTTTTGAGATCGAGGATCTTGCCGATCTGCGCCAAGATAACTCTTAAGATTCTTCTTGACCTGTGCGGCCGAGAGGAATGGCCGTTTTTCCAGCTTATCCGACGGATCCCCCACCTGCGCGGTAAAGTCGCCGATGATGAGCACTATCGTGTGCCCCAGATCCTGAAATTCCTTGAGCTTCCAAAACACCACCGCGCGGCCGATATGGATCTTGTCCCCCGTCGGATCGATACCAAACTTGACCCGGAGTTTTTTACCCGAAAGCAGCGCCGCGCGAAGGTGCTTTTCGTCGATCGCTTCCTCCACGTTGCGCGAGAGCAATGCTTCGATTTTCTCTTTATCTATCTCTTTACGAACCGCCATGTATCTTCATTTTAACACGTTTGGTATGATGATGATAGAAACGAGAACGACGCCGAATGGCAGCAGGAGGAAGTGCAATGGCGACTACGCAAACGCAGTTGAAGCAACCTCTTGAGATGGATTTGAGAATTTTATATGGCGGCCCGATGCCCGACCCCTTTGAACGGGGAACCGTCTTCGTTTTCGACTCCGATTCTTGCAACGCCGTAGGCGATCCCGAAGGCAAGCAAAAAAAACCGAACATTGCGAAATTCGCATGTCCGGTATGTGGAGACGTTGGCCTCATCACTTGCCAAGAACTCTACGGTGCAGCAAGTATGATCTGTGGCGGAGAAACATGTTCGGCAGAATATCACATTGACGAGGATAGGGTGATATTTCGCCGGCCGCAATAGGTAGCGTATCCTTCAAATCAAAAACCCGCCGCTCCACGCGACGGGCCTTTTTTATCTTCCTCCAATGATTTCTTTTTATGATTTCTTGACGATCTCGTCCACCACGCCGTAGGCCTTCGCCTCTTCCGCGGAGAGCCAGAAGTCGCGCTCGGTATCCTTTTCCACTTTTGCCACGTTCTGTCCGGTGCTCTTCGCGAGGATCTGATTCAGGCGCGCCTTCGTCTTAAGGATCTGTCGCGCGGAGATCTCGATCTCCGTCGCCTGGCCGCCGATCGAATCCACCGACACCTGGTGAAAAGAATCTCCGAGTTCGGCAGCGTCAATCGCTTGCCCTTTCTTGCCGGCGGCGAGGAGGAAAGAGCCCATGGACGCCGCGATGCCCACGCACATCGTCGCCACATCCGGCTTTACGAACTGCATCGTGTCGTAGATGGCCATGCCGGCCGTGACCGAGCCGCCGGGGCTATTGATGTAGAGTTGGATATCCTTCTTGGAATCCTCGTGCGCGAGGAAGAGCAGCTGCGCGATCACTGTGTTCGCGACCGCGTCACTGATCGGGCCGCCCAAGAAGATGATGCGCTCCTTGAGCAATCGCGAATAGATGTCGTACGCCCGCTCGCCATTCGAGGTCTTCTCGATGACGGTCGGGATCAGATACTGCGAGTATTCTCCTCGTTGTTCATAATTGGTTATATCGAGTGATTTTAGTGAATAAATTTCACAATGAGCAGCGCGATGATGTTCACCACTTTGATCAACGGATTGATCGCCGGGCCGGTCGTATCCTTGTACGGATCGCCCACCGTGTCGCCGGTGACCGCCGCTTTGTGCGCCTCCGAACCCTTGCCGCCGAAGTTGCCGTCCTCTATATATTTCTTCGCGTTATCCCATGCCGCGCCGCCCGCGGTCATGGAAAGCGCCATGAAGAGTCCGCCGACGATCGTTCCGATCAAGAGTCCGCCGAGCGCCGCAGCGCCAAGCCAGAAACCGACGACGAGCACGCCCACGATCGGCACGAGCGCCGGGACGATCATCTCTTTGATCGCCGCTTTCGTGACGATATCAACCGCCTTGCCGTACTCCGGCTTTGCGGTGCCTTCCATCAAGCCCTTGATCTCGCGGAACTGGCGGCGGATCTCATCCACCACCGCGCCCGCGGCGCGGCCCACCGAGCGGAGCGTGAGCGAAGCGAAGAAGTAGACCATCGCCGCGCCGAGCAAAAGCCCGACGAGCACCGCCGGATTGCTCAAGCTGAACACAATACCTTTTGCCTCATTCGCATAGCTGGAGAAAAGCACCAACGCCGCGAGTCCCGGCGGATGCGATCGCATATCCTTTCGTGATCGCCTTCGTGGTGTTCCCTACCGCGTCGAGCGAGTCGGTGATCTTGCGCACGTGCTCCGGCTGCTTCGTCATCTCCGCGATGCCGCCGGCGTTGTCCGTGATCGGACCGAACGAATCGATCGAAACGATGATGCCCGCCACAGAAAGCATCGCGACCGATGCGATCGCCACGCCATAGATCCCGGAGAGCGCATAGCTCGCCAAAATTCCCAGCGCGATCACGAATGCCGGAAGGAGCGTTGATTCCATTCCCACCGAAAGGCCGATGATGATGTTCGTGCCGTGTCCGGACTTTGATGCTTCAGCGACGGACTTGCACCGGACGGAATTGCTTCGCCGTGTAGTAATCGGTGATGATCACCATGAGCGCCGTGACGGCGAGGCCGGTCAGCGATGAAAGATAGATGTTCAAATACGCGGCGCCGAACACATACGTGGAGACAAAGTAGAATCCGATCGCCGCGAACACGAGCGACGCGATCAGTCCTTTATAGAGCGCGCCCATGATCGAATTGTTTTTGCTCAAGCGCACAAAGAACGTTCCTAATATAGAGGCGATGATCGAGATGCCGCCAAGGAGCAACGGGAATTCGATCGTGCCCGACACGAGCGTCGTGAGCGAGCCGAGCAAGATGCCCGCGGTAAGCGTCACGGCATACGTCTCAAAAAGATCCGCCGCCATGCCGGCGCAATCGCCGACGTTGTCGCCCACATTATCCGCAATGACGCCCGGGTTGCGCGGATCATCTTCCGGAATCCCCGCCTCAACTTTTCCGACAAGGTCGGTGCCGACGTCGGCAGCCTTCGTATAAATGCCGCCACCCAAGCGCGCGAAGATCGAGATCAAGCTCGCGCCGAATCCAAGTCCGATGAGCGCCTCAATATTTCCGCCGGACACAAAATATGTTCCCGCAACGGCCAGCAAGTCCGAGCGCCGTCACCAAAAGTCCCGTGACCGAACCCGCTTTGAACGCAAGCGAGAGCGCCGGGAACAATCCTTTCTTCGCCGCCTCTGCCGTCTTTGCGTTCGCGCGCACCGCAACGTTCATGCCGATATATCCGGTAAGCGCCGATGCGATGCCGCCAACCAGGAACGCGAGCGCGACCGGCGCGCCAAGCGCGAACCAGATCACCGCCGCGAGTATCACCGCCACCACGGCAACGGTTTTATACTGCCGGTTCAGATACGCCATCGATCCTTCCTGGATCGCCTTTGAAATCTCCACCATATCCGCGTCCCCTGCCGGCTGCTTCTTCAACCACAGCGCGAGCCACGCGCTATAAATTATTGCTATCGCGACCGGAACAAAAATGAATGTGTATGACATATTTTTATTATAGATTTTATTTGAGACTTTTATATTGCGATATCTTCTTTGTCATCCGCTTCCGGCGTGGCGATCTGATCGCCGCCGCCGGAACCGCCTGCATCAACAAGTCCCGCGACGCCGCCCTCCACTTCTTCCTCCGGCCGCGTCTGCGAACGCACATCGATCTTCCATCCCGTCAGCTTCGCCGCAAGCCGCACGTTCTGTCCGCCCTTGCCGATCGCGAGCGACAGCTGGCTTTCGGGAACGTACGCGCGCGCTTCGCGCCGCGGCATGATCTCCACGCGCTCAACCTTCGCCGGCGAAAGCGCATTCGCGATAAACTTCTCCGGATCATCGGACCATTCCGCGATATCGATCTTCTCGTTGCCGAGCTCGTTGTTCACCGCCATCACGCGCGTGCCGCGCTGGCCGACGAGCGCACCCACCGGATCGACGCCATCCGCTTTTGATGCCGCGGCGATCTTCGTGCGATTGCCCGGCTCGCGCGCGATCGCTTTGATCTCGATCGCATCCTCAACGAGCTCCGGCACCTCCATGCGGAAAAGTTCTGTGACAAACTTCGGATGCGAGCGCGAAAGAATGATACCCGGAAGCCGCGTGTCTTCCTGCACCGCTACCACGAAAAATCGCAAGCGCTCCCCCGCTCTATAATGTTCGCCCGGAATGGATTCGTTGCCGAACATCACGCCGATCGTGCGTCCAAGATCCACAAAAATATTTCCGCGCTCAAAGCGCTGGATGACGCCGCTCACGATCTGCCCCTCGCGTCCGCGCCACTCGTTCAAAATGGAATCGCGCTCCGACTCGCGCAACTTCTGCAAAATAACCTGCTTCGCGGTCTGCGCTGCGATGCGTCCGAAGTCTTCGTGTGTCTCCAAAGGAAACATCACCTCCTCGCCAAGCACAGCGTCTTTCTTTATTTTTTTCGCATCGTCCAATGTGATGTGCCGCTCCGGATTAAAGCGTGGAAGTTTTTCTTCGTCGTCCTCTATTATTACCTCTTTCTCTTTCTTGCCCTCGGTGGCGGCAGCTTCGGCCGCTTGTGCCTCCTCTGCTTCATCAACAAAACGGACCATAGTATCATCCACGACGGTCTTGGTCTGCCAAAAATTCAGCTCGCCGGTTTTCTGGTCCATCTTGCACTTCACGACCTCCCCGCGCTCACCATATTCTTTTTTGTATGCTGCCGCGATCGAGGACTCAATCACTTCCATAACCTTGTCCGGATCCAATCCTTTTTCTTCCGCGACCTGCTTCAGCGCTTTTGATAATTCTTTTATATTTAACATTTATTTAATTGTTATTTAGTTGTATCTCTTTAAAAAAGACCGCTTGAAAGCGGACTTACATCGTTCCTCTATTCTATTTGAAATTAACCCTCTCTGTCAAGGAGAAAACGGTGGGTTCGCCTCAGATATTTTCATAGTGCCGGAGATCGGCAAGTTTCCCGTTGACCAGGACGATCGCGATAAGATCAAACTGCCATCCCCTATCTCCCAGCGCCAATTCCGGATGTCTTACCAGGAAAACCTGGGCCGCTCGGAGCATCTTCCGCCGCTTCATCGGGCTCAGATTATCTTCCGGCATAAATCCACCCCAAAAGGATCTCTCGTCGCCATTAAGCGTTTTTACCTCACAAAATACTAATGTGCCATTAAAATGAAGGGCAATGACATCAATTTCATCAACTCTTTCTTTATGATTCCGAGCTAATATTAAATATTTATTATTTAGTAGATATTTACATGCCATATCTTCGCCCATTTTGCCCGTTTCGGTATTTTTCATAGGAATTTTATTAATTAATAATGGTTTGTTGGCTGTCCGAATTTTAAATGTGTTTTCCGTAAAACACATTTAAAATGTTTTTACACCTTTTTATTCTCCAAAATGGCCATTTTGAATTAAAATTGTGTTTTCCGTAAAACAATTTTGCAAAACATTTTTGTTTAACAGTAGGTTTTACGGGCTTATCGGGTTTTGCCGTATTATTTCGATTTAATCCGGCAATCCGGCAAAATTTCATTAACTTTTAATATAATTCGGCAATCTATCCGGCAAAAAATGATTTGCCCCCACCTTTGCCATTCTTGCCAGTTATCCACACTTGCGTCGTCAGTCCATTCTGGGATCTACGGGCTTCCCGTATTGCCTTAAGGAACTCCCGCCGTATTCTTATATGACTATGAACCAAGACCAATTAAAAGAATATAAAATTGCTTTAGAGAAGGAACGGGCGATGATAACTGCGGAGATCGCGCAGGATGAAAAACCCGTCGACTTCGGGAGCGACATCGATCATGGCGACGAGGAGAGCGATAAGTCGGAACAAGTGGGGGACCAGCTCGCCGCGGCGCAAGAGCTGAAGGACCGCCTGAATGAGATCGAGATCGCGCTGGGAAAGCTCCAGGCCGGGACATATGGGATTTGCGAGAAGTGTGGGAAGCCCATCGAGCACGAAATCCTGGCCATTGATCCCGAGTCCCGTTTTTGTAAAGCCTGCAAATTATCCCACTAGCCCGAGAATCTAAAATACCCATTTCTTTGTACCGTTACGTCCGCGCACTAGGTACAAGGGGTGGGTATTTTAGATTTTTTTAATGCGCAATATGCGATAGTGCATGCATGAGTAAAAAAATGGGGCGGTTGTATTCCGCCGCGCTTGAAGGGATCGACGCAAAGATCATCGAAGTGGAAGCGGACATCAATGTCGGACTGCACTCGTTCAATATCGTCGGGCTCGGCGACCGGTCGCTCAACGAGGCGAAGGAGCGCGTCAACTCTGCGCTAAAAAATGCGGGGATCAAACCGCCGAACCGCGAGAATCGAAAGATCACGATCAATCTCGCGCCGGCGGACATAAAAAAGACCGGGTCGCATTACGATCTCGCGATTGCACTTGGGTATCTTTTTGCGACGAAGCAGATAAAAGAATTCGATTGCTCGGATAAGATATTTTTGGGGGAGCTCGCGCTCGATGGACGGCTTCGCCCCGTAAGCGGTGCGCTGAACATCGCGCAAAAAGCGGCGAGTGAAGGATTTAAATATCTGTTCCTTCCGCGCCAGAATGCGAACGAGGCGGCGGCGATCGCGGAGATCAAGGTCGTGCCCGTGGATGATCTCCGAGAAATGATCGCTATCCTTGAAGGGAGGACCGATAGGGCGCCTATACGATTCATTGATGGGAAGGGTCGCCGCGCTGGTGCTGCCGCAGATTTTTCGGAGATCATCGGGCAGGAGAACGCGAAGCGCGCGCTCACGATCGCCGCCGCGGGGCAACATAACGTGCTCCTATTCGGGCCGCCGGGCGTCGGGAAAACATTTCTTTCGCACGCGCTCACGGGCATCATGCCGGATCTCACAACGCCCGAAGCCATTGAGACCACAAAGATATGGAGCGCCGCGGGGCTAAGCCCCGACGGCCTTATTCGCGAACGGCCGTTCCGGGCGCCGCACCACACCGCGTCCATCACGGCGCTCGTCGGCGGGGGACAGGACCCGCGCCCGGGAGAGATCAGCTTGGCACATCACGGAATACTTTTCCTCGACGAACTGCCGGAGTTTCAAAAGAACGCGCTTGAGGCGTTGCGCCAACCGCTCGAGTCCGGCGTGGTGCATCTCGCGCGGACGAAACAAAGCGTCACGTTCCCGGCGAAGTTCATCCTCGTGGCGGCGATGAACCCGTGTCCGTGCGGATTCTACGGCGACACAGAAAAGGAATGTAAGTGCTCGGCATACGAGATAATAAAATATCAGAAAAAAATTTCCGGACCATTGCTCGATCGCATCGATATGCAGGTGAAGGTCGGAAGGGTCGCGATCGAAACATTAAGAACGAGAACCGCTCACGAAGCCGGCCGCAAAGTTCGCGGAGAAAGCGCGGCGATAAAAGAATGCGTCATTCGCGCGCGAGCCGCGCAGGTCGCGCGCTACGGGAAGCTGAACGGCGAACTCAGCTCGCGAGAATCGCAGGAGTTGATCGCCATGGATGCCGAAGCGCGATTATTCTTGGAAACGCTGGACCATAGCCATCTCTCGCCACGCGGATATTATCGATTACTGAAAATCGCGCGTACGATCGCGGACCTGGAGGAAAAAGATGCGGTCTCTTCGGAACACCTCGCGGAGGCGTTCAGCTATCGGCTGAAGGAAATATTCTAAATTCTAGATGTCGTTCTTGCCAGGAATGACGATCGAAACGCCGGAGCTAAGCGGGGAAAAATTTACAGATGGGTTGAATTCGACTATCGTATTCATAGGAACACCGAACGTGGCGGAGATGGATCGCAGGGTGTCGTTCGCGGTCGCGGTATAAATGATGCCCGTCGCCGGCGCTTTCGTGTTGCCGCTTCCAGAACTGTTCGTTGTGGTCTTCACGACCGGCTGGGAGTCCTTGAGGGCCCCTTCGCCATAGAGCACGTCAACGTCCTCGGCTAGTTGGGAGCCGCCTGCGGCATCATTGCCGGAGGCAAGGAAGGGGGCGCTCTGCGGGGTCAATGCCGCGCTGTCTATCTCGGCGCCTTCGGCCTGGGGGATGAGCAATGGGCTACCCGGGGTTCTGTGTTCCTGTACCATTCCTGCCGAGCCGGAAACAAAAACGGAGCTCAGAATGAGTCCGGACAATAACCCGCCGACCGCCAAAAAAACGGCCACTCCTAATGGCTTATAATCACTTTTGAGCTTTTGGATAGTCGTACTTATGAATTTGATGATACCACAATGCCCCCCAAACCTCAACCAATACCCCTGAATCCCGCCCAGGATGCGGCCGTCCACGCCCCGGGAGCCCCTCTATTAATAGTGGCGGGGGCCGGAACGGGCAAAACGAAGACCCTGACGAGCCGGATTATCTATTTGATAGAGACCGGGACGCCCCCCGAGCGGATCTGCGCCATTACCTTTACCAACAAGGCGGCCAAGGAGATGGCCAAGCGGGTCAATCGGCCCGGCCCGTTCATTGGCACTTTCCACTCCCTGGGGGCGAAAATCCTCCGAAAGGAGTGCCGGCTGGCGGGACGGGATCCCAATTTTGGCATTTTTGACGATCACGACTCCTTTGATCTGGTCAAAAAAGCGGTCAAAGCCGTCCTGCCACCAAAAAAAGATGACGAAGAGGATGGCATCGTCGCGAAGAAGAATAAAAAGGATACGCCGGTCTATTTTGCCAAAAAGATATCCGAGCTGAAAAATCTTGGCAAGCTTTTGCCCGACACACGCCCATCGCCGCCGGACAAAGAGGCGCAGGTTCGCCGCGTATTCGAAAAATATGAAGCGGCGCTCGAGCGTAACAATGCCTTCGATTTTGATGACCTCATTGAAAAGACGGTTGCGATACTAAAAAATAATCCCGCAGTGTTGAAAAAATATCAACGCATGTTTGATGCGATCCTTGTGGATGAATATCAGGACATCAATCCGAAACAATACGAGCTCGTAACGCTCCTGGCAGGCGAGCACCGGAACTTGAGCGTGGTGGGGGACGACGAGCAAACCATCTACAGCTGGCGCTACGCGGACATAAAAACATTTTTAAATTTCGATAAGGAGTGGAAGGGAGCGAGCGTGCATTTTTTGGAAGAGAACTATCGCTCGACGGGAATCATCATCCGCGCCGCAGCGGCCGTCGCGAAGAACAACCGGTTTCGCACGCCAAAAAATCTGTGGACGCAAAATCCGGACGGCGACCCTATCGTTTTGTTCGAGGCGTGGGGCGAGAACGAAGAAGCGGAGTGGATCGCGCAGCAAATTTATTCTTTGCGTACGCGCGATAAAAATGCGGACATCGGCATTCTCTACCGCACGAACGCGCAGTCGCGCGCGATCGAGCAGGCGCTGATTCGCAACAATATTCCGTACCGCATCTTCGGCGGGTTGAAATTCTACGAGCGACGGGAAATAAAAGATGCCGTGTCGGCGTTGCGCTATATTTCTAACGCTAAGGACGAGCCCGCGCGGGAACGGCTGGAAAAAAATCTCACAAAGCGGCGCTTTGCGGAGTTCAAGGATAAAGTGGCGACGCTGCAGGATCCGGCGAAGCTGACACTCGGGAAGATCGCGCCGCTTGCCGCGCTGAAATTATTCCTGGAGACGTTCGGCTATTTCGAATATCTTGAGTCGAACTTTGTGAACTCCGACGAGCGGGAGGAGAACATCGCAGAGCTCATCACTTTCGCGACCGACTTTACCAGCTTGGACGAGCTATTGGAGCGCCTGAGCTTGTTGCAAGCCGCTGACGAGATAGGGAATAAGCCCGTTGACGGGCGCGAGGTCAACCTGATGACCATCCACCTTGCGAAGGGCCTGGAATTTGACTCGGTATTCATCGCAGGCGTGGCCGAAGGGCTATTGCCGCACGGCCGGTCGCTGGACGACGAGAACGCGCTCGAGGAAGAGCGCCGGCTGATGTACGTCGCCATGACGCGCGCGCGGAAGAATCTTTATCTCAGCTTCTACGGCATCCCGTCACGCTTTGTGAATGAGATCCCGGAGGACTGTATTGTGATGGCCGCGGGGGATGGATCGATGGAGGCGGGCGGCAAGAAAAATAAATCGGGCTGGTACGGCGACGACCAGTATGACGAGGATGAAGATGCCGTTTCACTGGATAATACATTTAATAATATTAATATGCAAAAGCTCGGACAACACTTTCTTAAGAAACGCCGCCGTCTGGGATCCATCGCCGCCGCGCTCGAGGTCCAAAGCGGTGACGTGATCATTGAGATCGGCCCGGGGCACGGAGAGCTCACCACGTTCCTCGCGCGCGAGGCCGAGATTCGGGCGCGCAAAATCTTTTGCGTTGAAAAGGATCGCGGGCTGATCGCCCCGCTCGCCGCGCTGGCAGAAAAAGAAAAACCGGGACTCCTCACTATAATAGAGGGGGATGCGCTGAAACTTTTGCCCGGCATCGTGGCCGATCAGGTTGAACGTCATCAACAATATAAGATCGTCGGAAATATTCCCTATTACATTACTGGGAAATTATTGCGTGTGATAAGCGAGCTCGAGAAGAAGCCCGAGCGAACGGTACTTCTTGTGCAAAAAGAAGTTGCCGAGCGCATGTGCGCCGAGCCGCCGCGCATGAACCGCCTCGCCGCGAGCGTACAGTTCTGGGCCGAGACGAAATCCACACGCTCGTCCCGAGGAAAGATTTTTCTCCGCCGCCGGAAGTGGATTCCGCAGTGATCGTTCTCGCCAGCAAGAAAAGTTCTTTGAGCAACACTTCGCCCGTGCTCCCGGCGCACTATTATAGAGCGGTCCGCGCCATCTTTGCCCAGCCGCGGAAGAAACTCTTAAACAACCTGGCCGAGGGCGTGGCAGAGGGCGTTAAGAAGGAAAACATCGTGGCGCTATCTTCAAAAGATCGGCGTCGATCCCGGCGCGCGGCCGCAAAACCTCGCCATCAGCCAGATCGTCGCCATCGCGAGCGCCCCGATATGGGGATAACCCTCATAGCAAGCAATTTCCTTTAGGGCTATAATTTGAATTAATGATAGATGTCAAGAAGCTGATAACCGGGTTCCTTGTTTTGGCTACCATCGCCGTCTGCTCCGGTTTAGTGCTCTCGCTCGTCGCCGGTAACTCTTCCTCAAAAACCGCTAACGTCCCCACCGGGCCGAGCATCGCGGATTCCGGATCCTGCTCCCGTCCCCACCACTGCGTTCGTGGACACCGGCTCTCTCCAGGGGAACGCGGCCGAACTGCTCAGTTATGTGGACACCACATCCACCGACGCGGTGGCAAACGATCCTAACAATCTTACCAACGTCCTTGCTGCCTCCTTTGTAAACGGGCTTGATGCCGCAAACCCGAACGGGATCACGAGTAATCCGGACGGCACGCTTAATATCGCCACACCAGACACCCAGGCGATCGCCCAGTCCATCTCCTCCGACCCTGCTATACAAAATATTGCGCTGCCGAATTGGGACACCGAGGCGCAATCGCAACTCATAAAGACCACCCCTTCCGCTTCCCAAAGCGCCATCAGCCAGTACGGCAATTCCCTCGGTTCCGTGTTCAATAAATATTTCGTATCAAGCGGTTTACAAAACGAAGTGGGGAACACAAATAACGCCGACCCATCTAACTTTCCTTATCTCTCCTCGCAACTCCAGGGCGCGATCGCCGACACACTTGCCGTCCCCACTCCCGCGCCGCTTACCGCACTCCAAGAAAGTTTCGTGCGGGTGATGGTGTATGAAAAGAACTTTACCCTTCTTGCGGAGAATTCTTCTCAGGACCCTGTTAAGGCGGCCCTCGTCTTCCAAGGGGAAGCACCCAAATACGATTCCGCGGTAGAGGCACTACAACAACAGATGGGAAAGGCCGCCTCCCTTGGGCTTTCATTCAATAACGCTCCGCGCACTTCCGTTCCTTTCATCGCCCAGCTATTCGGCGTCAAACCCGCGGAAGCGCAGTGGTACGTGTTTGACGGCGTCAACTTCGCGCAATTAATAAAACAATATATCAACAGCATCATCCTCCAGATACTCAAGAACACGATCGTGCAACTCATTCAAAAGAAAGTGCTCGCCGCGATACAAGGAAGTGGCGCGCCGAAATTCGTTACTTCTTTCGCGTCGGAAATGATAAATTCCTATCAATCTGCGGCCATCAATACAATAAATTCTGAAATGTCTCAAGTGCCACCGGCCCAGAAGGGGGCCCTCCAGATGCTTACTTCAATATCATATACAGCGCCGAATGGCTCCACGACCCTGGGCACTATCGGCCCCAACCCGACCGTTAGTGTCTCCGGCAATTTTACCAATATGTCTGACTATTTAAGCGAATTTAATTCGGGAGGAAATATCTGGGCAAATGCCATAGCGATGCGCGACGACGCCATGACGGCTGCCGCAAACAGCCAGACCGCAAAACAGACGCAAAATATCGCCCAGCAGGGATGGCAAGGGGATTCGACAGTGCAGTGACGGGAGTGATCCCCAGAATGGGACGCATGAAGTGTGCGAAGACGGCTCGGTACCCAACGTCGGCCCTGACGGCTATCTCTGCGCCGATGGCGGAACGACGGAAACCGTTCCCAATGGCGGAGAAATGCGCCGATGGCAGCGACCCCAAAACGATCCTCCCCGGACAGGTCACCGGCCAAGAATCAAACACCGCCCTTAAGACCGGCACGGAAAACATCACGAGTGCGAACGATATTGTAGGGCTCGTGACCGCTTTCGCGACATCACTCCTTGGTCAGCTTGCTCAGAACGCCATCAATCTGGCGAACAGCGCCATAAACGGCGTCATCAATACACAGAGCCCGAGCAATACCGGCCTGACCGGGGTCCAATCTTCCACGCTTACCAATACCGGTAACACGTCTGCCGCCACCCAGGGACCGGCGCAATGCCTCCCCTCCATTCAAAACGCGACCCTTGTCGTCTCCCCTTCCTCCACCAACGTGGCGGTCGTGAATCTTTCCGCTATTGGCGGCGCGATCGACACCGCGTGCGTCGCGAACAACACCTGCCCTGCCACGGAAAATTCCGACGGGACGCCGATTTATAGCTGGACCGCTCCGGGTCTATACAAGGGGGGTCCGGCGTGCCGATCACTGGACAAGCCCTCACGCTCACGTATTCCCACGCCGGGCACCTACACCGCCACCGTTACCGCTTCGACGGATAATTCACAATCAAGCTGCCAGATCACCGTACAATGAAGCCGAAAAATAAATTTAAGAAAAAAATCCTTTTCCCAGCCGCTATCGGTTTCTTTTTGATTTTTCTTGGATTAGCGCAGCCCGCACAAGCTGGCACCTGGCATACTTGGCAGCCTGTTTACCCTAGACGGTGTACAATCCGGATTTATTTCAGGGATAATGGAGGGACTCACTTATTTCTTTGCATGGATTTTTGGCGCTCTTATTTCCGTCGAAACGTGGCTGATCAGCGTTGTCCTGAATATCAACGCCGGCATCATACAAACAAGCTTCGTTCAGACGGGTTTTTCCGTCTCCCTTTCCGTCGCGAATCTTGCGTTCGTGCTTGGCATCATCGTCATCGCTCTCGCGACGATCTTAAGAATAGAAAGCTACAGCATTAAAAAAATGCTGTGGAAGCTGGTGGTGATGGCGATCCTCGTCAACTTCGGGCTCGTGATCATTGCCCCTATCGTCGGGTTTGCCAACGGAGTCACACAGTATTTCTTAAACTCTTTCCCTGGCCAAGGGGGATTCGATGGTTTTGCCTCAACGTTTGCGGGGAAGTTCAACCCGCAGGCGATGTTTGCCGCTGTCTCAAATCCGACGCCGGGAACCGGACTCACGAATCCTCCTTTTTCCGCCTTGGCGCAGGCCGCCGGGAGCTCAATAAGCTCGTCGATGGTTCCTATCTTCAGCATGATCTTTACCATCGTCGATTTTATGCTCATTGTTTTTGTCCTTGGGGCGTTCATTATTATGTTGATCATACGGTATATTTACATCGCGATCCTCGCGATCTTGCTTCCCTTTTGCCTGGGCGTCGTGGGTGTTCCCCAGTTTCAGCTCGATGAACAAAAAGTGGTGGGATAAGTTTCTCCAGTGGACATTTTTTGCCCCTATCTTTATGTTCTTCCTCTACTTGGCGCTCAGCACGATCGCAGGGGCACAAAATGGAGATGCTTTTGCTATAGGCGGCTATACACAAGGGAACGCTCTGTTTAGCCCCATAACTGCTTTTTTTGGGAGCCTCATAACCCCTATTCTCACTAATTTCCTCCAGGAGGTAACACTCGGCGGCATGATCATCGGCGGCTTGATCGCGGCGGACAGCATGGGCGTTAAGGTTTGCCGGCTCAGCGATAAAAGTGGCGCAGAATGCCGGAAAGGGCGTGCAGGGATATGTCGGCAAGCAATCGAAAAAAGCAGCGCGCGCGACATTCCGCAAAGCTGGAGGGGAAAAGGCAATCAACGCCATGAGAGAGGGAAGGTTTTTGGGGCTACAGGGAGTTCCGGGGCTCAAGTGGGCGACAAGCCGAGTAGCATCCAATTTGGGAACTGCGGTGGCTCCCCATCTTAAAAACTCCGACCTCGTTGATGATGAAAAGAAAAAAGTTTCAAAGGATCATGAGGTTGTTAAAGCCGAGCTTAAGGGAAATCTTAACACAGAGAAGGTGTTCGCCCGCATTGCGTCGCTCGCTGATTCGGGGAAGCTTACCAAAGATACTATGGTAGGCAATCAAAAAGTTGGCGATTGGTTGGATTCTGATAAAAAAGATGCTGAGAATTATGGCCAGGGGAAGACGACACACGACGCCGATATTGCTCTGGGAGGCGATGGGGCTATGCGCGCTGAGCAGAATACGATCGACACATTGCGCAGTAAGGGTCCGCTCACTCAAGCCGATGCCGCCACGGTGGCAGCTTCCGAGAAAGCGTTAAGTGATGCCACCGATGCCTTTGTCGCAAAACTTGAGAAGGCCGATATGTCCAAGATGAATCTGAATGATATATTCAAAGAGAAGGTCGCCACGCCGCTCGCCGCCGCGCTCGCAAAGAGCCTCGCCGCTGTGGGCCCACACCTTGTATCAAGCGGCATACCTAAAATGAATTCAAATGTTAAAGATAATTTTGCGGATGTCTATCAAAAACAGATAGAGAGCGAACGTGCGGCGTCTCCAAATCTTAAAATCATGGATGCGGCAGACGAGGAAATAAAGGCTTTTGAGAAAGAGAAAAAGGAAAGCCCAGCGATAAAACAACTCAGGGATGAGATAGAAAGTGTCAAGGTTGGGGAAGGGTTCGATGTTGATAAAGCCGAGAAGATCAAGGCGCTGAATGATCAGATCTCTCGGGCAACCCAGGCAATTGATGTAAAGATAGCGGCCTCCAAAACGAAAAAAGAGGCCGCAGAGAAGCTGCTCAATAAGAGAGAAAAGAATCTCGAATCTGCCTTGGACACGTTCCAGAAATCCCTTGGCGCGAACGCTGTTTTTGGCGGCTTTGAACCGGGCACAGGACAAACCCCGGCCTAGTTCCCACACCGGCTCCGGCTCCCCATTAATGATCTAAAGTACTCTATCCGATGACCACCATTACTAAACAGCAAGCACTTATGCGCTGGGACACCCTCCCGGATCCTTTGCGCGAGGCACTTTATTCCGAACCGAACTCGGATTTTATCTGGAGCACCTGCCGCGGCGACAATATCCTGAGAAAAGCGATCTACGACGTCGCACGAATAGCGGGATGTGTATTGCTTGGGATTTTTCCATCCCGGAGACGTAAGAAGGAGTCGCGGGCGCTATCGGAGTCCCGCACCAGCGGCGAAAGATATTCATGAAGCTCCTGGATGCTAAATATTCGCTGCGCTTGATCCTGCCCTTCTTAAGGCTTACGCACCGCTTCCACATGAGGAACCATTATCGCAATCGCAGCCAACTATGGTAAAAGATATCAATCCGTTACCGATGCCTACTCCTCCAAAACCCGCGCCGCTCTCGAGCGCCGGTGGTCGAAGATGCCGCCCTCGGCGATAGCGCCTGCGCCGATGCCTACCGCACCGCGCCCCATCGCTCCGCCTGCGCCAATACCCGCACCGACAGCGCCGGCTGCTCCCGCTCCTCGCGCCGCCGCAGAACCTGCGCCGATGATCCTTCACGAGGACACCTCATTTAAGGCGGCGGAGAAAAACGCTTCCTTCACACTCGCGCGCCCGAGCGCCGGAGCGGACATGCACATGAACCAAGCGCCTGCTGCCTCGGCTCCCACGCGGCCGGCGGTGCTGGAGTTCGGCGGAATAAAGCCGCCTGCCGCACCCGTGAATAAAGCTCCATCAGCGCCAGCGGCGAATGCCATTCGCTATGCGGATACCGGACCAAGAAGTGTCAGCCAGATTACGCAGCCGCCGGCTCCTCCAAAACCACCCGCTCCGTCATCGAACAATGTTCCAATGCCACCGACGCCGCCGCAGCCGCCGTCTCCTCAACAAACCAACAAACCGATCGTAAAAGATTTCCTTTAATATCCCACTCGGCTTACAATAGAGGGGATGCAGTACCAGGTACCACAATTCATCGACACCGAAGATAAGCTGGTAGGGCCGTTCTCCCTCCGCCAGTTCGCTTTTATTGGCGCGGCGGGGCTCATAAGCGCCATATGCTATTTCTTCGTACAAACGTGGCTGTTCGTCATCGTGGCGATCATCACGCTCGGCGGTGCGGTGGCGCTTTCTTTCGTTAAGATCAATGGCCGGCCGCTCATCAAGGTCATCATCTCCGCTTTTAATTTTTACTGGAAGCCACAAATATACATCTGGAAAGCGGACCATCCGGTCGTGGCGCATAAACCGCAAGCTCCCACAAAAGCGGCGCGGGTATTGCCGGTTATAAAAGAGGAGGGATCGTCTCGCAGGATAGTGGCGAGCAGCGGGGAAGCCGCACCGGCGGCAACATACGTTCCTCCGAGCGCGCCCGAACGCGAGCTGCCGCCGGTTCAGACGATCGCGCAAGGCGACTCGCTCCATAAGAGCTGGGAAAATCTCCAGACCGGCACGCCGGAAGGAGGCGATACTAGGAAAACATCCGATCGGCAGTTTTTGGAGAAGAAGATGGCGGAGCGCTATCAAATATTCCAACGGATCGGCGGCGACCGCGCGGCGGCGCGGCGCGTGGATTATCGCTAGGAAATATGGGAAAATAACATCATGGCACCGGTACAAAAACAGGAGGCAGGAAATTCCGTCGACCTTGTTGACGTCAAAGAGATCAAAGAGAAGACCGTCGTCGTGAAAGACGGGAGCCTGCGCCAGATCATCATGGTGGGCGGCGTCAATTTTTCCCTCAAGTCCGACACGGAACAAAACATCATCACGCAGGGATACCAGACATTCCTGAACAGCATCGATTTCCCTCTGCAGATCGTGATCCATTCGCGGAAGGTGAACATTGATAAGTATATAGAGAGCTTGTTGCAAAGAAAAGAAGTTGAGCCGTCGCCCATCCTCCAAAACCAGATCGAGGAATACACAAAGTTCGTGAAGGGATTTGTGGAACAGAACGCGATCATGGAAAAGATCTTCTTGGTGGTCGTGTCGTTTTACCCCTTGGCCAGCGGCATCCAGAGCGTCAAAAAGGCCTCCGGCATACTCTCGTCCCTTGGCCTTGGGAAGAAGAAGGGGACCGCCGCCGAGGTGACGGCGCAGCACGCGGAAGATGAGGCGAAGGAGTTCGGGGAAAACCTCGCGCAACTGAACCAGCGCGTGACCCAGATAACGACGGGGCTCCTGAACATCGGCCTTGAGGCGACGCTCCTTGACGACGAACAACTCGTGGAGCTTTTCTATAATTTCTACAATCCCCAAACGGTCGAACGCACGGCGGCGCCCGTCGACCCCCGAACATAATATTATTTCACCATGCCGGAAGAACAGGAAAAAAATACTTTTGAGAATGTAAAGAAGATCATCGCGCCTGCGGGGGCGCAGGTGTTCCCTAATTACCTGAAGATCGGCGATAAACTCGCCAAGACATTCTTTGTATTTTCCTATCCACGCTATCTTTCGACCGGCTGGTTCGAGCCGCTCATCAATCTTGCCCAACCTTTTTGACATTTCCATCTTCATCAATCCGGTCGATACCGGGAGCGCGCTCAAAAAGCTCCGCAAAAAAGCGGGCCAACTCGAGTCGGAAATGAACGAGGAGCAGGCAAAGGGCTTGGTGCGAAACCCCGTGCTCGAGACCGCCATCAACGACGTGGAGGGATTACGTGATTCACTGCAACAGTCCGAGGAAAAACTTTTTGATACCGGCGTCTACATCACGATCTATTCGGATACCACGGAAGAGCTCGCGCGGCTCGAGAGCAAGCTCGTAACGATGATGGAAGCGAAATTGATCTACATCAAGCCCGCGCTTTTTGAGCAGCTTGAGGGCCTTTCTTCTGTGCTGCCCATCAACAACGATAAGTTGCAGATCTATTCCCCGATGAACACGAGCCCGATCTCCTCGTTCTTCCCGTTCGTGTCCGAAGACCTTTCGTCCAACCAGGGGATCATGTACGGCATCAACCTTCACAATAATAACCTTGTGATCTTCGACCGCTTCTCGCTCGAGAACGCGAACGAAGTGGTGTTCGCAAAGTCCGGCTCCGGCAAATCGTACACGACGAAGCTCGAGATATTGCGCGCGCTCATGGCGGGTATTGATATGGTGATCGTCATCGACCCGGAGAACGAGTATGGCCGCCTCGCGGAGACATTTGCGGGAAGCATGTTCAACATCTCTTTATCGTCGCACGAGCACATCAATCCGTTCGATATCCCGCCGATTCCCGAGGGCGAGACGCCATCCGACGTATTGCGTTCACACATCGTAAACCTCGCGAGCTTGCTAAAGCTTATGCTTGGGAAGCTTACTCCCGAAGAGGACTCACTGCTCGACCGCGCGATCACGGAGACGTACGCCTCGCGCGAGATCGTCGCCGATACGGACTTCACCGGGTAAAGAGCCGCCACTCTTGGGAGACCTGGAGACCATTTTACGGAATCTGGAAGGAGGCAAGGAACTTGCCGAAAAGCTATACAAATACACAAAGGGCAGTTTTGCGGGATTCCTGAATCAGCCGACGAACATCGACGTCGCGAACCGCCTCATCATCTTCTCCATCCGCGACCTCGAAGAGGAGCTTCGCCCGCTCGGCATGTTCGTCGTGCTCAACTTCATCTGGAACCTTATCCGCGCGAAGCTCGCGAAGCGTCTGCTCTTCATTGACGAGGCATGGATCATGATGAAGAACGACGACAGCGCCACATTCCTCTTCGGCCTCGTCAAGCGCGCGCGCAAATATTATTTGGGTGTCACCACGATCACGCAGGATGTGGAGGACTTTCTGCGGTCGCCCTATGGTCGCCCGATCGTCACCAACTCGTCACTCCAGTTATTGCTCAAGCAGGCGCCTGCCACGATTGATATCTTGGCGAAGGCGTTTGACCTGACGGATGCGGAAAAAAACTTTTTGCTCGGCGCCGCGGTCGGCACCGGCATCTTCTTTGCCGGCAAGCGCCACGTCGCCATCCAGATCGTCCCGTCATATTACGAAGATCAGATCATCACCACGAACCCCGAACAGTTGCTCGAGGAGAAAAATCAGAGCTAACCTTTATTTAGTATGGCCGCGAAACCGGATCCAAAAATATCCACATCGGAGGCAGTACTTGTCGGGATATTTTTACTTGGCCTGGATGCGATCGATCTTATTCCTTTTGCGGGGGATCTTACCGATGTCGCCGCGGCGCCCTTGTTGCTCTACTATCACATGAAGCATATCAACGGGGTCATGTATGGGGTCGGCTTAATACTTGATCTCATTCCGGTCACGCAAGAATTTCCAACACGAAGCCTTGTGTGGTGGGGGACGGTCGCATTCGATCGCTTCGCCCCGGCAAAAGTTGAGGAGGCGGTTGAAAAACTCGGGGAGGTGGAAGAGGGAGGCGAGGGCGGCCCTGGAGGGGTTGAAGGCGAAGGAGAGCTCGGCGCCGGCGCGGCGGAGGGAACACAGCAGGGCGCGCAATCTGCGGAGCAAGCGGGTGAGAATGCTACTGCTGAGGCTAATGTTGAAAGCGAGCAGGCCGGAGAACGGGGCGGAGCGGGAGAATCCTCTGACGAGGGGGGTGGGGGCTCTCGTGTGGAACGCGAAGGAGGCGAGGCCGGCCAGGGAGAAGAAGCCGTGGAGGGTGAGGCGGGCGGAGGCGAGGGAGAAGAAGGCGGCGGCGAAAATAGAGAGGAAGAGGACCCAATGAGGAGAGATGCGGAAATAACGCCGGAGGAGGAAGCGGCAGAGGCGTCGTTTGGGCCTACGGAAACCGGAGACGACACTCCTCAAGCGGAGGAGGAACAGGACGAGGAAGCGCCGCCACATGACATCGATCCACAGGTGGACGGACCCGGGAGCAATGTGGACCAACCAAATAGTGGTGGTGCCGGGTCAAGGGATGGCGGCGGGCAAAGGAGGCGCCACAGCACTCGCCGCAGGCGTTAATTTGCTATACTAAAGTAAAGATATGCCCGCTCGTTCTACTATCAAGAAGGGAGTCGCGCTGGGATTTTTTGTTTTCTTTGGCGTCCTTTTCTTTTCGCTCAAAGGGGCAAGTGCCCAGACCGCATCGTCGCCACAATTTTTATTGACCTGGAAGGCCTCGAATAGTTATGTCCCCGCGTTCTATCAAGGGAAGGCGTTGCCCGGTTCGCCCGGGTCACAAATTACGGCGTCAGTGGAGTTGGTCTCCAATGGAAAGCTCGTTAATTTGAGTTCTCAAAATATTTATTGGTACGAGGATGAGGTGCTGGTGGGAGGAGGGCCCGGCGTGCAACAGGTGACATTTTCTCCATTCGGGGAGCCGCCCAGTACATTAATTTTGGACGTGGAAATTCCTCAGTACAGCGGCGGCTATCTTACCCACACGGTCGATATCCCGTTCGTGAGGCCCCAGGCGGTGATCTACGCCCCTTATCCCAATCAAGAATTTTCCACCAACCTCCTTGCGGTCCAGGGGCTTCCGTATTTCTTCTACGCAACATCGACGAATAATCTTGTATTCAAATGGTCGGTCAACGGCCAAACCGGATCGAATCAGGAAAATCCGGATGTGGCGGAGATCACGCTCCCGCCGGGGACTCCGGGCGGAACAAGCTTTGGTGTTTCCCTTTCTATCAGTAACCCCTCCGGATCCACGGTCGCGACCGCGAACCAGGACTTTACATTCCAGAACCAGCTATGATGCACTCTCTTTTTCTCGTAGCGCACGCGGTCACGATAAGCACTGCCATCCCCGGCAGCAATCTGAATAGCACCTCCACCGCCCCCGGGGCATACATCGCCAACTTCTATCAGTTCGCATTGTTGATAGGAGGGATCCTTGCCTTTGGCGCCATCGTATTTGGAGGCATCAAGTATGTGGCGTCCGCAGGCAATCCTTCCGCGCAAAGTGATGGAAAGGAATGGATCTGGGGAGCCCTTATCGGACTGCTGCTCTTGCTGGAGTATATCTGATCCTGCAGGTGATCAATCCCCAGTTGCTCAACCTGAACCTGCCGACGTTGAATGCGATCACGGCGGCGAACAATACACAATCTGGGGCAGGTGGGGGAGCGGCTGCGTGTGGAAGCGGGAGCACTGACCCTAACTGCACCTGTCCTACCGGACAATCTCCACAAGCCCAGCGGTGAAGGACGGGGGGAAAGAGATAACTGACTATATCTGTGGAACTGGAGGTGGGGGTGGGGGGGGAGGGCAATACACGTGCAGCGGAACTACTTCCGGCACTTGCGCACCGGGGCAAACATGCCAGTCCACAAATTTCACTTCGGCGAGCGGAGTCGTCACAAAACTATACTATTGCGGGTAGGCCAATACAAACACGATTAAAATTATGAAACGCTATATTTATATCATCATCGGCATCGTGGTCGCGGCAGTGATAATCATCCTGGTTCTTTTCCTTATTAAAAACCGCGCGGCTGGCCCTTCTCTCGTCACATCAGGGACCGGTTCATTGCCCGCTACCGGCGCTCAAGGCAGCGGCAGCTCGTCGCCGGCGGGAAGCGGAGGGACGGCGTGTGGCGCCAGCCCAATTGGCCTTTCTCCTATAACCGGAAGCAGCACGCCCACCACCACGAGCGGACAAATGGCCGTGCAAAGTTTTGGCGTTCTTTCAAGCAATCCGGTCATTGATTATTTTGTTGACTCACATAACACCATCACCGCAATCGAGCCGACAGGGGAGGTATTCACGGTCTCAAGTGGACAGTCTACGATAGTGAACTCTTCAACGATCGACAATATTATTTCCGCAAAGTTTTCTTACGACGGAAAGAAAATACTGGTAAGCTATGGCGATCCCTCCAACCCACAAGCGGGGGTTTTTGATGTGGCGACCAACGCGTGGACATCCCTCCCTCAGGGTATGATATCTCCAGAGTGGGCTCCTCTTAATACGTATCAGATCGCATACCTCGTAACGACCAATAGTGGAAAGCTCGCACTCGCGACCATGGATGCGGCAAATCTTAAGATCGCTCCCTCCGCGCTGCTTTCACTCAACGCGAGCGACCTTACCCTCCAGTGGCCGTCAAAGACCGAATTCATTCTTTCTGACCGACCGACGGCACAAAGCCCCGGATCCATATGGGCGTTTAATTCTCAAACCGGAGGATTTTCTTCAATTCTGTATGGGGTAGATGGAGCGGAGAGCATGTGGAGCAATAACTCAACATTCCCTTATGGCCTCTTATTCTTTAATGGGAATAGTGGGAACACCCTGGAGCTACAGGCGCTTTCAGGAAATCTCCCCACCGAATCTCTTACGTTCGCCACGCTTCCGTCAAAATGTGTATTTAATACGGAATCGATGCCTATCGCCTCATCCAGCACTTCAACAACTGCCGCCACATCGACGCCTTCTTCCACCACAAAGAAAGCCCCTGCGCCGGCCAAAAACTCTCCGACATCAACCCCGTATCTCGCCCTCTATTGTGGCGTTCCGCGCGGCTCAAGCGGATTCTCTTCGGCACATCTTCCGGACGACTACAATATGATGGCTCTTTTCACTTCGGATGACCTCTATAAGGTAAACACGCAGACAGGGGCGGTGCAGTCGCTCTGGAGCGACGCGACGCAGAACGTGGATGTCTCGGATGTAAAGTTTGCGAACAACGCGCTCTTCTTCGTCAACCGTTACGATCAGAAACTGTACGGGCTTACATTCACAAATTAAAAAGCTTGCTGTTCGCCTCCAGGCAGATGACCGTTCGGCGAACAGCAAGCTTTTTAATTTTTATATGATGGGCTTAATTATTACGTAGCGTTCTTTCCCTTCGCCGGCGCTTTCTGTTTTCACTTCGGGGTGTAGAGCGAGCTCCATGTGCACGAGGCGCCGCTCGTATGAGTTCATCGCGGGAAGCGCGACCTCCGTCTTGGTTCCTGCCGCTTTTTTCGCCGCCGCTCGTGCGAGCTCTCCGATCAACCGCTCGCGGTCGTGCCGGTAATTATTAACGTCGAGAAATATCGCCTCGGTCTGATTTTTTTTGGCGACCATCTGTAAAATATGATTGACCGCGTCCACGATCGCGGGAAGGTTCTCTTTCACCATCTCCTGGTCCTCATAAATGAATACCGATCCGCGGCGCTCGTCCATCTTGATCTCCAAATGATAATCGGCGAACCCGATAAGGTCGAAGGTTTTTTTAATGTATGATTCCCAATTGTCCATGTATTCCCGTTATCATTCCATATTTTACGTACAAAATCAAGCGAGGCGCATAAAATATCCGTTCCGCCGGAACGATCATCTGCCTGGAGGCGAAGCGGATATTTTGTCGCGTGCGATACTTTACGCGCCGAATTTCTTCTGCAGATGCTTGTTCACGAAATACTGCTGGATGGCGGAGAAGAGCGCGCTCATGAACCAATATAAGCTGAGCGCCGCAGGGAAATTATAAAATACGAGGATGGTGATGACGGGGCCGACAAACACCATCTGCCGCGCGATCTTTTCCGCTTGCGTCGGCGCGGCGGTGTTGGATGGGTTGCGATAGATGGCGAGGCGCGCCTGAAGAAATTGCGCGAGCGCGGCGGCGAAGATGAGAATGAGGTTCGGCTTCGCGAGGTCGACGAAGGTAAGGAAGATGGTGTTGATGTGTTGTGGCGCGGCGATGAACGAGTAGAGTCCGGTGATCTCGGCGGTGCCGACGCCGGAGCGGATCACCCAATAGAACGTGAGGAGGATCGGGATCTGTATGATGAGCAGTAATATGCCGGAGAACGGATTGACGCCGTGCTCTTTATAGAGCTCCATCAGCGCTTTCGCCTGCTGATCGCGATCGTTCTTATGTTTGGTCTGAATATCTTTTATCTTTGGCTGGATCCTCTGCATCAACATCTGCTGCTTCGCACCGGTGTGGAAGAACGGATAGAGGACGAGCCGGATGAAAAGGGTTACCAATATGATCGCGATGCCGAGGTCGTGGAACCCGATTGTGTTATAGAAAAAAATAAGGAGGTTGAGGATCGGCCGATAAAGGATCTGTTGATAAAGATATACCATGGGTTTTTATTTTGGTCGGTTTTTTGCGAGCGCTTTTGTAAGCTCTTCCTGAAATTGCTTTTTCGTCAGCCGGTTCACTCCTGGCAAAACTATCATAAGGATATCACTTCCTGCGTCTGCCTGTGGCGCAAGCCCATGGAGCGCCTGGCGCTTCCAAAAATTCCTTTTTACTGCGGTTTTATGCACGGAAGTTCCCACCACCACCCCGATCCTCGTGCTGGCCCCATTGTTCTTTTTTGTTTTTAGTAGAAAAAATGGGGTTGGGGTTGTTTTATAGCCCCGCACGCGGAACTGATCCGACGGAAGCCGCGCTATTTTTGTGGCCATAGCGGCAAAATACCCTTTTTAAACGCTCAATTTCCGCCTTCCCTTCGCGCGGCGGCGCGAGAGCACGCGGCGGCCCGTAGGCGTGGCCTGGCGGACCAAAAACCCGTGGGTCGTCTTCCTTTTTTTCTTTTTGGGATTGTATGTGAACGACATTCCCCGATGATACCACGCCATTTTTAAAAAGCAAAATTGTTTTTTGCGCCGGTTTTGCGTTCTCCCCACGTTCTCCCCAGGAAGAGAACTTTCGCGCCCTTCCCGGCCCTTTGACTTGTGTGAAAGAAGAGATAATAATGAATCCACAAACTTAATTAATTTTTAATCATGGACCTTGAACAAATGTGGCAGTCGACGTTGGGGGAGATGGAGGTTCAACTGACGAAGGCACACTTTGCAACCTGGTTAAAAAATAGCCGGCCGATCGACAAGAAGGATGATACGCTGTTCGTCGCACTCCAAAGCAACTTCGCGAAGACGTGGGTGGAGGAAAAATATCAAAAGAACATCATCGGCATCGTCCGCAATATGGACACGTCGGTCAAAAAGATAGAGTTCGTGGTGGGGAATAAGAACATTCCAGTCAGCAGGCCTTCTTTGGACGCAAAAGATGAACCGAACAGCGCCGCAGCGGAGCTCGATTTCAATAAGACCGACCCGGAGACGGGGCTGAACCCTAAATATACCCTGGCGTCTTTTGTTGTTGGCCCGTCGAACGAGCTTGCGTTCGCCGCCGCGACCGCCATCACGGACGGTCCCGGGAAAAAATATAATCCTTTCTTTGTATACGGCGGCGTCGGCCTCGGCAAGACGCATCTCATCCAGGCGATCGGCAATGAGATCGTCACGAAGTATAAAAACAAAATAAAACCAAAATATGTTTCCTCGGAACAGTTCACGCGCGACATCGTCTGGGGGTTGCGCAACGACCGGATCGAGAGCGTAAAGAAAAAATATCGAGATGTCGACGTATTGATCATCGATGACATCCAATTCATCGGCGGGAAGGAAAAGACGGAGGAAGAATTCTTTCACACCTTCAACGCGCTCTATGAAAGCAATAAACAGATTATTATTTCGTCTGACCGGCCGCCACAGTCGCTGCCAACCCTCCAGGAACGCCTCCGCTCGCGCTTTGAAGGCGGGCTTATCGCCGATGTGTCCTACCCGGAGTACGAGATGCGTGTGGCTATTATCCGAAGCAAGCTCCAGGAGATGAACCGGAAGCTCTCCGACCAGGTGATAGACCTCATCGCAAAGAAGCTCCGCAAGAACATCCGCGAGTTGGAGGGGGTACTCAAAAAGATCATATTTTATGAGGAACGGAAGCAGACCGAGATCAGTATAAAGATGGCGGAGGAGATCATAGAAAAGGCGACCCAAAACCTTTCAAAGAGGGTGAATGACTCGCAGATATTGAAGGCGGTCGCGGAGTTCTTTAGTATCACCGTAGAGGACCTTGTGAGCCATAACCGGCGCAAGGAAGTGGTGGAGCCGCGCCAGATCGCGATCTATCTTCTTCGGGATATCTCCGACCTTTCCTATCCGTATATTGGTGAGAAGCTGGGAGAGATCACACCACCGCGATCCACTCCTATGAAAAGATCAACAATGAGATCAACAGAAATCCGGCACTTAATCAAAAGATATTAACAATAAAAGATATAATTTATAAGAGTTAATCCCATCGCTATCCACATAGGATATCCAATACAAAGCATACTGGTATTGAATAATAAAAAGTTATCCACTAAAAATCCATTACCAACAACAACTCTTATAAAAAGTATTTAAATATAATCTATAATTAAGAGATGAAATTTATCGCGATACGGGCAAATATCAAAGACGCTGTTTCTGTGATTGAGAAGGCGGTGGGGGAAAATACCAACCTCCCAATACTAAAAAATATCCTCATTGAGGCGGAGGATAATACAATTATATTTACCGCCACAAACCTAGAGGTTGCGATAGCACACCGGGTTGCGGGAAAAGTGATTGAGAATGGAAAGCTTACCGTCCCACTGGCACTTTTCTCGAGCTTAATTGGGAATATCCAAAGTGACCGGCTAAATTTCGAGAAGAAAGAGAATAACCTCGAGATCGCCACGGATAATTACAGCGCGACGATCAATGGGATGCCCGCCGATGATTTTCCTATTACGCCAAAAATAAAAAATACCGAGAGCTATATCGAGATAAAAAATGTCTTCCTCAAAGAAGCCATCCAGCAGGTCACGGTTGCGTCGCAATATTCCGATCTGCGGCCGGAGTTGAACAGCGTCCTATTCAACTTCTCACTCGAGAGCTTAGTGCTGGCGTCAACCGACGGATTCCGTCTCGCGGAAAAATCCATACCCTCAAGCGCTTTCGGCGACGAAGAAAAAAGAACCATTTAGAATGCTTGTGCCCCTCCGGACCGCCCTTGAGGTCGCGCGGATCATGCGGGACGAAGAAATGGTGCGGATCTATCAGGATGAGAATCAGGTATTATTCAAAACCGACCAGACCGAGATGATCTCGCGCCTCGTGGAAGGCAGCTTCCCGGACTATTCCGCGATCGTGCCGCACGAGTTCGCCGCCGAGATCGTGGTAGAGCGGGACGAATTTATCAACGCGATAAAACTCGCCGGCGTCTTCGGGCAGAAGAACAGCGAGGTCAAGATAAAGATCCATCAGAACAAAAAAGCGATAGAGATCAGTTCCGCGGACCAAGCGCTTGGTGAGAACAATCACATCCTCCCCGCAAAGATCAAAGGCGAGATCCCGGAAGTGTTTTTCAACTGGCGTTATCTCTCCGATCCAATAAAAGCGATCAAGACAGAAGATGTGTTCCTCGGCCTCCAAGAAGACGCGGGCCCGGCGCTCATCCGCTCCGTCAGCGATGCATCGTATTTCTACGTTCTTAAGCCGATATTAAAATCGTAAGTCGGTCGGCTAACCACCATAACCGTTCGCGAGCGCCCAGTTGTCGACGCCCGTCTCCCAATTATTATATTGGGGATCTATCGCGGGATTCGTCGGATCCGGCCCGTTCGGATCGCTCTTGTCGACGTAGTAGAGGATGTCGTGTACTTGTCCGTTGATAACATATTGCCCACTAAGGGTCGGCTTGGTGGACGTCGTCGGGTTCGGCTGGATGAACGTCGTATTCGGCACTTCGGGAAGCGCCTGCGTCATGAAGGCGCTCCACATCGGGACCGCCGCGAGGATGCTCGAGCCCGCTTTTTGCATCGGCGCGTCGTTCGTGTTTCCCGCCCACACGCCGACGACGAGTGACGGGGTATAGCCCATTGCCCACGCATCAGTGTAGTTGTTTGATGTTCCGGTCTTCAGCGCCACGTCATAGCCGGGAAATACCGTCAGGTTCTGGCTCCCGCCCATAAGCGGCGCGCGCGCGGACGCATCCGAAAGAATATCATTGATAAGATTCACCGACTGCGCATCCGCCACTGTCGAGGTTTGGTCACTGTACGATTCAAGCGTGTTGCCATTCGCATCCTGCACGGAGAGGATCATGCTCTGCGCGTGCTTTACCCCCTGCTGTGAGAGCACCGAATATGCCTCAGTGAGATCGATGAGCTTCACCGCGCCGCCGCCCAACACCAACGAGAGCCCGTACTGCGACGGATCGGTCAGGGTGGTAAGGCCGAAATTGTAGGCGTTCTGGATGGCGTTCTGTTCGCCTACGAGATAAAGCATTTTTACCGCGGGGACGTTCACGGATTGCGCGAGCGCGTTGCGGATCGTGAGAGGACCGGCGAACGTCCCTTCAAAATCTTGAGGATGGAAGCATTTGGTGTTCGTGGAATTATAATCGGGGACCGCGGGACACTGCGCGTTGATGCTGAATTCCGTCGGCACATCGAAGAGAATCGTGTCCGGCGTATATCCCATCTGGAATGCGGTAAGATAGACAAATGGCTTGAGCGACGAGCCCGGCTGGCGCAGGCCTTGCGTCGCCACATCAAAATTGCCGTCATTCGAGGTGTCGAAGTAATCTGCCGACCCAACTAGTGCGAGAATTTGCCCCGTGGTCGGGTCCTGCGCCACCAGCGCGGCATTCGTCGCTTTATAGAGTTGCGTGTTGCGCGCGACGCCCGCCGTGACGGCGGCTTCCGCCTGCTGCTGCATCGTCCAGTTGAGCGTGGTGATCACCTTGAGGCCGCCGTTATCCACCTCGTTCTCGCCGTATTTCTGCACGAGATAATTTTCCACCGCCATCACGAAGTGCGGCGCGCGGATTCCCGACCCGCTCGCGGTCTGCGGCTGGAAGACGATTTTGAAGTTCTGCGCGGCGGTAAGCTGCGCTTTTGTGATCTTGCCGGTGTCGTACATCTGCTGGAGTACCAACTGCTGGCGTTGGAGCAGCTCCTTCACGTGCGTGCCGTACGGGGAATAATACGTTGGCGCCTGCGGGAGTGCGGCGAGCACGGCGCTCTGCGCGATATTGAGCTGTCCCACCGGTACGCCAAAATAATCCTGCGCTGCCTCGCCGACACCAGAGATATTCGGTCCATAGGGAACCTCGTTTAAATAGAGCGCGAGTATCTGGTCCTTTGAGTAATATTCATTCAATTTGACCGCGAGAATGAACTCGCGGATCTTGCGCGAGACCGTCTGATCGAGTGTGAGAAACGCGGTGCGCGCAAGCTGTTGAGTGATCGTAGAGCCGCCCTCCGCAAATGAGTGGGTGGTAATGTCCACAAAGAGCGCGCGGAGGATCCCTTTTATATCAAACGCCGGCTCATTATAAAAATTCTGATCCTCGATGGCGATCGTCGCATCCTTGACGCTCTGCGGAATCTGGTCGAACGGTACGAGCGTGCGGTGGTTGCCGTTGTCGATGTCGTACAACAGCACGGCGCCGGTGCGATCATAGATCTTCGTGGACTGGCCGATCTGCTGGCTGCCGATCTCCTGGATGGACGGCACGGTCTTCGCGAAATAAAGCACCGCGATCGATATCGCAATCACCAACACAACCACAACGACCCCGGCTATCTGGAGGATCTTGATATACCTCTTTTTTTTCTTCTTTGGAGACGGTCGGAAGTCGCTATTCATAAGTAAAACGCCTTCTTATTTTACCTCTTTTAAGGAAATAAAATACCCCTTTCGCCGAACAGTCATCTGCCTTGAGGCGAAGGGGGTATTTTATCTATTATTCTATCGGGCTCGCGCTGTCATCCGTGTCGGTATCAGTCGCGACATCCGTGTCATCGTCCTCATCCATATCGTCGTCGTCAAGATCGCCGGGAGCATCGACGACGGTCGGGTCCTCGTCGTCTTCGTCGCTCAATCCGCGAAAGGCGAGCTTTGCTGGAAATAATTCAGTTACCATAATTGCCAAAGTTTCACGACCTTTTTATTTTTCAACCAGTATATTGTATCATCGCGCACTGTCAAGTAAGCGCTCCCCTGTGGATAAAATAGCCAGGGCGAGCGCGTCGCTCGCATCATCGATCAGCTTCAAGTCTCCCTTGCCGAGGATAAGGCGGACCATTTTAAGCACCGCCTTCTTGTCCGCGAGGCCGTATCCCGTCACGCCCGACTTTACTTCGTTTGGCGTGTACTCCTTTATACGAACACCGCGCTCTTTTGTTGCAAGCAGGATGACGCCCCGCGCTTGCGCGACGGCGAGCGCGGTCCTTGGTGTTTTTGGCGAAGAAAAGCTTTTCAATTGCCACCACATCGGGCTTGTGCTTTTTTATGAGCGCGTCGATGCCTTTTTTGGTCTCCTCAAGCGCCGGCACGTCATCGGTGGAGGTGATCGCAAGGATCCCCGCTGTCACGAACGTTATCGTGGGGCCGTTGCATTCCACCACGCCGTATCCTATCCGCCGGGTTCCCGGGTCGATGCCGAGCGCGATCATAAAAATTTCATGAAAAATTAATATTACTATAGACGTTTTGGACGTCGTCATTGTCCTCGAGCGCATCAAGGAGGGCGACAAGTTTTTCTTTCTCTTCGTCCGGAATATCTTGCGGAAATTTTGCCGTCCATTCGCCGCCGGGGCCGCCCGCGTGTTCGAACGCCCATTGCACGCTTCCGGACTCCGCCCACTTGCCGTTGTGGTCGCGCAGAACTGTTTTTATTTCCTGCGCCGTGCGGTTGCGGTTATCGCTGAGCGCCTCGATGAGGATCGCCGCGCCGCCGGGCCCGTACGCTTCATATAATAATTCCTCCAATTTTTCCGCCGGGTCGGCGGCGCGCTTGATTGCGCGATCGATCGTGTCCGCCGGCACGCCTGCCTCGCGCGCTTTCGCGACCGCCGTGCGGAGGCGCGGATTGAAGTCCGGGTTCGGCTCGGCGTGCGCCGCCGCCGAGATCAATTTGAGCGATTTCGAAAATATCTTTCCCCGCTTCTTGTCGGTGATCTCTTTTTTGTGTTTTATTCCCGCCCAATGCGAATGTCCTGACATATTGCTTGCATTATATCCACGCGGTATCATCATAGCAAATGCTTGACGCACCTCAGAACGACCTAAAAGAGAAGCTCGCAAAGCTCCGGCGCGACGGCGAGGAGCGCGCCGCCCAACGGCTCGCGGAGAAGCTTGGGCTTTCGTATGTGGACCTCGGAAAGGTTCCCGTGTCGCTCGATGCGGTGAGGATATTAGCCGGAGAACGAGGCGAAGGACGCAAAAGTTGCGGCAATCGAACTGAAAGCGAATAAGGTTGCGCTTGCGGCGGCTCAATCCGGAACTGCCCGCCACAAAACAAGTCGTCGAGGAGCTCGCGGCAAAAAAATATGAAGTAAAGGTGGTCGTTGTTTCGCCATCCAGTATGGATGCGGCGTGGCATTTTTATCAGTTCATAAACCCGGCGTCGGAAACGATCACGGGGAAGGTGGAGATCGCCGAGGAGCGCCTTGATGCGCTTGAAGGCAAGGCTTGATGACGATCGACGCGGTGCACAAAGAGATCGCTGCGCTTCCGCTCGCGAATGTGTCGCCGGTGGCGCTCATCGAAATAATTTTGGCGGGCGCGATGGGATTGCGCGCGTCGGACATTCACACCGAGGCGGGGGAGAAAAAAGCGAAGATCCGTTTCCGCATCGACGGACTGCTTGCACGACATGTTTGACGACATTCCGCTTGGCGCGTATCACACGTTCGTGTCGCGCATCAAATTGCTTTCCGAGATGAAGCTGAATGTGCGCGATGCGGCACAGGACGGCCGCTTTACGATCGGGCTTGGCGATAAAGATATCGAGATGCGCGTGTCCGTGATCCCGGCGGAGTTCGGCGAGACGATCGTTATGAGAATTTTGGATCCGTCGGCGACGATGGTCACCTTGCCGCAGCTTGGACTTCGCGCGGACAACCTCGCGCTCGTAAAGAAGAAGATATCCCAGCCGAACGGGCTTGATTTTGAACACCGGGCCGACCGGTTCCGGAAAGACGACGACACTTTACGCGTTCTTGCGCACCATGAACGATCCGACGATGAAGATCATCACCCTTGAGGACCCGATCGAGTATCGGATCGAGGGCATGGAGCAGACGCAGATCGACGAGGAGGCCGGATATACCTTTGGCAACGGGTTGCGCGCCATCGTGCGCCAGGACCCGGACGTGATCCTGGTTGGCGAGGTACGCGATCTTGAGACGGCGGATATCGCGCTTGAAGCGGCGCTGACCGGGCACTTGGTGCTCTCAACGCTGCACACGAACGATGCGGTCGGCGCGGTGCCGCGCTTGATCAATCTTGGCGTGAAGGCGGTGAGCATCGGCCCGGCGCTTTCGCTCGCGATCGCGCAACGCCTCGTGCGCGTGCTCTGCAAGGATTGCAAAAAAGAGGCCGCGCTGGATGCGGCGACCGCGGAGAAGATCGCAAAATTCCTTGCCGCGTTGCCGGCTAAGGTGGATAAGAAAGCCATATGACGGCTATAAGATCTATGCGCCGGTGGGATGCGAAAAGTGCAATGGCATCGGATACAAAGGTCGCGTTGGCGTATTTGAATTTTTGGAAGGCGGCGGCGGATCTGGAGAAAACAATCTTGCAGGAAGCGTCGGAGGTTGCGTTTGCGCGAGGTGGCCGCGCGGCAGGAGATGGTGACGATGCAGCAGGACGGAATTTTGAAAGTGCTTGAAGGGAAGACGACATTTGAGGAGGTGATCGGCGCGACGGGGGATGTTGGTGTGGTGAGTCGCGATTATGTTACCTGCCGGCAGATGATAGTTCGGCAAAAATACATGCGCACTCACGCTCATTGATAATAAAAAAATAAGCGCGGACGCTTATTTTTTAACAAACGTAGTAAACTCAGACCTGGGGGCAATTCCTCGCGAAAGGATAATGATCTCTTCTATCTAATGATAAAAGAGGCTAGAATTACTCAAAGGAGAGGACCAGCCGAAACCGGTTCATCCTGTAGTTTTTAGAAATAACTCCCGCCCCCAGATCTGAATCAGCTACTTTTAATGAACATGTGATTTGCCAACAGCCCATATTTATTGAGCACTGGGATATGTTAGCATATAGAATATTATTTGTCAAGCCAGCCTATCCATATAATCCACCCAAACCCATGCCAAAAACACCCCACGCCAACGGTCCTGCTAATGCCTCAGGCAACAAAGAAGACCCGAATATCGATCTCACCCTCCGGCCCACCGAGTGGGATGAGTATATCGGCCAGGAAAAAATAAAAGATAATTTAAAAACGCTTTTGAGCGCCGCGAAAAAACGCGGCGAGTCCGCCGACCATCTTTTATTTTCCGGCCCGGCGGGATTGGGGAAGACGACGCTCGCGTATCTCGTTGCGCGCGAACTTGGCGGGATGATCAAAACCACATCCGGCCCGGCGTTGGAAAAAGCGGGCGACCTTGCCGCGGTGCTCACCAATCTTTCGCCCGGCGAAATTTTATTTATCGACGAAGCGCATCGCATCAACCCGATGATCGAAGAGGTGTTATATCCGGCGATGGAGGCGCGCAAGCTGCACCTCGTTGTCGGCAAAGGGCCGTCGGCGCGGACGCTCTCGCTCGATCTTCCGCCGTTCACGTTGATCGCGGCGACGACGCGCGAGAATCTTTTTCGCAGCCATTGCGCTCGCGTTTCGGCGCGACGTTGCGCCTCGGCTATTACACGCCGGATGATATCAAAAGTATCTTAAAGCGCTCGGCAGCAATTTTGGGCGTGGAGGCCAAGCCCGAGGCGATCGACATCCTTGCGCGCGCGTCGCGCGGGACACCGCGCGTTGCGAACCGGCTCTTGCGCCGCGCGCGCGACTTTGCCGAAGTGCACGGCGAGAGCGTGATCGACGAGGACGCCGCGCGGAAGACGCTCGCGATGCTCGAGATCGACGAGGTGGGGCTTGAGCCGCAGGACCGCGAGCTTCTTATGACAATCATTGAGAAGTTCCATGGCGGCCCCGTGGGCATCAACACCATCGCCGCCGCGCTCGCGCAGGATCGCGGCGCGATCGAGGATATCTACGAGCCGTATCTAATGACGCTCGGTTTCCTCCAGCGCTCTTCCGCAGGGCGCATCGTCCTGCCTGCGGCATATCGGCATTTGAAGATAAAAGGGTACGAGGAATTGCTGTAGGAAATATTAAAAAATCATTAAAAAGTTTTTGACTTTTATTTTGCGCGGACTAGAATAATAGGCGAGACAGTGTCCTGCCGAGATGGCGGACCCAAATCCTGTTTGTCACAAAAATAGCCCCTTCGCGGGGGCTGTTTTTGTTTTTAGATAGTTTTAATTGGTCATTGGTTATTCTGCTTTTGCCGGTGGAAACCATGGGCCCGTCGTCTATATGGTAAGACACTGTTTTTGACAAACAGGGAAAACGGGTTCGACTCCCGCCGGGTCCACCGGTGCGCCCGGGCTGTACACGGGCATAGCTTGGGCGCGTGCCCCCGACACCAATAATAAAATATGATCTATATCAACGAATGGCTTCCAAATCCGGTCGGCAATGATGCGGCAGGAGAATTCATCGAGCTCTATAATAGCGGCACGGGAGTTGCGAGCCTTGATGCCTACACGCTCGGCGATGGCGCGAAGAAAACATTTTCGCTCGCTGGGTACGGCATCCCGCCCGGCGGGTATCTTGTTCTGAAGAAAGCGCAGGATAAATTGTCTTTAAAAAACACAGACGGGACAGTAATGTTATATGGTCCCGGCGGGCAGGTGATAGATAGCGCGAGCTTTGCCGGCGCGGCGCCGGAAGGGAAGAGCTTCTCCGGACGGATCAAGATTTCCTGCCGGTGTTTTGATATCGAAGTAGCCGTTTGTCTCGCGCTTCGTCTCCTCGCACATCGCGAAGATGAGCCGCATCTCCTCGCTCGCGTCCGCGAGAGCGAGCGTGCCGCGATTGATCGCTTCTATCTCGCTCGTCGATTTATACGTGCTGAACTTCTCATCGATGTGCGCGAAATACGTGAAAACTTCATTAAAAATATCGCCGGTCGCTTTCGCGTCGACGATCTCTATGGTGATGGGCATGCCCATCATGACGCGGGTTTCTTTCATCCGTATTAGGTTTTTGCCTGTGCGAGCGCCGACGCGAGCGACTGTTGGAAGGCGTTGGAATCCTGCGTCGCGCCGGAAACGGCGTCCACGTTCGCGCTCTGCGCGGCGATCGCCTCCTGCCGCAGCTGGGGCAATGCGTACGCGGCCACCTCGCCCGAGTGACCGCCGCTCGGGTGTTGCGGGAATTGAACGTCCGCAAGCGCCCCACCCTGAATGACGGCGATCACTTGAAGATTTCCATAGAACGCGTCAGCAACCGCGCCGGTGTAGCTGCCGTCTTTATATTGTCCGGTGGGAGTAGTCGTTGTGGCGGGAGTATTTACCGGAGTGCCCGGCGGGTTCCCCGCGGGTGGCGTGGTGGCCGGGATCGTCGAAGTGGGACCGTTCGTATTCGGCGTGCCGGTTGACGTCGCGGTCGGCGCCACCGGTGTAATGGGCTGATTGTTGTTATTGTTGGCAAAAATGGCGTACGCGATGAACGCGGCCGCCACTACTCCGCCAATGAGGTATTTTTTCATGGAAGCGCCTCGTTTATTACGTACATCCTACTTCGCTTCTTACGACGCCGCAAGCGGCTTTGGTGCGGCGCTATGCCTAAAACCTAGAGCTTTTTCGCGAGCTCTTCCGCCTCCGCGATCATCGCGGCCAAGCTCACATTGATGCCGTTCTCCCAGAAATCCTTGCCGGTAGGATCAAGTCCGAACGGGGCGAGCAATTCAACGACATCCTTTGTGCCTCCAGAACGCAGGAGGTCAAGATAGAGGGGTTCGAAACGATCACCGAGTGATGGCTGTTGTGCGTACAAACTCTGGGTCAGCAGTTCTCCAAATGCATAGCCGTACACATAGAACGGCCGTTGAAAGTGCGACACATACGTCCAAAGATGTTCGCTGTTCTCGTATGTGAAAACCTCCCCATCGTTTCCGTAGAATTCTTTGAGTGTTGTGAGCCAGATCGCGTCCAGTTCTTCCACGGAAAGTTTTTTGGGTTCGGCCCATGTTTTGTACGTCGCATCCATGCCGTGCAGGCGCCGCTCGAAGTTCGAGAACCCGATCTGGCGCACGACCGTGTTCAGGTTTCCGTCTATCTTATCGATGATGAGCGCGAGCAGCGCTTTCACATCACCCTTCTCCTTCAATCGCTGTTTCAAAAAATTGAACGTGGTCATCTCGCCGAACACCGATGCGGTCTCGGCGTACGCGATCGGCGCCTGTGCCATGAGCACGCCCTGGGCCTCGCCCGCGAGCATGCCGTGAACGCCATGCCCCAATTCGTGGGCGAGCGTCATCACGTCATTGTCGGACCCGAGATAGTTCAAGAATACAAAAGAGGTGGGATGGTTGCCGGGGAGCACAATGGAATAATTGAATGCGCCGCCGCGCCGCCCTTTCGTGACGGGCGCATCGATGCGATGCGTTGCGGCGAAATTTTTTACCAGTCCTGCGAGCGTCGGACTGAAGCTCGCGTATGCCGCGAGCACGGTCTCCATCGCTTTGTCGAACGGCACGATCGTCGTATCGGCGAACGGCAGCGGCGCATTGCGGTCGCTCCACTTCAATTTCTCCATTCCGAACAGTTCGGCTTTCAGCGCGTAATGGCGGCGAGCGAGCGGACCTGCCGTCGTCGTGACCGCTTCGTGCAGCGCGTTCACCACCGCGTCGGGGATATGGTTCGATTTATTGCGGCCATCCATCGGATGTTTGTATTCGCGTTCGCGCCGTTCCACCGCCATCTCGCCGGCAACAACATAAAGTGATTGCGCCGCGTATTTTGCAAAATAGCCGCCGAGCCCGGCGTTGATCACTTTCAATGCCTCGGCGCGTTCCCCGGCATCCTTGGAATTGGTGAGCACATCAAGAAGTTCGGTGAGCGTTTTTTCCGTGCCGCGGAACGGGAGCCGTATGTCCGCTTCCACTTCGTCAAAAAACTCGCTCCATGAACCGGGACCGAACGGAGATCGTTTTGCGAGCGCGCCTTCCACCGGCTCGCTCAAGAGATGCGGTTTGAAAACGCGTGCGTGTTCGATCCACGGCCGGTGGCGTGCCACCACCGGGTCGGACTCGTAGAATTTTGCGAGCGTCGCGTCGTCAAGCGCCACGAGCTCGATATCAAAGAACGTGAGAAAATTTCCGCTTGCCTCGCTCGATATCCGTTCCGCTTCAGCTATCTTCGCCTTTACCGTGGCCTCGGTCACATCCAAACTCTGCCGGAGATAAAGATAGACGAAGATCTTTTCCACACGCATCGATATTTCCGCGAAATCGGCGATCGCACCGCCCAACCTCTCCGCCAATTTGCCCTTATAGTTCTCGTAAAATTTCTTTTCGAGCGCGACGAGTTCCGCCAAGTCCTTGTCTATCTGCGGATCACCGACGCCCGAGTAGAAGTTGCTAAGATCCCACCGCACCTGCTCCGTCCCTAAAGCATTATTTTCCATGCATAAAGTATAAACGGTCAGGCCTCATGAGTGCAAAGTTTAGATAGTTTTAATCGGCATTGTTGTATGCTCCCCGCATGACAACAAAAAAACTATCTGCGGTGCTTGTCGCGCTCCTCGCGGCCGCTTCCGCGTTTGTTCCCGTGCTGTTTCCCGTCGGCGTAGCAAACGCGGCATATCGGTTCTCGGATTTTCAGGGAAAGCCGCCGGTGCACATTTATCGGTCGGCCGAAAAGGCGCCTTCCGGAGTGTCGCCGGCGGAGATAAAAAAGATCTACGACCTTCCCGCGACTGGCGGGAAGGGGACGATCGCGCTCATCGATGCATACGACGACCCGAACATGGAGAGCGACCTCGCAGCGTTCGACAAACAGTACAATTTGCCGGCGTGTACCACGGCGAACGGGTGTTTTGAGAAGCATAAAATGGCGAGCTCGACCGCGGCGAACAGCGACTGGGCGATGGAGACATCACTCGACGTGGAGTGGGCGCACGCGATCGCACCGACTGCGAAAATATTATTGGTCGAGGCGAAGACGCCCTCGGGCGCGAATCTGATGAGCGCCGTGGATTACGCCGCGGCGCGGAAGGATGTCGTCGCGGTCTCAATGAGCTGGGGCGGCGCGGAATTTTCCGATGAGCTGGCGGAGGACTCGCACTTTGTCGGAAAGGCGAGCTCAAGCATCGCGTTCTTTGCATCGTCGGGCGATGACGGCACAGGCGCCAGCTGGCCCGCGTCCTCGCCGAACGTGATCGGCGTCGGCGGTACGTCGCTCGAGCTCGCGTCGAGCGGCGCGCTCGTCGCCGAGAGCGCATGGTCGGGGAGCGGCGGCGGCGTGAGCGCGTACGAAAAAGAGCCCGCGTGGCAGACGGCATACAAGATCTCGAAAGCGAACGGCATGCGCGCGATCCCGGATGTCTCGTATGACGCCGATCCGGCGTCGGGATATCCTGTCTACCTCACGACAGGCACCGGCAGCAAGGCCAAGGGTGCGTGGAACACCGTCGGCGGCACGAGCGCGGGCGCGCCGCAGTGGGCCGCGATCCAGGCGCTCGGCGGTTCCGCCGCGCTCGCGAAGTTCTACACCGATAAGGCCTCCACGAGTACGCTCAAATATTTCCGCGACATCACGAGCGGTTCAAACGGCACCTGTAAGTATTACTGTGACGCGCGCAAACGGTACGATTACGTGACGGGATTGGGCAGTCCGCAAACAACAAAGTTCTAAAGTATAAAAATGGGCCTTGGCGAAATCTGCCAAGGCCTCTTTGCGTCGGTGGCGTCTTATTTAGACGCTCACCTTCTTGAAGAAGATGGAGGAACCATGATCAGCGATGAATCCGCACTCCCCACATCCCATTTGTTGAGGGTTCTCGGGGTTTATCCTGGCCAGGGTTTTGCATGTCCGACAAACGTATTCCGGGGATTCGTTCCACCCCCTGAGCTTGGCGTCCGGCGCCCGGGTGCCGGAATGTTGTTCGGTAAGATAAATTGCTTTCATAGCCACCTCTTTTCTTGCCTGGGATAGTATAGCGGAAACCGGCTGTTTAGTCAATAATGGCGGCCCTTGCCGCTATGTATTTCTTCTCCGAAACATGCTAAAATACCTGTATTGCCGTAGCGGCATTTTTTAACGAAAACTCCAAGAAAAATGGCCCAAGAATCAACAAAGCAAGAACCCAAAAAAGAAGCAAAAAAAGCGTCAAAAGCTCCGGTTAAAGCCGGAGCAAAAAATGACAACAAAGGCAGTGCAACATACGGCGCGAAGGATATCACCGTCCTCGAAGGGCTCGAGCCGGTACGGCTTCGTCCGGGCATGTACATCGGTTCCACGAGCGCGACCGGTCTGCATCACCTGATCTGGGAGATCGTGGATAACGGCATCGACGAGGCGATGGCGGGATTCGCGAAGAATATCACCGTGGAACTTTTACCCGAAAACAAAGTTCGCGTTTCGGACGACGGGCGCGGCATTCCGGTGGACATCCACCCTCAAACAAAGAAGTCCGCGCTCGAAACGATCATGACCGTGCTCCATGCCGGGGGAAAGTTCGGCGGCGAAGGATACAAGGTGTCCGGTGGTCTGCACGGCGTCGGCGCTTCCGTCGTGAACGCGCTTTCGTCGTGGGTAAAAGTAGAAGTGGAACGCGATGGGGGATCGTACGTGCAGGAATATAAGCGCGGCGTTCCGGAATATAAGGTAAAGAAGATCGGCGCATCCAAGCGTCATGGCACCAGGACCACATTTTCTCCCGACCCCACGATTTTTTCAGAGATAGAGTTTAATGACAAAGTGATCCTCGAGCGTTTGCGCCAGCAGGCCTATCTCACGAAAGGCATCCGCATCAATTTCTATGATCGCCGCCTGGCGGTACCATATTTCTACGGCTTCTATTTTGAAGGTGGCGTGCTCTCGTACGTAAAGTTCCTTTCGCAGAAAAAGAACCGGCTGAACGAGGATATTTTCTACGTGGAGAAGGAGGCGGAGAAGTTGGATATTGAAGCGGCGTTTTTGTATGTGGACGACGTGCGTGTAGTTGAGATGAGCTTCGCAAATAATATCTTTACGCCGGAAGGAGGTATGCATCTCACCGGATTCCGTTCGGCGCTCACGCGCACTTTGAACAACTTCGCGCGCGCGGAAGGATATCTAAAAGAGAAGGAAGAAAACCTGACGGCCGACGACGTCCGCGAGGGATTGATCGCCGTCATCTCAGTAAAGCTCCGCGACCCGCAGTTCGAGGGCCAGACGAAAGCCAAGCTTGGCAATCCGGAGGCGCGCACCGCGACGGAAGCCGTCATCAACGAGGCGCTTAAGGAATTTTTGGAGAAGCATCCGCAGGAGGGCAAGGCGATCATCCAAAAAGTTATTTTGACCGCGAAGGCGCGGCTCGCGGCAAAGGCAGCGCGCGAAACGGTGCTGCGCAAAGGCGCGTTCGAGGGACTCACACTGCCGGGCAAGCTCGCGGACTGCACGTCCAAGATCGCGGCCGAGTCCGAGCTATTTATAGTAGAGGGAGATTCGGCAGGAGGCACGGCAAAGCAGGGCCGCAACCGCCACACGCAGGCGATCCTTCCGCTGCGCGGCAAGCCGCTCAACGTGGAGCGCGCGCGCCTGGACAAGATGCTCGCGAACGCGGAGGTCCGCTCGCTCGTCATCGCGATCGGCACCGCGATCGGCGAGGAGTTCAGCATCGACAAGCTGCGCTATCACAAGATCATCATCATGACGGATGCGGACGTTGATGGCGCGCACATCCGCACGCTGCTCCTCACGTTGTTCTATCGCTATTTCCGCGAAGTGGTGGACGGCGGCTATGTGTACATCGCCCAACCGCCGCTCTATCGCATCCAGCTTGGAAAGAACATCAAGTATGCGTTCTCTGATGAGGAGAAAGATAAAGTGATCGTGGAGATGCAGAAGCTCGCGCCGGCAGCGGCAGCCACGAAGGGCGCCAAGGGCGCAGCGGCAAAGAAAGGAGGCAAAAAAGCGGAGACGCTCGCGGAGCTTGCCGATCTCGCTGCGGAAGAAAATGCGGCGGAGGGTGAAGCGCCTGAGGGCGTCACCGAGGGCCAGGGTGACGGAAAGCGCCAGCCGAACATCCAGCGCTACAAGGGTCTCGGTGAAATGAACGCGGAGCAGCTCTGGGAGACCACGATGAATCCGGAAGTACGCTTGATGAAGCAGGTGATGGTGGACGACGCTGAAAAAGCGGACAAACTTTTCGACACACTCATGGGCGACGCCGTGGAGCCGCGCAAGAACTTCATCCAGTCCCACGCCGCGACGGTGCAGAATCTCGATGTCTAGAAAGATGATTAAAGAATCATTTAATAACCCCGAGAGTCGCCAAGAAGAAGATAGGAAAACACTTGAGGCTACAAAAGAAGCCGTAATTAACCTCGGACTTTTCGATAAGGAATATCTTGATAGTCTGAATTATCATTTTCTCGATAATACCGGGACCGTGGAAGCTTCTACAGAGGATGATCCCCAGCGCGATGTTTATATTCCGCCGCAAGCGATGATGGATATGGCGTTGAATAGAGAATGGTGGGGCGACAGATCGGCAGTAACGAGAATTCCGTACATCTGGTTTGGGAAGGAGGATACTGCCACGTGGAAGAAAATGGGAAAACTCGATGCAACAATCGCACACGAGCTGGGCCATCCCAAATCTCATAGACTATTTCCCGACGATGGGGCATTTCCTTCCGAAGCATTCAAAAAGAATATTCTCGCGATGGACAAGACGGAATTGGGAAATACGCCCGGCTTGGATTTTAATAAGTTCGAGTATTCTATCGACGAATGGTCGGAGATCTATGCCGACATGTATAAACGCGAATATTTACGAAGGGTATCACCCGAAGGGGAGGATCTTATCCGATCCTACGACGAGCGCATATACCAGTCGGCACGGGATTTGAAAAAAGCGGCGAAAGATATAAGCGAAGAATTCCAAATAGAGATAGCCCCCGATTTAATCTATCAAGATGTGCACGTACTCGTGTATCTTTTGGCGGGAGTTATAGAAAAACAGCACCCTGATTTTGATGAAAGGATGAAATATGTGGAATCGTTAGGCAGGGAGTCGGAATAACGGGAATTTCATAGGCAAAATTTGTTCAAGCCTCATCTACGTTGTCCGCTGAAGTGCGGCTTCGTATTCGACGTAACTTCAAAATTTTTCCTACCCATCGCAATGGAAATGGAAATGCGGCAGATTTCCATCGCGTGCGCCAGATATATTTTTGGGTCTCGGCGACGTTCCGTGAGTTATTGCATCGCGGACATGCGATTACGAGCGTCTGTGTTTTCATCCGAACATCTTCTCGGGGTTGCATGAATGACGAAATAAGATGGTCGATGGTGGGATAATCCTCGGGCATGAATTTGAAGCCATTTTTACCATAGCCCGGATAAAGGGTTAACGGCCGTCGACACCAGTGGCAATGCGGATCTTTGCGCATAAGTTTTTCCCGACGCTTTCGATAATATCCCGGTGGTGGCATATCAAAGTCATACCATAATGCACATTAAAAAATCATTAAAAAGTTTTTGACTTTTATCTCCTGGAGATTAGAATGATGGTTGAAATCCGCCCATACACAACATCGTGGTATATGATAAAAGAGCCCAACGGAGATATAATCTTTGAGCGGGGAAGTAATAGATACGTTTTTGATGCGTATAACTATAAGAGTCATTGCCTAAGGCATCCGAAGATCATACACGATAAGCATCTGGCGGAGATTGAAGGTGCGTTATGCGATCCCGACGTTACGACCCAATCACGGCGCAAAGGTCGGTATATCTCAAGCGAACGTATATATTATAAGGTTCAATCATATCAGAACAATCGCAGTGGCACCTTCGTAAGGGCGTGGAAGATCGTGGTATACTTGAAACAAGGAGGCGGAACTATCGCTACTGCGTATGAAGTGAATGCCTTAAACTCGCAACTTATTCATTATCTGGAAAAAGTATTATGGAGAAAACCAAATTCACTGATCTAATAGACAGCCTTGGCGCCATCGCCGCCAAAAATAAATGGACGCCTTATTATGATAAGAAGCTGGATTCTTTTTATTGGCACCAAACCCCCCTCTCTTCCGATTCAAACTTAGTAAAAATTTCCCACGAGACATCCGTATATGTAAGTGCAAAAGGGAATATCGAGGGACTATTCGTGGAATATCTGAAGAACAATTTGGTCGAACACAATCCGATCTTTAAAAATTTACCGGGGTCTTTTAAAGAGAGGGTCGATGATTCGTTGTCCACTATTCCTAAAGGCGATAGAAGCAAAATGCAGGTTCAGCTACTTTCGTTAATGGAGTCCATAAAAGCGGACATATATAAAGACGCGGTTGAAAATCAATATTCAACAGCCGAGTTGGCCGGGTTAGTTTCGTTTGCGGGCAGATCATAGGGACAAAGCGTGTCCCGGTTGACGCCAAGCCCTGCCAGTGCTACACTCTTATTACCTCCAACCGCGAGTATAGCGGTATTTTAATTGGGAAAAACAGCGTACAACAGAAATCATGTTCGCCCGGATAAAAAAATTCTTCAGTGAGGCGCAAAACGAGATCCGCCACGTCAATTGGCCGACCCGCCAAGAGGCAACCCGCCTCACCCTCATCGTCATCGGGATCGCCGTCGGCCTCGCGATCTTTTTGGGCTCGTTCGATTATCTTTTCTCGTATTTGATAAAGAATTTTATTTTGGCGTAATATATAGAGTAGGTCACTATGGCACTTAACCATCCAAGTTCAGGCACACAGAACGAAAAACCGGCGGTACGGCAATGGTACGCCGTGCAGACGTATTCGGGTTACGAAGAGGCGGTCTCGCGCTATCTGAAGCAGCGCGTTGAATCGCTCGCGATGGGTGACAAGATTTTTAATATCCTCGTTCCGAAGGAGAAAAAGATAAAAGTGAAGGCAGGCAAGCGCACGACTGTTGAGGAGAAGATCTATCCGGGCTACGTGCTCGTGGAGATGATCCTCACCGAGGATTCGTGGTACGTGGTGCGCAACACGCCGCGCGTGACCGGCTTCGTCGGTCCCGATAACACGACGCCGACGCCGCTTTCCAAGGACGAGGTGGACTTCCTCCTCGCGCGCACCGGCGAGGGCGACAAGAAGATGATCCTTGACTTGAAGGTAGGCGATCTGGTAAAAATAACCGACGGTCCGTTCAAGGAATACGACGGCAAGATCTCCGAAGTGAACGAAGAGAAGGGGAGCATCAAGGTATTGGTGCCCATCTTCGGCCGGGACACCGCAGTAGAGCTGGATTCGCTCCAGGTAAGGAAAGTATAGTAACCAGGTCACCTAGTAACAAATTACAAGAACAATATGGCCCCCACAACCGCCCAGCAGTGCTTTTTCTGCTCGCAGAACCTAAAGAACATCGACTACAAAGAGATCGACCTTTTGCGCCGCTTCGTTTCGAGCCAGGCAAAGATCATCGACCCGCGCCACACGCATATCTGCGCCAAGCATCAGCGCAAGCTTTCGACCGCCATCAAGCAGGCCAGGTTCATGGCACTCCTTCCATACGTTCGTAAATAATATAAATGAAAACGCCCCGTATAGGGGCGTTTTTGTTATAATCGTGATATGACCCCATTGGATTTCCTTATCATTAACCTTGCACTCGGTTTTTATAATGTTGGAACAATATGGGCAATGGAAGTGGATATTTTTCGATCGTGGAAATCCATTGGCGTGGATTTTCATACTGTCCAGGAAGTGCATTGGAAAAAACTTCCATACTGGATATTTACGCCGGTAGCGCTCGCGCTTATCGGCTCGATCGCGCTTTTCTGGTATCACCCTGTAAATTCTCCTGTTTGGGCGATTTGGGGCGTTTTTATTTTACAGGTGATCTCGCTGGTGCTTACTGCGATCTTTTGGGGGCAGTGGCAGGCAAAGTTGAGCAAGGACCCGCTCGGGTCGCAAAGCCCGTATCTTGCAAAAATATTAAGAACGCATTGGGCGCGCACGCTTCTCATCAATCTTTACGCATTCATTCTTCTCGTGTGGGTATTGCTGTCCGTACGGTAGAGCGGATGCTATAATAGACGAATATGTTCGCGCTCAACCAGGGCTGTTTCCGTTCTTTTATGCCGCCGGGCATCATAACGCATTCTGGGATGTGCTTGCGATATTCTTTGCCGAATACCTGCCGTACCTGCTCGTGCTCGCGTTTCTGGTGCTCGTGTATTACCAAAAGGGATGGCGGCGGAAGGTATATCTTTTTTGCGAGGCGGCGCTTGCGATCATTCTTGCGCGCGGGATCGTGACGACGGCCATCCACTATTTCTATCACGAGCCGCGCCCGTTCGTGTTCTACAACTTCACGCCGCTCGTGAGCGAGAGCGGGTCGTCGTTCCCGTCGGCGCACGCCGCGTGGTTCTTCGCGCTCGCGCTCGTCGTTTTGTTCGCCAATCGCAAGTGGGGCTGTTGGTTTCTCGCGCTCGCGGTGCTTATGGGCATCGCGCGGATCTACGCCGGCGTGCATTGGCCGATGGACATCGTGGGCGGCGCGGCGCTTGGCTTGCTGTGCGCGTGGTTCATTCACTGGTTGCTCGCGGGAAGTAGGAAGGGGTTGGAGAGAAATATCTAATAGAATATGGCAAAGGCGGTCATCTTTGACGTGGACGGGGTGCTGCTCGATTCCTTTGAGGCAAATTTTGAATTCTTTAAAAATCTAATGACAGAAGCGGGATATAAAGCTCCCACCCGAAAGGAGTATGCGCCCTTATTCCATAGAACCTTTCACGACATCGTACAGATTCTTACCGGCCTCAAGAACGAAGCGGATATAAAAAAAGTCTGCGATATGGTGGAGGTCGTTGACGGGCCGCCGCCGATCATTTCTCCCCGGGCGTGCCGGAAACAATAAAAATATTGAGCGAAGAATATCCGCTGGCGGTCGTCACGAGCAGGATCAAAGCATATGCCTATGAGCCCCCGCTCAATACTCTAGAGCATTATTTCAAGGTGACCATCGCGTATGAGGATACCAAGAATCATAAGCCCGATCCCGAGCCGCTTATTCTTGCCGCAAAGCAGCTTGGTGTGCGGCCGGACGAATGCGTGTATGTCGGCGATGTGGAAAATGATATGAAAGCGGCGCATGGGGCGGGGATGAAATTCATTCTTTATTCCAAAGAGAGTGTGAACGGAGCGGAAATGAGAACGGCGGATTTTAAGGAACTACCCGGTTTGATCCGATCAATTCAATTGAATAAATAATTACAGTGAGCAAGCTCGAATTTCCAAAAGGATTTCTCTAGGGCGCAGCCACTGCGGCACATCAGGTGGAGGGTGGCACGCATAATAACTGGAGTGAATGGGAGAGGTCGCCTGCGCGACTTGCGCAGCTTGAAAGAGATGGATTGATCGCAAAATATGGCCGCGAGAATTTTATCTCGAGCCAGGCCGCGGATCACTCATCATCGCTACAAAGAAGACTTTGCGCTCTGGCGCGGTCGCTTGGCGATAACGCTACGCGCATTTCCATCGAGTGGTCACGCGTTGAGCCGGAGGAGGGGAAGCTCTGATGATGCAGCGATTGAGCACTACCGCGACGTCATCGCCGTGATCCGCGCGAACGGCATGGAGCCATTCGTTACGCTATGGCACTGGACGGTGCCGCTTTGGTTTTGTGATAAGCACGAGTTTGAGCGCCGCGGGAACGTCCGTTACTTCACGCGTTTTGCGGAAAAGATGGCCACCGAGCTGCCGGACGTAAAAGTTCTGGATCACGCTGAACGAGCCGGAGATCCACACGAACGACTCATATATAAAGGGCGTGTGGCCGCCGCAGAAGCATGACCCATTCCTCGCGCTCGTGGTGTACGAGAATCTTATCCGCGCCCATCGCGCGGCGTACAAAGCGATAAAAAGCGGTCCGACCCGGCGCGCAGGTGGGCGTCGCGAAGAACAATGTCTGCTACGAAGCATATAAAGGACGATTGTGGAATAAGTTTTTAAAACGCGTCGCCGACTGGGCGCTCAATCTCTATTTTCTCGATCACATAAAAGACAAGCAGGACTTCATCGGCCTCAATCATTATTTTCATAATCGCGTCGACGGATGGTTCGGTAAGAACGAGAATGCGCGGACGAGTGATATGGGATGGGAGCTCTATCCCGAAGCGATCTATCGCGTACTCGTCGATCTAAAAAAGTATCGTGTGCCTATCTACATCACCGAAAACGGCCTCGCGGACGCACGTGACGCCCAACGCGAATGGTTCCTGTGGAAAACGCTCGCGAACGTGCATCGCGCAATTAACGAAGGCGGCGTGGACGTGCGCGGCTATCTACACTGGTCGCTCATGGACAACTTCGAGTGGCACCACGGCTTCTGGCCCCGCTTTGGCATGATCGAGATCGACTACGCCACGCAGGCGCGGAAGCCGCGCCCGTCGGCGCTGTTTTATAAGAAAGTGTGCGAAGGGAATGGGGTAGTGAAGTAAAACCCTATCCCGCAAATCCCGTCTGCATTTCGTACAAGCCGCGATAGACGCCGCCGGGGAGCTTCATGAGAGCCGCGTGGTTGCCCTGTTCCACGATCTCGCCGTTTTTTAGAACCAGGATCAGGTCCGCTTCGCGGACGGTCGAGAGGCGGTGGGCGATGATGAACGTAGTGCGGCCCTGCATCAGCTTCTCGAACGATGCCTTGATGAGGTGCTCGGACTTTGCATCGAGCGCGGATGTGGGTTCGTCCAAAACGAGGATGTCCGGACTGCGCAAAAACGCGCGCGCGAGCGCGATGCGCTGCTTTTGCCCGATGGAGAGCTTGACCCCGCGCCAGCCGACGATCGTCTTATACTTCTTCGGGAATGCCTCTATGAATTCCTGCGCGTAGGCATCTTTGCATGCGGCCACCATTTCCTCGTGCGACTTGCCGGGATTGCCGTAGCGGATGTTCGCCTCGATCGTGTCGTTGAAGAGCGTCGGCTCCTGCGGCACGGTGCCGATGCGCGAGCGATACTCCTTAAGGTTCAGTTTCTTGATATCGATGCCGTCGACGAGTATATGTCCCTTTTGCGGGAAATAGAAACCGGAGAGCAGGTCGATGATCGTCGTTTTACCGACGCCTGATTCGCCGACGAGCGCGATCTTTGCCCCGGGCGCGGCATGGAAGGAGATACCTTTCAGTGTCTCGTTGCTTGTTTTGTACGCAAAGCGGACGTCTCGGAACTCAACGTCGCCTTCGATTTTCTTTGGGGAGATGCCACCGACGGGATTATATTTTTCCACCGGCTGAGCGAGCAGTTTGTCCGCGCGGACGAGCGCCACGAAGCCGTTCTGGATCGTCTGCCATTGCTGGCCGAGCAGGACGAACGGACCGAGGATCATCGCCGCGTATCCGTTGAACGCCACGAGGCCGCCCGGCGTAAGCGTCCCGTTCCGCACGAAGAAAATGGAAATGATAAAAATGGAAAGCTGGGTAAGCGTGACGAGCATCTTCTGCGCGAACGTGAGCCGCGCGAAGATCGTGTTCAGATCCACCCAAAACTGCGCGGCGCGGTCGATATAATTGCGGCGGATCTTTTTGCGCTCCTGCTTCTCCGTTGCCGCCTGCTTGATCTCGCGGATGTTGCCGAGCGCGTCGTGCGCGTCGCCATAGGCGCGATTCCACGCGCGGTGCATGCGCTTCTGGAGCCCGGAGAGCCGCGGGACCGCGCTCCACAAAATGCCGGCGTAGATCACGATCGCGGCCAAAAGCACGAGCGTGAGCTGCCAGTTGATGAAATAGGTGATGATGAGCGCGACGCCGATGCTTAAGAAGCTCGGCAGGAGCGAGAGCAGAACGTTGCCGACGATCTGGTCCAGCCAGTTCGCCGCGCGGTTGATGCGGTCGCTCGTATCGCCCTGCTTCTGCATGGTATGGAATCCGAGCGGCATCTCGAAGAGTTTGCTGAATCCCTCCGCGGTATATTCGGCGAGCATCACCGTGCTTAGCTTGTCGTTCTGGAATCCGGTCCACCAACTGATGCCGTTGCTCGCAAGGTTCAGCGCCGCCCAAATGATGAGGAGCGTGATGAACGGCATGAGCACCACCGCGGGATTTTGGGAAATTTTAATGATCGCGTCGAAAATTTTACCGGCGATGAGCGGCACGAACGCCTGCGCCGTTGCGTTGAGCAACCCAAAGACGGAGAGCCAGATCAGGATCTTCTTGTACGGGCGCAGCTGCCGCGCGATGATAGCGGCGCCACTAAAAAATGTATCCCGGTTGATGCCGGAAGAAGGAGTTGCCATAGGACTTATATTATAACACGAAAACCGGGGTAATCGGAGTGCTTGACATATATATAGTGGCGTGATATATATAGAAACGTGAAGAACAATCATATTATTTTTAACGATCGTACGGGCCAGGGGAACGGCAGTTCTCCCAAGGCCTTCCTTAAGGGCACCAATGGGGTCATGGGCGGTATTTGTTCTTTTCGGCAGTGCATATTTGATTTTATAGGATCGTAGCCATCTCTCTATATCTTCTTGAAGTCAAATATGCCTTGCCGAATGTCGGTAAGGCATATGTTTTTTGAACGATCTTTCACAATTGAATGTCAAAGTTTCGGAAAAGGAGGGAAGTACTATGTACGATCTGGAAGATGCGAGGGATGTCCCGACGACATGGCGGGAATACCTGCGTCAAAGCAAAGAAATGTTCGGGGCCATCGTGTGGGCGTGGCGAGATTTCAAGACTGCGGAAGCTCTCAGGTGGTATCGCTGGCTTGCCGTTGCCGTGATAATTGCGACCATCTTTTCGGTGGCGCTTCCACAGACGCTCAAGATTCTCCTCGATGGGATAGGCAGGCATGACGCACGGCTTGCCATCGTCGGACTAACAGGATTTTTCATCTGCTTCGTCATGCAACGATTTGCGGGCAACCATCACGACCGATTCCGCGAATGCCTGCTCGGATCCAATATGGGACAGCTCGACAGCAACATGACGGAACGGTTCTTCGGAAAATCCATCGGTCAGCATGTTCAGGAGAATCACCGCCTGAACCCCGAAAGCATCATGACCGGGCGCGAGCGCTTGCTCGCCACCCAGTCATTGTTGTTCTTCGAGGGAGTTCCTACCGCCGTCGCACTCTGCTTTTCCTATGTCCTTCTGTGGTGGCTCAGCTGGGTCATCGGGCTTACCCTCACGGTGTTCCTTGTCGCATACGGTCTCTATCTGCTCTATCTGAATCAAAAGGTGCTTGAAGCATGCACGCCGCTCGAAGTCGAGTGGCGTCGCCTGAAGCGGTACCGTTTTGAACGGATGAAGAATGTGGAGCGTGTGAAAATATCGGCACGGGAGATCGATGAATTACGGATCATGAAGGAGGCCTTTGAGGCGGTGCTCGGAAAGGACCGTTCGTTCTGGCTATGGTATATCAGACAGACCTTGCGTCGGGGGTTGATCCTCGTCGTCGGGATGATGTTGATCCTGATATACGGGACATGGTTGGCGTGGACCGGTCGCTGGACCGTCGCAGCATTCTTTCCGCTCATAATGTGGAGCTTGGAGATCGTGAACAACGTCTGGCGGGTCGGGTATATCGAGCGGCAACTCAACTGGTTTCTGCCCGCCGTTCGTCATATGATCGAAGCGCTTGCCATTCCGCCCGCCATCACATCAAAACCGGATGCGATCGTGCTCACCAAAAATGAGCCGATCGAGATCTGTTTCGATGGAATCACGACGGATATCCGGCGGACAGCAACGATAACGGAACAAGCGCTTCGGTACCTGCGCCCGTCCTTAAGAAAGTAACGTTTTCCATCGGACAGAGCGATAGGGTCGCTTTGATCGGTCCCTCCGGGGCCGGCAAGACGACGTTGATGAACCTTCTGCTTCGGGTCTATGATCCGGAGCAGGGCGCGGTCCGCATCAACGGCATCGATCTGCGCGACATATCTCTGCCTTCATGGTGGAGATCGGTCGCGTACATTCCACAGCATCCGCAGATCTTCGACGGGACGATACGCTATAACCTGGCGTACGCGCTTTCCGAAGAACAGCGGGAGTATTGGAATGACGATCGCATGTGGGAACTGATGCGTAAGTTGCGCATCGATTTCGGCGAGCGATTGATCGACGGGCTTGATACGGTCGTGGGCGAGCGGGGGACGAAGCTTTCCGGCGGTCAGGCGCAGCGCCTGATCATCGGTGCTGCCGTCATCAAGCAGGCGCCGTTCATCATCATCGATGAGGGCACCAGCAATCTTGATTCCTCTACGGACGGGCCGTGCACGACGGTTTGGCGGAGATCCTGAGCGATCAGGTCGGGGCACTTATCATCGCGCATCGGCTTTCCACCGTTCGGAATCTTTGCAACCGCTTCGTCGTGCTTCGGAACGCGGAAGACGTGCGGAACGGCGATTCGCAGATCGAAGCGATCGCGGACTCATTCGAAGAGCTCTACGCGACCTCTCCCACCTTCCGGCAACTTGCCGACGATCAGCACATTACCATCCAGTAGTCAGTACCAGTGGCGTTGTCGCATAAAGCGACGACGCCATTTTTTTATGAAAGCCTATTTTTCCGGCTTCAACGCTCGTGCAATACGCACAACGATGTGCTTTGTCGGAATGTTGCTCAGGCACTCGGGGCAAACTTTCGTCGTTGCCTCCGGCGGAGGGCCTTTATGAATACTGCTCAGCTTATTGATCGGAAGCACGATGACGAAGTAGATCGTGGCGGCGGTGATGAGGAACGAGATGAAGTTATTGATGAAATCGCCGTAGAGGAACTGGCTCCCGTTCACGGTAAATATGAGCGTGGAGAAGTTGGGCTGCTTAAAGATGGCCGCGATGAGCGGCGTCATCAGGTCTTTTACGAGCGATGACACGACGCTATTGAACGCCGCGCCGACCATGACGCCGACCGCGAGATCCACCACGCTCCCGCGCAATATGAACTCCTTAAATCCCTTCAACATGGCTTTCATGTATTTTCTTGATTATATAATATCCGATCGGCAAAAGGATGATGACGCCCACGGTGTACCATTCCAAATAGGTGCCGGAATAGCGCACCGCCCTGCCGAGGAAGTAGCCGATGAGCAGCAGTATCGTGGAGCGGACGGCATTCATCGGCGTAATATACTCCAAAAATTTCTGGTAGACCATCTTTGAGGCCCCGGCTGCGATGAGGAAGAGCGATCCGACCCCGTACGACGCCTTACTTATAAGGAACGTCTTTCCGGGATGCGTCTCGTAATGCTTCTCGAGCTTCAGAAGCCGCGCTTCAGTGATATGGAGGAACTTTATCCGCTCCAAAAACCTCCTCCCGCGAGCGCCGAGGGCGAAATAAAAAGAATCGGAGATCATGTCTCCGGCGAAGACCACCAAGAAGGTGGGAATGAAGCTCAGGACGCCGAGCGATATGAGGAACCCGGACACCATCGTGATGATAGGTCCCTCGATCGTCGCGACGGGGAATATCACCCAGTATTTATACTGTATGAGGAACCGGAAAAGTTGGCGTGACACCCAACTATTTTACTTCATCGCCAAGTTCTGGTCGAGAATGACGATCTCGGCGTGCTCGATACCGAAGTTGACCGCCTTGCTGACGCGTGGGCATCCAGATGTCCACGCGTCCGCCGAACCGCGCGCTCGTGCGGTCTTCAACCGTAAAGACCTTGGTGCCGAAGAGGGACGGGATCTCTATCTGGGTGCCGAAAGGGAGGAAGTTGGCCGCGACGATGCCGTCGCCCACCATGCCGCCGGAAGCGGTGATAAGGGGGTGGTCGGACGTCTCGTCCGGGTCGCTCGTATAGGCCGTCACCCAGACGGTTTTGGTGGACGCGACCGCCGCCGGGGCGGGCAGAACCGCCGTATCGGCCTGGATGGTTGCCGGGTAAGCCAGGAGTCCTAAGACCGCCAGAGCTTTAAGGCATTTGACTACTTTCCCAACAAAAATGCCCCTCGCGGGGCGCATGGTACTCATTTATTTGTACTTCCATCTTAGCAGACCCCACCCCAAAAGTCAACCGCCGGGGTCAAGGGGCGGGCCAGTAGGCGGTTGGGCCTCAATAGCCCATATTTTACGCTTTATCCAGGAAATCCTCGACTATTTTGCGCACCTCGGCCGCATTTTCTGCCTCCATGAGGCGCAGCCGGAGCTCTTTGGCCCCATCAAAGCCGCCTTGGCCATCGGGTTGGGCGCTGGTATAGGATTTGTAATGCTTTTTCATGACGTCGAAGTTCTTCGAGGTTATCGCTCCGGTAGAGCTTCTCAAAGAGCTCGGTGTGGGCCACGAGGCGTTCGAGCCGCTCCCGGACGCCGGGCGTCCGGCCGGAGAAGAACCAGGGGTTGCCGAAGAGGCCGGAGCCCACCATCACGCCATCCATGCCGGACGCGACGGCCTTGGCGCGGCCGTCTTCGAGCGAGCGGACGTCGCCGTTGCCCAGGAGGACGGTTTTGGGAGCGATCCGATCGCGGAGAGCCACTATCTTTGGCGCCAGCTCCCAGCGGGCCGGCACGTCGGACATCTCGTTGCGGGTACGGAGGTGGACGGTGAGCGCGGCCAGGTCTTCTTCGAGGAGTGCCGGGATCCACTCATCCATCTCCGCGATGTTCGCATAGCCGAGCCGGGTTTTTACGGAAACGGGCAGGCCGCCCGCGCCGCGTTTGAGCGCGCGGATGATTTCCTTGGCCACCGCCGGGGATTTAATGAGTGCTGCGCCTCCGCCGGACTTCTCCACGCCGCGGTCAGGGCAGCCCATGTTGATGTCGATGCCGTCAAAGCCGAGCGATTTGATGAGCGGGCCGATGGCTTCGAATTGTTCCGGCTTCCCGCCGAAGATCTGTGCCACGATCGGATGCTCGGCGGGCTCGCGTTGTCGAACCAGAGATCGGTCAGCAACTTCTCGCGCCCGCGCGAGAGCAGCCCTTCTACCGAAACGAATTCCGTCCAAAAGACGTCCGGCTTGCCGCACTCCGCGAACATGCGGCGGAACGCCGCGTCCGTGACGTTCGCCATCGGCGCCTGCGCCATGATCGGGCGGGGGAGGGAGAGCCAGAAATTTTTATCGTCGTGCGCAGCGTCAGCCATAATGACCATTAGCATAATTCAATTGCTGTGAGGGGGGAAGCCCTGGCCAAAAATTTTTTCTAACCTTGTAAATCCCGTAAAAATCTCATATGCTCTTCATTATGACCACCGAAGAGTCGATAAAAGAGAAACTTCAATCCGCGTCGCTTTCTGAATATGAAATGTCGCTTTGGGAAGGTGTTGTAAAAAGCCTTCCAGAAAATATGCTTCAGGATATTTTAGAAGTCTTTAATGTAAGCCCTGAGGCCACCCGCACACTGACCGATAATCTTGTTGTCAAAACAGACGCTCTAAAAAGCGGGGACATAAGGGAGTGGGAAAAGGTATTAGAAAACGATAAAGCTATAATAGCCGGCGTTGCATAAAGCGATGGCATTCGAAACCCACATGAAAAATCAGGAATCCGAACGCGTGCGCACGCCAGAGGAACAGGAGAAAGAGCTGAGGGCAAAAATGTTCAAGGGCCTCCTTGCTGTGGGCGCCGGTGTCTTATGGTCGGAAGGCCGGTTTCTCGAGCGGGCATTTTCCATCCCCTTTCCTTTGGCAGTTCCGAATCCGAAAGCGAGAGGCGCGATAGCAAACTGATCGACGAAAAAGGATTTCTAGGAGCAGCGGCTGAAAAAACAAAAGCAGCCTATGGAAATATAGATAGGTTTGAAAAATTTCTTAACCCGCAGGGTGAAACGAGCTTACTTGAAGTTTTTGACAAAATCACCCGCGCGGCGGGAGGGGCTCCAGAGGAAGAGGGCGGAAGTCACGGGGAAGTGGCTTAATTAAAAAAAGACCCGACAAATGAATTGCCGGGCGGACAGCCTATTGAGCGTTTGTTTTGAATATTCGTTCGGCGTCCTCCACTGTATCGCGGTATTTCTGATTCTTCTTGAGCCGATCCGCGACGACACGTAGCGTCCGTTTCCCAAAACGATGGACCGTCACCTGATCCTCCGGCGAAAGTTTTTCGTAAAGGTCAAGCAGCACGAGAATGATTTTCATACCCGCGAAAATCGCTAAGATCACGTATGATCGCTCGCGTAGCGATGAGTAGCACGATGAATGCCACGACGCTTTTTGGTACAAAAGCGAAAATCGCTACAAGCGATGCGATACTGCCGAGAGCCGATACGACGATCCCGACATTTAAAACGCGGTGCAGATTCATGGAATTTTCCTCGAGAACCACTAATCAAATTGTATCATGTATTGATATGTATGTCAATTTTTTCGTATCAAATCACGGCATCGTTGGAAAATAGTCAATCTGCTTCATACTTTGCTACAATGAAAGGAAATAACATTAACCCTATGACAATAAACTATTGGGCGGTGCTCGCGGCTGCGGTGGCATCGATGATCATTGGGGTTTGGAGATAGGAATGATATTCCTTAAACCAAAAAGCGACGCCATAACATGGGGTCGCATTGTGTCGAGAAAATCGGAGGTGCCAGGCGATCCCTAGGCACCTCCAAGGATCCATTAGGCGCTCTCTGCGGAGCTGCCTTGACTGTATCACGATTTAATAATTCTTTCATGCGCGAGTGGTAGGGTTGGGAAATGGAACGAAAATATATCGTGTCGGCCGCGCGCGGCGCAGGGGCGGTACTCTTTTGTGCCTGTGCGCTTATTGTTGTGCAAAGATTTTTCATTCCGAGCAAGAGTCCGGCTCCGGCCGGCACTCTCTCGCTCATAGTCGAGCCGGATAACGGTATCGCGCCGGTGCTCACCATGATCAGTGGCGCATCGTCATCCGTGGATCTCGTAATGTACGAGCTTGATGACATGCGGATCGAGTCGGCGCTTGCTGCGGACGAGGTGCGTGGCGTGGCGGTGCGCGTGATCCTGAGCGGAGGATATAAAGGAGCGACGTCTACTATGAATGCGTCGGCGTATAACTTTCTGGCCGCGCACGGCGTGCCGGTGCGGTACTCGCCGGCATATTTTTCTCTAACGCACGAAAAATCACTGGTCGTCGACCACAGCCGCGCGCTCATCATGACGTTCAACCTGGTATCAAAGTATTATCCGACGGGCAGGGACTTCGGGATCGTTGACGCCGATGTGCGCGACGTCGCGGCGATGGAGGATACGTTCGACGACGATTGGCGGGGAAGCGGTTCGGGTGATACGGCGCGGGCGTCGCTCGGCGGCAATGATGGTGATGTAGGCGACGATCTTTTATGGAGCCCCGGCTCGGAGCCGGCGTTGCTTGACCTCATTACGGGCGCGAAGCGATCGCTCTATATTTACAACGAGGAGATGGACGATAGCCATGTGACGAAGGCGCTTATTGATGCCGCTCGCCGCGGCGTGGCGGTCTATGTGGATATGACCGGCGCGGACGAATGGAAATATGAGTTCGCAGAGCTCGCGACCGCGGGCGCGCATGTGCGCACGTACGCCGACGCGGATGACGCGCCGCTTTATATCCACGCCAAGATGATCGTGGCGGACGAGGGGAGCGCGGACGCCCGCGCCTTCGTCGGCTCGGAAAATTTTTCACCGACGTCGCTTGGCGAGAATCGCGAGCTCGGGATCATTACAAGCGATCAGAACATTATCGCGCCGCTTATGAAAATATTTGCCGCCGACTGGCGCGCCGCAACGCCATTCACGCTTTAGGCGTATACTTAGGTAATGCTTACTCTTAAAAACATCGTCATTCTCATCTGGATCGTCTTCGTGGTGTACTGGTTCGTCTCCGCGATCGGAGTGAAGCAGAACATCAAAGGCGGCAGCTGGGCGCGCAGTGCCGTTTACCGCATTGCGCTTGTTGTCATGGTTGTTGCTTTACTGCAGGCAAGTTCGTCCTGGCAAGTATACGCATACCGGTTCAATTTTGATGTACAGCTCGCGGGCACTATCCTCTGCGCTATCGGGATCGGGATCGCGATCTGGGCGCGCCGCTATCTGGGCAGGAACTGGAGCGGCACGCCGTCCATAAAAAAAGATCACGAACTTGTGACGTCCGGACCATATCGCTTCGTGCGCCACCCGATCTATACCGGAATGATCCTCGCCCTCTTCGGTTCCGCGCTCGTTGCGGGCGTCGTATGGTTCGTCATATTCCTCGTTTTCACCGTGATGTTCCTCTTCCGCATCCCGGTGGAGGAGCGGTACATGATGCAGCTTTTTCCGGACCAATATCCTGCGTATAAGAAACGGACGAAGGCGCTGATCCCGTTCGTCTGGTAATAAAAGAATAAAAAAAAGAGCCCCGGAGAATTCGGAACTCTGTTACGAAGCCCTTGCGATCTTTATGAGCCCGCAAAAACACATCAGCCTGATGAATACCCATCCGAGATCGAACTCGTACCACTTGTAGCTCAGGGAAGGATTTCCGGGCGCGTTATGGTGGTTGTTGTGGAATCCCTCCCCCATCGTGATCCAGGCAACGAAGTGATTGTTGAATGCCACGACCGGTAACGGAAAATTTTTATATCCCCGGTAATGGCACAACCCGTTGACCAGGTTGTTCAGGAGAAACAAGTACAGCAACATATGGGTTGCGACGATGATCAGCATCGGCAAAAGGCCGAATGCCCACCATAGCAATGCGGGCGCAACAACAAAGGGACCGATGAGTGTCCAGCGAAATATGATCCGTTCCGCGAACGTCGGCACGATATTCCTCCCATACCACAAGGTCTTAGGGTCTCGTGCGGCGCGGCGGTACAAAAAGATGTTTCCTAATTGCACCGGCCACAATCCAAGAAGAATCGGACTGTGCGGATCGCCCTCCACATCGGCGTGCGCGTGATGGCACAGATGGACCGCGACCCATTCTTTGCGGTTGATCCCGGTGGTCAGCCATAGCCCGAGTTGCATGAGGAACTCGAGGACAGGATTGAATTTCAGCGAGCGGTGAGTCGAGCCCCTGTGAAGGTACACGGTCGTGAGCAATGATGCGATCTCTGCGACCAGGAATCCGATGACATATAGGTGGGCATATACGCCCACCAGACGAGATGGAAATGACCCATGATCATAATGCACCTCCCAGGGCATTACATTGGAAGTTTGAAGATCCACTATTAAATGTATACTGAACCGACATTCAAAGCCACCGGTGAGTTTTGCCAATGAGGCGTTGACTTAATGGTCGCGGATTGTAGTATATACGCAAAGGCACGCAAGAGGAGTCATTCTAGGAAAAAAACACGATAATTTTATGACAACGAAAGGACTCTCCACGGGTACGGTGCACACATTGCCTTCGGATCTGCGAAAAGTGCTGATGTCGGACAAGGCCGCGCGGGCAAAGTGGGAGGACATCACGCCCCTCGCGCGCAACGAATGGATCTGCTGGACCATCTCCGTCAAGCAGGCGGAAACAAGGAAGGATCACGTGAAGAGGGTTGTCTCGGAGCTCAAAGAGGGAATGCGCCGGCCGTGCTGCTGGATCGGCTGTACTCATCGCACGGACAAGGCGATAAGCCGTTCGGTGCGAGGACTGCTCGCCGGGCGATCTAAAAGATCAAAATAAGATTCAGTTGCGGAGACGGAAGGATTCGAACCTTCGAGGGGATTTCTCCCCTAACATCTTAGCAGGATGCTGCCTTCAGCCACTCGGCCACGTCTCCACTGCGCTTAAAATGCATTAGAAGCATATCAAAGCAGCCGCGAATTATCAAACGCGTTGGGAGCAGTTGTTATTTTTTCCGTGGCACCTTCGCGCCGCGCTTTCGCGCTTCGGAGAGGCCGATGGCGACGGCCTGTTTGCGGCTCGTCACCTTCTTCCCACTCCTGCCGCTCTTAAGTTTGCCGCGCTTGAATTCGTGCATAACCTTTTCCACTTTTTGCTGCGCTTTAAGGCTATATTTTCTGGGCATATTATTGTAGATTGATTTTTATCGCGCTTCCTTGTACTAAAGCTGATTTTTTGCTATAATGTGTTGGAGTTTGGAACTTTACTTTATTTTAATAATTCCATTCCGATTCACTATTTTCTATTTATGCCAAAAGAAACACTCAAAAAAATTTCGGTTGAAGCCACAGTCAAGACCCGTCCGCCGATCGTCGTCGTGATGGGCCATGTTGACCATGGCAAGACGACGCTGCTCGACTATATCCGCAAGGCGAACATCGCCGCCCGTGAGGCGGGCGGCATCACGCAGGCGACTGCCGCGTACGAAATAGTACACGCCGACCGCAAAATTACTTTCATCGATACGCCCGGACACGAGGCGTTCACGGCGATGCGTTCGCGCGGCGCGCAGGTGGCGGACCTTGCGATCCTCGTCGTTGCCGCGGACGAAGGCGTGAAGCCGCAGACGAAAGAAGCGATCCAGATCATTGTGGACGCGAAGACGCCGTTCATCGTTGCGATCAACAAGGTGGACAAGACCGGCGGCAACTTGGACAAGGCGCGCAACGATCTCATGGCCGCGGGCGTGATGCTCGAGGGCTATGGCGGTCAGGTGAGTTACTGCGCCGTTTCCGCAAAGACGGGCGAGGGGATTCCGGAACTGTTGGACCTCGTTCTGCTCGCCGCCGACGTAGAGGAATTGACGTACGACGCTTCCGCGCCGGCATCCGGTTTTGTTCTGGAAGCCAAGCGCGATCCGCAGCGCGGCATCGAGGCCGCGGTGATCGTCAAGAACGGGACGCTCTCGCGCGGCGACGCCGTGCATACGCGCACCGCTTCCGGCAAGGTCAAGATCCTGGAGGATTTTTTGGGCAAGACAGTGTCGGAGCTCGAGCCGTCCGCGCCGGCGATCATTATCGGCTTTGAAAAGATCCCGCAGGTGGGTGAGGAATTCGCGGTGGGCGAGTTGGCGGAAGAGTCCGGCGGCGCGGCGGCGTTCGGTGCAGGAATATCCGGCGTTGCAGTCAAAACGGTAAATCAGATCGCAAAATCAAAACCCAACACACTCAATCTGATACTTGAAGGCCGGCGACGCCGGATCACTCGAGGCGCTCTCGGTGGTATTGCGCGGTATCGATCAGAAGGGCGGCAAGGAGATCAATATAGTGGAGGAAGGCGTGGGCGACATCACGGACGGCGACATCCGCCACGCGATGGCGACGCAGGCCACGATCATCGGTTTCAAGAACCGCGTGGAGAAGGGCGCGAAGGTGCTCGCCGACGCGCAGACGGTGACGGTGATCACGTCGGAGATCGTGTACGATCTTTCGACGGCAGTGGAGGAATACTTTAGCGGCGCGCGCGGGCCGGCGGGAGCGGGAGAGCTCGAGGTGCTTGCGCTCTTCAACCAGGAGAAACCGCAAAAGCAGCTGGTAGGCGGTCGCGTGACGAACGGCACGTTCCGGGGAAAGACATCATTCGACGTGGTGCGCGGGGTCGTCGGCTCAACGCCGATCGGCAATGGAAAAGTGTTAGGATTACGCGAAAAGAAGAGCGAGATATTCCAGGCGGACAAAGGAAAGGAGATCGGCGTCCTGCTCGATTCGCAGACGATCGTGCAGGTGGGGGATAAATTAGTGATTAGAAAATAACCGGCGATGAACTTCCGCTCCGAGCGGGTGGGAAAATTGATACGCGAGGAACTTTCGAAGATGATCCTTCGCGAAGTGGAGCTTCCCGCGCTCGCGACGATCACGGAGGTGGAGGTGGATAAGAATTTGGAGGGCGCGCGGGTGAAGGTGAGCGTGCTTCCGGCGTCGGGGGAGAAAGCGGTCATGGCCGAGCTTGCAAAGAACGCGGGATATCTTCAGCATCTCCTCCTCAAAAAAATAAACATCAAGCCGATGCCGCGGATCGTCTTCGTGATCGACCACGGGCCGGAGAACGCCGCGCTGGTTGAAAAATTACTGGAGCAGGATACTATTAAGGGCAAGGACGGATTGGAGCAGTAAGGCCACGTAGCCAAGTGGGAAGGCAGGGGTCTGCAAAACCCCTACTCACGGGTTCGATTCCCGTCGTGGCCTCAATTGGAAGTCGCTAAAATTTAATATAATTTTAATGTGGGTTTGGTTTAATTGTTTTATGGTTGATTTTAAGAACATAAAGCAAGAGCATTTATGGTACGTTGTTGGGTTGATTGCCACTGACGGGAATCTGAGTAGCAATGGTCGGCATATTAATATAACCTCAAAAGACAGAGATTACTTATTTTTAGTGAGGAATGCGCTGGGGTTACATTGTGCGATCGGGAGGAAAGCGAACGGTAGCGTAAAAGAGAAAAAATATTCCGTACTGCAATTTAGTGATGTCGTTTTCTATGAATATCTGAAAAGCATCGGACTCTTTCCAAGAAAATCTTTAACCTTAGGAGAAATAGCTGTCCCGCAGCAATATTTTCCCGACTTCTTTCGTGGCGTTATCGATGGCGATGGTTGTATTTCGACGTGGATACATAGAACCAACGGGTATCGACAATGGTCGCTTTTTATAGTTTCGGCTGCTTCGATATTTATCTCTTGGTTGAAAATTGAGGCGGAAAGCTATTTCGATGTGCGAGGGAAATTATATACATCTTTAGATAAAGGAAAGAAAAATCCTATAAATAGATTGAAATTTGGAAAACTTGCAACGAAGGTTATTATCAATCAAACTTACTACGAAGGTTCGCTATGTCTGGCAAGAAAAGAACTTAAGAGCAAGATGTGTTTACTTGATCCGAATCTGATGGTAAATTATGGAGGCGTCATAGGCCCGGGTGCTGCAACTGGTTAGACAGGACTGACTTAAAATCAGTTGTTCGAAAGGACATGTGGGTTCGACCCCCACCCCGGGCACAAATGGTATAATCATCCTATGGAAGAGCAAAACGGGGTCGTTCCTGCGAAAAATAATTTCTTTACGCGGCGGGTTGCATGGATCGCCGGGATTGTTATTTTGGTCGTTGCGATAGGCATCGGATATTACTTTATTAGTAATAGTAATTCCCATAACGGTGCCGCTTCCGGCACAAGCGGTCAACCGATAAACACTCAGGGGGCAGGTAATAATACGAACAATACACCCGGCCAAAACCAGCAATCGCAACAGCAACCCTCCGGTTCGTCCGCACATAGCGCGAACAACCAAACCGTGAGCCCGGCAGCGGCCAGTTCCGGCGCGGTGGTATATGAAAATATTCCTCACAACCTTGGAGGTGTGGCGTCCATCGATTCATGGTTCCAGAACAGTTTTCAATTCGGTCAATCCAATACTGTGCTTCCCGCTTACTACTTGGTGCCGACCGAGACGGACCTCGCGACCGAAGCGGCGGGGAATTATTACACCAAAGCGGTATACCAGTTAGGGGATTTGACCCTGTCCATGGCGGACGGAGGGATTTCAGCCGACGTTAACGATGCGTTCATCGGCTCCGCGGGATTTGGAACATTAGGAAATGATTTCAGCCCCAGTGCCGCCGTCGCCACATTTAGAAATAATAATGCTCAATATTTCACCATCACGGGATCTGGATGCGACGCGGGAGGATGTTCTACCAACATCACATTGGCAAAATTATCCTCCGACGGGATCTTCTCGGGTAACACGCTGTATAAAATTTCAAATAGTTCCGGGCTTGAGTTCAATAGTATAAAAGGGGCATATTCCGATGGAACGTATACGTATGTGATCTTTGGATCTTCGGGCAGCAATGCCAGCATCGCCTTTGCCCTTGATGCCACGGGCAACCTCGCGTCAACCGTAACGGGCGGCCCCGGAGAGGAGGCGTCTTCCAGCCCCACTATTCCCATTCCTTCGCTGCTGCAATCGATGTTGCAATCTTCCAACATCTGAAATAAAAAACCCGCCGATCATTCGGCGGGCAGGTATCCTTTCTCTTCTCCCCATTGGAGCCAATCCTCCGTCATCTTATCGAACATTCCTCGATGTCCCCGCGGGACGGGGCTCTCCCTCGTTATTTCCCGTAGTGCGCTGAATATCCACTGACGGGGATTCCGCGCAAGTTCAACGAGGAGGAAGGGGACGATCGGCTGTCCCATCGCGACTGTTTCCGGGAGCAAGGGATGCTTTATATGCCACGGAGAGGAAAGGTGTGCTAGATGGCTTTCTTCTTCATCCCATCTTCGGAGGAGATCTTTCAATACGGGGTTTGTCCACTGCACTGTAGCAAATCTTGCCTGCCTGTTCTTTCGAAGATCTCTTTCCAGGCCGCAGCGGAACCAATTTGCGATGGACATATTCGCCTCTCATTCGGAACAACTTTCATCATCCTATATTTGTGAGAGGACAATGTAAAGCCCGTTTTGTGGCACGGATTTTAAAAAGAGCTATACTGATTATTAATCATGCCCTCCTTCGATTACACCACCGGTCAGGCACTCTTCCGCGATTCATTCGTGCCGTTCAAAGATGCGAACGTGAGCATCGCGAGCTCGCCGGTGCTCTACGGACTTTCCGTGTACACGGTGTTCAGCGTCAATTGGAACGAAGTGGAGAAAAAACGCTACGCGTTCCGGTTGAAAGATCATTATCAGCGACTGGTGAACTCGTCGGCGATCATGGACTTCAACCGGTTCGCCGCGGCGTGGCCGTACGAAAAGTTCGAGGCGACGATGCGCGAACTCATCACGCGGAATAATATAATGGGCGAAGACGTGCTCGTGCGCGCGACAGTGTTCGTGGACGCGCTCATCGCGGGAACGAAGATCCACGATCTTCCGCAATCGCTCTCGGCATACGTCTACCCGATGGGGACCATTCTGCCGCGCGCAGGCATAAACGTTTGTGTTTCGAGCTGGGCGCACGGCTCCGACAACGTGATCCCGTCGCGCGCCAAAGTGAACGGCGGCTACGCGAACAACGCGCTCATCAAGAACGAGGCGCTCCTGAACGGCTACGACGACGCAATCGTGCTCGACGCGCAAGGCCGCGTCACCGAGGCGACGGTCGCCAATCTGTTCATCGTGCGGAACGGCGTATTGATCACGCCCGGTGTGAGCACCGATCTTTTGGAGGGCATCACGCGCGCGAGCGTGATCGCGATCGCCCGCGACGCGGGGATCCCGGTGGAAGAGCGCGCGGTAGATCGCACGGAGCTCTACATCGCGGACGAGGCGTTCATCTCCGGCAGTTCCGCGCGCATCACGCCGATCATCTCGGTAGACAAGCGGGCGGTGGGCGGCACGAGCGGCACGGCTGTGCCGGGCCCGATCACGAAAATGATCGCCGAAAAATATGAGGCGGCACAAAAGGGAATCGACGACGGAAAATATGCCGCGTGGAGGATGGAGATATAGAGCTACTCTTTCCAGAAATCAATTTCCTCTATAAACCGTTCAACATTTTTTGAAAGACGAACGGTATATCTGACATATATTTTATTCTGATAGATTTTTTGCACGTGCGGGTAATATTCCAATTTATTCATCATAGAAAAGACGTCGTCAGCTAATTGTTTTCCAGCACTAGTAAAATTTACCATTAAGTAGCCGCGATCTCTATAAATACAGCCGTCAGTTTGAAATAATCCGCGTAGGCATTCTTTAGTAAACTGTATTTCGTCATTTATCCATAAAGGGACACCAACGTTTTGGATGATTTTCGGGCCGCCATCCCACGGGTAGCCGATGAGGCCAGGAAGTTGATTTGAGTAAGTGTATATATCTACACATCCAATTCGATCGATCGATGAAACTTTATTTTCTGGCAGTAAAGATTGGAGGGAGTTCTTGATGTGATTCATCAACTTTGGATATTTTTTATCGCACGTTATGCGCAATCTAACCGCACGTCCGTTTGGGTTGGATAAATTTCCGTCGCCGAGAGCCACGCCAATAATATACGCTTGTAATAGTCGGTTGGGATTTAATATTTTGATATGCCTCATAAGACCAGTAAAGCATATTGGCCATTAAAATTTCATTAAAAAGTGTGCCCAGGGAGGGAGTCGAACCCTCACGCCCTTGCGAGCACGAGATTTTGAGTCTCGCGTGTATAACCATTTCACCACCTGGGCACAGGAACTATATCGGCACAATTGATATTAGCCATTTATAAAGGTAAAATCAAGGTAATATGGCACGCGTTATTGCGATCTGTAATCAAAAGGGTGGGGTTGGAAAAACTACCACTGCCGTAAATTTGGGCGCTTATCTTGCCGCCGCGGGCAAGCGCGTGCTGCTCATCGACTTTGATCCGCAGGCGAACGCGAGCTCCGCGCTCGGGCACAATCAGATGGCGGGCGAGGGGAGCATCTATCACGGCATTCTCGACCAGCTGACGCCGGAGCAGATCATCAAGCCGAGCGTCATCTATAACTATCACTATGTGCCGTCGGCGCCGCACCTCGCGGGCGCACTCGTGGAGCTCGTGAACGTTCCCGAGCGCGAATATTTTTTGCGCAAGTTCGTGAACCGCGTGCGGCACAGCTATGATTATATTTTGATCGATCTGCCGCCGTCGCTTAGCCTGCTCACCGTGAACGGCATGGTGGCCGCGGACGAGGTGTTGATCCCGGTGCAGACGGAATATTACTCGCTGGAGGGGATCGGCCAGCTGCTCGAGACGATGAATTTGATCCGCGAAAATCTGGCGCATCCGGTCCGGATGTCCGGTGCGGTCATTACGATGTACGACAAGCGCGAACATCTGAGCCGCGAGGTTTCCAAGAACATCCGGCGTCATTTCCCGCATCACGTGTTCGAAGTCGAGATCCCGCGCGCGGTCGCGCTCGCCGAGGCGCCGAGCTTTTCTAAACCGATTATCCTATACCGTCCCGATTCGCCGGGCGCGCAGGCCTACGAGCGGCTCGCGAAGGAGATCGTGGCGCAGGAGATCGCGTTGAACGAGGTCGCCGCGCCCGCCGTCGCAAGCGAAAATTTCGGCAATTTCAATATTTAAATTTTACGAATTACCATGCTCGGCAAAGGACTCGAATCGTTGATACCGAAGAATAATAACCAGGGCCAGCAAGCGGCGGCTCTGAGTCGACGCAACCGACGCAGCCACAACCGCAATCCCAGCCGCAACCCCAGCCGCACCCGGGTTTTGTTCCGCCGGTGCAGCCGGTTTCGCAACCCATGCAACCCGTTGTTCAGCCAGTGGCACAACCCGCCGCACAGCCCCAGCCCCAGTCGCAGCCTCAGCCCCAAAAGCGCGACGATCTTGCGCAGGAATCCATCTATCATATCGAGATCGAAAAGATCACGGCGAACCCGGACCAGCCGCGCCGGCATTTTGACGAGGATGCGCCTGCATGAGCTCGCGAGTTCCATTCGCGAGTTCGGGTTCCTTCAGCCGCTCGTGGTCTCGAAAGTGGAAAAGGAGACGCCGACCGGCATCGCGGTGGAGTATCAGATCATCGCCGGTGAGCGGCGGTTCATGGCGGCGAAATTGCTCGGATTGCCGCGCGTCCCCGCGATCATCCGCAACATCAATTTGGAAAGGGAGAAGCTGGAGCTCGGCGTCATTGAGAATATTCAGCGCGAGAACCTGAACCCGATCGAAATGGCGCGCGCATTCCAGCGCTTGCAGGAAGAGTTCCGGATGACCCAGCGCGAGATCGCGGCCAAGCTCGGCAAGAGCCGCGAAGTGGTGGCGAACAGCGTGCGCCTGCTCGACCTTCCGGAATATATCCAGCGCGCGGTGGAGGAAGGCAGTGTGTCCGAGAGCAATGCGCGCATCCTTATCGGCGATAGAGGATCCGGCAGAGCAAAAAAAGTTGCTTGGAGGATATCATTCAGAACAAGCTGACCACGCGCGACGTCAAAGAGCGCATCCAGCACGTTGCGGTCGCGTCCGGCGGGGTTGCGGCGCACCGCCGCGGGCGTCCGCCGTTGCAGGAGGTGCATCTCGCGCCGGAGGTGAAGGCCATGCAGGACGAGCTCAGCTCGTCGCTCGGCGCGCCGGTGGAGATCAGCAAGAACGCGAACAACGGCAAGATCACGATCACGTTCTTTTCGGAAGAAGAGCTAAGAATATTTTGGAAAAACTAAAGAACGAGGGTGGCGGGAGATTCTGATCGCGTTTTATATCAACCGGTAGCCGATCTCTTTCACCCCTTTTATCACGCGCAGCTTGTCGACGAGCTTTTCTATCTTCTTCTTGTCCGTCGATGCGATTTCAACCTTGTTGATGTGGAACTTCTTGCCGGTGGTCGGTTCGGTGTGGAACGTCAAAATACCGATGTGCATCGCCGCGATCGTGCCGGAGATGTCTTTGATGAGGCCCACGCGGTCCTCAACGGTCATCCTGAGTTCGGCGTACTTGGGCAGTTGAGTATGCGTCGCGAACGGTTCTTCTTGCGCAGGGCCATGCGGATGTGGTCATGCGCGATCGTCGTCTTCGCGAAGCGGAGCCAGTCCTCCGACGGCTTCTTTCCTTTTTGCGTGATGATCTCCACGACATCGCCGGATTTAAGACGTGGTCGAGCGTGCTCATGACGCCATTCACTTTGGCGCCGGTCGCGGCGTTGCCGACCTCGGAATGGACGTGGTACGCGAAGTCGATCGGCGTGGATCCGACGGGAAGGTCGATCACGTCGCCGCGGGGTGTGACGGCAAAGATGCGGTCGGTGAAGAAATCGATCTTCATCGCGCGCACGAACTCTTCCGGATCATCCGCCGTTCGCCTGCAAAATGCTCCTGCCAGTTCCTGAGCTGCTGCACCCACGCGATCTCGTGCGCGAGCTTTTTGCCGGACACCGCCGGCGCGCCGTTCTGTTTCTGTTTATATAACCAGTGCGCGGCGACCCCGTACTCGTTCTCGTCGTGCATCTCTTTCGTGCGGATCTGGATCTCCACGCGCTTGCCGTCCGGGCCGATCACGGTGGTGTGCAGGCTGCGGTATGCGTTCGGCTTCGGCATGGCGATGTAATCCTTGATGCGGCGCGGTAGCGGCGGCCACGCCTCGTGGATCACGCCGAGCGCGGCGTAGCACTCGGGCAGGGTTGCGACGATGATGCGCATGGCGACGAGGTCGTGGACGCGCTCGATGTCCATGTCGCGCTTCAATAATTTTTTATACAAACTGCTGTAGCGCTTGGCGCGGATCTCGATGTCGAGCGGTTTGATATCGTGATCTCGAGTATTTTTTTTACCTGCGGCTTTATCTTTTCCAGATATTTCGCCCGCGTTCCGCATAGCGCTCCTTCGCCGCTGAGAGCAGCCATTCGTATTCGCGCGGATGGAGATAGGGGAACGCGAGGTCCTGCAGTTCGCCGCTCACGTTGTGCATGCCGAGCCGGTAGGCGAGCGAGGCGTAGATCTCGTCGGTCTCGAGCGCGATGCGTTTTTGTTTTGCGGGCGGGAGCGCGGAAAGCGTTTGCATGTTATGCATCCGGTCGGCGAGCTTGATGAACACCACGCGCAGGTCCTGGCTGAGCGCGAGCACCATCTTGCGCAGATTTTCCGCCTTCTGTTCCTCCGCCGCTGCTGCTCTCGTCCGGCTTGCCGACTTTTATCATCGCCGTCCGTTCGCGGGCGCTCGCGGTATTTGATATGTCCGAGCTTCGTGACGCCATCCACGAGGAACGCCACCTCGTCGCCGAATTCCTTTTTGATCGTCTCGAGCGGCACGCCGGTGTCTTCCACGGTGTCGTGCAAAATCCCCGCGGCGATCGTCGCGTCATCCAGATGCCACGAATGCAATATCTCTGCCGTCGCGAGCGGATGGTTGAAATACGGCTCGCCGCTCTTCCTTTTTTGTCCGGCGTGCGCTTTTTCCGCGAACGCATACGCGCGTCCGATCAGGCTCCTTCGGATCTTTTTTTGACGATCTTCTTTTATGGTCATTGGTTTTATAATTATATTTCAGCGATTGGCATAGAGTGCCTTGGATTTCGGCTGCGGAAAGCGCGCAATAGTAAATGCGGACATCATCGATAAGTGCCGTTCAATAGTAACGCGACTGCCGTATGGAGCCAGCGTAAAGAATATGTCGTGACATTCGCAATCAGGAACGATAGGACCCCGGGATACTCCATTTCCATTAAGAATTGTCACCATTTACCATAAACGGATAGTTGATGACCCGAGCATTCCACGGTGCCGCGCAACGAATTTATGATATTTGCCACATCCCATTTAGATGATGGCTCGTCCCGGCTACCGGTGCCAAACCTGAGTAGAAAGACAATGGGCCGAGCTTGTCTAACCCGACTTCATGATCCATATAGTCCCGGAGCAGTGAACGATGTCCATTAATAGCTATCATGGCCGAATTATGTCGGATAGATTGACAAATGACGTCCATGACAACTAACCCGTACCCCGGCATCAGAATTGTCCTTGACCCACGGCCGATAGCTTCCATGCTGTTCGGTGATGTTCAAGAGACGCTGCGGCGGTGCACTATCACGTGCCGTTATTCCATCTGCCGAATCAACTGAAGCTGCGCCGTCCGAACTACCCGGAGGTCCAGGATGGCCCGTTGCCTAAGTCTCCCGCATGTTCCAGATCCCTATGAATCGTGCTGCTGACATCCCGCTTCCATAGTCCGATCGTCCAATAGCCCACGATCCTCGTGCGCGTATGGAAATAACGTAAGATTGCTTACGCACCCCGTAAATCGCGGGATCGATGATGTCGTTTGCGGTCATCTTAGGCGATTCTTTTTGGCGACTCATAAGAGCGAGGTGATCTCGTAATCCTCCGATGCCATCGGTCTCATAGGTATAATAGAGGTTGGGAATGGTTGATTTGTGGGGTCGACGGGAAGTTTTGAGATAGATCCCATCCCGAGGAATACGAATTGAAATTGATCGGTATCCATCCGGTGCCGTTAATCTTCATATAGGTGGATGATGCCGCGCATTGATAGGTAAATCCCGTCGGCAGCGAGGAAGTCCGAGCCCTTGGCACTGGTCCCGCGGTGGAAGTGCCGTGTCGGATCGGGAACGGAAACGTAAATAACGGATGATGTCCCCATAAACAGCGTACTCGGATTGTTCATGGCGTCCGGATAATAGAGCGAGATCGCTTTATTGAGCGTTCCCATATCGGATAACGCGGCGGCGTCGCGCCCTTGGCGGAGGAGCTCCGACGGGATTGATGGTGAGCACGGCGACGATGGCAAGAATCGCGACGATGGCGACGACGACGAGAAGTTCGATGAGCGTAAACCCTTTTTTCATGCGTATATAATAGTTCTCATTATACCATCGCATAGAATAAAATAACCGCTTCGCGAACGGTCATCTGGCTGCGAATGAGGTTATTTTATTTTGCCTTCTTCGGCTTCGGCGGATTCTCTATCCAGTGCTTGAGCGCGGCCTGGAGCTCTTCTTCCGATTCCGGTTTTTTGTTCATCACGAACGTGCAGTCGGGGTAGCGCGTGCAGGCAAAGAACGGTTTGCCGCGCCCGCGCGATTTCTTTTCCACGATGTCGCCGGGCTTTTCGCGCGCGGTCGGGCGACGCGAGGCAGTTCGGACATTTGAATCCGGTCTTGTTCCAGATCTTCATGATGCCTTTGCACTTCGGGTAATCCGTGCAGCCGAGGAAGAAGCCGAAGCGGCCGCGCGTGACCTTCATCGGCTTGCCGCAGATCGGGCAGCGCTCATCTTTTGTTTTTTCCTCGAGCGCTTTGATCTGCGCCGCTTCTTCCGGCATCGGGAGCGTGACCTTCACGCCTGGCTCCGGGCAGGCGAGGAATTTTCCCATGCGGCCGAACTTGATGAGCATCGGCTTGCCGCAGTGCGGGCACGGCGTCGTGGAGATCTCCACCTGTTTTTCCACACTCGCTTCCTTCTCCGCGAGGTTCTTTTTGAACGGGCCATAGAATTCGCGGCACACTTCCGTCCATTTCATCTTGCCCTCGGCGATCTCGTCGAATTCTTCTTCGATGTGCGAAGTGAATTTGATGTCCACGATCTCCGGAAAGTTTTCCACGAGCAGATCGTTCACGAGCACGCCGATCTCCGTCGGCGCATATTTCTTATCAACTTTTTCCACGTAGCCGCGCTCCTGGATGGTGGAGAGCGTCGGTGCGTACGTGGACGGACGGCCAACGCCGTCCGCTTCGAGCGCCTTCACGAGCGTGGCGTCGGTGTAGCGCGCGGGCGGTTCGGTAAAGTGCTGGATGCCCGCGGGATTTTCTTTGTGCCGTTTGTGTCGCCGTGCTTGTGCGAGCGTGAGCGCCATCTCTTTCTCGAGTTTTGGCAGTCCGCCTTCGATCTCGTCGCTCGCGTCGTCATCACGGCCTTCGGTGTATACGCGGATGAATCCGTCAAAGACGACGGTCTGGCCGTTCGCGCGGAATATTTCATGGCGCGGCGTGCTCGCCTCGATGTCCACGGAGGTCTGCTCAAGCGTCGCTTCCTTCATCTGTGACGCGATCACGCGCTTCCAGATGAGATCATAGAGTCGGATCTCGCCGCGATCCTTCAGGCCCGAGCCGACGCCGGGGATCATTTCAAGATTTGCGGGGCGGATGGCCTCATGCGCTTCCTGCGCGCCTTTGCTCTTCGTGGAATAGATGCGCGGGGAGGGGAGTTGGTATTCTTTGCCGAACTCGCGGCCGATCACGGCGTGCGCCGTCGCGAGCGCGGACGCGGCAAGGTTCGTGCTGTCGGTCCTCATGTACGTGATGTGGCCGTTCTCGTAGAGATGCTGGGCGACGACCATCGTTTGCTTTGCGCTGAAGCCGAGCTTGCGTGCCGCTTCCTGCTGGAGTGTGGATGTGGTGAACGGCGCGGATGGATTGCGACGTACTTCCTTTACCGCGATGTCCGCTATCCGGTAATCCGCCCCCTTCAATCCCTCTATTATATGGTGCGCCTCGGCGGCATTCTTGACGCCCATCTTACCGACCGCCTTACCATCCACGGAATTGAGCACGGCGGGAAACGCCGTTTTTCCCTTTGGCGGCAGGAATGACGCTTCGATCGTCCAGTACTCTTCTTTATTGAACGCCTGGATCAGACGTTCGCGTTCCACCACGAGCCGCACCGCCACGCTCTGCACACGCCCGGCGGAAAGTCCGTAGCGGATCTTGCGCCAGAGGAACGGCGAGAGTTCGTAGCCGACAAGCCGGTCGAGCACGCGCCGCGCCTGTTGCGCGTCCACAAGGTTCACGTCGAGCGCGCGCGGATGTTCGAGCGCCTCCATGATCGCGTTCTTCGTGATCTCATGGAACGCGATGCGCTCGTACGGCCGCGCCGTCTTCTTTTCATCAAGCCCGAGCGCGTTCACGAGATGCCACGCGATCGCTTCTCCTTCGCGGTCTTCGTCGGTCGCGAGGATAACCTTGTCCGCTTTCTTGGCGAGCGCTTTCAGGTGGGTGACGACAGGCGCTGCCTTCGTGGGAATGCTGTAGCTCGGCGTGAAGTCGTGCGCGACATCAATGCCGATCTTGCTCTTGGGCAGATCGCGGATGTGGCCGTACGACGATTCGACGGTAAAATCTTTGCCGACGAATTTGCCGATGGTCTTCGCCTTGGTAGGTGATTCTACGATGATGAGATCCATTTGTTCTAGTATCTGGTTACCAGTAATTAGTTTCTAGTATATACCCTGCGTCCGTTTCTTTGATGATTCCGCGCAGCAGAAGGAAGCTGAGTGTCCGGCTGACGACGCGAGGTTCAAGTCTAGTCAATGCGATAAGTTTGTCAACGTCGGCAGGCGCGGAAATGTCCGCGAGCGCTTTTAGAACAAGGGTTTCTTCCGGCGAGGACGCCCCGGCGCGCGCAGCGACCATTTTCTTTTTATCGATGTCATACTCGTTCAAAATATCGTCCGGCGACGTGACGAGCTGTGCCCCTTGACGGATAAGCGCGTGGGAGCCAGTGAAGTGAGTCGAAGTGATGGCGCCGGGCACCACAAACACGTCGCGATCCTGCTCCACGGCGTAGCGCGCGGTGGCGAGCGCGCCGGACGACTCCGGCGCTTCCACGATCAGCACGCCGCGCGAGATGCCGCTCATGAGGCGATTCCGTTCGATGAAGCGATACGCGAGCGGTGCCTCGCCCGGCGGATATTCCGAAGCGAGCATGCCGCCGCAGGCAAGGATCCGCTCCGCGAGTGCGCGGTGCGAGCCCGGATAGATGTCGTCCAGTCCTCCCGCAAGGATGGCGATGGTCGCGCCGCCCGCGTCGAGCGCGCCTTCGTGCGCGGCGCCGTCGATGCCGAACGCGAGGCCGCTCGCGATCGTGAATCCCGCCGCGGCGAGCGCGCGCGCGAAGGAACGCGCGATCTTTTTTCCATCCGCGCTCGCGCGGCGCGTGCCGACGATGGCGAGCGTCGCGAGCATATCCGGAAACGGCGTCGCGCACGCATCGTCTGCGCCACCACCACCTGCGCCGCCGCCGCCGCGCAGATAGATCCCGAACGGCGGACATGGAATATGGCGGAGAGCGTCGGGGAAATCTTTCTGCTCTCGGAGCACCAATCTCACGCCGAGCGACTTCATGTACTCATACGCTTCGCGCGGGTCGGGGAGTGGCGGTGCATCTTCAGGGAGCAGCGCCGGGTTCTCGCTGAGCAACCGGTATGCCCCTTCCCAACTTCCACCGCCCGCGGCGCGCAATCTTTTCATCGTGGCGTAGCCGCTGTGCGTTGCGATGGCGATGGCATTATAATAGTGTGCTTCGGCGAGCGCGGTAGTCATTGTGATATGGGTCTCACACTAGCAGGTTCCTAAAGAATCGCGAAATAGGATTTAATCGTGATTTAATTTCCTAATTTAGCTATAATGAATGGGTAATGGTCAAGGATCGTTTTACAAAGCAATTATGGATAAGCGGGGGAATCATCCTCGGAAGCATTGCCATCGCCGCCGGCGTACTGGTATATCTTGCGGGTGAGATATCCGCTCAGACGAGCATGATCACGGGCGACCGCCAGGCGATCCAGGCAAAGACCGACGCGGTGTCCACGCTCGCGCAACTTGAGGCGGCCGTGCCGCAGGCAGCGCAGTACGAGGAGGCGATCGGCCAGATCATTCCCGACCAGTACGGACTCGTGACATTTCCGCAGTGGCTGTCTACGCTCGGTGGGAAATTTAATGTGACGGCAAACGCGGTGCTCCAGGGAACCGCGAACTCCGCCTCGGCCGGATCGGCGGGGAACGCGCAATTTTCCTTTACTGCGGATGGAACGCCCAGCAACCTCGCCGCGTTTCTGGATAGCATGAACGAAAAATCCGCCGGGTTCCTTCTTACCCTGAATTCCTTCGATGTCACGAACGATGGAGCGAACCAAAGAATAACCGGGCAGGGCATATTGTTCTCTCGCTAGACCATCACCATGAAGAAACTCCTTCACAAATATCCAAACTTCATCATCGGCTCGCTCGCGGTGATCTTCCTGGCGGTCCTCATCGGGTTCTATTTCTGGGCCATCAACGACGCGGTCGCGGAGCTTCAAAGCGCGCTCGTCACCCCGCCGCCGCAGAGCGTCTCGGGATACGACCTTTCCGCCGCCGCAAAGCTTGATTATCGGGGTCTCATTAATATCACCACCTCCACGTCGGGGAACTAGGCTGGCGGGGTGCGGTGCGGCTCGCCGCCTATTGAAAAAATGGCAACGAGGCCGTATGATGAACCATGCCTGCGCGGCAGCATGCGGCGCGATTAGCTCAGTGGTAGAGCGTCACATTGACATTGTGAAGGCCGGAGGTCCGATCCCTCCATCGCGCACAAAATACAAAACAAGACCGCCCTTTCGCCTCCAGGAAGATGACCGTTCGGCACACGGGCTGTTTTGTTTGTGCAATAAGGAAAACGAGAAGGTTTGAATATTAAATTTTCATTAAAAACTGTTTTGTTAGTGGAATTTTTGTTGCTATCCTGCAATGGATGCATCACGAATTAAAACAGGAAGCGATACGATTACGCGTAGACGAAGAGTGGAGCTACAATGCCATCCGGCAAAAATTAGGGGTTTCCAAAAGCACACTACATCAATGGCTGAAACACTTTCCACTCTCCCGCGAGCGGATACATGAGCTGCGCCGCGCAAATTGGACGAAGAATCAGGCGAAGATCGAACTTCGTCTGATAACGATGGCAGAAAAGAAAGAACAAAGAAAAAATTAGCATACGAAAAATACACCCTCCGGTTCGCAAGTCTTTCGCACGAGTCCTTTTTTGTTGCAGGTCTTATGCTTTATCTGGCGGAGGGCGCAAAAACCGACGATTATAATATTTCTATCGCGAATACCAACCCGCGGGTTATACAATTTTATATCCGTTGGCTTGGGATATTTTTTAACATACCAAGAGAGAAATTAGGGCTGAATTACATCTCTATCCTACGATGGATATCCCTAAAGAGATTCTTTTTTGGAAAACCGAACTGGGTTTTAGGATTACCAATTTTACAAGCCCAGGTAAGAAAATTGCAAAAATCGAGCTTTAGTTATCGTGAATCGTTCCGTCATGGCACTTGCGGTTTGAGCTTTTGTAGTGTAGAAAAGAAGACGGAGATCATGGCTGCAATAAAGGCATTTTTAGATATCCTGCTTACCGCGCGCGTAGTTCAGTGGTAGAACGCGTCACTGATAAAGACGAGATCAAAGGTTCAATTCCTATCGCGCGCACAAAATAAAAAACATGGAAGAACCAACCATCATTTTTGAGAACGAGGATTTTGTCGTCATCGACAAGCCGGCGGGATTGATGGTGCACGCGGCGCGGATAAGCAGCAAGCGGCGTAGCGCCGTAATGCGAGAGGCCGAGCCCACGCTCGTCGACTGGCTCCTTGCGAGGTATCCCGAGATAAAAAAAGTGGGCGATGATCCGGCGCTCCGGCCCGGTATTGTCCATCGGCTGGACAAAGCGACGTCGGGCGTGATGCTCATCGCGCGGACGCAGACATCGTTCGAGCAGCTCAAAAAACTATTTCAGGAACACCGCATGCAAAAAACATATTTTGCGGTGGCGTGGGGCGTACCCGTAAAAAAGCGCGGGATCATCGATGCGCCTATCGGGATCAAGAACGGGTCGCTCAAGCGGAGCGTCCATTCGAGCAAGATGGCGAAGGCCGCCATCACGGAATATTCGGTCGTAAAGGCGATGGGGGATCGCGCTCTATTAAAGGTGACCCCGAAGACCGGGCGCACCCACCAGATCCGGGTGCATTTAGCCAGTATCGGTCATCCGATCGTGGGGGACGCGCTATACGGGAAGAAAACCGAGGCAGGTGCCGGCCGGCTGATGCTGCATGCGGGAGGAATAGCGTTTGAAGGTGGTGCCGGGAACCGCTTCGAGTTCGAATCGCCGCTCCCCGCGAATTTTGGGGCATAAGCCCTGTTTGCTTGCTTATCCACAGGGGTTTTGGGGAGGTAGTGTATAATAGTAAGTAAGAGAAAAGATGGAAAGGTCGAAGTTCTCTCGATATCTATTTAAAGATACAGCATGATAAAAAACATTAAGAACAGGAAAGGTTTCACGCTCATCGAGTTGTTGGTCGTCATCGCGATCATCGCGATTTTGGCTGTGGTTGTCGTCTTGACCCTGAATCCGGCGGAACTTCTTCGTCAGGCGCGGGATTCAAACCGCATCTCCGACTTTGCGACATTGAAGAGCGCACTGGGATTGTACGCGGAGGACGTGAACACCACGACGCCGATGTATAAGAGCG
>CAWHOC010000013.1:0-77028 GCA_963830935.1 uncultured bacterium
TCTTTGCCGCCCCATAAAATCTACATAAAAATCGCCGGGTGCCTTAGTCTACTATGTCAGAACCTGTTTGGCGAGGCTTAATATATAACTATATATAAAAGCAATATTTTGACAAACTATATATAGTTTTGTATCATCGGGTTATGACTCCAAAGCAGAAGTTACAGCTTATTATAAAACTTTCAGACCTGACGCAGGCGCAACTCGCGAGCCGCATCGGGGTCACTTTTGCGGCGCTCAATCGATGGATGAACGAAAGAGCATCGCCGCGCCCCGGGGCGCTTCAAAAAATCGATGACTTATATAAAGAGTATTCCGGCGAGAAGCAGGTGCCGGAAAGCGAACTCGCGGCAAAAAAGGGGATCGTCCGCGAAAAACAAAAACGCCACCAGAGTGTTTTAAAAAGAATTACGGACAATCCCGATATTCGCGATCAATTCTATCTGTCACTTACATACCATTCGAACCGCATCGAAGGGAGCACGCTGTCCGAAGGCGAAAAGGCGGCGATCATGTTCCAGAACGCCGCGCTTCCGAACAAGAGCATCATCGAACAGCTTGAGGTAAAGAACCATCAGGCCGCTTTGGAGTATCTTTTCGGTTATATCGAAGAAGGGAAGCCAATCAATGAATCGTTGATCATGAGGCTGCACGGCATCCTTTTGAATGCGGTCCGACCGTACGCCGGAGGGTATCGCAACCACGGCGTGCGAATCGCAGGTTCGGATGTTCCCATGGCGAATTATGCGAAAGTTCCCGATCTGATGAAGGTGCTCGTTGAGGAGGTGCGTGAAGAAACGAAGGATATCGTCCGGCACATTGCCGCCATCCACGCTCGATTCGAAATGATCCATCCGTTCGCCGACGGCAACGGCCGCATTGGACGGTTGCTTGCGCACGCGATGGCACTCGCTAAAAATCTTCCGCCACTCGTCATCCTACAACAGGATCGGCCGCGGTATATTTCCTATCTCAACAAAGCACAGATAAAGGATGATCTTACCTTGCTCGAAGATTTTATGTGCGATGCGATCCTCGAAGGGTATCAGATCGTGGAACTTAAGGAGAAAATAAAAAGAACGGCACCCGTATAGGATGCCGTTCTTATTTAGTGTCTTGATTATAGCAATAATTAATGCTTTGTTCGATATTTCAGCAATGCCTCGGCTGGGGAGATCCCGCCGATAATTTTATGCGGAAAATAATTCCAGGCATCGCCTGCAAGCTCAAGGATGTTTTCGATTTCCGCCGCGCCTCCGCCACGATCAAACATCGCGATGATTTTTGTCAGGTCATCCTGCCCTTCCTCATTATAAATAATGTCCTTGATGTCCTTCAAAGTGAAATCACTGCCGGTTTCTTTGAGCATTTCCAGAAGTTCTCCTCGATTTCCTTCCGCCGCGCTAAAATTTGTTTTTCGGATTCGGTTTCCATGAATGGAGATATTATTTCAGTACCCGCTCAACTCGCAACAGGTTCTATTTCCCGTTAGGGGTACGCAAAATTAGCCCCATAAAATCTACATAAAAATCGCTGGGTGCCACGGTGCAGGACGTTGGAACAGTATTTGCAACAAAGAACGATGCAACGATTTATATTCCTGCATTGTCAAAGTATCCCACCGCATAGTTTTGCCTTACACAGAGGTGGATTTGGTTTATTAATTAAACACGTCTAATTAGAGGCTACTTCCGTGCTATCATAGGGGTATGAACGAGAATCCCGAAAAGAAGGATGAAAGCTTCAGCGAAGAACAGCAGGCGATAATAGATGAGCAGATGGCGAAATGGGCCGCCCAAGAAATTCCCGAAGAGAAGCGCCGGGAATGTGGCCCGGAAGTTGAAGAGCTTGAGGGCATGCTTGAAAGCTTTGAGCAAAACCACGACCTTGCGGCATTGCACGCTATCACCAACCTTACACCCGAGGAAGCGCCTCAACATCCAACAAGAGAACCCGCCAGACAAGAGTTGATGCTTATTCAAAATAAATTGCAGCGTATTAAAGACGAGACCAACATTACCGATGAAAAATATGCTGAGTTAAAAGCAAAACGAAAGCGTTTATTTCAAGCTGTTGGAGGGATTATCGACAATGTCGTTGACCACTCGGAGCGGTAAAGATGGGAAACTTCCAAAAATTAACGAAGCTGTAAAATGAAAGTAGTCCTTATTGTTGGCTTGGTGCTTAACCTAGCCGGAACATGTGCCCTGGCAAGGGGATTATTTCTGAGCGATGAACAAATTCACCGACAGTCAATGACGGTCTGGGATGGAAATAAAGATGTATCCGAAAGCCTATCGAAGAATCGTAAATGGGCTTATATAGGATTTGCTCTAATTGGAGTCGGATTTATTTTTCAGCTTGTGGCGGCTATTTTATCAAAATGAGAAAGATTAAAAGCAGGACATGGTTTATCAACTGGATTAAATATTGCCAGGCCTATCTTGAGCTGGCACGTATTGGAGTGTTGGAGTTGAACGATGCGCACCATCGGCCCACGGATGCGTTCATTGAGGGGAGCATATATAAAGACCAGCTTTTGTTGGTGCCCGCCATATGGTGCTTGAAACACGCCATAGAGCTATTATTTAAGGCTCTTGATATTCGTATCACCGAAGAATATCTTTTAGCCCATGATAATGCCGACCTCCATGCGGAAATCAAAGAAGCCTTTAAGGTTTTGAAAATTGAAAGTTCTCCCTACTTGGCAGAACTATTGGAGCTGAGCGATAAATACTACAAGTTAAAATTCTGGGATTCTTTTCTGGCGTCACGAGAAGTCATCGACGACTCGAACGATGTATTCCGCTACCCAGAGAACAAGGTGAGCTTCGTCCTTGATATCAGCGAGCTGCACAAAGTCACCGAAGAAAATCGACAGGAAATAGTAAAGGATATCGAACGCTTGAGTAGGCTATTGCTGAAGCTGCATTCTGAGATTACTGATGGGAAAATCAAAAAAAGGAAATAAGAGCGATAACAAAGTCTTTGCATCGGTGGCTTAGGCGACTATCTTCCTGCGTTTTTAAAATATTCCAGTTATACTTAATAGCATGCCAGGGGTTGATAATGAGATAATTGCAGATTCATTAACGGAAGAGCGGCCTGGGAAAAGCCTCGTTTTTATTCGTGACGTAGCCAAATATTTTATGGATTTCTTAGAGACGGATTTCCATAAGAGAAAGCTGCCAAAACGCAGCATCAAACTGCGGGATAATGATAATCTTCTCATCGGCCTCAATCTTCAAAAGTATCCAAGTTTTAAAAAACTCGTTCGCAAACTCGTTGAACACAATTTCGACAAAGAGATTATCTCCGGCGTCGAAAAAGGAGTCTACAAAACCAATCTGCCGAAAAATCTACTTGATTTGGTTAAATTGCAAGTTGGAAAGATAACGAAAGACCAGATTAATACCAACCTAGAAAAGATTGCTGAAGAGATAGAAAAAGCGGCGACCCTCTACAGTAAAGAATATGACAAGGCACTCTCCTCCTCGCTTGAAATCAGCGAGAGCATTATTAAGGAAGATTTAGTTATTCCGTTCATAGAAAATATCGAAAAACCACTTCAAAATCTTAATCTTGGAGACGAAGATGACATCTATCTTATCGAAGAGGAAATCACCGGAATCCTTGTTAAGCTTTTAGAAAACAAAATATCAGAAATTCTTAATTCTCTCATTGCACAGAATGAAACGAATATTCTGAAAGAACTGAAATCGGTTTTTAAGACAGATGACGTTAAGGAAAACATTTCCACGTTCTTTGAAAACCTCGAAGTTGCCGACCTGTTTGCCGAACTCTACGAGATGGAGAGAAATAAAACCATTTTGGACAAACAGGATTTCTATCTCTATTTCGGAGATATTTCATTCGCCAATATAAAATATCCCATCTTCTACATCCCGTTCAACGTCAAAAAGGAAGAGGGGCTTCTCGTTATTGAATTTGACGCCCAGGTTTATATCAATAAAAAGGCGCTTGAGTTTATTGCTCAAGAATACAACAAAGAAAAAGGTAACCAGGGTAGCCTAAAGACAATCAGCGAGCGCATTATCTATCTAGCGCAACACGAGGCTGACCTTCTCGATGTGTTGAACAGAATTTTAGACGAAATCGTTAATTTCTTTGGCTTGGATGGAAAAGTCAGTTTCTCGACCACGGAACTCGAATTAGCCAGAGGCCCAATTGTGAGAGTTTCTAATATTTGTTATATCAATCTTGCCGATAAATCAGATGAGGCTTTGTAAATGACTACGAAGAGATTCTACAGATGTTGGATTCTGAAAAGAATATCCTCGGCGGTATTTTCAATAAACTGATTGATGATTTCATTCATAAAAATCCCGAACCCTGCAATCCGGAAATAGAGGCCGAATGGGACGGAACCTCAACGCAAGAGAAATTGGTTTTCACTAGCCCTATCCCCTTAAATAGCGAGCAACTTCAAATACTCTCGGCAATCAGAAAAGATGGCTGCAAATATATTATCGTAGAAGGGCCGCCGGGAACCGGGAAAAGCCATACGATTACAGCGATAATCTTTGATGCGATTCTTAAAAATCGCTCTGTTCTGGTTCTCTCAGATAAGAAGGAAGCACTTGATGTCGTGGAAGATAACATCACGAAGACGATGAATAAGGTGCGCTATGACAAGAATTTCCAGAACCCCATCCTCCGTCCTGGGAAGACGGGCAATACCTATGGGCAGATATTGGCGAAGAGTGCAATCGAAGGCATTAAAGTACACTACAGAGCGGTCAATAAAGACCACGAGGCGTTGGATGAGAATGTAATTAAATCGGCAAACACGCTGAGGGAAGATTTGGAAGCTGAGATATTGGCGTATCGTGATATTGATATAAAAGAAATCCAAGAGTTTTATGCCTTAGAGGCATATTATGAAGGAAAAGAAATCGAAGTGGATGTTGAGGAGCTCATCGCCTCGAAGGATGGCGTCATCGAGCTTGAAGAACTTAGAAAAACATTTTTGAAGCTTAAGGAGAAATTCCAGAATGAGCAGATTGGCCAGCTCCTTAGCTTATTCAGTATCTTTAATTGGAGAGCCTCTTGAGCTAAAGAGCTTTTTGGGAATGTTATCTGGCGTGGACGAAATATTGCAGAAAGCGAAATCCACATTTGCTCAGAAAACCGAAATAGTTGGACTCTTCGAACGCTTTGACGGTGACGATATCGAAAAAGACTAGCTCATTTTATTAAAGGCTTTGAAGACTTAAAAGTATGAATGTTTAGGACATTTTCAAAAGAAAAAGGTGGAAGAATTAGATGCATCTTTCAGAAATAGCTTTCTATACAACAGCGCACTCCCTCCCCATGAGAATCTGTCAGAAATAAAGAACGCATACTAATACTCAATTTCACGAAGCAACTCATTGACCAGTCTAGCAAACTCACCAAACCTCATGCCGCAAACTATATCAGTGTACTCAAGGCATTACTTTCGGATGAAAAATGGCTAACAAGCTTCAGCGACTTCTCCCGATCGCCGAAGATGTCAATTATTTAGAGGTCTTAAACAACAAATATCCAAAAACTATTCAGAGAATCGGCCTTGACGCTAACGATTTGAGAACTCTTTTTTCCAATAGATTGTCCCAGATGAGCGACTTGGATTTCGATAAATTAGTTCGTTATACCAATTTGCGACAGAAATTGGGAAAAACGATTTTTCCAAGATACCGGATTTGAATTACGCGGACAGGGAGAAGAATATCCAAGACTTAGTTACGGCGAAGGTGACTTATAAATTAGATGGAACGCTTCTCAATTTCTACGCGCATAATCAAAATGATGCAGAAACCCTCAGGACAATCATCAGAAATAAACAACGATTTCCGAAAGAGGAGTTCAAAAAATTAAAAGGAGGCCTTTCCTTGTATCTTGGCGGGTATAAGAGATTATGCCGAATATATTCCCTCTAGAAAATCCTGGGAGATGTTTGACCTTGTCATCATTGACGAGGCATCACAGGTCAGTGTCGCTCAAGCCTTCCCTGCACTCTTGAGGGCAAAGAAAGTTCTTGACCCCTTGGCGATAAGAAGCAGTTCAGCAACGTCAAAGCATCTCAGGCTCGCTCCGATACCAACCGGAAATACTTGAATCAGCTACGAAGCTCATTTGAAGAGAATGTCTCCTTGGGTCAAGCCGAATTAGTCACACTTACTAGAGAGATTTAATATCAAGACCTCTATCTTGGAGTTTTTCGAGTTCGATCAGCAACTACAACATACAGCTCTTAAAGCATTTCAGGGGTTACAAGGAAATCATTTCTTACTCCAATAAATATTTCTATCAGGAGAGTCTGCAAGTTATGAAGATACGAGGCAAGTGGATCGATGAGGTTATTAAATTTTCCCAAGTAGAAGCCGATGAGAGCGCTGAGGTATACCACCCAATAGCAAATATCAAAGAAATTGAATTTATCATTGCAGAATTGAATCGGCCTCAAGGAAGAAGGATAGCACCCAAAGCGTTGGGATTATAACGCCCCACACCAACCAGCAAAAGTTGTTGGTAGAAATGATAGGGCAAACTTCCTGAATACGATTATTTCTGCGATAAGTTCCAACTCAAGATAATGACCTTCGATACCTGCCAGGGTGAAGAAAGGGATATCATTCTCTATTCAAGGTAGCGACTGAAATCTCGACAGGCTTTGGGGTGTTTTCATTAAAAACCTCAGCCAAGTTGATATTGAAGAGGATGGCCAAATTAAAGCTCAGCGATTGAATGTGGGCCTAAGTCGTGCGAAGGAGTGTATTCATTTTGTGATAAGCAAACCGCTGGACAAGTTTAATGGCTCCATCGGAGAGGCGCTGAGGCATTATCAATATATTCTGGAAGAGACAAAAAAAGAGCGGGCGGCATCGGAAAACTGATAGAAATTCCAAGATGGAACCTGAGGTGATGAACTGGTTCTACCAGACGAGTTTTTGGAAAGAGAATAAGGACCATATCGAGTTCATCTGCAATTTGAAATCGGGAAATACCTTAAAACAGCTCGACCGGACCTACACCCATCCAAACTATAAAGGTCCATTTCTTATTGGTCTACAAGGACGAATCGCACAAAGAACACAAAATCATTATTGAATATGACGGCTTTAGAGAGCATTTCAAAGATGCGGACGAAATTAATGAGTTTAATTACCAATCCTATTATTCCGAAGGTGACGTACTGGACAGAGAAAAGGTCCTTGAGAGCTATGGCTATAGGTTCCTTAGAATCAACAAATTCAATATCGGCAAAAACCCTATTGCTACGCTGGAAACGAGGATAAATAAGTTAATCAAAAGCGAGAAGACCAACAATTCCTTGATTGATAATATTCACGATACAGTGGAGGGACTACAAAATGGGCACATGAAAGAATGTCCGAAGTGTAAAGAAGTCAGAGAATTAAGCGATTTTAAGGACCCCTCTATCACGGGGTATGGAAGATTCTGTAAATTTTGTAAGTAAGGTTTTTACTCAAAATGTTGTGAATCTTAAAACCTCTCTAGTGAGTGAATTAAAGATGTGAAATGCCCCAATTGCGGCTCACGGATGATTCTCAGAAAACGGCAGGCGAGTAAATTCGATGGATGCTCTAAATTTCCCTACTGTAAGGGCACAAGAAATTATCAATGAGGTTCATCTCATGGATAGGTGATTTTTTGTATTACCCTAAAAATTGACAGTTTAATCTACTCGGACTTACGATGAGGTTATAATGGAGAAACAGACAAAGAAGTGCCCCGTTTGTGGAAAGTCATTAACTCAAGAGGAATATGACAAAGCTCTTGGCATTTGGGACGATAAACATGCCCAAATAAAGCATCTTGAAAAAGAACAGGCTGAGCTTAAGAAGCAGGCCGCGATACTTAAAAAAGAGAAAGCTGAAGCCCGACGAGCTACCAAGGTTGCGGTGGCGGAACAGAAGCGTAAATTTGCCGCAGAACTTCGGCAACACCGCGCATCCATGAAGGCAGATTTGGGAAAGAAATTTGAAGCTCAAACCGCCAAAGCCGTTGCCAGGGGCGTAGCGAAACAGAGCCAGAGTCTACAAAAGAGAATGCTGGAAGTCAGCCGCTCCGAAACCAAACGCAAACAACTCGAACGCAGTTTGAAGTTGGCGCTAGAAAATGACCAGAAGAAACAGGAAGAGATAAAGCGATTGCAGGAGCAGCTTGAGAAGGGCATCACCCCGCAGATTGAAGGGCTGCTTGAAGAGGGTAAACTCTTAACAAGACTCCAAGAGTTGTTTCCACATGACCAATTTGAACACCCGGGCAAGGGCGGCGATATAATCCAAACCGTCATGGAGCAGGGGAAGGCTGCCGGGAAGATTGCGTCAATTAATGTAAGAGGGTGAAGGTGTTTAGCCAAGCGCATGTGGAACAAGTGTCAGACGCCCGCGAGTTTAGAAATGCCGATTTTGCAGTTCTTGTTACGAATGCCTTCCCTAATAAGCAACAATTTTATTTTGTTTCAAACACCGTTTTTGTAATAAGCCCTTTGAGCATCGAGGCAGTTACACACACATTGCGCCAAAGCCTAGTAAAGATTGCGGTCCTGCAACTTTCCAATGCGGCCAAAGAAAAAGCTGTAAATGAGGTATATAAATATCTAGCGGGGAATGAATATGGTAACAAGATAAATATGATGGCCGGACAATTGCTCACGCTCGCTGGAGATTTAAAGTCTGAAATATACTCACACCATCAGGTTTGGAAGAAGCGCTATGCCGCCTACAAGCTGCTATATCTTGACCTCGGCACGGTAGACACCAAACTGAAACGCCATTGGGGGGAAAGTTAAAGAAAAAGAAACACTTAAACTTATAGCCGACCAGCGACGGGCATTCCTATCGAAGAGCTTGAGAAAAAATAAAAGTTTTACCTCTCAAACTGATTCAACAGCTTCAAGTATTCAGTTTGCACGCCCGGCTCAACCCATTTGCCGCCATCATAAAGCGGACCAATCTGACCGCCATTTCTTGCGACAGTGTTGCACGCTCAAGAAGAAGCCATCAGGGGATGCGACAAAAAGCCATGACGGATTCCATATCTCCAACGTCTTCTCCGCGATTTCTTTAAGTTCCTCGGCTCTGCGGTGACTGCGGTATTTCACCTCAACGAGGTAGACCTCTTTCTTATCCTGCGAGATAAGGACAAAATCAGGAGCGTTGCGGATGTTCTCAATGACTGCTTTAACTTCCGCGAGATGCTGATACTGTGCTAATTCCGGCAGTGTATACTCGTAACCCGCGTGGAGTATTGTGAACTTACCCACTGCGGACATTCTGTTCAAGTAACCATTTCCGCATTCTTGCCTTTAATAGGGTCAAGTCGAATTCAGAGTCCATGCAGTAATTGTGAAACATCTTAAGGGGCTATATCATTTTTTTATTCGTTAAAAATTGCGCTACCCAAAGGTTACGGATATCACTGAAGGTGAGACGGTTTAATCTTTCTCTTATCTCTTTCTTAATTCAGCGTTTTCTATTGCAATGAGATAGATTATCGAGTTGTCGGGGCGATATGTTGCTGCCCATATTTTCTTCAAGGTTGTTTTTTAGGCTAAATAAACAAACAAAGAAATCTGCTAGACGGTGATCGACCTCAGGGACTCCTATCGTTGTTGGTCTATTGGAAATCCTCCTCAAAGCACTGCTTGCTTGTGAGTCGTATATGAAGAACAGACGAGGAAAATGGAAGTGTAAGATATTTTGATGAGAGTGAACGCTTTTCGAGGCCCGATATTTCCCGAAAGATATCGAGGAGATATTTGTGAACCTCAAGGATTTTAGGAATGTTTTCTTCGGTAACTGAGGTATATTTATTTAAGGAATCCAAACGCTCATCTATTTTCGAGCCTAAAATTGTAGGGATGACCCTATTTTTATAAAAATCGTCGTTCGGCTCTCCCCTATATTTTTTTCGCCTTTCGATAGCGGCCGCATATGCTCTCCCGATGAGCCATATCTTTGCACCAACAATGTCCGCCTCATTATGAAGAGGATGTTCTGTGCATAAGTTATAGAGTACCTTATTGCCAAGGGCTTCCGGAGTAGCAATGGCTTCTCGGGCAAGCTCGTCTATATCCATATTAATCTTTTCCGGGGAAGTCGAAGAATGACTCCGTTGCCTTCTCGCTCAATAAAAATATCCGCTTTACATCCGAGCCATCGGATATCCACATCATATTTTGGTCGGGGGAGCTGGGTTCGGTAAAGAAATATTTCGCACCCGTCTCGTTCTTATAAAAGTGGTCGTAGTAGTCCTGAGTCCATCCGGTGTCCGGCTTTGATTGTCCATATCTAACGTAAAGCCGCCGAAACTCTTCTTTTGTGATTTGTCGTTCTATAGTCTCTACCATACCCATATTTTACCACGAAAAAGAGGAAAACAACGGTTTAGGGCCGTCATTCCTGCCTAAAACGCCCCTAGGCGACCAGAAATCGCCCCAGGACCAGAGTAATCCTCAAAGTGGCACGGATTCCCATTTTGGGAAAAGTTCGATACCTAAAGAATGCCCATTTTAATTGGAAAAACCGTCATTTGACCATATAAATTTTTTGCCAACACCCTACTCATCCCAAAATTGCCCCTGCCCCCTATTGGATAGAAATCGTCCACGACCCACTTGATTCAACGCTCAGTAAGTAGATGCCCGAAGTATCAATTCCTTCGGCCTGCGACCCATTAGAAGGAACCAATTGCGTTTGCCACTGAATCAACCTCGTTTCCGTTTTGGTCGAGAAGATAGACAATAAAGTTGCCAGTCCCACTGTAGCTTGTCTGGAAGACATGCAGTCCGCTCGAAAGGTAAAAGAGCGATGTTGCTTGCTGGTTGTTGCCATTAAAAGAAGTGGTTGATGGTGCAGACGTTGGTCGGGGTTGTGTAATGGTATAGTTCCACGACCCCTGCGCTGGCCTGTACGTTTATGAGATATGAACCAGCCGTTGGAATGTTTACCGCTATTGACCCGTTCGAACTTCCTATCGCTTGCCACCGACGTAATCTCGTTGCCATTATTATCCATAAGATAAGCAATGAAGTTGCCACTGCCCGAATACGAGTAGGTAAATACAGAAAGGCCTGCTTGCAATTCGAACTGTTGGGTTGCCTGTTGGCCGGAGCCGGAAAGACTCATTGGCTGAGGAGCAGGATTTGAAACGGTAATCGTGTTGTTGCAGTTTTGACTTGCGGACTGATTTCCCGATGTCACGTTCACACTTGCGCTCTTTGTTCCTGGGGTCGAATATGCCATGGATGTCGATTGACCTGACCCAGAGAGTCCATCGGTTCCGGACCATGAATAAGAGAAGTTGCCAACGCCTCCTGAGGGGCTGGCTGTCCAAACCGCAGTCTGTCCTGTGGTGAGAGAGGTTTTGGAAGGAGAACAGGATACGGTGAGTGTTGGAGGCGGAGGAGGGGTTGGAGCTACGGAAGTTGGCTGAGACTGAACAGGAGCAGTTGCCTCTGAAGTTTTTTGATTCGAGTTCCCCTGGGTTGATACTGGCGTCGTGGCCGGAGACTGATTGGTTGCGTTGCTTGTCGGGGTAGTAGAGGTTGCCGGAGTCGCAGGAGATGATGAAACACTATTGTCGGCAACCTGGGGCGTCGATTTCCCGCAGATGCATTATTTGTGGAAGACGGAGAAGGGCTAACAACGCCGACAAGGATAAGGAAGACAACGATTGCGCCTCCGAACAAAAACGACACTTCGCGTCGTGATTTCAGCTTTACTGAAGACGGCTTTATCAATCCTACGATGTAGGCCTGCGAGGGAAGCCACAAAGAGGAGGGTGAATAGGCTGCCATGGGTTAGATTTATTATACGCTTTTAGATTATTTTACTGCGATGGGAATGCGTTTATACATGCCGTAACAAGTGCATTGGTTTCTGAATCAATCAGGTCAGATATGGGGTGGGGGATTTAGCATCCTTGCCCTGCATTTGCATTACGTAAGAGCATGGCACACGTCGAGCTGACGGCGGCGTTATAAATTTCCGCACACTGGTTGAATGAGGTTGTGTATAGGAAACATTAGTAACGGCGGCAGATATATTGGCACTTTGCAACTGCTGTTGTATCTGTCCGATCAATATAAGTTATGGAATTCTGGGGCTGTTGCACTACGGAAACGTTTTGGGCGTTAATAACTATTCGGGCAGAATTGGTTGCAGAAGCGGAAAAGGCATCGAGCACGGTCCCTTTCACGGTAATCGTTTGCCGAGCTGGAGTTTGGCATAATCGCTGGGCGATATTTGTTCCACTGTAACCGTATAAGGTCCATCAACAAGGATGGCGGTATTGTCACCGACCTGAGAAACAGGATTGTTTGCCTCCTCAGGGAAAAGAATGGACACAATTCCTTCCGTATAGATGTTTTCATGAAGGTAGGAACCAGAATTCTCATAAAGGGCGGCAAAAGAAAGTAGCGTTGGGGTCTCCGGTGCAGGGGTATTATCGGATGCCGACGGTTGCGGAACAGAAGGTGCGTTAGCGGGAGCCTCTGGTGTATTCACATCGGCGGTGTCAGTCGTCGTCGCATTATCATCAATATTTTGCTGTTGCGTATTTATTGAGGGCTGTACTGGCGATGGCGAATCTGAACTGCCTGAGTTGGCGACGACTCCCATTAGGGCAATGAATCCAACCGCTCCTATAATGATGGCACATACAGTGATAATTTTTTTCATATATCTTTTAATTTTGATTCGGCTTTTAACCGTCATTAATGGGCACCACAGAAGCTCCGCTCTATCTCATCGTTTGTTCCCATGGAACACATAACGACTACAGAGTTCACAACGTGGGTGGTGGGGTCAAATATTTCTCCATCTGTGTCTGACATCGACCCATACGGAACAGTGAGGCTCTCTCCTCCGGTAATTGTGTACTGCTCGTGCGTCTGGTAGGGAGGGTCTTGAAAATCCCATCCACAGCCGCCATTTACTCCGACCTCGCATCCCAACCAACTTGAAGATTCATTGTTTACGACGGTGACGCCTTCCGCGTTCGTGCTCACGTTTGCGTTTAGGTCAGATGAGTCCGTCGCGGATGTTCCGCCCTGGTTGTTTTGCCCGATGCTCACCATCAAAAAAATAACACCAAGGACGATAAGTGCCCCGATGATAATTTTGAATGAATTTCCTTGTTTCATGCTTTTCCTTCGTTAAATAAAAATCGGCCTTTGGTCTGGCCGAGAGCTATAGCAAAAAGCTCCCAACCAGACACACAGGTTTCCCTGTATGGCCCTCAAGAGCGGCTCTGATTAGGAGCTTTTTACTCTTGAGGGACTCGATGCCATGCCATCTGAAATTTAACCAGATGGTTTAGGCTTCTATCTGTATGAAGTTGTGCTTTCATTGTAGTATTAAGTCAAGTTAAAAATCAATGACAGGCGAGGAACAATACAAACGAGATTTTTTATACGTCCTGAATAAGGTTCAAAAGCAACTTCTTTTGGAAGGAAAGCATTTTATTCAATATCGTATTGAAGCTCCAAATTCTACGATTAAGAATGGCTTACCTTTCACCTCGAACTGAACAGCTAATTTTAAAACAGCTAATAAATAAAGGAGTATTCGATGAATTTTTTCAGGAACCGAATGACCCAGAAATTTTTGATTATCCCGATGGTAATTCCCAAGTTGCTTTTATAGAATATGGTTTTTCTGTTGACAAGAGAGGAATTCAAAAAAATTCTCGAGGATGCGCAAAAAAGTTCTTATTGATGGAGGCGCAAGCGTAGGGGGAGTTAGGACTGGGGCTTTGAAAGTCGAAATCATCGGTATGCCGGAAATTCGGACAAGTGATACTAATGAAAGTGTTGTTGTAAAAGGCAAGAAGCGCATCAACTTGCCACACTTTAGCCGTACGGACTGGGCGGCTGTTTCCTGGCGTTTTATAGATGAACGTAATGTCCTGCTTACTGGTGGAAATAAAAAGGTTTCCGTGGATTATGAAGGGCTAGGGTTTTCTAATGCGAAGAAGAATACACCAGACAAGGCATGGTTTTTCCTATTCGATATGGCGCAACGCGGAGGCGAGACGCAAACACTACCCACGCCAATCCCCGATAAAATAAAACAAGCTAAGCAACGATTTGCTGACCTCTTAAGAAATATTTTCAAAAATGATACTGACCCATTTTACGATTCAAGGGAATCAAAAACCTACAAAGCAAAATTCAAGCTCACCTCGCCGGAAATTGAGCCGTCAACAAACAAAGACGATTTAGGTATCCAAGAGTTTTGGGAGGAAATGAATAAGGATTCTGAATAACAACAAAACGGCGGAAGGAGCCCCCCCTGAAATTCTATCTTAAGAAGAGACTTTTCCTGCCCGGTGATTTCACCCAAATCACCAGCTTACTAAGGAAGCTCATAAACACTCGGTAATATAGCCGAGCTTTTTTTGTTGCGGTATTTTTTCACCCTTTATAGAAAAAGGGTGAAAAAAATATCATGGTTCTTACTGAAGACGACATCACAAAATTTCAAGCACTTTTCCAGAAGGATATTGGAAAAGCGATTAGCAGGGAAGATGCCTACGAGAAAGGCATTAAGCTTTTGCGTCTCTGTGCGCCTCTCTTATAAGCATATGACCGAGGACGAGTTCGCCCGATTCAAGAAAGAAGGGGGAAGACGCTCGAATTGTTGAAAGAGCGCATTAGGGAACCATGATGTCGTCAGGTGGGCCTACGGCGCGATATCGAATATAAAAATAGTCAAATTAATTATGAAAAACATGAACATCAAGGATTACCTCAGGGGAGAAAGGGATTCAGTTTAAGGAGAAGGGCGGAGAGCTTATAGCCAAGTGCATCTTCGCTGATTGTGACGGGAATAGCAGAGCCGGGGAAGCACATCTCTATTTTAACGCCGAGGATGGTCGTTATGATTGCAAAAAATGTGGCGCAAGCGGAAATTTGGTTACACTCGCAAAACATTTTGGTGATGATATCAAAAGCGCTGCCATCTCAAATTCAAAAAAACAATTAAGCAAAAGCAGCAGCCCGCGCTTTACTATCGGCCTCGTGAAGGCGTGTCATGCAGCGTTGCCGCCGCGTATCCGCGAATATCTCAACAAACGGGGAATCTCGGACGAGGTAATTGATAAATATGAACTTGGGTGGGGAGAATTTTATCGGAAATCATGGATTACGATACCGATAAAAGACGAAACAGGTAATTATATTTTCTTCAAATTAAGAGAAGACCCTGAAAGCGGCAAGGAAAAGATAACCTATCCCAACGGAAGCGCCCAGCTCTACGACTGGGAAACGCTTCAGGACAAAAATAAGAAGCTTGTGATTTGTGAGGGAGAACTTGATAGGCTTGCCTTGGTCTCGCACAACGTGTGTGCAATTACATCAACGCATGGTGCGGGCACGTTCAAAGAAGAGTGGGGTAAAAAAATCGGAGGAGATAGGAAGGTTTATATCTGCTTCGATAACGATGATGCGGGAAGGAAGGGCGCTAGGAAGGCGGCCGGAATAGTGCAGAATGCCGGGAACGAAACGTACCTCATCACGCTACCGGAAGAGGTTGGCGACCACGGAGATATAACGAATTACTTCATTGATTTGAATGGCACTGTCGAGGGGTTGTTTGATAAACACGCAAAGCTTTATTCCGACGTAGAGAGAGATGAACGCATAAAGAAATATGACAAGCCCGATACGGAAATGGATTTTCAGGGATGGAAAAACATTATCATCGAAAATTTTCCAGGGTTGTTTCTCGCGGCGGAATTCGGAGCTTCTATCATGGCGCAGATTCTGATAAAGGATGTTACCAACCCGTTTGCGTTGGTGTTAGTAGATGTTCCTTCTGCGGGAAAAACGATTGCCATAAATTTCTTTTCAGAGATTGAAGGACTGACCTATGCAAGTGACAAATTCACGCCCGCCTCGTTCGTTTCCAACGCCTCGAACGTGGAAAAAGAGAAGCTCGGCGAGATAGACCTCCTACCGAGGTTGAAATATAAAATGTTCCTCATTAGGGACCTTGCCACGTTATTTTCCAAACAGGACGATGATTTGAATGAATGCCTCGGCACGTTAACGCGCGTATTGGACGGTGAAGGTTTCGCAACGGACACGGGCGTCCATGGGCAAAGACAATATGTAGGTGAATATCTCTTCATGATTCTGGCTGGCTCAACGCCGATTCCGCCACGGGTATGGAAGATAATGGGAAATCTTGGTTCACGTATTTTCTTCCTCAGCATGCATGCGATAGATAAGAGTGATGGACGAGCTGTGAATCAGCTCCACTACTCTTGCTCATAAAGAAAAGAGAGAATCTGCCAACATGCAACAAAGCAATTCCTTCAGACGTTGTGGTCTAGATATCCAAATGGGGTCGATTGGGACAAACTCAAGGACGCTCGTGAACATAAACAAGTAATTGTGAGATGCGCTAGGTTGTTGGCGAACTTCCGTGGCGTGATAAATGTTTGGAAAGAAAAAGGGTCCGCTTCGAAGGTGAAGAAACCTATGACCACACCGTTCCCAATATAGAGAAGCCTGACCGCATCAACCAGCTGTTCTATAACTTATGCCGTGGCCACGCATTGGCTTGCGGGCGCACGCAGATTATGGAGGACGATTTGCGCCTGGTGGTCGAACTGGCTATAGGTAGCACCTCAACGGTTCGCGCAAGCTTTTTGGAAAGTTATTGGAACTCGGCGGCTCGGTGACGACAAGTCAAGTGGAGGAAGCGTTACACTGGTCAAAACCAACGGCGCTTAAAGAGATGGAGACGATGCATATTTTGGAAGTGGGCGTTTATCAACTGCGACATCTGCTGATATGACTGTTGGAATGCCGGAAAAAGCTCTTGTCATCGCTGACGAATTTAGATGGTTTTAGGGGATGAGTGCAGGAGGATACGTGGCATTCCCACTCCGGATGAAGATGGGAAAGAGGACGATTCGTTCCCCGGAGGGAATAAATAAAGAAAATCCACCCGTGTGTGCGCGTAGGTACTCGTATCGGGCGTGGATAAGTGGGTATAGACAACTAGGTCGTATTTGGTATAATAAGAATATGAAGATTCTTACAAAAAAGGAAGTCGCAACTTTTCTTCGGGTAAATCAGAGAACGGTTGAGAGGTGGTTAAATGCAGGCGACCTTAAAGGATACAAGCTTGGCAAAGGTAGGACCGCTCTCTGGAGAATACCGGAGGAATCGTTAAGTGGGTTTCTTAAGAAATACGAAAACAAAAAAGGACGTAAAAAATAAAATTAAAATCTAAAAAAATCATGAAAACAGAACCACAAGAGAAATATTCTTTTTTCCTCTATGCCAGAAAATCTTCCGAATCGGAAGATAGGCAGGTGCAATCCATTGACGACCAAATCAGCCGTCTCAAGGAGTTAGCCAAAACACTCAATCTTAACATCAAGGAAATTCTTACAGAATCGAAGTCGGCAAAGAAGCCATATTGCCGTCCGTCTTTACGAGCATGCTCGAGCGGATTGAAAAAGGTGAAGCGAATGGTATTTTATGTTGGCAAATAACCGCCTGACTCGCAATCCCGTTGATAGCGGCACTCTTGGGTGGATGCTTCAGCAAGGCGCATTGAAATGTATCCAAACTATGGACCGCCAATATCTTCCGGGCGATAATGTTCTCCTCTTTAATATAGAGACAGGGCAAGCCAACCAATTTATCATTGACCTCAGAAAAAACAGCATGAGAGGTATGGAAGGCAAAGCTGAGCGCGGATGGTTTCCGGGTTTCGCGCCGCTCGGATACGTCAACGACAAGCTTGAGCAAACCATCTATGAAAACACCGAGTGTTTTTTATTAGTGCGCAGGATGTGGGATATGATGCTCACTGGGAACTACACCCCTCCTCAAATAAGAGAGATTGTAAACACGGATTGGGGCTTTCGTACTCCAAAAAGAAAACGCGGCGGTGGAGTGGAGCTTTCTAATAGTGTCATTTATAAATGTTCGGTAACATTTTCTACACAGGCATGTTTCAGTGGAAAGGAGTGGTTTATCAAGGCAATCATAAAGCAATGGTTACCCTAGAGGAATACGACCGCGTGCAAGTATTGCTTGGACACAAAGGAAAGCCTCGGGCAAAGACTCATGATTTTGCCTTCACTGGGCTTATCGAATGCGGAGAGTGCGGCTCCATGGTTACGGCCAGTGAGAAAACGAAAATCATTAAAAAAACCGGAGAATTGAAGACGTACGTCTACTATAATTGCACAAAGAGGAAGAAGTATGCCCATTGCGCCCAGCTTCCGATGACGATTGAGGAGCTTGAAAGCCAGATTGAAATCGAATTAGAGCGCTATACCATCCTTCCCCAATTCCAAGAATGGGCGTTGGAAATATTGAAGAAGGGACAACGATAAAGAGATTGCGGACCGCACGAAGATATACGAAAAACAGCACCAAACCCTCATCGAAACCCAGACAGAGTTGGATAATCTCACTCGCATGCGCTACAGGGAATTAATTGACGACGAAGCGTTCATAAAAGAGCGCGATGTATTGAAATCAAAAATAGCGCAGCTTAAAAACGATTTGAGGGAAACTGAGAGCAGAGCAGAAAAATGGATTGAGCTGACAGAGAGAACGTTCCACTTTGCCACTTATTCCGCAAGGCGTTCTTGACGGGAAGTCTAGCGGAGAAAAGAGAGATATTCGCCGCGCTTGGTTGGAATTTTTCCGTGAAAGACAAAAAAGTGAGCATTAAAGCCAACGAATGGTTCGTTCCCATCAAAAAAGCCTATCCGGAGCTGGGAGGCGGAATATAAACGTTGGAACTGGATGAAACCCTTGATATTGCAGGGGGAACTGCGGCTTTCGCACAAATTATTCTCGCTTGGGGTGCCTAACGGGAATCGGACCCGTATTGCTTCTGCCACAGAGAAGAGCTTTACCATTAAGCTATAGGCACCATCAGAATCCTGTAGAGCGGCTCGATCCGCATCCTTAATGTACACGGCTTTGGCTGATTTTTCAACATTTTGGGAGTATCATTAGGGCATGGTGTAACACTCTCCGCGCATTCGTCGGTCATATCAATCGGTTAATTTTATCTATTCCAATGGATTATTCCGCAATACAAAAAGAAGACCCGCAGGTGTACGAGATCATTAAGCGGGAGGAGCAGCGGCAAAAGGAAGGCATCGAGCTGATCGCGAGCGAGAACTATGTTTCGACGGCGGTGCTTACCGCAATGGGGTCTATCTTTACCAACAAATACAGCGAAGGGTATCCCGGCAAGCGGTACTACGGCGGCAACGAGATCATCGACCAGGCGGAGACGTCTGGCGATCGATCGCGCGAAGGCGTTGTTCGGCGCGGAGCACGTGAACGTGCAGCCGCTCTCCGGCTCGCCGGCGAATCTTGCCGTCTACATGGCGCTCTTACAGCCGGGCGACAAGGTATTAGGATTTTCGCTCGATCAGGGCGGGCATCTTTCGCACGGTCATCCGCTGAATTTTTCCGGAAAGCTATATACGATCATTCCGTACTTTGTGGATCGAGAAACGGAGCGCATCGATATGGACGAGGTAGAGGCGATCGCGATGCGCGAGAAGCCAAAAATGATCCTTGCCGGATTTTCCGCGTACTCGCGCTCGATGGACTGGGCGCGCTTCCGCGCGATCGCGGATAAGTGCGGCGCGTTCCTTTTTGCCGACATCGCGCACATCGCCGGGCTTGTGGCGGGGAAGCAGCTTGAGAATCCGGTCCCGTTCTGCGACGTCGTCTCGACGACCACGCACAAGACCTTGCGCGGGCCGCGCGGCGCGATGATCATGTGCCGCGAGCAGTTTGCGAGCGCAATCGACAAGTCCGTGTTCCCCGGCGTGCAGGGCGGCCCGCACGATCACATCAACGCCGCGAAGGCGGTGGCATACGGCGAGGCGCTGAAGCCGGAGTTTGCGGAGTATTCGCGCGCGGTGATCGCGAACGCGCGGGCGCTTGCGGCGGCGCTCGCCGCGAAGGGCTACCGCATCATTTCCGGCGGCACGGACAATCACCTAATGTTGGTCGACGTGTTCGGCAGTAAAGGCATCACTGGCAAGGAGGCGGAGAAGGCGCTCGAAAAAGTGGGCATCTCCATCAACAAGAACATGATCCCGTTCGATCCGCGCAAGCCGCTCGATCCGTCGGGCGTGCGCCTCGGCACGCCGGCACTCACGACGCGCGGCTGCGGCGAGGGCGACATGAAGACGGTGGCCGAACTGATCGACGAAACGCTCGCGCGCGTGAGGACGATGCGGCGCTTGCGGCAATCCGGGAGAAGGTCAAAAAATTCTCATTGAGATTCCCGGTGCCGGGAATAGAATAAGATTTTTACCCACGCACACATGCCCACGGCGCATCACAAAAAGATCGCTCATTTAAAAAAGAGCGATCCGATATTGAAAGTAATAATAGACGGGGTCAAACTGCACGAGATCACCGTCGCTCGCGGGCCGTTCGAGGCGCTCGTGGAAGCGATCGTGAGCCAACAGCTTTCCGTGAAGGCCGCCGACACGATTTTTCCGCGGTTCGTGGCGCTCACGCCGGGCCGCAAATTTCCCACACCGCGCGAGATCATCAAGATGCCGGTGCCGAAGATGCGCACGTGCGGTCTGTCGCGCATGAAAGTGAGCTTCATCAAAGATCTCGCGCGAAAGACACTTGATGGCTCCCTCAATTTCAAAAAAATGGACCAGTGGAGCGATGAAGAGGTGATCGAGCACCTGACGGCGGTAAAGGGGATCGGGCGCTGGACCGCGGAAATGTTCCTGATCTTCTCGCTCCAGCGCGACGACGTGTTTTCGTACGGCGACCTCGGCCTGCGCAACGCGCTCCAGCGCATATATAAGATGAAAAAACCGCCCACGCCTGCGCAGGCGGAGAAGATCACCGCAAAGTGGAAGCCATATCGCAGTTTGGGTTCGCGATACCTGTGGGCGAGCATCGATAATAAATAAATTATACTGCTATACTCAAGGAATATGATCATTGACGGCAAAACGATCGCGGAGGATATAATACAGCGCCTGCGCGCGCTGCCGAAGCCCGGGGTGGGCAAATTTTTTGGCGCGGCGCTCGTGGGCGACGATCCTGCGTCACTGAACTTTTTAAAACAAAAAGAGCGCGTCGCGCGCGAGCTGGGCATCGAGTTCCGGCTCCACCAGCTCCCGCTTGGCATCACGACCGACGCGTTGCGCGCGGAGATCGGCCGCCTCGCCGCGCCGAAAACATGCGGCGCGTTCATCGTGCAACTGCCCTTGCCGGAAGCGATCAATCGCTATTATGTTCTGAACGCAATTCCGAAGGAGAAAGATGTCGATTGCCTAAGCGAAGCGGCACTCGGCGCATTCTACACGGAGCGGGGGAAGATCGCGCCGCCATCGGTCGCCACGGTGGAGGAAATATTGCGCCGTGAACATCCTGGCTCGTTGCGCGAACTGAAAGCGGTCGTGATTGGCGCGGGATTTTTGATCGGCAAGCCGGTGGGGTTCTGGCTGCAGAATCGTGTGGCGGAGCTTGTGGTGCTTGGACGCGAGCGTCAGAAACATCCACGACAAGTTGGGCGACGCGGACATCGTGATCGCGGGCGCCGGCCACGCCGGCCTTTTCAATGCGCGGCATTTAAAAGAGGGCGCGGTCGTCATCGACTTCGGCTTCAACCGCACCGCGGACGGGAAGTCCGTCGGCGACTTCGACCCTGCGGGCGCGGACGAGAAGAGCATCCGCTACACCAAAACCCCGGGCGGCACCGGACCGGTGCTCGTCGCAAAACTGTTCGAGAACTTTTGCACACTGAACGGTTGACGCGGTTTTCAATTGAGAATATAAATATTATAGAGGGATGCGATGGATACCTTGATAGTATCGACGCCGTGCTCACTCATTGAAAAGATGAATCCGGAACAGCTTGGGCGGTCTCTCCGGGACCCCAAAATCGGACCCATTTTATTCGATCACACAAGGCATTGTGTGGCCAAACCGTGCGAGGCAGCGTTTATGGAAGTCGTTCGTCTCGTCGGCATCCTATCCTGGCGCATGGATACCCGCCCTCGCGACGATCGCTGGAAATCACAACTTACATATGCGGCAGAGTTATATGTTGTAAGTGAAAAGCGGGGAACACGATGACCCGTATAGCACAGACCCCCGTCCGATGGATGGGGCTTTTCTTGGTGCGCGCTGAGGGAGTTGAACCCCCGGCCCACTCGGTGTAAACGAGTTGCTCTACCGCTGAGCTAAGCGCGCTCTGTGGAGAATGGTAGCGAACGTTGGGTATTTTTGCAATTAGCCGCCGCGCTTGTCCATAGAAAAGCCGGAGTTGTGCACAGCTTTTCCAGAGAAAAGTATTCTATAATGAAATCAGGAAGGCACTTTGTTGGTAGAGGAGAGGAAGACGATGGGTTGGAAAACTGCTCATTACCAAAGGCGTTTTCGGCAACGGTGTTCGTCGAACAAGTGCGATAACAGGAAAGGAGGAATATCGGCAGACCGGGTCGATAGCCAACAATTAACGTCACGCCTTTTAATGGAGGCAAGTGGAGCAACCGCCGAAGCATCTTTAAAATACATTTTTGGATCGGCGTCTCCTCATCGTGCGTTGCGCATCATGCTTCGCATAAAGCGGCTCAAACAACGGGAAAAGAGGCTTTTTGTCGATAAGAAGGTCAACCACAGCATTCTTTTCCCGCGGCGGCTAAGGGTCAGGGATCGCAAGAAAGACCAGAAGAGGAGAAACGTTCATCACCTCACCCCTGAATCCCGCGAGGGCCAGCCGTTCTATGGCGAGAACCGGCACAATTTTCTTCTTATGAAGATCCCCCGCCACGACGCCCTCCACAAGACCTTCGGAGTGAGGACGCTGGAAGAGATCATTGTTCTTCTCTCGCGATGCATCCGTGCCGTCCACGATCTGGACATCAGTGCGATGCTTGGCCTCGTGCAGCGCGGATTCAAAAGAGCCGATCGTCGCCGCGCACGCCGCGCACTGCGTAACCTCCAGCTTGGATTCTACCCCCGGGAAGTGCTCGGGGGTTTTTATTTCAGCATTTGTCGGGCTGCAGGGAAGTTCACGCGCTCACTCCGCTCGCGGTTCCCCGACCCCCTCCGCTGTTCAATTCCCTTCAACCATACGAGCAAATAAAAAGATGTCTTCCGCCGAACGGTCATCTGTCTGGAGGCGGAAGGCATCTTTTTATCTGTAGTCGGGCCGCAGGGAATTGAACCCTGTCAACGTGCACCCAAAGCACGTGTACTACCGGTATACGACGGCCCGTCGCGTCCCTTTAAAGTATCTTACTTTTAGTTTAGAATCAATGCGACGAATAGTGCCGTGCGAGATGAATGCCCTTGTAGCTTAATGGATAAAGCAGGACTCTTCTAAGGTCTTGATGTAGGTTCGATTCCTACCGAGGGCACAACGTAACATTTTTTTGAACAGGTGCGTACTAGATAGGCAGAAGAAATAAAACGATCAAAGGTCGGCAATTTATTGAACCGAAAAAACACTATGCTTGTTACCATCGCTGTCATTCTGCTCGTATTGTGGATCCTCGGCCTTGTCACCAATTACACGATCGGGGGGTTCATCTACGTCCTTCTCGTCGCTGCGGTCATACTATTCCTCATCCGCATCATACGCGGAGAGAATCCGATAAAATAGATATGTGCCGCAGGGCAGAATCGGACTGCCTTCATACGCTCTTCAGGCGCGTGCTTTACCATTAAGCTACTGCGGCATGTATTGATTTCAGGTCTCAGAATATCGGATTTGCCCTCTAAAGTAAAGAAAATAAAAACACCCTTTCGCCGAATGGTCATCTGCCTTGAGGCGAAAGGGTGTTTTTATTTCTTCGTCTTCAATGTGATTCTTTTCTCCTCCTGCTTCACCTGATCCACCACGAACGGATACGATTCGCCAACCACAAGCGCTTTCTTCATCTCATCCTGACCGCCGAATTCGGAGATGTGCACCATGCCCTGGAGGTCGCCGTCGAGCGCGACCACCGCGCCGAACGGATTGAACTTATACACTTTGCCCTGCACGGTCTCACCCGGTTTGAACATCCCGCCGGCTTTGACCCACGGATCCTCTTTGAGCGCCTTGAGTGAAAGGAAGACGCGGCCCTCTTTTATATCGATGATCTTTGCCTTCAGCGGATCGTTCACCTTAACGAGCTCCTTCGGATTGTCGATCAATTTGTAATCGAGCTCGGAGATGTGGATCATGCCTTCGATCTGCGGGTTGTCCGTGAAGCGCACGAACACGCCGAAGTCGGCGGTGCCGGACACCATGCAATCCACGATCTGGCCGATCGCGTACGCATCGAGCAATTCTTTGACGTTCGCCGAGAGCACTTCACGCTCGGAGACGATCACTTTGTTCGTACGCGAGTTTACGTCGATGATCTTGACGTTCAGTTCCTGCCCGACGAATTTCTTGAGCTCTTCCGCGATCTTGATGCGATCACCATCCGGAACCTTCGGGTAATGTTCAAGCGAGAGCTGTGAGACGGGGAGGAATGCCTTGAGATCGTCCGCGACGGTGGTCATGAGTCCGCCCGCGTTCGCGGCGACGATCTTTGCCTTGATCACTTCGCCGGACTCGGCGAGTTCCTTCGCGAGCTGCCAGAGCTTCTGCTTGCCGGCCTCGGAGAGCGAGAGCTCGATGAACCCTTCCTCGCCGTCGAGCGCGACGATCTTTGCCTGGAGCGAATCGCCGGGCTTGAGGACGCGCAACGCTTCCCGCGCGTTCGCGATCTCGGCGCCGAACACGATGCCGGTGCCAAAGCGGCCCATATCAAAATACGCCTTGCGGGGGAGCCGTCTTGAGGAGCGTGACTTCCACGACGCTGCCTTCCTTCGGCCAGTCGGTGGTGGAGATCTCGGTTTTGATGGCCGCTGCTACTGCGGAGCCCTTCGGTTCTTCGGTTTGTGGCATGCGGATAAGTATAGTGGAGATTCCTGCTTTTGCAAGGGCGCTGGGCTTTTCAAAGGACGGCGTATTTCGGTCTGCTGAAAACGACCGCCAAAGGCTCTCAGCGCCTTCGCGCTTCCGAAACACCTTTCAAGCATCGTAGCAATGCTTTCCGTGCAAAATCGGGAATCCATATCTATTTCATAAGAAAGATGATCGACTTGCCAAAAGCAATATCAGCGTCACTCAACGCGAGGTCGAGATAAGAAAATCATTCATCGCTTAGTTTAAACCAGCCAAGCGGATGAAATCGCGGCATCATCATCTGCTCAGATCGCAAAATGATTACTCAAGCTATTACCCTTAGAGCAGGCCGATGTTCATTTTCTGAATCTGATATACAAATGACCCCACAGTCCGAAGTTGCCCCCGGCGCGAGAGATGAGATAGTTCCGAAAATAGAAAACTGCGGAAAGTTCCCTGCTGGAGATCATTAAATTTCATATTTATTCATTGCCGTATAAACGCAGAACTGACTCAAGTCTTTACACGATCAACTAAGCACAAAGAGTCGATAAGCAATAGGCAGGAGAAATGATGGTACACCAATGGACAGAGTGTTCCCTATTTTGATATCAGAAGCATAAAATTCTTGACGATTGTCCACTCTATGGGATAGCGGCAAATACGATTATTCTGCATCGATAAAGTTAGAAATCTTAGAGAGGTGGGTTAAGATGAATCAAAGCGGACTCGATATTGACCTTACTGAAGAATCCCAAAAGCGGAGAAGGCCCTAAATTACAGTATCTATGTCATCAATATTGCACCACTCGGCAATTACTCCAAGTTGTTGGAGAACGTGTCGAACATTAAGGCAGAGTTGGACTCAGACAAACGCTAGTATCGCAACATTAGTATCGGGAATTTCCAGTTCCAGTGCATGAATATCTGCACCAATACTTGGTTGCTCACCCCCCGATATAGCCCAATCAAAAAATCCTATGAAAATCGTCCAGTACGGATGCCGCACCACCGATCATTTTTTCTGTTATACTACAACCAGTGGAATAAGTGGTGCCTTGCAAACCGTGATCGCTAATCCTGGTCAAAGCGGCCGCATCCATCCACACCTTTGGGATATCCAAAGGTCGAGTGCGCAATCAATAAAAAATATCATAATAGAAGAAAACGAAAAAAGCGGCATGGCAAAGATGCATGCCGATCACCGAAACGAAATGTTCCCGATGAACAACTGGCGGGCGTGGGGCTCGTGGTTCAGCTGGGGGTCGCCCGTCGGCTTGGGAATCGGGTGGACGCTGTTCATCGTCCCGATCGGCATATTTCTCTGGCTACTGCACCTGGCGAACATCATTCACTAGGCGTACGATAGCGTGAAGATAAAAATAGTCCCGACAACGGGGCTATTTTTATTGCATTAAATTGTTATTAAAGCGTACTTGCCAATCTTGTATAAAATACCCTATGCTTGGTATATAAGATGTCATGAAATATAAGAATACTCTTCAAAAAGGATCCGTCCGTTATATCGTGTTTAAAGAAGGTGACGTTTGGTACGCCGCCGGCTTGGAATTCAATATCGTGGAATGCGGCACCAGCCCACAAGAGGCAATGTTGCTTCTTTTTGAGGCGGTGGATGGGTATGTGGAGTCGGCGCGCAAGATGAAGGCACGACCAGATATTCTCAATCAAAAGAGCGATCCAGAATACGAAGAGATGTGGAGGTCGCTAGAGGCAAAAAAGGCATTGCCTCGAAAATCAGTCTTTACGTTCGGGCAACAGTCTTTTGCCTTGGCGTAATGTCATGCCGCGTGGAATACATAACTGGACGGCTGAGGAAGTAATCAGATTCCTTAAAGAGCGCCGGTTTATCCATAATCATACGCGTGGCAGTCATATGTATTATGTCGGAAACTATGCCGGAGCATTGCGGCAGGTTTGTATCCCATTTCACGGAAGCAGATCGATCGACCCCCGGACGCTCAACAGCATCATCAGGCAGTCAGGTATCCCCAAGTGCGAGTGGCTAAAACAGTAATTCTCGGCAACTTGACAAATTTTCCGATGTGGAGTATTATTATCTGGCAACAAAGAAACGTCGTCGAACTTCTCGAAAAGCAACAATATTAATTACAATCATGCAAGGAACAATCAAGACCCTTACGGATCGTGGATTCGGTTTTATCGCGCGCGATGGCGAAGCGAAAGACCTTTTCTTCCACTCCAAGGAGTTGAATGGTGTCGCATTTGATGATCTCAAGGTTGGCGATGTCGTCACTTTCGAGGTCACCGAAGGCGAGAAAGGCCCGGCCGCGACGAACGTCAGCCGCGCATAACGCCAAAACAAAAACACCCTCTCATTTTTGACGGAAATGCCACGTAGGAACGTGACCGTCAAAAATGAGGGGGTGTTTTTGTTTTGGTTCGTGATACATAAGAAATAAAAAAGAGAGCTTGCATTCTTAATGGCGCGGGAATACTCTGCCTTATAGGAGGCAGCATGAGGCAAAAAGTGCCGCACCTGACCAACATAAGAACATCGGTGCCCCGAGATGACGGGAAGTACTCGGTGAGGGACGAGTGGCCGAAGTTGTCCCGCTTATGGAAACACCGCGTCGGTTCGCTTATTGAAACGCACGCCACCACGGGAGAGGTCTACGTGGAGAGTTATCCTCCGGGCGAGCGGCCCACGACCGAACGGTATGGGGCGGGTCAATCGTTCACGCAGAGACCCGGTGTGGTCTATGTGATCGGATCGATAGACGGTGCGACGACGGAATCCGTCTCGGACGATCCAATCCCTCTCGAGGTCATACTTGAGCCCATTGAAGCTGAGTGACCATCGCGCGTTCGTTTCGACGGATGCGCGATTTTTTATTTCTCCACGGAGAAGAAATGATACAATAGAACAATGACCTCGCCGCGTTCGGAAACATATTTCTCAATAGGGATGCTTGTGCTCGTGGCACTGCTCGTGGGGCTCGTGTTCCTGCCGGAGCTCGACGCACTCGTGCTCGGTGTGAGCATCGCGATCCTTTTCCAACCGTTGTACGCGCTCATCAAACAGTGGCTCCACGACCGGAGCGCCCTCGCGGCGGCGATCATCGTCCTGATCGCGATTGCGATCATCCTCGTGCCGCTCGTGTTCTTCGGCATTCAGATCTTCACGGAAGCGCAGGGATTGTACGGCGCCGTGACGTACAACGGCGGAGCGCAGGCGCCGCTCATTGGATGGCTGCGCACCGCGCTGCAGAGCTGGCTCCCGTCGCTCAAGATCGATCCGACGCCGTACGCCCAGCAGGTGATCAATCTTTTGATCGGCGCCATCGGGCCGATTTTCTCCGGGCTCATGAACGTCGTCGCGACGGTGCTGCTCTCATTTTTCGCCCTCTATTATTTCCTTAAGGACGGATTAAAGATCCGCACGGCGATCGTGGAACACGGGCCGCTCGCGCCCGCGCACGCGGAAGCGGTGCTCGCCCGGCTGCATTCCCGCGCGAGTTCCGTGATCCGCGGCTCGCTCCTTGTGGCCGTGCTGTACGGCTTGCTCACCGGCCTCGGATTTTTTGTCTTTGGACTTCCGAGTGCGATCCTATGGGGCGCGGTCACGATGGTCGCGTCGTTCATCCCGGGGATCGGCGTTCTCTTGATCGTCGTGCCGGGGATCGTTTCGCTCTATCTTGGCGGGAACATTCTCGGCGTCGTGGGACTCGTAATATGGACAGCGATCATGTCGGGGGGAATAGAAGTGTATCTCCGGCCACGGCTTTTGGGAGGCAAAGAGAAATTGCACCCGATGCTGATGCTCTTTGCCGTGCTTGGCGGACTTTCATTCTTCGGCCCCATCGGACTTTTGCTCGGACCGCTCGCGCTCAGTTTATTGCTCGCGCTGTTCGAGAACTACCCTTTGTTCGATCTCGAAAATTTGAACAGGAAGTGAGAGAGGATCCCTGCGACGAGGAGGATGAGGATGATGATGTCCGGATTTGATACGAACGCCGAGAGCCCGAGCACGGTGCCCCACAAGAAGAGGAACCACACGAAGTTGCCCGCGAGGGTCAGCAGGAGCGCCATATTGAACGGCAATCCGATCCACGCGCCGATGAACGTATTGATATAAGGGAAATTGATGGTGCCGAGCAGGGCGAGCGAAAGCTTTTCACCGTGCGTGCCGAGTTCGGCACGCCCCTTTTTTATCCACTTTTCCGACCAGTTGAAAAAACGCGTCCCTTGCAGTTTTTCTTGGGTGAACTTGCCAAGTTTGTAGCCGACGTACATATCGAGCGATGTCGTGCAGAGCCAGATCAGGTTGATCGCCCAAATGGGAAAATTATTCTGGAGGGCGATGATAAAAACGATCGCGCTCGACGCGAATTCCTGGGGTATCAATACGCCGGCGACGAGTATCCAAATTGGCATGTTCTCATTGTAGCGATATAATGAGTGTCATGGCAAAGTTCAAGAACACGGCGGAGAGCGCGCCGGGCATCCAACCGGGAGAAAAGATCACGGTGAACGGCATCACCTACGAGCGATTTCCCATCAAAGTGCCGCGCCTGATCGCGTTCGGCGAAGGGCTTAAGGATGTCGTGAATGAATTCGTAAAACCGCACTATCGCGAGGGCGACTGGGTGGCGGTCTCGGAAAAGATAGTGTCCATCTCGCAGAATTTGGTGCGGCATATTTCCACGGTCAAGGTGGGTTCGCTCGCACGGTTCATCACGCTCGGCGTCAAGAAGCACAAGAACATGACGGCATGGTCCCGTCCGGAAAAGATGCAGGTGGCGATCGAGATCGTGGGCAAACCGCGGATCATCCTCGCCGCCGCGGTGGGGGCGGTGGGCAAGCTCGTCGGCAAACGGGGATGGTTCTGGATTGTCGCCGGCAGCCGCGTGTCCGAGATCGACGGGTTCATCCCGGAGGATATGTATCCGTACACCGAGTGGGGCGTCCTGCCGCCGCCGGACCCACAGGGGGATTGCGAACGCGTTGAGCGGGAAACCGGGATTCCTATAGTCACGGCTGATGCAAATTATATTGATGTGCAAGTGCTTGGCGTGAGCAAGGGCGTGGGATTGGATAAGAAAACGACGCGCGAGATATTGCTTGATAATCCGCTGGGTCAAGGAAATAAAATGACACCGTTCGTGCTGGTGCGAAAAGTAAAATAATAATCAAACACGATGAGCCTGCGTAGTTATCTTAAGAGCCGGTGGCCGTTGCTCTATATATATAGAAAGATCTATTACGCGCCAAAGGATATTCCCGCCGCGCTCGGATTTATTTTTCATGGGACGAAGTCGCCCACGACATTCGGTGCGCGGCTCGCGCTCGTTTGTAAGTTTTACAAAATTTCATATTACGTGGATTGCCCGCACACCGAGCACGAGATGATCGCGATCACGCGGCAGATCCTCGACCTCGGCGCGGCGAACGGCGCGATGCCGGGCGTGATAGTGGAAGCGGGATCGTTCCACGGCGGGAGCACGGCAAAGCTCAGTTTGGTCGCGGCGCTGTGCGATCGCCAGCTTGAGGTGTTCGACTCATTTGCGGGGATGCCGGAAAACAGCGAGGCGCACGGCAAAAGTATTTACGGCCGCGAACACCATTTCCCGAAGGGAAGCCACGCGGTCCCGTTCGAAGAAGTGAAGAACAATGTCGCGCGCTACGGCGACGCCTCCCGCGCGCATTTCCACAAAGGATTTTTCAGCGAAACGATGCCGCCCTTCCACGACCCTGTCGCCGCGGCGTGCGTGAACGTGGACCTCGTGCAATCCACGCGTGACTGCTTCCACTATCTCTACCCGTTGCTCCCGCCGGGCGGCATCATCATCTCGCAGGATGCGCACTTTCCGTGGATCATTGAGCTTTTCAACGACAATACATTCTGGGAAAAGGAGATCGGCATAAAAAAACCGGCGATGCCGGGACTCGGCACGCTGAAGTTCGTGACGATGAGGAAATGAACGCTTTTATTGACATTCACCATTCTTTGATGAATACTGCGATTAGGTTTTAAGAGAAAAAATTTAATTTGGAATGAGGACACCGATGAACTTCTTTGTGGACCATGAAAAGCGCAGACAGATCGAGTATTCATTTAATCACCTCCCTTCATTGGTCCTCATGCCGGATTCAATAAAGGAGCCGATTAAGGATATTCCCGAGTCAGAAGATCTCGAAATATTTCTTCTGGCATTACATCAAACCGATGGAGCGACCGGAAAGGCCATGCCCGCTTACGCGCTTCTCAAGAAGGCGGAAAAAGAGGGAAGGGTTTATCCCGGATGCACCGTCGTAATCCCGAGTTCAGGGAATACCGCTTTGAGCGTTGGGTGGGACATGTCCGCGTTCGGCATTGCAAACACCATTGCAGTGATGAATGAAGATACTCCCGAAGGCAAAAAAGCCCAGCTCGGATTTCCCGGGGTAACAATCCAACATCCGAAACCCGGACAAACCACGCTCGAACGGGCTGCCGAGATCGAAAAAGAGACGGGGGCGGCGTATCTCCGGCAGTACGAGGATTGGGCGAGCGTCGAAGGTCACAAACCGACGATGCGGCACATCATCACCGAGATGCAGGATCGGGGGAAGAAGCCCGACTACATGAGCGTCGCTATGGGAACGTGTTCTCTCCTCCGGGCAACTCACGATTATCTCCTGGACGACTTTCCAGGCCTTCACATCATCGGGGTTGCGAACGATGGCGTGAATACCCCCGGCGCCCGAAACCTGAATGCCATCAAAAGGGACATTAAGTTTCCTTGGGAAGAGGTGGTAAAACCTTACGGGCCGATCCTTTGCGACAACGTCACTGCTTTTGCAAGAAGCCTTTGGCTCATGCGCAAGATTGGAAGGCCGGTGGGTCCGACGACCGGCCTCAGTATCGAAGGACTGTTCAGGCGCTATCGATATCTTTCCGAACAAAAGCAGATCGGGAAGGGTAAGCGCGTGGCGATCATCGTTTCCATGGATGCGGCGCCATCTTACGGTCCTCAATACTCAGCCGTTCTCGGAAAGGACCTTGGCGATATCGCCGCATAGCATTCGTCAGTTAGCCGTCGCGCAGATTCTTGCGCGGCGGTCTTTTTTATCAAAATTTAACACGGTAGCATTTCCATTAAAAACAGGTAAAATAAATGGACTATGAATATCATAAAAAATAGAGCGGGCCAGATGAGCAAGACGACCATTTGGTTCATCGTCGGATTCATCGTGGTCGTCACGGCGGGGGTGATCATCGCGGGCGCGTATTCGAGCGGCACACCATCCAACACCGCGAGCAGCACGTTCGTTTCGACGACGGCACCGGCGCTCACGCCGGCGGACTGGACGGAAGGCAACCCGAACGCGAAGGTCTCGCTCGTCGAGTACGGCGACTTCGAATGCCCCGCGTGCGGAGAATATTTCCCGGTCGTCCAGCAGCTCGTGCAAAATTACTCGAGCACCGTGCTTTTTGTGTTCCGCAATTTCCCGCTCACCACGATCCATCCGTTCGCGCAGATAAGCGCGCAGGCGGCGGAGGCCGCAGGGCTCGCAGGCGGCGTCGCGAAATATTGGGCGATGAACAATTTGCTCTACACCGATCAACAGCAATGGTCCTTGAACAGCGCGCTCACTCCCGCGCAGGTGGTCTCGCAATATTTTGACGGGTACGCGCAATCGATCGGCCTGGACGTAAACACGTTCAACACGGACCTCAGCGCGACGTCAGTGCTGGATAAGATCCAGACCGATGTGAACGGCGGCAACACGGCGCAGATCGATCACACGCCGACGTTCTTCGTGAATCTTCAGCAGATCCCGAACCCGACCAGTCCTCAGGATTTTGAAAATACGCTGAACGCGGCGCTCGCATCATCGACGGCTTCGTCGACATCGACAAGGGCATCGTCAACCGGAAAATAAAAATAGAATAAAAATGTCCCGCAAAATATGCGGGGCTGTTTGCGTGCAAATGAACATTGGTCAATCGCCGTGCGTGGGCTGTGGCGTAAGCCCCGGCGGGAATTTTTTGGAAATTGCTTCTTCGCCGCCCGCAGATGGCGCCGTGAGAACGCGGGTGAATGCGCAAGCGCCGCAGTGCTGTACCGTTGAAAGGGTATTCTTGCGACAGCATGGGCAAGTGCCAGCGAGCAGGTGGTGGTTGGCTCTCACTTTGATCAATATGAGAACCGCGACCACAAATATGGCGATGGTCATGGTGAGATTTACGAGCGCCACGATCCCGATGGCGAAATGGAATTGTGGAAAGTACAGGATCCAATCGTTCGGTTTGAAATGCGGAAGAAAATGCATAGTGGCCCTCCCTCCGGGTACCATTCGTATCTTAAGTCCGCTGCGGATTCTGTCAACAACGTCACTCGCCGCCGCCGCGCATCTCGCGCTGGTGCGAACGCTTTTTAATGACCTCACGCTTGTCGGATTTTTTTCGCGAACGGCCGAGTCCGAGCTCCAACTTGATCAACCCATGCTTGAGATACGCGCGAAGGGGAACGACGTGCCGCGATCTGTCCACGAGCGCGCCCTGCAGCTCTTTTATTTCCATTTTGGACAATAGCAGGCGCCGCGCGCGGTCCTCCTCGTAATCCGGCGGCGTGTTGCCTGGCTGGTATGGCGGGATGTGCGAGTTTACGAGCCACGCCTCGCCGCCACGGATGAGCACGTGCGCGCCGGCAATCTGAAGCCGGCCGCCTTTCGCGCTCTTTACTTCGTGCCCCTGGAGCTCGATACCCGCCTCGTATTTTTCAGCGATCTCGTAATCAAAGCCCGCCCGGCGATTTTCCGCTATGTTCTTCATCGGCGTGTCCATGGTTTCATTCTACATTAGTTGTGTTAAAAGTGATCCGGCGCGCGGTGCCCGAAAAACAAATGCCCCGGCGAAATTGCGCGGGGCTGCTGCGACGTATACAATGAAAGAACAAAGATTGGCGAGCGGCGAAGCTCAGGATGGTGGCGAGCTCTGGAAGCGGGGCTGGTAGCCACGCGGACCCGCCACTGGCCAAGGAAGGAATTGGGATTCTCCGGCCGGAGGGTCCCGAACCTTCGCCGCTCTGACTGCACTATACCATATATTTATTCATTTTGTCAATGACCTCAAAGATCGTCGATATATTAAAAAAGATATTTGGCGCGGACGCCGCAATCGATATTTCCGTCCCCGACGAGGAACTTTTTGGACACTATTCCACGAACTTCGCCCTGCGGCAGGCAAAGATAAAAGGCATTCCGCCCCTCGAGCTTGCAAAGGAGTACGCCGCGCGGATCGCCGCCGAGGCACCCGCTGGATTCTTCAAAAAAGTGGAAGCGGCCGCGCCGGGCTTCATCAATTTTTGGCTGAGTGACGAAACGGTGCAGCGCGAATTCGTGCGTCTCGCGCGGGATGAACAATATGGCGCGGGGGATGCCGGCCACGGCAAGACGATGATCGTGGAATATTCCCAGCCGAACATCGCGAAGAAAATGCACGTGGGCCACATGCGCACGACGATCATCGGCGCCGCGCTCGCGAATATTTTGGAGGCGTCCGGCTACCGCGTGGTGCGGTGGAACTATCTCGGTGACTGGGGGACGCAGTTCGGTAAGCTCATTGCCGCGTATAAGATGTGGGGAGATAAGAAGAGCGTGGAGAAAGATCCGATCGAAACACTGCAAAAATTATACGTGCGTTTTCATGAAGAGATGAAAACGGATCCGGCGCTCGAAAAGCGCGGGCAGGAGGAGTTCAAGAAATTGGAAGAAGGTGACCGCGAGAATCGGCGCCTGTGGAAGTGGTTCAAGGAAGAATCGCTCAAGGAATTCAAGAAGATGTATAAAATTTTGGACGTCGACTTTGACGTATGGATCGGCGAGGCGTTCTTTGAGCGCGAGATGAAGGACACGGTGAAGGAGCTGATGGATAAGCACATCGCGGAGCGCAGCGAGGGCGCGGTGGTGATCAAGCTCGATGATGCCGGATTGCCGCCCGCGCTCATCCAAAAATCCGACGGCGCGAGCTTGTACCTTACGCGCGACATCGCGAACCTCCGCTACCGGCTCAAAAAATATAAGCCGGCAAAGATAGTATATGTGGTGGGCAATGAGCAGGCGCTCGCGTTCGAGCAACTATTTGCGGTGGCAAAAATACTCAGCTGGGATGACGGCGTTGAGTTGAAGCATATAAAATACGGCCTCGTACTGGGCGGCGGCGGCAAGAAACTTTCCACGCGCGAAGGCACGGCGCAACTACTTGAGGGCGTTATTGCCGAGGCGATAAGCAAGGCGGGTGAGGTTGTCGCGGCAAAAAATCCGGAGCTCTCACCCGAGGAAAAAGAAGAGGTTGCGACGACGGTGGCGCTCGGGGCGCTGCGCTACAATGACCTCAAAGAAAATCGCACGACCGACATTATTTTCAATTGGGAGAAGATGTTGGATTTCTCGGGCGATAGCGGGCCGTATCTGCAATACACGTATGCGCGGCTAAAAAGCATTTTGCGCAAAGCGGGTGTGCGCGAGTCCGATCTCCGGCCGGCGGCGGTGGACGCGGCGACGCTCGCGCACACGACCGAGCTCGCGCTCATGCGCAAGCTGTTCGAGTTCCCGGACATCGTCGCGCGCGCGGGCGAGCTCTATTCCACGAGCACGCTCGCCGTATATCTCTACAAGCTCGCCGTCGCGGCGAACAAGTTCTACGAGACGACGCCGATCCTGAAGGACGACGATGCCGATCGCCGCGCCGCGCGCTTGCTCCTCGTCGCCACCGCCGCGCGCGTGCTGCAAAAAGGACTAGGACTGCTCGGCATCAAAACACTTGAAAAGATCTAATAAAGCGAGTAGAAAGAAAGGAGCGTGGCATTATGACGCGACCCCGAAGGGAGAGCTCTATGCTCAGAAAAAGTACAAAACTTTTTCCCGATGACGTTCGGACGATTGCTTGTGTGACCGACAAGATACGAACGACTACCTCGGCAAGGATCATTTTCCGAAATGAATCGGCGAAGGCCGCTGTTCCGGATTGGGTGTGTAAGGCAATTCTTTCTCCGGAAGAAATCGCATTAAAAGAGAATCTCTTTGTCGATTCTCACCTGGTCTACGATGAAAATGGCGAGGAATATCTTCGTGTCCTGGATTGGTTTATCGGAGCGGCCGATCGGGGCCATGTCCCCGTGCAGGAGGCGCTGATCCCGTGGGATGATATCAAAATATTCAAGGCCGAGACGGAAACCGTGTCGATGCAATGAACGGATTCCTGCGAGTGGCGTGGGGTACAGCAATGTGCCCTATTTTTTTTCTTTTAAAATCGTGCAAAACCTGCTATTTTATAGGGATGGCGAGCGATACTCCCGAAAAGCAGATGTCCGTGCCCGCGTTCTTGGATGAAGGCGAGTTCAAGCTTCCGGAGCTCGAAGAGAAAGTTCTGGCATTCTGGGATGATCATCATATTTTTGAAAAATCGCTCCAGAAGAAAAGCGGCGCGAAGAAGTTCGTGTTCTATGAAGGGCCGCCGTACGCGAACGGCAAGCCGGCGATCCATCACGTTATCAGCCGCATCGTAAAGGATGTCATTTTGCGATACAAAACGATGCAGGGCTACGAAGTACCGCGCCGCGCCGGATGGGACACCCATGGCCTGCCCGTGGAGATCGCGACGGAAAAAGCGCTCGGCTTAAAATCAAAAAAAGATATCGAGGAGCTCGGCGTGAAGATCTTCAACGAGAAGGCGATGGAGCAGGTGTGGATCTATAAGGACGAATGGGAGCGGATGACGCGTCGCATCGGTTACTGGCTGGATTTCAAGAATGCGTATGTTACGTATGAGCCGGAGTACATCGAGTCGCTCTGGTGGACGCTCAGCGAGATCTCAAAGCGGAAGCTGCTGTACAAGGGGTTCAAGGTGGTGCCATGGTGCACGCGCGACGGCACGTCGCTCTCGTCCCACGAACTCGCGCAAGGATATAAAGAGGTGAGCGATACGTCGGTGTATGCGAAGTTCAAGTTGAAACCGGGACAGAAGATCGGCGAACATCTCATCCAACCCGACGATAAGGCATATATTCTTTCGTGGACCACGACCCCGTGGACATTGCCGGGCAACGTTGCGCTCGCCGTCGGCGCGGACATCAGCTATCGCGCGGTTGAGCACGATGGAGAATATCTGATCGCCGCAACGGAGCGTCTCGGCGACCTCGGATTGGTGGACGCCGAGAAATTCCACGAATTGACCGGTGCGCAACTTGTCGGTCTCGAGTATGAGCCGTTGTTCGATATCCCGTCGCTCACATCGCCGACGTCGTATAAGATCTATCCCGCGGATTTTGTGACGACGACCGACGGCACCGGCGTCGTGCACACCGCGGTAATGTACGGCGAGGACGACTACGCGCTCGGCAAAAAAGTGGGATTGCCGGAACATCACACCGTGGATGAAGCGGGAAAATTTATAAAAGAGGTACCGGGGCTCGCGGGGCAATATGTAAAGTCAAAAACGACGGAGGAGAACATCGTCAAATATCTCCAGGAGAATGGGAATCTGCTGAAAACGGAAGTATATGTGCATGAGTATCCGTTCTGCTGGCGCTGCGGCACCGCCATTTTATATTACGCGCGCTCGTCGTGGTTCATCGAGATGTCCAAACTTCGCGGCGAGTTGTTAAAAAATAATGAAAGCGTGAATTGGATGCCGGCGCACGTGAAGAGCGGGCGGTTCGGCGAATGGCTGCGCGAGGTGAAGGACTGGAACCTGTCCCGCGAGCGGTACTGGGGCGCGCCGCTGCCGATCTGGGAGTGCAAAGCATGCGGCCACACGGAAGTGGTCGGCGGATTGGATGAGCTCGACCGGCTCGCCGGTGGATCAAAGAACAAGTATTGGGCGATGCGCCATGGCGAATCGGAGAACGTGATATTCAAGATCGTCGATTCGGGGGATCAGCATTGCCACCTTACACCCCGCGGTAAAGAACAGGTCGCGGCTTCTGCAAAAGCGCTCAAAAAAGACAAGATCGATCTCATTTTCGCATCCGATCTCGAGCGCACGACGGAGTCGGCGGAGATCGTCGGGGAAGCGTTGGGCCTGCCGGTGCATTACGATAAGCGCCTGCGCGAGGTCAATTTCGGCGGACTTTCCGGGAAGCCGGGCGTTGAAATAGTAAAACTGTTCCCAACACTGGAAAGCCGGTTCACCGGCCGCGTGGATGAAAAGAGCGAATCGTATCGCGATGTCCGCGCCCGCGCGTGGAATTTCCTGGATGAAATGGAGACGAAGCATCACGGAAAAAATATTTTGATCGTGAGCCATGAGGATCCGATCTGGATGATCGTGCAAGCCGCGGAGGGATGGAGCGAGCGCCGCGCGGCGGCGGAAAAAGAAGGGAGGGGCGGGATGTTCGTCGAACCGGCAGGGATCATCCCGTTCGGCGTGAAGAAGATCCCGCGCAACGACACCGGCGTGGTGGACATCCATCGGCCCTTCGCGGATGATATCGTGGCGCCATGTCCGAAGTGCAAAGCGGAGATGCGCCGCGTGGCCGAGGTGGCGGACGTCTGGTACGACTCGGGGGCAATGCCGTACGCGCAGGCGCATTATCCCTTTTCCGCGCCGGATACAAACATCGCGAAGTTGTCCGGCCTCGATTATCCCGCCGATTATATTTCGGAAGGCATGGACCAGACGCGCGGCTGGTTCTACACCCTGATGGCGATCGCGACGGCGCTCGGCCACGGATCGCCATACAAGAACGTGGTCGCGATAGGACTCATCAACGACAAGTTCGGGCAGAAGATGTCCAAGTCGAAAGGGAATGTGGTGGAACCGTTCGCCGTCATCGGGCAGTACGGTGTGGACGCCCTCCGCTGGTATCTCTTCACCGGTTCGCCGATCGGCGAACCGAAGAACTTCGACGAACTGGAGATCGCGAAGGCGTTGCGGCGCGTGCATCTCATCGTCTACAACTCGTTCGTTTTTTGGAGAACGTACGCGGACCGAAGTGCGAAGTTTTCCATGGACATGGCAGAGGGCGTGAACGCAAACGTGTTAGACCGCTGGATCCTTGTGCGACTCGTTCAGGTTACGGAAAGCGTCACAAAAAAATTGGACGCGTACGAGATCCGCGAGGCGGCGCTCGAGATCGAGACGCTCGTAGACGATCTTTCCCGGTGGTACATCCGTCGCTCGCGGCGCCGCTTACAGCGCCCGGAAAGCGCGGCGGACCACGCCGCCGCCTCGGCGACGCTCGGCCATGTTCTGCTCTCGCTCGTCACCATGATGGCGCCGTTCACGCCATTCTTCTCGGAGTTGTTCTATAAGCCGCTCGGCGGCGCGAAAGGATCGGTACATTTGGATGAATGGCCGGCCGCCGCGCGCGCGGGCGCGACGAAGACGGATCAAACGCTTTTGGATCAAATGGCCGCTGCGCGGGAATTCGCCGCCGCCGGCCTCGCCGCGCGCGCGGAGAAGGGGATCAAGGTCCGCCAGCCACTTGCGGCGATGACGGTGGGGGTGAAGCTCGAAAAGCCGTTCGCGGCGATCGTCGCCGAAGAGGTCAACGTGAAAGAGATCTTGTTCGTGGATAAAAAAGAAGGCGTCGAGCTCGACGCCGAGATCACGCCGGTACTCCGCGAGGAGGGGTTGGTGCGCGAAGTGGCGCGCATGTTCCAGGAGCTACGGCAGAAAGCCGGGCTCGAGCCGAAGGATAGGATCGTCGCGATGATGGAATTGCCGGAAAAAATGATGCAGGTGATCAATGACAATGAGGTCGCGTTTATAGCGGACATCGGAGCGACGACCGTGGAATTCGGCCGCTCCGAAAAATTTATTGCCGAGGAAGTGACCAAGCTTGAAGGACAGGATATCTGGGTAGCGATACGGAGGGCCTAGAGCAGAGCGATAAGCACGGCTATTCTTCGGCAACTTCTAAGGGAAACCCTGCGTGGATTTCGAGCCGGGTAATGCGGCCGGAAAATTTATCGAGCACTTTATGGATGCCGCCCATCTCTTCGTGAATGTTTTCGGTATCCTTCTGGATATCGCTTATTGTGGATTCAATACGGTTTAGTTTTTGATCCACCTTATCAAACCTTCTATCGATGGCGTCGAATTTCTTACTAAATCTATTCTCAAGGGCGTCAAACCTCCCGCTGAGGCTATCAAATTTTCCATCAAACTTCCTGTCGACGCCATCGATTTTCTCATTAAGAATACCGAACTTCCCATTAATGAGATTTACTATATCCTGGAGCGTGATCTTCTTTTCCATGCTCCCAATTGTAATCGTCGCAAGTGGCATGTCAAAAACTTTTTAACAAAAATTTAATAATTCAAATTTAGGTGAGAACAAATGAGCTAATAGCCCACTTTTTTCTTTACCTCCAACATCTTCTTTGTGGCAACCACCCCCGCTTTCTTTGATCCCGCGGCCAATATTTTCCTCATCCCCGCCGGCTTCGCGAGCAGCGCCGCTTTCTTGGCGCGGAATTTGGCGAAATGCGTGGCAATAAGTTCGGCGAGCCCGGCTTTGAGATCCGAATATTGCTTCCCTTCGAAATCGATCGCGACCGCGTGCGGATCTTTACCCGTGAAGGCGCCGTAGATCTCGAGCAGGTTGGAAAGTCCCGGCTTCTTCTCCGGATCATAGAGGATCTCCGCGCCCGAATCCGTCACCGCGCGGGCGAGCTTGCGCTTGATGTCCTCCGGCGAGTCGTCGATGAAGAGGCATCCCTCCGGATCGGACTTGGACATTTTCTTCGCGGGGTCTTTGAGCGACATCACGCGTGGCGTTTGGGTAAGCAGGCCTTTCGGTTCCACGAATGTGGCACCGAAGCGCGCGTTGAAGCGGCGCGCCACGGTACGCGTAAGTTCCAAGTGCTGGAGCTGATCGTCGCCCACGGGCACGAACGTCGGATCGTAGATCAGGATATCCGCCGCCATCAGCACGGGGTAATCAAAGAGCCCGGCGTTCACGTTCGCCGCCTGCCGCGCCGCCTTATCTTTGTACTGCGTCATCCGCTCCAGTTCGCCCATCGGCGTTACGGTGTTCAGCACCCACGCGAGCGCGGTGTGCGCCGGGATGAGCGATTGCTGGTAGATGAGCGATTTCTTGGGATCAAGTCCTGCGGCCAGATAGTCCGCGGTGAGGTTTAAAATATTCGCGGCGAGCTCCTTCGGTGCCGGTCCTTCGGTGAGCGCGTGAAGGTCGGCGAGAAAAAAGTAGCACTGATATTTGCCGGAGTTCTGGAGCTCCACAAAATTCTTGAGCGCGCCAAGATAGTTGCCCACATGCAGGCGTCCCGTGGGCTGCATCCCGGAAACAAGGATTGGTTTCATATAACGATTATATCACGCCTTGCACGGTTTTATATGAAACTGAGATATTAAAAAAAGATTAAAAGCAATTTGACTAAATATTCATTTGAGGAATAATCAGAGGGCGAATACATCAGCTTCTTTGTTTTGCAGGCGAAAGTCAGAAAGGCTCGCTGCGGGGTTTTCGCGAGAGAATTACCATGAGGGATACGCCGCCCCTCCACCTGCAAAATAAAGAAGCTATCGGCGGTCAGGATATTGTATCTTCGCCAGCTTTATGAAGGAGGATTTTTTAGCAAAATAGGCAGTAATGACGCGTCGGTGATTTTTGTCGACGACCACCACGACGGCGATGTTTTTATCTGAATAAAAGGTTGCCAGTATGATGGATTTCGGGTAATGAGATTGGTTCGGATTATTGATCTTCATTTGCGGTGATTGGATGACCTTTCCTATCTTCCCTAGCAGATAGGAAATCTCGATCCATTCATTTTTCTGAGACACCCTGCTTTCAATAAGATGTTTCAATGCCCTTCGCGTGATCTTTACGCGCCGCATGATGGGTATCGATTCGTTGGGGCGCAAAATGATCTCTCCTTTGCGCATTCTGAAAAATTCTTTTGCATAAAGCCATAACAGATTTTGCATCCCTCACACGATACACGCGCGGGATTAAAGGAATATTAAAAAACGGCCCATGGGGAGCCGTTTTTTAATGCCGAGCGCCTTATATCTCTATCACCACCGGCAATATCATCGGCCGGCGCTTGGTCTTCGTGTACAGGTATTGCCCGACCTGGTCGCGCAAAAGAGTTTTCACGTAATCCGGTTCCACTTCCTTGAAGTTGGGGATGCGGGTCATGAGGCCGCGGATGCGCTTGCGGATCTCGTCCAGGATTTCCTGGTTGTCTTTCAGGTAGATGAAGCCGCGCGAGATGATGTCGGGATTCTTGAGTAAGCGGCCCTTGTCGCGGTCAACCGTGAGGATGATGACGAGCATGCCTTCCGCGGCGAGCGCGCGGCGGTCGCGGAGCACGACCTCCTCAACGTCGCCGACGCCGAGTCCGTCTACCATCACGTAGTAGGCGGGCACTTCTTCCTTCGTCACTTTGAATCTGTCCTTCGTGAGTTCGGCCACCTGGCCGTTGTCCATCAGGCGCACATTGTCCTTTGCCACGCCGGCGTCGATCGCGGTCTGTCCGTTCGCGGCGCGCATGAAGTAGTAGCCGTGCACCGGCATGAGGAACTTCGGCTTGAGCAGCTTGATGACGAGCGCGATGTCGTCCTTCGGCGCGTGGCCGGAGGAGTGGATGTCCACGAGCGCGGAGTGGAACACGATCGCGCCCTGGCGCGCCAAGTTGTCTTTGACCGTCTGCACGCTGCGCTCGTTGCCCGGAATGACGGACGATGAGAGCACGAACGTGTCGCCCGGCTTGATCTTGATCGAGCGATGTTCGCCGTTGATGATCTTCATGAGCCCGGCGTTCGATTCGCCCTGCGCGCCGGTGGAGAGGATCATCACTTTGTCATCTTTGAACTTGCTGACCTCCTCCACGGAGATAATCGTGCCTTCTTTGGCTTTCACGAAGCCGAGGTTTTGCGCGATCTGGATGTTCGTCTTCATGGAGTAGCCGTTCAGCGCGACCTTGCGGCCGAGCTTCTCGGCGATCTTGATGATCTCCGCGATGCGCGTGATGAGCGACGAGAACGTCGCGACAACGATGCGCCCTTCGGCGACTTTAAATATCTCTTCAAGATTTCTCTCAACGGTCTTTTCCGAAACCGAGTGGCCCGGCTTTTCCGCGTTCGTGCTGTCCACCATGAAGGTGTGCACGCCCATCTTGCCGAGCTGCTCGAATTCTTCGAGGCCGTGCGGGTTGCCCTCGTCGTCGTAGTCCAGGCGGAAGTCCGCGAAGTGGACGATGTTGCCGATCGGGGTTTTGATGCATCACGCCGGTCGTTTCCGGGATCGTGTGCGGCACGCCGAAGAAGTAGCGCGGTGAAGTTATTCGAGAGCTTTATCTCGTCGCCGTCCTTGATGATCTGGATGTTCATCTTCGGCGCGTTCGGGAAATCATCCGAGCGCTTTTCGATGATCGCTTTTGTGATGGAGGTCGCGTAGATCGGGGGATTGCCGATGCGTGCGAGCACGTGCGGCAACGCGCCGATGTGGTCGTAGTGGCCGTGCGTCAGAATGATGCCGGCGATGTTCTGCTTTTTCTTTTCGAGATACTCCACGTTCGGGATGATGTAATCGATGCCCGGCGTTTCGTCCTCGGGGAACTGGAGCCCCATGTCGATGACGATGATCTCGTTCTTGTACTCGATGAACGAGCAATTGCGGCCGACCTCTTCGAGGCCGCCGAGCGGCACGAGGCGCACCGCTTCGGGATTTGATTTCTCGTTCGGGTCGCGGGCGACGACGGGCTTGGGGCCCATCTTGGATTGTGCGCCGGCGCCGAAGCGCCGACACGTGCTCCGGGGCCGTGCTTGAATTCGCGGCGGGCGTCGCGTTCTTGTTTGGATCCGCCTCCGCCTCCGCCATCGTGGCGTTGCGGCCGCGCGGGGGACTGCCCCGGGCCGGTCGGCCCGCGCGCCGGACGTGGCGGTGCCATCGTCGGCCGCTGCCGGATCTCCGGCGGTTTTATGCGCGGCCGCTCTTTTGAAGCGGGCGCTTGGTTTGTATTTTCGTTCTTCTTTATCATTGTTCATTTCTGCTTAATTTATTTTCTGCTATTTAATTTCTGCTTTTTCGACTTCTGTTTTGATTTTTTCTGCTATCTGTCGCCAATTCCTCGCTCGGCATCAGTGCGGCCCGGCTTGAATCGAGTTCGTGCGCGTTATCGATCGGAACGAGGCTGATGTGGCAGTGCGGCACCCCGAACCCCTCCACCACCAAGCCCACCTCACCGAACTCATCGCTTTTTGCAGGGGCGTCGACAACGCCTTTGCTGTCTTAAATATTTCTTCATAAAGACCTTCCGGCAGGTCAAAAATACTATCGATATGTTCTTTGGGAATCACTAAAACTTGTCCGGGTTTGACGGGGCATATGTCTAAAAATGCCAAAAATGTATCATCCTCCCACACGATATTCGCGGGAGCTTCCTTCCTGATGATCTTGCAAAAAACGCACTCAGCCATAGATAAATATTTGCTTGCGATAGGTTCGTAGTGTGTGCTGGAGAGGGGAGTCGAACCCCTATGATCTTGCGATCGCTGGCACCTGAAGCCAGTGCGTCTGCCAATTCCGCCACCCCAGCACTTCTTAAAGGAGGGTCGTCTTAGTGATTAAAGCATACCATGGGAGATATCTCAAAAGTCAAGTAATTGTAGCAATTCAAAACCGCAAAATACGGATCGATTCGCTTAAAGTCCGCGAAGTGCGGCGCTCGCGCTGGGGTATTTTTTTGATTTGATCGCTTTGGCGGTCTGGGCGTCCACCGCGGCCCGAATTTTCTTTAGATCGGTCGTTGGAGCAAATGGCAGTCCTTTTTCCGCGATCCATTCGCGCAGGAAAATATTGATCCCGGCGGAAGTCGAGAGCCCCATCTTCGAAAAGACCTTTTTGGCCTCGTTGCGGACGCTTTTTTCAGTTCTGATATTGATCACAGGTATTCATCTGACGAGTGTACGCCAAAGTATATACGTTGTCAATACATGTTTTTCTGCTGTTTTGTAGCGTAGACGGACAGGTCAATCGAGTGTCTTAGTCCAAGATACCAGAACATTGTTTGAGTGGATAAAGTTGAAGTAGGGCAGTGTGGGATGAAGCGCAAACGAACTAGCCGAGCATACCCTGTTCGGGGCATTTATCTTCTGGTGTCTCGGTGAAGGATGTCAGAACCTGTCATGCGCATCTATTTCAGCACGCGCGCGGTGTTCAAGTACCAGCTCTCGATCTCCCGGAACCGGTCCGAAGGATCGGTGAGGAGTTCGGTCGAAATGCCCCGCACGTCGTTGTCGGTGACGTACACGTAGTCGGGGGAATAGAGGAAGATGGCGGGATAGCTCGCGGCGATGTCCGCCTGCGCGGACGCGAGTTCAACCGACGTAGAAGCCGTCACCGGGTTCTGCCGCGCCTTCTCGATGAGCGAATTCACGGTGGGGCTGTTATAGAGCGAAAGGTTGAGCCCGGGCGCGAAGTCCTGCGACGAATCCCAGAACGAGTAGAGGTCCGAGCTCGGGCCGAGCACATTGCCAAAGAGCAGTGATTCGTAATTTCGCGCCGGGATCAGGTTGTTCACGATGTCGTCCGATGAGTCGGGAATCACGTTCACCTGCACACCGATCGCTTGCCACGCGGTCTGGAGATAGCTCGCGGTGTTCGCGAGGAAATCGATCTGCGGCACGGTCAGATTGACGACGAGCGGGATCGTAGCGCCGTGGACTCATCTTCGAGCGGAACGTGCTGGAGCCCGTAATCGTCCATCCGGCATTATCGAGTAAACTCTCGGCGAACACGGTGGGTGATGTGGACGATGTCGTGCCGCAGTGCTGGTGTCGTTCGCGACTGCGCTGTAATATTGCGCGCCTTGCGGGACCGGGCCGTACTCCGGCGTGCCGTAGCCGCCGAGCGCAGTAGCGATGAGCGCGGTGCGGTCCACGGCGGCGGAGAGCGCCTCGCGCACGGCGGCATCTTGTAGTCCGAGGTTCACGCTCTGATTGAAGAACACCGCGTAATACGCGGACGTGGGCCACGCGACGGTATTGTCCGGGCGCGTGATCACCGCGATATCCTGCGGCGAAACATTCCCGAAACCGTCGATCGTCCCATTGTTGAAAGCTTTCACAAGCGTGTTCTCGTCATTGAAAAAATCAATATTGAAATCAGGGATGAGCGGATGCGCTTCCGGCGTCCCGTTCCACGCGGTCAGCTGGTACGAGGAGATAAATCCGTCGCTGTTCTTATTGTATGAGGCGAATTGATAGGGCCCGCGAGCCAACCGGCTTGAGGTTGTAATCGGAAAGATGCCAGTTGCCCGGCGGCGTTTCCGCAAAAAGATGTTTGGGTAAAATATATAAATTGTTCAGCGTGTCGCCAAAGAATGCGTAAGGGTTGGCGAGCGTGAATTGCACTTCAAGCTCGCTCACGCGGTTTGCCGTCACGCCCTGCCAGGATTGATAGAGCGGGGAGTCGGCGTCGGGATTTTGTATGGAATCAACGGTAAAGACGACATCATCGCTCGTGAGCTGTTGGCCGTCCTGCCAGGTAAGGCCCTGCTTCAATCGCACATCCCATGTCTTCAGGTCGGCGGACGGGGTGATGCTGTCGGAGATGTCCGAGAGATTGCTATAGACCATCTTTACAAGATCAAGGTCCGTCTGCGATGACGCGATGACCGGATTGATGTATTCCGGCTGGCCGAGCATGCCTTCCGTGTATTCGCCGCCCGCGGCCGGGACGGCGTTCGTGGTTTGCGCGATCACGAATCCTATGACGATCGCAAAGCTGACGACCGTTCCCGCGAGGGCGAGAACGAACGTGATGCGTTCTTTTTTAGTGAGCGCCGCAAAGATCTTTTTGAACCACATGTAAAAAATTTAGTGCGTCTGGATGAAAAGCTGATATACCGCAAGCGCGACGAACACCACCGAGAGGACGATCGTGGAATAGAAGACCAGTTTCTCCATGCCGCGCCGGGCCTGGTAATATCCTTCGCCGCTGCCGCCCAAAAGTCCGGACATGCCGGAAGAACGCTCCTGCAAAAGGATGAGCGTGATGATGAGCACGGAAAGGATGATCTGGATGATGGCGATGATCATGATTTTATGTGCGAGCGATGAATAATGAAGTTGATGATGCTTACGATCAGCGTGGCGAAGAATAGGGCGGGAATGTTCTGTATGATAATACTTCCATGCAGGAAGTCAATGTGATCGGTGACGATAGGGAGGAGGAAGAGAATAAGCGCGTTCACTATAATCACGCCGAGTCCGAGGGTAAGAATGATGATGGGGCCGAGGACGAGCGTGAGGAGCGGCTTCAAAAGGAAGTTGAGTACGGCGAGCACGAGCGCGATGAGGATGAGCGTGATCCAGTTGCCGTTCAACACAAAGCCCGGGACCCACGTGTTCGCGAGCCACAACGCGAGCGCGTTGCCGCCCACTATTATTACGAGACGCGCGAACCAATGCATGGTTCTATTATAGCATCATCGCCGGCCCAAGCACTGAATCTTCATAGCTGAGATTAGCTTCGGACAAAGAAGATCGCTTGCCAGTTCCGGGTGCATTGTTATTTCGGATAAATGATATTTGCGCCGAATTGGTTCAGGCGGTTCGATGACGCCTTTTACTAATTCTCGTTTAAGCTTCCGCGAGGGATGATCGTGATGGTAGCTCCATCGGGATTAGAATTTTTGTATGCTTGCCGCCTTCTTTTAAAACAAAGCCGCATTTCTGGGCGAGGCGGCAAAGTTTTTCTGCGTTGCAATCGTTGGGATTAAATTTTTGCGGCTTCACGATTGAGCAATTTTAAACGGACATTCTTTTTTGTGGGCAACGGAAAACCACTGAAGTCATGCGCCATCTTTGGGACGGATTATAGCCCGGCATATGGCGGAGATATTTTTTCGGAATCTCCAAATAGGTGTATACCGCGTCGTTGATCATCTCCATAAGCTCAAATAGATTTTCTCCTTGCGTGAAACACCCTTGAAATGGTTTTTATTTCGCACACAAGGCCGCCATCTTTAGAGGGGGAAATATCAACGGTAAGCTCGCCGGGAAGAAGCGCTTTAAGCGGTTATTTCTTTCGCGTCCTTTTTAGTTGTGCGTCGCCATACGGGTAATATACATTGTCGGGTTGTGGTATTACAACCCAACGTTACCATACTCACATTAAAAATATATTAAATTTTCTGGCTAAATAAGGCTGCCGAGCAAACTCGTGCCGCCCATATCTTCCGGCTTTTGGATGCCCATCAATGCGAGGATGGTGGGGGCAACGTCGGCGAGGGAGCCGAGCGTTTCGTTCGTAAGGTTGTCCGCTGTTGATGAATTTTCTTCCTTTGAGCTCTTGGATCGACGAGATAGAGCGGCACGGGGCTCGGGTCGTGCGAGCTCTCGGGCATGCCGGTCTGTTCGTCGATCATCACTTCGATGTTGCCGTGGTCGGCGGTGATGAAGAGGAGCGTGTCCGGATTGTCGGCGGCTTTCACCACGCGCGCGATCTGCGTGTCGAGCATGCGCATGGCCGCCATGCCGGCGTTGAAGTTCGCGGTGTGTCCGATCGTGTCGGCGTTCGCGTAATTGACGAGGATGAAATCGAACCCTTTGTTCTCAATTGCCTCCACGAGCCGGTCGGTGATCGCGGCCGCCATCATCTCAGGATGTTCTTCCGGATGCGGGCTGGTATTCGACGGCACGAGCGTGCGGTATTCTCCTTTGAACGGCTCTTCGCGGAGCCCGTTGAAGAAATAAGTGACGTGCGCGTACTTATAGCTCTCCGCCAGCCGCAGCTGCACCATTCCGGCGTCGCTGAACACTCTGCCGATCGGCCACTCCACGTTGTCCGGCGGGAAGACGACGGGCACGTCGAACGCGTCGTCGTAGTGGCTGAGCGTCGCGACGTAAAGATCGTTGAACGTGGTACGCGGGAAATGGTCGAAGTCCTTCAGAATAAATGCCGACGCGAGCTGGCGGATGCTGTCTTCGCGATAATTAAAGAACACGAGCGAGTCGCCATCCTGGATTTTTTTATCATCCGAAAAGCGGAGCGGGGGAAGATATTCCTCCGTGGAATTCTGCTTGTACATTTGCTCGATCGCGGGCGTGGGATCGTCCACAAGCGTGCCGCCCTTGCCGAGCATCGCGTCGTACGCGGCCTGCGTCAGCCGCCAGTTCCCGTTGCGGTCCATCGCATAATAGCGGCCGATGAGCGTCGCCAGGTCTTCCTTTGGAACCTCTTTGAGAAATGGCTCGACGGTATGCGGCGAGCTATCCTCGCCGTCCGCGAAAAGATGCAGATTTATTTTCGTCACTTTCTCCATCTCCGCCATCTTAAGGAGCGCTTGCAGATGGCTGAGCGACGCATGGATGTTTGCTTTCGTGAGCAATCCCGGCGAAGTTGATCGTGGAATTATTGTCGCGCGCGTGCGCGAACGCGGCCTTCAGCACGGGATTCTCAAAGAACGTGCCATCCTGGATGGCCATCGTGATCTTGGGATAATACTGATAGACGACCTTGCCGGCGCCAAGCGTGAGGTGTCCCACCTCGCTGTTGCCGACCTCGCCCCACGGTAATCCGACCGCGATGCCCGATGCCTGCAAGCTCGTGACGGGATAATTTTCCTCAAGCCACTTGAACGTCGTCGGCTGTGCCATAAAGACGGGATTCGTATAATTGTTCTTGCCGATACCCCATCCGTCGAGCACTACCAAGATCGCGGTCTTCTTTGCCATTCCATTATTCTAGATGAAACTATGGCTTTGGCATAGGCAGGGCCTTGGGAAACGACGCTCCTGGTTTATAAAGATGCAACTCGCTCATCACGAATGTCTGCCGCCCTGCTCCAAGAGTCGCGGGCGCCCGGCAGAGATATCGGAGATGGCGAATCAATGCTCGTTCTAGGTTTTAAAATAACAGTTTTTGCGCAATAAGAATTCGAATTGCCACGTCGGGGTGCACAAAACAAAAAACCCGTTGCCGGGTCTTTTGCGATTCAAACATAACGCTGAATAATCTGAGATGACACCCATAATCATAATAACAACTCGAAGGGGCCTGTCAAAAGATTTTTAATCTTTATTTAATATTTCGTTCATTGTCTCTACGCGGGGGTGCGAGGACTTGCGCCTCGTGAATCTCGGGTGTCATCCCAGATTCAGCACTATGCCACCCCCGCGACAGTTTATAAAATAGTGCATTAAAACTATCTAAAGTCATTTTGGCCATTTACGGTCTCATTCCTTGACCGCGGGGCCTGTTTGGCGGTATCATAAAGGCAATTAAAAAGTCATTAAACCATGAAACTTTCGGGAACCAACTATTATTATGGAAATAACATACGTGGCGATAAGCGCGGTGGTGTTTTTGGTGGTGGGAGGTGCGGTGGGGTACCTCATTCGCAGATATTCGGGAGCAAATAAACTTGCGGAAGCGGAGACAAAAGCAAAAGAGATCGTTCTGGAGGCAAAGGAAAAAGCTGCCTCGCTTTTGGTTGAGCTGAAGAATGAGGAGAAGGATCGTCGCAAGGAGATCGACGCGCTCGAATCGCGGGTGTTGCATCGCGAGGAGACGTTGGATAAAAAGCTGACGGACCTTTCCACGGAAGAGGCGAAGCTTCGCGCGCGCGAGGAAGGCGCAAAGGCAAAGGAAGAGGTGGTGGCCAAAAAAGAAGGCGAGATTGATCGCGCTTGGAGAAGATCGGCGGGCTTTCCGTTGCCGAGGCAAAAGAGGAGATCATGCGCCGCGCGAAGGAGGACCGCTCGAACGATCTCGCGCAATCCATCCAGAAGATCGACCGCGAGAATCGCGAGGAAGTGGAGAAGCGCGCCAACGACATCATCACGATCGCGCTCCAGCGCTACGCGCGCTCGCACGTGGCGGAGATGACGACCACGATCTTCCATCTGGAAGACGAGGAGCTCAAGGGGAAGATCATCGGTCGCGAAGGCCGCAACATTCGTGCACTTGAACGCGCCACGGGCGTGGAGTTCATCATTGACGAGGCGCCGGACGGCATCATCATTTCGTCGTTCGACCCGTTCCGCCGCGAGGTGGCGCGGCTTGCGCTTGAGCGGCTCGTAAAGGACGGGCGCATCCAGCCGGCGAAGATCGAGGAAAGCGTGGAGACGGCGAAGGCGGACCTCGCGAAGCGCACGCAGGAGATCGGCGAGAATGCCGCGCAGGACCTTGGCGTGTTCGATCTTCCGAAAGAGCTTTTGCAGATGATCGGACGCCTGCATTTCCGCACGAGCTATGGCCAGAATGTGCTCGTGCACTCGGTGGAGATGGCGTACATCGCGGAAATGATGGCGCGTGAGCTCGGCTTGAATGCCGAGGTGGCAAAGAAGGGCGCGTTGCTCCATGACATCGGCAAGGCGATCGACCACGAAGTGGAGGGAACGCACGTGGAGCTCGGCATGAAGCTGCTTGCGCAAATATAATATCGACGAGCGCGTGGTAGAGGCGATGCAGTCGCACCACGACGATTATCCGTACGCACGGCCGGAGGCATACGTGGTGACCGCTGCCGACGTCCTGTCCGCCGCACGGCCCGGCGCCCGCCGTGGCACGCTGGAGAACTATGTAAAGCGCCTTGCCGATCTGGAGAAGATCGCGGGAGAGTTCACCGGGCGTCAAGAGCGCGTATGCGATCGCCGCCGGCCGCGAGCTCCGCGTGTTCGTCGTCCCCGAGAAGGTGGACGATTTCCGGGCGCTGGAGCTTGCGCGCGAGATTGCGAACAAGATACAATCCGAGCTAAAATATCCTGGTGAGATAAAAGTGAACGTGATCCGCGAGATGCGGGCTGTGGAATATGCCCGCTAGACGCTCAAAAAGGACTACTATGATATAATTATTCAACATGATCACCGATACGATCTTTAGCCATCCCGTCACCGCCGCCGTCATCGCGGGACTGCTGCTCTTCGGGGTCATCGCCAAATTGATGAAGTTCTCGTTCGAGCGCATCGCGAAGTGGTATCTCTACATTGCCGTCTTCTCGATCATCATCGTGATGAATTCCATATTCTTCCCGTTTATCGGCGGGAAGGATTTTTTCTTCCGGTTCGTCATGGAGCTTGCGCTCTCGTGCATGGTGCTCTGGTGGGCGTTCGAGGCGAAGAAGGGCGACGCAAAAAAGCGCATCGTGGCGCTCTTCAAAAAGCCGCTCGTCATCGCCGTCACGGTGTTCGCCGCCGTCTTCGAACTTGCGTGCATCTTCGCCTACGACTTTCACGCGGCGTTCTGGTCAAACTATGAGCGCGGCGAAGGCGGTTTCCAGATGCTCCATTACTATCTTTTCTTCCTGCTCCTCGTGCTCATCTTTACCGACGAGAAGGATTGGAAGAACATGTTCCGGTTCTCGCTCATCTCCGCGGGGGTCATGATCCTGTACGGCATCGCGGGAAATTATTCCGTAGCGGGCTTCATCGGGCCGTACACCGGCGCGACTCCGCCGACCGGCTGGTGGCATCAGCTCATCGAGGGGCGTTTCCAGGGCTCGCTCGGCAACCCGGCGTACGTCGACTCCCTATCTTATTGTTCTCCATGTTCTTTGCCGCGTATCTCTGGATCTCAAGCAAGCTCGCGGGCACGTTGAACGCGTGGAAGTCGTGGGGATACGGGATTCTCATCGCCATTTTCCTTTTCTTCTTTGTCATTGGCCAGACGCGCGGCGCGTTCCTCGGCCTCGTTGCCGGCGTATTCGTATTGGTGCTGTATCTCGTCATTCTCGAGCAAAGGGAAGCTGCGTAAATGGGGCGCGATCGCGCTCGGCATTCTCATCGTCCTTGGTCGTTGGCATTCTATGCGGTAAGGAACAATCCAGCTCTCCAAAAATATCCCGGAAGTACGATTGCTTCAGATCAGTTTTCCGACACCACCGCGCAGACCCGCTTCTGGGTATGGGGCGAGGCGTGGCAGGGATTTTTGGAGAGGCCGGTGCTCGGTTGGGGCCCGGAGAACTTCACGCCGGTGTTCGATAAGTTCTTCAATCCGAACTTCTATATGCCGGGGCAGAACAATGAGACGTGGTTCGACCGGGCGCACAGCGTCTACTTCGATTATCTGACGGAGACCGGCATGCTCGGACTTCTTAGCTACCTGGCGATATTCTTCGTGTTCTATTGGGAGTTCTTCAAGAATCCGCACAAGCATGCCGATTCCCAATTGCAGAAAGGGCTGATCGTGGCATTGCCCGTCGCGTATCTCGTGCAGGGCATCGCGATATTCGACGTCTTCCCGATGTATCTCTGCTTGTTCACATTCCTCGCGTTCGGCGCGTATTATTCCTCGCTCCATAAAAAGGTAAAAGAGTAACCATCACATCCATGGAAGACCGAACATATCAAAGAGTAGCGGCAGTGATCATCGTAGTGGCGATTCTCGGCATCGCCGTTTACGGTTCATACCTGCCAATGAGGAAAGCGCAGATGTTCATCGCCACATTGCAGGGACTGCAGACCCAGCAGGGCGCGGCGACCTCGTTGCAGGACCTCGAGAACAAGCTTTCGGTGCCGCTCGATTATCCGTCGCCGATCGGGCAGGAAGAGCTGGTGCGCAACATGGCGAACAGCGTACTCTCGTTCGTTCAACAGGGCGGCAACGCAAGTTCAACCGGCGAGCTCATCAGCTTCCTCAACGGTTATTACGACCCGATCCTCAATCAGGGCAAGGGCATGAGCTTTGGCCAGGATCTGTACCTTGAAGGCGCCGTGAACGAGATCGCGTTTGCCCAGACGGGCGACCCGACGTATCTCGCCGCCGCGCAGAAATGGTATCAGGAAGGCGTGGCGCTCGGCCCCAACCGTCCGCAATCGCTCTACGGACTCTTTGACGTCTATCGCGCGGAGGGCAATACCACGGACACGATCGCCATCGGTTCGACGATCCTTAGGGATTGGCCGACCGACGCGAACATCAAACAGGCGATGGCGGTGTTCGAGGCCGCCATGGCTTCAAGCACGCCGACCTCGACAAAGAAGTAGTCATGAATAAAACAGCACTCGTCTGCGGGGCGGGCGGTTTCATCGGATCACACATGGTCTCGCGCTTGAAAAGCGAAGGCTATTGGGTTCGCGGCGTTGACTGGAAGGAATATGAGTTCGGGAAAAGCACCGCGGACGATTTCGTACTTGGTGATCTTTCCGATCAGGAGGTGGTAAAGAAAGTGTTCGATCGCCCGTTCGACGAGGTCTACCAGTTCGCGGCGGACATGGGGGGCGCCGGGTTTGTATTCACGGGAGAGCACGATGCGGAGATCATGCTTACCTCCGGCGCGATTAACCTCAATATTTTAAAGATCGGGCTTGCGACGAAAAATTTGAAGAAGATATTCTATTCTTCTTCCGCGTGCATGTACCCGGCGTATAACCAGGAAGATCCGGAGAACCCAAAGTGTTCCGAGGATTCCGCGTATCCCGCTGCGCCGGATAGCGAATATGGATGGGAAAAACTCTTTAGCGAACGTCTGTATCTTGCCGCGCATAAGAACTACGGCTTGGAAGTGCGCATCGCGCGGTTCCATAATATCTTCGGTCCGGAGGGCACGTGGACGGGGGGGCGAGAGAAAGCTCCAGCAGCGATGTCGCGTAAAGTGATCGAGACGCCGGATGGCGGCGAGATGGAGATGTGGGGCGATGGCAAACAGACACGCTCATTTTTGTACATTGACGAATGTATCGAGGGCGTTCGCCGTCTGGTGCAATCCGACTTTACCGGGCCGGTCAACATCGGTTCCGAGGAGATGATCACGATCAACGGGCTCGCGGAGATGGCAATGAAGATTGGAGGAAAGAAGCTTTCCGTCAAGCATATTGACGGACCGCTCGGCGTGCGCGGCAGGAATTCCGATAACAAGCTCATCAAAGAGAAACTCGGCTGGGCGCCGTCTATGAAGCTGGAGGATGGCATGCGGCTCACCTATGCGTGGATCAAGGAGCAGGCGGAAAAAGCCGGAACGGCGAAATAATACCGCCATGGTGACGGTCTTCTTGCGCGGCGGGCTGGGAAACCAGATGTTCCAGTATGCAGCAGGGCTCGCGGCGGCCAAAAAGAATAATGCGGATCTTGTCTTGGACACGGTTTTTTTGAACGACCGGTTCCCGCGAAGGAATTTTGCATACCGCACCTACGACCTCGACATGTTTATGCTCGAGCCGAAATTCACGCGTCTCTCAAGAATTTCCACAAATGTACCGATTCCCGGTTTGTGGCTTGGTATTGATCTAGCATCAATTAGCCTCGGCGGCACGTTTGGCCAGCGCGTCATTAAAGAAAAACAAGATTTATTATTTGACCCCGAAATTTTTCATAAACAAGGAGATATTCTCTTATGGGGACGCTGGGAAGATGAAAGATATTTTACCGATATTGCAGTCGATATCCGTGACGCCTTCACGTTTTGTTATCCTTTTGTCGGTGAGGCGGTAGCGATTGCTGATGATATCCATTCCTCGAACTCGGTCTCGGTGCATGTCCGCAGGGGCGATTTTGCAGCGTTCAAAAACGTCGTGCAGTTGATGGGCGAAACAGACCTTTCTTATTATGAGCGTGCCGCCAATTATATTGCCGAGTATGTCGACAAACCAAAGTTCTTTGTATTTTCCGACGACATTGATTGGTGCAAAAAAAATTTCACGTTGCCATCTTCGACGGTTTACGTTCCGGCCTCGGCTGCAGGGCCTAAGGCAGCGTTTCACTTGAGGCTGATGTCCCTCTGTAAACACAATATTATTGCGAATAGTACGTTTTCATGGTGGGGTGCGTGGCTGAACGCTAATCCAAAAAAAATCGTAGTAGCCCCGAAGCGATGGTATGCGAACCTTGCATCTGGTGATATTGTCCCGAAACACTGGATCAGGGTATGATCTGCGGGCTGCTTTCAGGGTCGTATACTTCTGTGATATAGTCTTAGATATTAATCTTTTATGAAAATAGAAAAAACGACGCTTGAAGGAGTTTTGCTCATCAAGCCAGAACCCGTAGCGGCTGGAAAGGGCGAAATTTCTAAGGACGATCGGGGTGAATTTGTAGAAGCATATAGCGGCGCTAAATACGGAGAGAACGGCATTGCCATCAATTTTGTGGAGGATGACATCTCTATCTCAAAGAAAGATGTCATTCGCGGGATGCATGGCGATAACCGTACGTGGAAGCTTATTTCGTGTATACATGGAGGGATATTTTTTGTTGCCATTAACAACGATAATTCTTCGGCATCGTTTGGAAAATGGGAATCCTTCAATCTCAACGAAGAGAATAAATGGCGTATCTTCGTCCCTCCGCTTCACGCGAGTGGTTATCTTGCGCTTACGGACAAGATCATTGTGAGCTATAAACAGTCCGAATCTTTCAAACCGGGAGGACAGTTCACGCTCAAATGGAACGATCCAAAATTCGGCATTCCCTGGCCGGTGCAGAGTCCAATTTTAAGCCCTCGCGATGCGGCGGGAGGGTATGTTAAGCCAAAACAAGCATGACCAAGAAAAAAGCGATCATCACCGGCGTTACCGGTCAAGACGGTTCGTATCTGGCGGAACTCCTTCTCTCTAAAGGATATGAGGTGCATGGCATAAAGCGCAGGGCTTCCTCCTTTAATACCGGACGTATCGATCATATTGAGCAGAGGGATCTTTCCGCGGAAGGAAAAGATTTCATTGTTCACTATGGAGATATGACGGATGTGGGAAGTTTGACTCGCCTTATCAGAGATATCCAACCAGATGAAATTTATAATATTGCCGCACAGAGCCACGTTCAGGTCTCTTTTGAGATCCCCGAATATACCGCGGACAGCGTTGGTATCGGGGTCCTAAAGATCCTCGAGGCGATCAGATTGTTTGATATGGGAGGAAAAATTAAATTTTATCAAGCATCAAGCTCTGAAATGTTTGGAGCTACTCCGCCCCCGCAGAACGAACATTCGCCGTTTTATCCAAGAAGTCCTTACGGTATTGCAAAACTGTATGCTTATTGGATAACCCGCAACTATCGTGAGGCGTATGGTATGTTTGCGAGCAACGGCATTTTATTCAATCATGAAAGTCCGCGCCGCGGCGAGACATTTGTCACGCGAAAGATCACGCGGGCCGCTGCCAGAATCAAGTGTGGGCTTCAGGAAGTATTGTATCTTGGAAATTTGGATGCCGAACGCGATTGGGGACACGCAAAAGATTATGTGGAGGCGATGTATTTGATTCTTCAGCGTGAAACACCTGGGGATTATGTGGTAGCGACCGGAGATCAGCATTCTGTTCGGGAGTTTTGTGAGGCAGCGTTCAAAGAGGTCGGCTTTGATATATCTTGGAGCGGGGCGGGGGTTGAAGAGGTGGGAACAGATATTGCTTCGGGAAAAATAATAGTAAGACTTGATAAAAAATATTTTCGACCAACAGAGGTTGATTCTTTGCGCGGCGATGCTTCCAAAATTAGGAAAGAACTTGGATGGAAACCGAAGGTCGGCTTTGCTGAGCTCGTGAAAGAAATGGTGGAACACGATTTAACGGAAGCAATGCGTGAAGTCCATTTAAAAAGCGGCGGTTTTAGAACCAGCAATAATCACTACGAAAAATGACAAATAGCCATTATAAGAGATTATCCTGCCGCATCTGTGGCGGGGCGGATCTTCATTGTTTTTTAGACTTGGGGAGCACTCCTCCGTCGGATGCTTTTATCTCCGAGGATCAATTAAAGCGAGGAGACGAACTTTCTTTTCCGCTTTCTGTCCACGTATGCAAGCAGTGCGACCATATACAGCTTTTGGACGTTGTCAACCCCCGGTTATTATTTCCCAAAGAGTACGCTCTTTTTCCTCGGCTGCCCCTGCGGGAGTCAGGCATTTCAATGACTACGCGGCGGATATAAAAGAAAAGTTTGGTTCTATTACCAATAATCTTGTGATCGAAATAGCGAGCAATGACGGGGTGCTACTTGCTCCCCTGAAGGAGCTTGGCTTTCGGGTTTTAGGAGTAGAACCTACCACCAACACCGCCGATGTCGCCCGCTCGCGGGGAATCGAGGTTGTGGAAGAATTTTTTTCCGAGGACGAATCGAAAAATATTCAAGGAAAGAATGGCCGCGCCGGCATCATCATTGCGAATAATGTGCTCGCTCATGTTGACGAACCGATTGATTTCGTGAAAGGAGTAAAGAATCTTTTGGAAGAAGACGGGGTCTTTGTTTTTGAGGTCCAGTACGGCCTCGATCTTATCAAGAAAACCGAATTCGACAATATTTACCACGAGCACCTATCGTTTTTTGCACTGAGACCACTTAGTATCCTTATGGAAAAATGTGGGATGAAGATCTTTGATATCAAGACCGTTTCTGCACAGGGTGGATCGCTCAGGTGCTACGCTACTCATCAAGAAAATAATATCCATCCCATAAACAAGATAGTTGAGGATATGCGCAGAGATCGAGGTTGGAGAGGGGCTTGGTGTTTTGGAGACATATGACGATTTTGGTAAGAGGGCGCATGAGATACGAACCGATCTTTTGGCGATCATGAATGATATAAAAAAGAGCGGCAAGAAAATCGTTGGATACGGGGCCCCGGCGAAGGGGAATACGCTTCTGAACTTTTGCGGCATAGGTCCCGATTTGGTTGACTATTGCATTGAAAAGACGCCGTTTAAATTCAATAAATTTACCCCCGGAATGCATATTCCAGTGGTTTCCGATGAAATTATCGAAAAGGACGGGCTACCCGATTTTTATCTTTTACTCATATGGAACTACCTTGATCCAGTTCTGGAAAGAGAAAAAGAATATCTTAAAAAGGGCGGATCGTTCATTGTTCCTATCCCTCAGCCGCGAATAGTGCGATAGTTGAGGCGGCAAAAAATTGTCGATCAACGATACGATGCCCCCAGTCTCTCGGTGTCCGTTTTTTCCATATACCAACCAAGCGCCCCCAGATTTTCTCGTAGATGTTCTGTGTTATGCGACATCGGGATCGTAGTGATATTTTTTTGCGATACGATCCAGTGTAGGGCGATTTGTGCGCGGGTCTTGCCGTATTTTTTGACCATCTCATCCATCATGTCATTGGGTGCCAGAAGTGCTCCACGCTCAAGAGGACGTTCTGCGACGACCAATATGCCATTCTCCTGACAGTAAGGAATAGTCTTTGATTCCATGTCTTTATTATCGCCGTATCTGCCTTTATCTCTGGTGAGCAGACTGAACTCGATCTGTGCTGCCACTATCTTGTGTTGTGCATACGACTGCGCTTTAGCAAGAAGATCGAGCGTAAAATTGCTTACCCCGATGTTTTTTATCAATCCTTCGTCCGCCAGCCGATCCATAGCCCGCATCGTTTCTTGCAGGACGGCCGGGTTCGGATAATGGACATAGTAAAGATCAATGTAGTCCGTCCCAAGCCTTTCCAGGCTGCGCTCCGCGGAGCGCAGGAGATCGTCATATTTTAAATTAACGTCCATAACCTTACTGGCGATGATGAGGCCGCTTCTTTCGGAATCTTTTATGGCGGCTGCTACAAGCTCTTCAGTGTGTCCGGCGCCATACATCTCTGCGGTATCAATATGGGAATATCCCATATTGATCGCATCTTCTATACATCGGATTGCACTCTCATCATCCGAATGATCGGCCTCTCTTTTCCCTCCAAATCCCCAAGTCCCCAACCCAAGTTTGGGGAGCTCGAAACCCTCTTTAGATTTCCATGTTTCCATGGTTGGATTTTATCATTGTATTCGACTTTGGTGAAATTTCGGGGTAAACTTTTCTCAACATATCATGGACGCGGGCAATTTCCCATTCATTTCGATTATTACACCAACCTTGAATTCCGAGGGGGTTATTTCGAATGCCCTAGAGAGTGTTTCTTCTCAAAAAGGAGTCTCTTTTGAACATATAGTGATTGATGGCGGGTCGAGAGATGGAACTATTTCGGTTATTACAAAATATTGCAAGCAGTATCCAATTAGGTGGATTTCAGAAAAAGACGATGGAATTCCAAGTGCTATGAACAAGGGCTTCGCGATGGCGACCGGTGAAATTTTTGCATGGCTTGACGCCGACAATCGCTTTGAGCCGGGGATATTTGAGGTAGTTGCAAATATTTTCAAAGCCGATGACGAGGTCGATATTGTTTATGGAAATATAAAAATAGTGGGTCGCAATCAAATCTCCCAATATACTCCGCCTTCCAATATAAGTTTTCGTCTCTCGCTGATAAAGACCACGGGAGGTATTCCTCCACAACCCGGTGTTTTTTTTAGGAAAAGAGTGTTCGTTGCTGCCAGGGGGTTTGATCCAAAATATAAAATAGCCATAGATGCCGATTTCTGGATGCGGGTTCTAAAGGCCAATCCAAAGATCAAATATTTAGATAGAGTATTTGGCTATTATTATCGAGGCCTGGATGCGCGCTCCCAATCGTTGCGAGGATTTGTTCGCGGCTTTAAGGAGGTATACGAGATTTCTGATTACCATGGGCAAACGATAGGTGGGAAAGTTCTGTTGACGGGGAAATATGCCATGGGGTTTGCTAATACTTTAAGAAGGATGATTTTTCTTCCACCGAATAAAAAATAATGAACCCAAAATGTCCGTAGCCGCCTCGATCGATAACTGAAGCAATACGAGTTTGATGTTGTGTTAAAATTGGTGGGTTAGAATAAAAAGAAGTAGTATAAAGGTTATAAACCATCCCCAATGAAGACCTCTTTGATCAAAAAATAAAAATATGAAACTTCATCTTGGCTCGGGCGAAAAATATCTCGAAGGGTACATCAACATCGATTTTCCGATAGAGAAGCATACGGTACAGACCCCGCGCGCCGATTTGTTCACCGACATCACAAAACTTTCCTATTCCGATAATTCAATTGATGAGATCCGCAGCCATCATCTTTTTGAACATTTTTCACGTCCCGAGGCTTTGAAGTTGCTTGTGCGCTGGCGAAGCTGGCTGAAGCCCGACGGCTTGCTCGTGATAGAAACTCCTGACTTTGCCACAAGCGCGGCGTTATTTCTTATTACGACATCAATGCGGCGAAAAATGCAGCTCTCTCGCCATATTTATGGATCGGAGGAGGCAAGCTGGGCGTATCATAAAGATCATTGGGATAAGGAAAAGTTTGCATATGTTATGAAGAGAATGGGTTTTAAAAATTTTAAGGCCTATCTTTATAATAATGGGCTCGCTCAACATGCAGAGAAAATCCCGTATCTTGGGCGCGCATTCCGCCGTCTGCCTAGAGGGCTTTATAATCCTATTTTGAACATAACCGGCACGATGCTTCCCGAAAGTTTTTACAAACGATTCGGCAGTGGAAAAATGCCGAATATTTTCAGTGGAAGCGCGGAAGGACATTTCCAAGGATATCGACATTGACGCACAGGTCCGAGAGATACTCGCACTTTCCCTGAACGGCAGGGAGGGCGATCGGATGCTGAACGTTTGGATGGAGGATTATCGAAATTTCTAATGAACCCGAGTCCCGTTGTCAGCGTCATCATACCGACCTACAACAGGGTCGGACTCTATCGCGTGCCGTAGAAAGCGTGCGCGGTCAGTCGTTCTCTGATTTCGAACTGATCATTATCAATGATGCGTCCACGGACGATACGAAGAATTTTTTGGATGATCTCGCGAAAAAGGATCCCCGCGTCCGCCCCATCCACAACGAGAAAAATAATTACCCGGATGTTTCAGGAACTCGGAACAAGGCTCTTTCACTTGCACGCGGCGCTTATATTGCGCCGCTCGATGACGATGATTATTGGTGCGATCCGGAGAAGCTCAAAAAACAAGTAGCATTCTTGGACGCTCATCCCGATTGTGTCATTGCAGGCGGCGGCACCATCGTTATTGACGAAAGCGATCATGAGCGGTTCCGTTATATGAAGTTGGAAACCGATGTGGCGATTCGCAACAGGATACTTATCGCAAATCCATTCACGCAGTCAACGGTGATGTTTCGTCGCGATGTTGCTGCGGAGGCGGGGGGATATGGCAACTTTAAGAATGCAGAGGATTGGGATCTCTGGCTCAAGCTTGGCACAAAAGGGAAGTTTTATAATTTTCAGGAATATTTTGTGCGTTATCTCATGAACGACCAGAGTAAGACGGTTATTTTCAAACGATCTCAGACGAAGGAAATCTTTGCGCTTTTGCGCCTCTATCGGCATCGGTATCCGAATTTTTGGTTGGCATATGCACTTAATTTCGGACAGTATTGTTTCAGTGCTCTGCCCCCCCTCATACAAAAGGCGCTTTACACGAAGCTCTCCCGGGCAAAGAGAAATTTATAATGGCATAGTTGCCGCGCAATCTTTGTAAAACCAGCTAAAATCGGATAGAATTCTAGGCATGAGCAATAAGGTCAAGACTTTTTTAAAGCCGCACATCGAAAAAATTCCATTCCTCGCGACATCATATCGAAAGGTTAGGGATGGGTGGCAGATAGGGAGAGAGCCCCAGCTAACGCCCAATGGGTTCAAATTGGTAGGCAATCTGAATATGCAGGCGGGAAATTTCGAACCGCTTGAAACGAAGATATTCAAGGAGCTCGCTGCCGACGCGGATGTCGTCGTGAACGCTGGGGCGAACATCGGATACTACTGCTGCCACACGTTGGCCATGGGCAAGCATGTCGTCGCATTCGAACCGATCGCGCTCAATGTGAAATATCTCCTCAAAAACCTGGCGGCGAACGGATGGGAAAACAACGCAGAGGTGTTCCCAATCGCGCTCACGGACAAGGCGGGGATAGCGACGATCTATGGCGGCGGCACAGGAGCTTCGCTGATTCGGGGGTGGGCGGGATTCTCGCCCCGGCAGGCCACGATGATCCCTACTTCAAGCATGGACCTTGTCCTCGGACATCGTTTTGACGGGAAGAAGATGTTTATCCTCATCGACGTGGAGGGCGTGGAATATCAGCTGTTGCAAGGAGCAAAAAACCTATTGGCTGCCGAGCCGAGGCCGGTCTGGATGGTTGAGATCGATATTTCTCAGAATATGCCCGGTCACGGAAAGAGCTCAACATTCCTGCAGACCTTCGAGCTGTTCTGGGGTTACGGGTATGAATCGTATGCTATCGGAGAGAAGCTTATGCCGTTTGCAAGAAAGCAGGTGGAAGACTTGGTGGCGGATCGGATAACACTTGAGTCGCCCAATTTCGTCTTTATAGGCCGCTAAGCTGACATCACGGGGGATATAATCCTCTTTATTTCTATCAGCAGCGGCTCCCTTAGGATCCTCAGCATCGCGAAGTAGATGCACGTGCAGAGGATGATGTTCACGATAACATTCATGCCGAGCACGCATGAAGACCACGCTCGCCGATCGCCATGACGATGCCGCGAAGGAATATCTTCTTAAGAGACCCCATTACCGTAAAGGGATTTACTTTCTTCATCGCATACCACAGATATCCGTTGTTGACCGCCTGCGCGATGAGCGTTGCCACTGCGGACCCTGCCATGCCGAAGAAAGGAATCAGCGCGAGATCGAGCCCGACGTTCACGACGCCGCCGAGCGCGGAAGAGACAATCAGACTTTTCTGGTGCTCATAGGCGAACAGCGCGTTGATGACGATGGCGGCGGCAAAATCGAAGAAAAGCGTCGCGGACAGTAATTTGAACGAGGCCCGCCCGCCGCGTAAGGGGCGCCGAAAACGAAGGTCATGATCTGCGTGCCGAGCACGATCCCCCCGAGCGATAGCGGGACGGAAGCGAGAAATACCATGCCGAGCGTCTGTTCGAACGAGCTCCGGAAGCGCGCTTTGTCCGTCTTCGCGAGGCGCGAGATGACGGGAAGCGTGGCCAGCTGGATGATGCTTGGGATCAGATAGAACGTCTGAATGATGCGGATGGCGGCGGAATAGATGCCCACCTCCGACGCCGAGCGCATCCAGCTGATGATGAGGATGTCGCTGTTCGTAAAAAGGAGGCCGAGCACGCCGCTGATCGCGAACGGCCACGCGGCCCTGAGGATCGGCATGACGCGCGGCAGCGAAAAACGGGAGAATATTTTTTTGAAATAGCTGCGCAAGGCGATCATGGCCGACGATCGTTCCGACCGCGTCGCCGGCGACGTATCCCCAAGTGAACGATTGCGCGTTCGCGGCATAGTAGAGGAAGATGAATCCGAAGACCACGATGCCCAGGTTGGTCAATAGGAATATCGCCGCCTCCCATTGCATGTTCTCCATGGCCCGGATGAGCGAGAAGAAGAATTCCCGCATGGTGTCGAACGCGAGCACGAGGGCGACGATGGGGAGGAGGATCTTTGCCCCCGGGAGGGTGGTGAAGAGCGGCGCGATGAACAGGATGACGAGGACGCCGATGATGAGGAGGAATATCTTCATCACGAACATCGTGCCGAAGATCGTGCGGCGCTCGTCGTCGTCCACCTTGGCGGCGTCGCGGATCAGGATCCCGTTGATGCCCGGGATCCATGAACAGCGTGAGCACTCCCGCGAGCGTGATGGCATAGGAGAATACCCCGTACCCGTCGGTCCCGAGGACCCGCGCGACATATATGATGATGACGGCCTTGATGAGGCGGCCGCCGAAGTTCGACACCGAGAGCCAGAACGTGTTCTTCGCCACCGTCTGCCTCGTGGAGGTGTTCTTAAAAAGGAAATCCTTTATTTTCTGGTACATTTGGATATACTTAACTCATACAGGATAGCCGAAAAACCGGCATCCGTAAATTGATATGAAAACCAAAAAGAGGGCGCCGAAAAAAGCTCATAAAAAAGTAGTAGTGGCCGTTTCCGGAGGATTCGACCCGATCCACGTGGGGCATGTGCGGATGTTCGAGCGCGCGCAGGCACTCGGTGACGAACTCGTCGTGATATTGAACAACGACAATTGGTTGAAGAAGAAAAAAGGGTTCGCATTCATGCCGGAAAAGGAGCGCAAGGAGGTGATCGAAGGATTGCGCGCGGTGGACCGGGTGGTGCTCACTCAAGCATAAGCCGAACGATCCGGACACAAGTGTTTCACACTCGCTGCGCGAGGTTCGCCCGGATATTTTTGCAAACGGGGGCGACCGAAAGAAGGGTACGGTTCCCGAGGTTGGTGTATGCGAGGAGATCGGTTGTTTGGCGCTTTACAATATTGGCGAAGGAGGGAAGATACAGTCCAGTTCATGGCTGCTCGAAAAGCATTTTGAACGAAAAGCGGCGGCGGAAGCGTCGCGCTCGAGTGGGAAATCGAAAGTATTAAAAAAAAGTTAAAAGAAGTTTGACTGTAGGGACGGAAAGTATACAGTGGGAGAGGATTCGTATGAAAAAATCAAAAGATAATATTATCATCTATCAGGCAAAGTCCGGGGCTCTTGAGTTGCACAAGGATGTACAAAAGCAAACCATCTGGGCAACGCAGGCGGAGATAGGCCAGCTTTACGGGAAGGATCAGTCGGTTATATCGCGTCACATCGCGAGCATTTTTAACGATGGCGAGGTGGATAAAAAAAGGAATATGCAAGAAATGCATATTGCAAATTCTGATAAACCAGTCGTGCTATACGGCCTTGATATTATTCTTGCGGTTGGTTATCGCACAAATTCTCAGCGTGCCATAGAGTTCCGTAGATGGGCCACCAAAACCCTTCGCCAGTATATCGTTGAAGGGTATGCGATAAATAAACAGCGCATTGCCAAAAATTACGCGCAATTCCTGGAGGCGGTGGATAGCGTAAAGCAGCTTTTGCCGCCCGGCGTGGCGATTGACACCGAGAGCGTGCTGGAACTCGTGAATTTGTTTGCCGATACGTGGATTTCGCTTGATGCGTACGACAAGGGCGCGCTTGCAACCAGGGGCGTTACCAAAAAGCGCGTGGCGCTGACGGCGAAAAAGCTCGAGGAGAGCTTGGCGAGATTGAAGACGGCGCTTATAGGAAAAGGCGAGGCGACGGAGCATTTCGGCGCGGAACGGCAGCGCGGGAGCATCTCCGGGATCGTGGGCAATGTCATGCAATCGTTCGGCGGCGAGGAACTCTATGCAAGCGTGGAAGAGAAAGCCGCGCACTTGCTGTACTTCATGGTTAAAAATCACCCGTTCGTGGATGGAAATAAGCGAAGCGGGGCATACGCGTTCGTCTGGTTTTTGCGGCAAGCGAATATTTTAGATGCAACGCGCATGACCCCGCCCGCGCTCACCGCGCTCACCATCCTCGTTGCCGAGAGCAACCCAAAGGACAAGGATAGGGTCGTTGGACTTATTTTGACACTTGTGGCGAAAAGGCAGCGTTAAATCTTTTTGCCGATCTTCTTCACTGCTTCGCGAACGCCTTCCTTTAATTCTATTTTTGGTTTCCAGCTCAGCAGTTTTTGCGCTTTCTTTGCGTTAAGACTGATCCGATATATTTCTCCTGGACGGTATGGAGCGTAAATTGGTTTTTTATTAAAATCCATCGCTTCCGCGATCGCGTCGAACATCTCCCGGTCGGTCGTTGTGATGCCCCGGCCGATGTTCACCGTTTCGTTTTTTCCGCGCCGCAGCGCCGCCAGATTTGCCGCAGCGACATCGCTCACGTAAACGTAGTCGCGGGCCTTTGTGCCGTCGCCGAAGATGGTCGGTGCCTTGCCGCCCTTCATCAATTCTCCGAAGATCGCCACAATGCCCGCTTCGCCGTGCGGGTTCTGCCGCGGGCCGTATACGTTGGCATAACGGAAGATGAAATAGTTGAATCCGAACTGCTTGGCATAGAATATGATGGCGTCCTCGGCGAGCTTTTTGGAAAGTCCGTATGGGGAAAGGGGATCCTGGGCCGTACGCTCGTCCACGGGAATGCGCTTGGGGTCTCCGTACATGGCGCCGCCGGTGGAAGAAAAAATGAATTTGCGGTGCGCTCCGCCACGTCCGTGCTGCCCGAACGCCAACAGCACGTTCGCCGTGCCGAGCACGTTGGTGGTGAGCGTTGGGATCGGGTCGCGCATCGACCGCGATACCTCGGCGATCGCGGCATGGTGATTCACCATTTCCGGGCGCTCCTTTTTGAATATCTTTTCCATCGCCGCAAGATCGGTGATGTCCGCTTTATAGAACGTCGCTTTTGGATTGATATTCCTGCGGAACCCTTTCGAGAGGTCGTCAATGACCGCCACGCGGTGGCCGGCTTTTATGTAAGCGTCCACGATATGCGATGCGATGAATCCCGCTCCTCCCGTTACTATTATTTTCATCGTTATTTTTATTCCGGGTTCACAAAAATAGATTTTATGGTTTTCAGGACAATCGTCCAGTCCAGGATCGGCGAACGGTTTTTGAGATAGTAGATATCGTACTGAAGTTTTTGTGCCACATCCTCGTCGGTAAGGTCGGCGCGATGATGGATCTGCGCCCATCCGGTCACGCCGGGTTTGATGAAGAGCCGCGCCTCATAGTACGGGATCCGCGCCTCGAGCTTTGCCACGAACTCCGGCCGCTCCGGGCGCGGGCCGACGAACGAAAGATCTCCGCGGATGATGTTCCAGAGCTGTGGCAGCTCGTCCAGGTGCGAAGCGCGGAGGATGCCGCCGATCGGCGTCGTGCGCGCGTCCTTCTTCTGCGCCCATTGCGCACCACTTTTTTCGGCGTCCATGCGCATGCTGCGGAACTTGTAGAGCGTGAACTCTTTTCCCTTTTCGCCCACGCGCACCTGCTTGTAGATGATCGGACCGCGCGAGGTAAGCGCGACGAGCAGGGCGATCACTATTTCGAACGGGAGCAGGATGATGCCGATCGCGAGCGCGCCGACGAACTCCGCCGCGCGCTTGAGGGGATCGTAAAAGCTTACTTGCTGCGCTATGTTTTCGAGAAACCACGTCTCCTGTATACCGGCCAATGGTACTTTACGCATGATGAGCTCGTAGAAACTGACGAGGTCGGTCACGGCGATGCCGGCGGCAAAAAGCTCGTAGAGGACTGCCACGAGCGCCGGCTCATGCTTGAGCTTGTGGGAGATGACGATGAGATTGATGCCCTCGCGCAGGGCGATGGCCCTTATTTCCTGTGGCGAAGCGTACGCGGTCTTTTCATCCATCTCCGCCTTGATCGCGTAGCCAAGCTGCGGCGCCTCGGCGATCGTCCTCTTTATCTCTTCGCCGATCGCGCCATCGCCGATGATCAGCACTTTGTTCGGCGCTTCACCGAACGCCATCGCGCGGTTCAGGAACCGCCGCCAGAACACTTCGATGAACGCGAAGATGACGATGAAGATCAAAAGATTCGTTTTCGGCGCGATGCCGAACACGGGAATGAGGTAGAAGAGCAATACGGCGAGCGCGGCGTTGATGCCGATACACAGGAAGAGCGTTTTTACAAACTCAAGATTATTGCGGAGACGGCGCAGGTCGTACAATCCCGCGATGTAGAAGACGAGGATCCAAAGTACGAAGATGATCGTGAAGGGAAGGGCGTGGGCATCCAAAAATTCGCCGTAAAAACTCCCGCCATAGCGGATGAGGAGCGTAATGAAAAGGGCCGCGTACAGCGCGACGGCGTCGGCCACAAAAAAGAGAAATGACTTCAGTTTATTCCCGGAATTCATGACGTACTTATTATAGACGGAAGCGGGAGAAGGCGTAAATAAGCCCCCCGATGATCACGATCACGGCGAGGACGAACACGATGGCGGCGAGACCGAGGACCCATTCTTTCGCCCTGCTCTCCGGGCGGTAGGTTACTCCGGAACCCTGAAGGCGTACCTCGGTCGAGGTCGTGGTAAGCGGCCGGTTGAAAAAGGTGATCCACCAATAGTTGAGCGAATACCGCCACGCCATCGTGAACATTCCCTCTTTGGCGAGCCGCCGCCCCGAAGAGCGGATGGCGAAATCGAAGGAGAAGCGCACTTCGCCCACTTTGCTCAGCCGCCGCGCCAGATCCGCGTCGTCGCCGTAGAAGGTAAGCGTCACGTTATGGCCGCCGATCTTCTCGAGCGCCGCGCGGCGCACGATCTCGGTGCCTCCCTGGATGACGGACGTGGTCCGGAAGATAAAATTGTTCAGGAGGTATACGAGATATGATATTCCGTAGAAGGCCTTCACGAGCAGCTGCACTCCCATCGGCAGATCATAATAGATAAAGGGGCCGGAGAGGCATACCAAGTTTGGGTCTTTCGCAAACGCGCGCTCGGCGCGATCGATCCATCCCTGCGTCAGCTCCGTGTCGGCATCAAGGAAGGCGACGAGATCGCCTTTCGACGCCACGAACCCCGTCTCGCGCGCGCGATTGGCGCCGCGCCGCGGCTCGTGAAGGAGCATCACGCCCGGATAGTCGCGCTCAACGGTCGCGCACGTGCCGTCGCTGGAGTTGTTGTCCGCGACGATGATCTCATATCCTTCCCGTCCACCAATTTCTTTAATGATGGCGTCAAGACAAAGCTTGATGTAGCTTTCCTCGTTATACGCGGGAATGACAAAACTGATCTTGGTCATGCCGTTCCCAGCGTATCTTTATAGAGCGGATTCACGAGGATGACGTACACGCTCGCGCACACGAAGATGCCGGTCCACGCGATCGTCGCCTGCCACGGGTATCCCAAGAACATCCCGGCGAGCGCGAGCGCGGAGATGAGCGCGCCCAGCGCGTCGATCTTCACCTTGCGGTACAGCGCCCGAGAATTCTTGATGGAGGGAAGATCACCCGCGTATTTGAGCACCGCGAGGATGAAGAGCACGGTCATCGTGATCGTGAACAGGAACGGGTTTGAAAAGAAGAATACTGATATGAGGTGGAGCACGACGAGCGCGATGTCGGTGACCACCTGGGAGGTCTTCGTCGGCGGAATGAGCTTGGAAAAATGTTGTATGGAGTAATAATCGTTCCACACGAGCATCGCGTAGAACACTATCGGCGGCCACGCGATGGCGAGGTTATCCCGCGCGATCACGACGCCGACCACGCCGAAGATCACAAAGCCCAGCGTCGCGATCATTGCCCGGTTCTTCGGTAAGCGTGTGTCCATGAATAATATTGGTGATGGGTTATCGAATGTCGTTATATTCCTTCTCCGGCGTTTTATGAGAGAATGCCATCTTGAGATAGCTGATCCCGTACAAATAAAATGTTTTGATCAATCCTTCATGGACGAGGCGCCGCCCGGAGCCGAGGATATAGAATCCCATGAGGAACTTTACCTTGCCCACCTTGCTGAGCCGCCACGCGATATTCGTGTCATCGCCGTAGAAAGCGATGCTGGTGTCGATCCCGCCTATCTTCGCCAATGCCTCGCGCTGTATGACGCAATTGGCAAAGAGCGCCATGAATCCGACGATCCAATAGGTGGGCGCGGCGCTGATATCCCATAATAGTTCCGCAAAGAATTTTTGTATAGGAGGGAGGTCGTAATAGCGGAATGGGCCAGAAAGGCAAACGAGCGCCGGATCTTTGGCAAACTCTTTTTTTATCCTGTCCACCCATCCTGCGGGGACTCTCGTGTCGGCATCAATGAAGGCGATGTAGTCGCCTTTCGCTTGGGTAAAGCCAAGCTGGCGCGCGTGCGAAGGCCCCTTCTTCGATTCCTGGAGCACGGTGACCCCTTTGAATTTTTTCGCCGTCGCTACGGTATCATCCTTCGATCCGTTGTCGACAACGATGATCTCCACGATATCCTCGGAGTGCTGTTCCTGCACGCTTTGGATACACGGGCCGATATAATGCTCTTCGTTGTAGGCCGGTATCACGACACTGATCTTCATCGGAGATGTTTCTCTTTATTATAGTCGGTTATGACCCGTTCATATAATTCCTCCCATCGGTCTGCGATATGCTCATCGGAGAATTCTTCCGCGTACGCCCGCGCCCCCGCGCCGAGCTTCTTTGCGGTGGCGGGATGTTTGAAAAGATAGATCGCTTTTTCCGCGACCGCGCGCTCATCGTTCGGTTCCACGACGTATCCGTTCTTGGCGTTGATGTATTCCGGCAGGCCACGCGCGTTCACGCCGATCACGGGCAGGCCCGCCGCCATCGCCTGCATCATCACTAAGCTTTGCGTGTCGTCCGTGCTCGTGATGCCGAAGATCTCGGATGCGTTGTATGCCTCGTTCAGCGCTGGATGGTCCACAAAGCCAAGGAACTTCACCGAGTCCGTGACGCCAAGCGTCCGGGCAAGCGCATGCAATTCTTTCTCCATCGTGCCTTTTCCGGCGAACGCGAGCATCGCGCCGGGCACGCTCTTTTTTATGATGGGCAACGCTTTGATCAATACCTCCGGGTGGCGTTCTATCGCAAGGCGTCCGGCGTGGATGATCGTCGTGTTGTTGAAGCCAAATTTTTTCTTGAGCGCTGCCGCGCCCGTAAGCGGCCGGAAGGTTTTTGTGTCGACGGGGTTCGACATCACTTGTACATTCGGTTGTTTAAATCCGAGCGTGCACATCTCGTCGAAGACGCATTGCGATGGCGCGGTCACGAGGTCGCAATGTTCGTAGTACCAGTTCACATAGTCGAGGAATTCATGCTTGAACCATTCCCATTTGATCGGGCTATAGCGCAAGAATTCCTTTACGGCGGTGTGCTGGGTGCCGACGAGCGGGCGCTTGAGCGCCCATGAAGCGAACGTTGCTTCGAGTCCTACGCCAAAATACATCTGCGTGTGGAGAACGTCGGGGGCAAACCGTGCGGCGTCGCGGATATTGATCCCGGACGGGATCACCGCGCGCCCCTGCTCGGTGCCCATGGCGAAGGGGATAGAGAAGAGGCGATGCACGCTCACGTTCGGCCCGAGATCAAGTTCGCGGAATGGAACGTTGATCGCGGCATAATTCTTCTCGCTGTAATAAGGAACGTAGAATCTGATGAAGTGTCCGCGCCGGGCGAGCGTCCGCGCGAGCGCGAGCACGGAGTCCGAGACCCCGGAGAGCTCGGGGTAAAAGTTGTCCGAAAATATGGCGATGCGCATATTATTCCATTCCGATCTTTTTCTTCAGCCCTGCGAAATATTTTCTTTGGAGGTAGGCAATGGCGATGACGATCACGATAGCGGCGAGAGCGACGTATATGCCGAGATCAAGATAGTGCTGGATCGTGTTATATGCCGCGCCGAAATAGTAGCCGATGATCAAATAAAAGAGGGAGGTGGGGACGGTGATCACGAGCGACCAGAAGGCGTATTTTTTGACATCCATCCTGGTTGCTCCCACGAGGATGAGCCCGGGGGTGGCGAGAAGGGGGATCATTTTTATCATAAAGATCGATTTGCCCGAATGTTGCTCCGCTAACTTTTCCGTCGCCGCGATTCGCTCCGGCGTGACCCCGATGTAATGCCCGAATTTATTGATGAACGTCTCGCGCCCCCAGTAGCCGACCGCGTAGTAGACGAGGTCGGGGATGAGGTTTGCGAGGACGGAGAGCAGGAGCACGATCCACACGTTCATGTAGTGCAGAGCCGCCACGAACGCCCCTGCCGCGGTCACCACCGGGCCTTCTATCAGCATCACGATGAAGAGCAGCGGGTAGCCGTGCTGGAGTACCCACTGGACGGTGCTTTGGAATCCGAGAGCGATCACTGCCATACCTGTTATACTATACCAATGTTCGCGGTCTTCAAAGAACACAAAGGATTTTGGACGCCCGCGCGGAAGCGATCGCTGTGGCTCGGCATACTCCTGCTTGCGTTGAGCGTCGTCGTGCAGATCATACTGGGGCGATTTTCGGCGCGCGTGGCCGTGAATGCCGCGCCGGTGCGCGACATTTTTTTGGACAATCTTCCGCTCGTGAACCTCGATCCGGTCATCGTCCTCGGCGCGATCATCCTTTGGGTGTTCGCGTGGGCGCTCCTCATCATCCATCCGCGCTACCTTATTTTTAGCACGAAGGCGATCGCGCTCTATATCATCTCGCGCGCGTTCTTCTTCAGCCTCACGCACGTCGGGCCGTATCCGCTGCAATATGCCCCCGGGCCGCATAATGAGGGGTACCGGCTGTATCATCTGATCACGTTCCAGGGCAATTTTTTCTACTCCGGCCACACCGCGTTCCCGTTCCTTCTGGCGCTGATCTTCTGGGATAATAAATACCTGCGGTATCTATTCCTCTTTTTGACCGTCTTCTTCGGCGCGAGCGTCCTTTTGGCCCATGTCCACTATTCCATCGACGTATTTGCCGCGCCGTTCATCGTATATGGCATGTACGTTCTGACGGCCAAGTTTTTTCCCCGCGATTACGCATTATTCAGCTCTTGATGTCCCCATGCTCACGCGGTATCATTAAAAAAACATAAAAACTATGGACGAAAAAAAGCATCCCGGGACGGAGGACGTGGAGATCAACGTGGGGGAGATCGATGTTGCGGTAGCGCCACAAAAAGAAAAGCGTGATATGTTTCTGCCGATCAGCATTTTGGTCGCCGCTGCGTTCGTGGGAGGGGCGATCGTGTTCGCGACGTTATACAAGGGAGGGAACGCCACCGCGCCCGCCGGAAATAATAATCCTGGCAACGTCGTTGCGGGAACGTCCACCACGGTGTCCGCTGCTCAGGCGATGACGCTCGGCTCGCGCGACGCGATCCTCGGCAACGCGAACGCAAAAGTGACGCTTATCGAGTACGGCGATTACCAATGCCCATACTGCGGCGAGTTCTTCAGCCAGACGGAGCCCCAGATCATCCAAAATTATGTGAACACCGGCAAAGTGCGGTTCGTGTTCCGCGACTTCGCGTTCCTTGGCCCCGAATCCACCGCCGCGTCCGAGGCCGCGCAGTGCGCGGAGGACCAGAACAAGTTGTGGGCGTACCACGACGCGCTCTATGCGGGGAAGGTGGCGGATGCCGCGAAGGGCGGCCAGGAGGACGACGGCTTCTTCAGTACCGCCGAGCTCCTGAAGCTCGGTCAGCAGGTGGGACTCAACATGGCCACGTTCACGAGCTGCGTCAATAACAACACCGACGCCGGCATCGTCGCGCAGGAAAAGAGCGCCGCTGCCGCGGCCGGCATCAATTCCACGCCGACATTCCTTATCAACGGCACGATGATCGAAGGCGCAGAGCCATATTCGGTGTTCCAGCAGGCATTGGATAGCGCCCAATAATGACCCATGGCAGAACAATGGACGGAACTCGGTATAGGTATTATCATGATAGCCTCCCCGTGGGTTTTGGGGTTCTCGGATATATCCCTCGCGAAATGGTGTAATGTATTGATAGGGCTTCTGCTGGTACTCATGAGCGCCTGGGCGGTGTTCGGAGGATCGGAAGCGGCGATGCCCGCGACGGAGGGATCCCATCAAGGAAAAAGGAAAACAAAAAACAATAACCTCGTCGAACAAAAATAAATTTTTAATAATAACCACCACTATGGCAAAAGTAACCATCTACAGCACCCCGACCTGCGTCTACTGCAAAATGGCGAAGGAATTCTTCAAAAAGAACGATGTCGCGTATGAAGAGCACGACGTCGCGTCGGACATGAAGGCGCGCGAGGATATGGTCAATAAGTCGCATCAGCTCGGCGTGCCCGTCATTGATATCGACAACAATATCGTCATCGGGTTCGATCAAAAGACGATCGAAAGTTTACTTGGGCTCAATACGAAAGCGGCGGCACCGGCGGCATAAACGTTTAATCGAAATTTAATGTACGACCTTATCATTATCGGCGGAGGGCCGGGCGGCGTTGCCGCCGGCATTTACGCCGCACGAAAAAAAATAAAGACGGCGCTCGTCACCGACACGTTCGGCGGTCAGTCGCTCGTCTCGTCATCCATCGAGAATTGGATCGGCACGAAGTCGATCTCGGGTTTTGATCTCGCGAAAAATCTTGAGGAACATCTTCGCGCGCAGGCCGGCATCGATATTATAGATGGCGATCTGATCTCTGCCGTTGCAAAGCGCGAGGACGGCACTTTTGCCGTGACGACGAAGAACGGCAAGACGCTCGAGACGAAATATATTCTGCTCACGTCCGGATCGCGCCGCAAGCGGCTCGGCGTGCCGGGGGAGGACAAATTCGACGGCAAGGGTGTAGTGTTCTGTACGACGTGCGACGCGCCGCTCTTCGGCGGGAAGACGGTCGCGGTCGTCGGCGGAGGCAACTCGGCGCTCGAGGGCGTGGAAGATCTTTTACACTACGCGGCAAAGATATATCTATTCGTCCGTTCGGAAGTATTGCGTGGCGATCCTGTCACGCAGGAGAAGGTCAAGAGCCATCCAAACGTTGAGATATTGTGGAACTCGGCGATCGCGGAGATCAAGGGCGAAACGTTCGTGAATGGCGTCACTTATAAGAATGTGAAGACAGGCGAATCCAAGGATCTCGCCCTCGACGGCGTGTTCGTGGAGATTGGGCTCGTGCCGAATTCTGACTTTGTGAAGGATCTCGTCACACTGGATCCGTTCGGCCACGTCGTGGTTGACCACAAGACCCAGCAGGCGTCCTGCCCCGGCATCTGGGCGGCAGGGGACGTGAGCGACGTGCTCTACGACCAGAACAACATCTCCGTCGGCGACGCCGTAAAGGCGACGCTGAACATCTATGACAAGATTAAAAAAAGTTAAAAAGAAATTTGCATCGCCTCGCAAAAAGCGTAAGGTGAAAAGTATGAACACCATTCTTTTCCCCAACGCAGTTCGTCGGGAGGGTAAATATTATATTGCCGAATCTTTGGATGTGGATATCGCGAGTTTCGGAAAAACAAGACTTGCAGCGCTCGAAAATCTGCAAGAGGCATTGGAATCCTACGCTCTTGGGAAATGCAATGAAGGCAGCGGAGACGGGGAAATTAATTCCTCTTAAAGAGGCAAAAAAATTCCTCAAATAATGCGGGTTTTCTTTGAACCTGCATTCATAAAAGATTTTGAATCCCTCGAGCCGGAAATAAAACACCGAACAAGGGCGATTTGTCTTGACGACATTGCGCGAGCGAGATCGATCGGAGATATCTTTAAAAATGATGTGAAGCAGATGGCGGGGTGGAAGAGGTATTACCGGGTAAGAGTAGGGGATTATCGCATCGGCTTTAGGGTCGATGAGGGTGCAGTAGTATTTCTACGCGTATTACACAGAAAGGATATGTATAAGCATTTCCCCTGACGCTATCGCGAATCCTTGACTCTACTCTTTTTTGCCCTATAATTCCTACTGGCACTCACTGGTCCCGAGTGCTAATCATTTTAAAAATTGTAAACAAAGCGCATGAATTTTAAACCATTAACAAACCATCTGTTTCTTGAGCCGATAGAAGAAGAGAAAACAACCGCGAGCGGCATCGTCCTGCCGGACACGGCGGAGAAAGAAAAGCCGGTGAAAGCAAAAGTGATCGCGGTCGGGCCGGGCAAGAAGAATGATAAGGGTGAACTTCAGCCGATGTCGGTGAAGATCGGCGACGTGGTGCTTTTCAAAAAATACGGGCCGGACGAGTTGGAGTTGGAGGGAAAGAAATATCTGGTCGGCGACGAGGAAGATATTTTGGCAATCGTTGAATAACGAAAATAATTATTTATACCTATGGCAAAACAGATCAAGTTTAACGAGGAGGCGCGGGCTTCCATCAAAAAGGGAATCGATAAGCTGGCGGATGCGGTCAAGGTGACGCTCGGTCCTCGCGGCCGCGCGGTCGTGATCGAAAAAGGCTATGGCGCTCCGCAGGTGACATTCGATGGCGTGACCGTCGCGAAGGAGATCGAGCTGGAGGATAAGTGGGAGAATCTTGGCGCGGAGTTCATCAAGCAGGCGGCGGACAAGACGAACGACAACGTGGGCGACGGCACGACGACCGCGACCGTCCTCGCGCACGCGATGATCGACGAGGGCGAGAAAGTGATCCGCGAGAAGGGCTTCAACGTGATCCAATTGGCGGAAGAGCTCAAAAAAGCGAGCGGCGCCGTGGTAAAAGCGCTCGAAGGCCAGCGCGAGCGATCAACGATAATAAGAAAATAAAAGAGGTGGCGACGCTTTCCGCAAAGGACGAGGAGATCGGCGGACTGATCGCGACCGTCATGGAAAAAGTGGGCAAGGAGGGCATCGTCACCGTTGATGATTCCAACACAATCGGCAGTTCGTACGAGATCGTGGAGGGCATGCAGTTCGACCGCGGCTATGTCTCGCAGTATATGGTGACGAACCAGGAGAAGATGGAATCCGTGCTCGAAGAGCCGTACGTGCTTGTGACGGACAAAAAGATTTCCTCCATCCAGGATATTTTGGCGTTGCTCGAAAAGATCGTGCAG
>CAWHOC010000014.1:0-9039 GCA_963830935.1 uncultured bacterium
GGCGCAGTAGATTACAATACGAAACGATATGAAACTCGCCATCGGCATCGTCGGGCTTCCGAACGTGGGCAAATCCACGCTGTTCAAAATATTGACCAGACAGAACATCACGATCGCCAATTATCCGTTTGCCACGATCGATCCGAACGTGGGCATTGTTGCGGTTCCGGACGAGCGGCTGGAGAAGTTGAACACGCTGAGCGCGTCGCGCAAAAAGATTCCCGCTGTCGTGGAATTTTTTGATATCGCGGGCCTCGTAAAGGGCGCGAACAAAGGCGAGGGATTGGGCAATGATTTCTTGGACGACATCCAGCTCACGCAGGCGATCATCATGGTTGTCCGCGCGTTTCAGAACCCGGACATTATTCACGTGGACAATTCCGTGGACCCGGTGCGTGACATCGACGTGATCAATCTGGAGCTGATGCTGAAGGATCTGGCCGCGGTGGACAAGCGCCTCGTGCGCACGGAGGCGGAAGCGCGCGCGGGCAAGAAGGAGGCGTTGCACGACAAGGAGATCTTGGAGCGATTGAAAAAGTCGCTCGAGGGCGGCATCCTGCCCGTCACCGACGCGGAACTCGTGCATGCCATAAAAAGCGAGCCACGATTGAACGACCTGCGCCTGCTCACGATCAAGCGCCAGCTGTACCTCATCAACGGCAAGGAGTCGGATGTGACGCCCGCGCTGCTCGCCAAGATCGTGGCGCTCGGCGCGGATTACCTCGTGAGCGACCTTTCGTCGCCGGAAGTGGAGTCGGTGGAAATCCCGTTGCTCGTCAAGAAGGCGTATCACGTGCTGGACCTGATCAGTTTCTTTACGACCGGCGAGGACGAGACGCGCGCGTGGACGATCGAGCGGGGGACGAAGGCGCCGCAGGCCGCGGGCGTCATCCACACCGATTTTGAGGAGAAGTTCATCCGCATGGAGGTGGTGCCCACGGACAAACTGCTCGAAGCCGGCGGCTGGAGCAAGGCAAAGCAGAAAGGGCTGGCTCCGCGTGGAAGGGAAGGACTACGTGGTGAACGACGGTGACGTGATTGAAGTGCGCCACGGATACGTGACGTGGATGATACAATTTATCCATGCGCCAGTTTCCAAAATCGGCCCTCAAAGAATTCCCGAAGGAATTTTCCATATTCAAAAAGTTGCGCACGCCTGGCGATATACAGATTTTGTGAACGGCTTCCCGATGAACTTCACCGGGCGGAAGCACACGTACGCGTCGCCGCTCGTGGTGCTAGAGACGAAGAAGGCGCACTGCATGGAGGGCGCGATGCTCGCCGCGGCGGCGCTGTGGCACTCGGCCAGCGGCCGCTGCTCCTCGATCTCACGACGGCCGCGGGCGACGATGATCACGTGGTCGCGCTCTTCAAAGAAGGCGCGCGCTGGGGCGCGATCAGCAAGACGAACCACGCCGTCCTGCGCTACCGCGACGCCGTCTACCGCGACCCGCGCGAGCTCGCGATGTCGTACTTCAACGAATATTTTCTGGACAGTGGCGTGAAGACGATGCGCAGCTATTCCGCGCCATTTGATCTTTTGAAATACGGCGATGAGTGGCTCACGTCGCGTGACGACCTCGGCGACATCGCCGCCGACCTGGATTACTCACGGCATTTTCAAATAATAAAAAAAGGCGTCGAGCGAAAATTGCGACGCGCGGAAAGAGTGAGATCGAGGCAGGGAAGATCGTGGAAGAAAAAAACACCGCCCGGTAATCGAGTGGTGGTTGTTATCAGTGGCCAATGTGCCATCCTTTACAAAATCGACAATGGTACGAACTCATATGATGGCCAAAGTCCCTTTGGTAGGCAATGGCGGCGGCGATTGCCCGCGCTTGGGTTTTGTGTCGGTATTTTCCCTTACAAGCTTTGCGGCGGATCCTTCGCTTGCTCGACATTGCGTACCTCCTTTCATCCGAAAAGATAATACGTCATAGTCCGGAAAGTTGTCTAGGATGCGGAGCGTTCTCGGAATTTTTTAATTCCTCCTGCTCCAGCGCCGAGCCGAGCGTCTCGTCATCCGCGAATTCGATCTCGCCGCCGGTGGGCAGTCCGCGCCCGAGGCGGCTGATCCGCTTGCCGAGCGGCGCGAGCTCCTTCAACAAGAGCGACGCCTGAAAGTCGCCGAGCGTGGTGGGATTGAAGCCGAGGATGATCTCGTCCGCCGCGCCGCCAAGCTCAGTCCGCAATATATTTCTTCAGACTGAGCAGGCGCGTCTTCTGCCACAGCTTCCAAGAAATCCAGTTTTCGGCACTGGACCAACGATAAAATAGCGCCCCGTGAACTTCTTCGTGTTCTCGAGCGAAAGATAGTCCGTCTCTTTTTCCACCACCATGATGACGCGCTGGTTCCGCGCCGGATTCGCGCAGACGTCGCACAGCGTGCCCGCGTTCTGATGGATGAAGAAGCATCGCTCGCAGATCTTGATCGAGCGGAGCGCGTCGATGCTCTGCGCGAGCACGCGCAGGTCTTCCTTTGGGCGTCCGATCAGATAGAACGCAAGGCGCACCGCCTGGCGCGGCCCGATGGAAGGGAGTTCGGCAAGCGCGTCCACCACCTTCTGCACGGGGTCGGGGAGTTTCATCATATGAGGAAATTATACAATCTATCTCAAAAAAAGACGATTTTGAACGAGTGCTGGAGTGTGGCTGTTCAATGGGTAAGGGGCAGCTTAGAAAATCCCCTTAAATTATCTTCGCTCTCCATTTTGAAACCATAGCGGAAGATTTTGCTCCAGTGACCGATCATTAAGGGCATATGTAAAAAATAAACTACCGATAGTAACCCTAATGTCCAGGTCGTCAAAATTTAATGGTATAAAGACCTTGGTACACGCAAAATTAAATATTTCAACACCATTCTCAATAATTAATAAGGGCGTGTCAGTAATTATTTTATAAAGTCCAATTCGAAAACTTGGCCACTTAAAATTTTCACTATTATATCCGATTAACTTGAAGAAAGATTCTAATTCGATGGCTAAATTTGTAAATGAATATGCTTGAAAAGATTTTTTAATTTCATCTGTTAGCTTATTCATCAAATCTACTTCGCCAAAGGCGCTCTTTGCATTTTCTCTTTCCTTAATAAGAGCATAGGGTATCTCAAAGATTGTTTTAGGATCTCCACTCAAGGAAGAGTGGCAAGTCCAATTACGATAAAAAGTTATTATTTTAAAGGCGCTCTTTTTGCTGTTTAATTCCAAATATTTGATTGATTCAACGAGCAAATATACTATTTCTGGTTCGGAATAATCTTCCTTACTTAGAATGGCCTTAAATTTTTTCGCTAATATCTGCCTTCATCTAATTGCTGTTACAATTGCTGCTACTGCGCTCATTAGGGCGGCCACTACAAGAAATACTGTTAGCCATATTCCAACCGTGGTTAAGCGGGTACTGCTGGCATTAAATGATTCAATATTTTCATTCAATTTTTTAATTTCATTTTTCATATTAGCAAGGGAGCCGGAGAGATCGCTTATTGCTAATCTGGTATTAACTATTCCAAGAGTTGCTTTTTGGATTGCCTTTGTAGTTGCGGAAGGCATGTTGTTGTCCGCACTTATATGAAGTCCCTCCCAATCTTGCAGTTCGGGTATGATTTCGTTATCTGCCATTTTTAAATTGTTCAATGAAATTGGTTTTTGGCAACCTTTGTGCCAAAGAGAAGAAAATAATATACGAGCATAGCTACATGCCTCAGAGAGCCGGCAGCTCCTCGTATCTCTTCTCTATCGTCTTGAAGCTTGCGAGTTCGCCGTTGAAGAAGAAGTCCATGTCTTTGAGCGCGCCGTTGCGGTGCTTGGCCACGCGCAGGTGCACCGTGTTGTCGATGGACGACGCCGTGTCGTTCGGGTTGCGCTCGTCGCGGTAGAGGAACATGACGACGTCCGCGTCCTGTTCGATGGAGCCCGAGTCGCGAAGGTCCGAGAGGCGGGGGATCTTGTGGTCGCGCTGTTCAAGACCGCGCGAGAGCTGGCTGAGCGCGAGCACCGGCACTTTGAGTTCGCGCGCGAGCGCTTTGAGGCCGCGCGAGATCTCCGTGATCATGTTCACCATGTTGTCGCTGTTCGTGCGCGGGCGGATCAGCTGGAGGTAATCCACAATGAGCAGGTCGAGGCCGTTTTCCACCTGGAGCCGGCGCGCCATGGAGCGCATCTGGAGCACGTTCAGCGACGGCGAGTCGTCTATATAGAGCTTGACGTCCGAGAGGCGGTCGAGCGCGTCCTGGATCATGGAGAACTCGCTGTCGTTCCGGATGCGGCCGGTAAGGATGTTCCAGAGCGGCACCTGCGACTCGGCGGAGATGATGCGGTCCTGGAGCGATTCGCGCGACATTTCGAGCGAGAACAGGCCGATGCTGAACCCCGCCTTCGCGGCGTTGCGCGCGATGTCGAGCGCGAACGACGTCTTGCCGACGGACGGCCGCGCGCCGAGGATCACGAGCTCGGACTTATGGAGCCCGGAAAGTGTCTCGTCGAGCGCGGGGAAGCCGGTGGGCACGCCGCGCAGTTTCCCGCCGCCGGCGTGGAGCTGGGCGATGCGCTCGTACGCGCTCGTGAGATCATCCTTCAAAGAAACAAAATTCTGCGGCAGTGATTTCTGCGAGATCGAAAGTATTTTTTGCTCTACGTCATCAAGCAGGTCTTCCACTTCGCCGCCTTGCGAGAAAACATCTTCGGCGATCTCGGCCGACGCCTTGATGAGGTCGCGCAATATTTTCTTCTCTTTTACGTTTGTGGCGTAGTGCTGGACGTGCGACGCGCTCGAAACGTGGTTCGTGAGGTCCGCAAGATATGCCGAGCCGCCGACGTCCTTCAGCCACTCGTGTCTCTTTGAGAGTAGTTCGTGAGCGAGAGCACGTCGATCGGCTGATGCTTCTCGTACAAATTGAGGATCGCTGCGATAGATCCGCTCGTGCGCGGGCGTGTAAAAATCCTCGGGCAACAAAATATCCGCCACGCGGAAGATCGCGTTCTTGTCGATCAGGACGGAGCCGAGCACCGCCTGCTCCGCTTCCAGGTTCTGGGGCGGAAGTTTCAATTGTGACTTTTTGGAAGGCATGTATTAAATCTACGTGAAAAACTTCTTGACGAGGGAGGAGCCGTCCGCTCGCATCCCTTACCTCGTATCCTACTCCTTCCAATTCCTTCCTCAAGGCGTCGGACTGGATAAACTGTTTATTAGTCCTGAATGCCTCGGTATTCCTCGAATTTTTTGACGATTTCGGCGGGGATTTCGCCCGCGCCGGCGACCGCCTCTTTTATGCCGATCATGGTCGTCCGGTCGAATGCCTTCAAGAATGCCACTTTTTCCCCTGGAGGAAGTTCACCATCTTTTAACATCTCAAAGAAGATCGAGAACGCCTTCGGGGTGTTCATGTCATCATCGAGCGCCGCATAAAAGGCCTCCTTCCACTTGGCCGCGACCGCGGATTTGACTGGAGCGTCCGTATCTTCGCCCGCGTCTTGCGCGGCTTTCTTCGGCATGCAGTGCGAGCGTGTACAGGTTTTCCAATTCGCTCTTTGCCTGCGTTACCACACGTTCGGAAAAATCGAGAGGGGAGCGATAGTGATGAGAGAGCACGATCCAGCGCAGAACGACGGCGGGGTGCGTGGCGAGGAAATCGCGGATGGTCATGACGTTGCCAACGCTCTTGGACATTTTTTTACTTTCAACGGTAAGCGCGCCGACGTGGACCCAGAACTGAACGAATGGCGTGAGTCCCGACGCGGATTCCTGCTGGGCGATCTCCGCTTCGTGATGGGGGAACTTGAGATCGATCCCGCCGCCATGGATCTCGTATTGCGGTCCGAAATAAAATTCGGAGATCGCGGTGTCTTCGATGTGCCAGCCCGGGGCGCCCAACGCCCAGCGACGAAGGCCACGATGGTTCGAGATCTTTCGACGAGGGCGTGGAAAATTTCCAAAGGCAGAAGTCGCCTTTGTTCCGTTTGTTCACCGATTCATCGATGCGCGACACGCCATCCTCCGCTTCTGCCGCGGTGCGGCCGGAGAGCTTTCCATAATCCGCGTCCTTTGAAATATCAAAATACCATCCGTCGTCGTCGATCTTATAGGCAAAGCCCTTATCGATCAGTCGCTCCACCTGCGCCGCAATCTGTGAGATGAACTTCGTCGCCGGAGCGTATTCATTTACCGCATCCACGTCGAGCGCCTTCATGTCCTCAAAGTATGCTTCCGTAAAGTGCTTTGCGAGAGCCGCCGGTTCTTTATGTTCTTCCGCTGCGCGGCGGATGATCTTGTCATCGATGTCCGTGATGTTCTGCACGTATGTGACGTCGTAGCCGCGCGCACGGAGATACTTGGCAAAAAAATCAAAAAATATATACGTGCGCGCGTTCCCGATGTGGAGATAGTCATACACCGTCGGGCCGCACACAAAAAGCCGGATCTTCTTCTGATCGGGGAGCGGCTCCTCTTCACGCGAGAGGGAATTATAGAGTGAAAGCATATAAAGTCATTATAAAACGAAAATAGCATCCTGCCGAATATCATCTTCAAGGTGGCAGAAGTATACGCCTTAAAACCACCCCTTCCGCTTGAAGTAGGTGGTCATCGCGATCATTCCGACGACCATGATGCCGAGGATGATCCAGAACGCGTCCGGTAAATCGATGAGCGGCGTATCGTTCGTGCTCATACTGAAAATCGCCGCGATGAGCACGAAGGGGAAGGTGAGGAATGAGAGCGACGTGAATGTCTTCATCACGCTGTTGATCTTGAGGTTCATCAGCTGATTGTTCGTGTCCTCAAAGTCGGAGATCGCTTCGCGATAATCCTCGAGCTGGTTCACCACTTTTAATTGGTCGCCCATCAGATCTCTCAGATAGATCTCCGCGCTGTCGCCCCAGAACTTTTTTCCTTTGGCGAGGAGCGAGCGCAGGATCGGTTCCTGGAGCCGCACCACGATGCGGTATTCCGAAACGTCGCGCTTAACATACGTGATGCGCTCAACACTTCCTTCTCTTTGTCTTTGAATATTTCCTTGCCGACCAATTCCACTTTTTCGCGGATGTGGCGCAGCTGGCGTTCCTGAAAGTTGATAAGGTGTTCGATGAGCTTGATACATCACGGTGAGCGACGAATCGCAACCGGCGATGTTCAATCCGTCCATCACGCCGTCGAGCTCGTCGTAGTGCACCGTCACGACGCTGTCTTTTGTGACGATGAAATCGATCTCGGTGCGCGTTGACGCTTCGTCCTCCGCGATCGTAGACGGGAAAGTAATAGATGAAATAGAGATAGTTCTTATACGCCTCCACGCGTCCGCGCGCCGAAGGGCCGCGCAGTTCGTCCACGATGATGGGGTGAAGCCTGTATTCCTTCGCCAAGCCACGCCAGATCCTTTTCCGATGGGTGCTCGACGTTCACCCACTGGACGCCCTTCCCTTTCTTTATTTCCATAATGATATTTTAGCACAACGGATGCCGTACGCGCCGCCCGGAATGGTGGCTCTTCCCTTTTATTATCTTTATGGTATAATAACGAACAGCTGCAAAAGAAGTAAAACCCCAACCGAGGTAGAGCAATGAAAGCTGTAGTTGGCAGACACACCCCGGCTTTTCAACTGCTCGACGCGAAGACTACAAAACCCCGACTATCGTGACAGAGCTTTGAACAGCATCACCTCCATCGCCAACTCGATGTACCAAGGACGCAGAAGTATTCGCTACAAGGAAGGCGTCGCCGTCAGGAAAAAAACTGCGAAGGATCCTCGCCAGTCGTCGGATATCGATCCGCTGAGACCCTTCCGGAGCTCTTTCTCAGGATGTCCGACGAGCGCGATTCCTCCCTAAGGTTCGCGACTCGAATGCTCCCTTAATCGGCAGGTCAGACTTCCACGTCGTCGCTGTTTCGTCATTCTGCAACTCATCTGCGGCTTCCGAAGTCGAGCTCCTCGAGGAGCTCTCACGCTGCATCCAAAGCAGTCTCTAACCCCACCCACTCGCGGTCGAAGCACTCCATTCGGCCGCATTTTTTTATCTTATAATAATACTGGCACTCTCTTGACGAGATTGCTAACAGGGTAAAATAGCATGAATGACCGACCGAACGGCACAAATTTTCGAGGCGGCGATCCAGGAGTTCATCAACACCGGCGATCCGGTGAGTTCCGGCTTGCTCTATGATCGCTATGATTTTGGAATAAAACCGGCGATGATCGGCTTGAGCTTGATGAGCTGGAAGACGGGGATATCTGGAACAGCCGCATCATTCCGCGGGCCGCGTGCCGACAAACAGTGGCTATGAATTTTTTGCGAAGCGGATGCTCGGCATGGACACGCCGACCGGCGACCGCGACGCGGCGCACGGCAGAACGATCTGCATTTGATGCTTCAGGAGCAGGCGTGGCCGGATCTTCTGAACGAGCTTTCCGCGCAGCTTGGATTGCTCTCCGTCGCCGCGGACCTTGCGCGTGAGTCGGTGTACAAGGCCGGGCTGCAGCACTTATCGATCATCTCGACTGGCAGGATCAGAGTGGTATCCGTTCGGTCATCCACGATTTTGAGGAAGTGGACGATCGTGCGCCGCCGCGCGGCGGAGAAGATGGGCGTCGGTCCGCAGATCTTCATCGGCAAGAAAAGTCCGGTCACCTCAAGCGACAATCTGTCCGTGGTGGGCGGCAACTATCAGATCGGCGACGCGACGATCTCGATCTTTGCCATCGGTCCCAAGCGGATGGACTATAAAAAGGTCATACGAATATTTAAAAATCTATAATCATTTAAACACCATGGATAACGAAGAAAACACTTTGCCGGAACCGACGATCGCCGACCTTAAGGAGCAGATAGATGAGAGATGACGGGCCAGCGCGACGAATATCTGGCCGGATGGCAGCGCGCGAAGGCGGACTTCATCAATTATAAAAAGGAGGAGATGAAAAAGCTGGAGGACGTTGCGCGGTATGGGAGCGAGGACCTGATCAAGGATCTCATCTCCGTGATGGACAACTTCGATCTTGCTCTGCGCACTTTGGAGAAGGCCGGGCCGGTGGAGAAGGGTAT
>CAWHOC010000015.1:0-7542 GCA_963830935.1 uncultured bacterium
TGGATGGGTAGATTCGACTTCAAGTGCAACACCTGTTAGTTCATCATAAAATCACCGCCGGCATAGCAACACAAATACCCCTTCGCCGAACTGTCATCCCCCAGGGAGGCGAGCGGTTCTTGCTATGCCGCGATGGGTTGATCTTGAACGGCTTCAGTACCGCGTTGAAGTCATCCTGTTCCAGCACTTCTTTTTCTATCAGCGTGTCCGCGATCTTCTTGAGCGCGTTCTTGTGGGCCTTCAATATTTTTTCCGCGATGTCGTGCGCATGGATGAGGAGTTTGCGCACCTGCTCGTCGATGTCCGACGCGACCCGTTCGGAATAATTCTTTTCGTTCGAGATCTCCTGGCCGAGGAACATCATCTGCTCGCTCTTGCCAAAGACGATCGGGCCGAGTTCGCTCATGCCGTATTTGACGACCATCCGGCGCGCGAGCTCGGACGCTTCCTTAGGTCGTTCGACGCACCGGTGGAGACATCGCCGAACGTGAGCTTCTCCGAAACGTAGCCGCCCATCATCATGGAGAGATCGGCGAGGAATTGTGTACGCGTCTTGAGGTGCTGATCCTCATTCGGAAGCTTCATCGTGTAGCCGCCGGCGAAGCCGCGGGAGATGATAGACACCTTTTGCACCGGGTCGGCGTCTTTGACGGATGCGGCGACGAGCGCATGCCCGCCTTCGTGATACGCGGTGATCTCTTTTTCTTTCTGCGAGATGACGCGGCTCTTGCGCTCCGGGCCCATGATCACTTTCTCGGCGGCCTCAAAGAGCTCGGGCTGTCCGATCGATTTCTTGTTGTGCCGCGCGGAGGCGATGGCTGCCTCATTCATCAGGTTCGCGAGGTCGGCGCCGGAGAAACCCGGCGTGCGCGCGGCGACGCGGTGGAGGTCCACGTCCTTTTCGAGTGTCTTGCCTTCCGAATGGATCTTGAGGATCGCCTCGCGGTCGTTCATGTCGGGGAGATCGAGGATGACGCGGCGGTCGAAGCGGCCGGGCCGGAGGAGCGCAGGGTCAAGGATATCCGGGCGGTTCGTGGCGGCAAGGACGATCACGCGCGTGTCGCGATCGAAGCCGTCCATCTCCACGAGGATCTGGTTCAATGTCTGCTCGCGCTCGTCACTGCCGCCGCCCATCCCGGAGCCGCGCTGGCGGCCGACGGCGTCGATCTCGTCGATGAAGAGGATCGCGGGCGAGGCGCGCTTGGCCTGCATGAAGGCGTCGCGCGTGCGCGAGGCGCCGACACCGACGAACATCTCCACGAACTCGGATGCCGAATATAAAAGAAGGGGACATTGCTCTCGCCCGCGACCGCGCGCGCGACGAGCGTCTTGCCCGTGCCCGGAGGTCCCATCAAGAGAATACCGCGCGGGATGCGCGCACCGAGGTCAAGGAATTTTTGCGGATTTTTTAAGAAGTCCACGACCTCGATCAATTCCTCTTTTGCCTCCTTTAATCCGGCGACGTCCTTGAACATCACCTTATCTTTTACATTGGAAAGTTTGAGGTTGGAGCGGCCGAAGTTGAACGCCTGATTGACGCCGGTCTTTGCCTGGCGGAACATCAGCCAGAAAAGGAATCCGATCGCAAGGAGGAAGAGCACCGGCTGGAGGAGCAGGTTCAGCCAGAACTCCCAGCCGGTCTGGTTCACGATCTCGAGATCCACGCTTTGCATCGCTGTCTGATCCACGCCAAGGTTCTTCAATGTGTCCGTGATGCTCACGCCGTCTTCCTTTTGCGACGATCGGCGGCGCTGCCGTTCGTCATCGTGATATCGAGCTCATCGCCGTTCACTTTGATCTGCTTTACCTGCCCGGAATTGATATCGCCTACGAGCTGATCAAGATTGAGCGAAGTCGGCGTCGTGGTGGCCCCACAAAATATGAGAAGATGAGCGAGATCACGATCAGCGTGATGACCGCCCAAATGATGTTCTTCGTGAGGTTGGACATGGGTGCGAGTGGAGGAAGTTAATTAATGTATTACAATTATAGAGAAAATTACTCACATGGTCAAAACGACGGAACTCTATCTTCGGAATATTATCTTTGGCATCTCGGACAGTTTGGTTTCTACGGTCGGCCTCCTCGCCGGCATTGACGCCGCCGGCACGCCCCGGCAGGCGATCTTGCTCACGGGAATCGTCTACGCGTTCGTGGAAGCGTTCTCCATGGCGGTGGGAAGCTTTCTTTCCGAACAATCCGCGGAGGAATATGAAGTAAAAGGCGAGACCGCGGAGGCGGGGGCCGTTCACCGCGGGCGTTGTGATGTTCATCTCGTTTATCCTCGCGTCGTTCATCCCGATCCTCCCTTATCTTATATTCGGATTGACTGCCGCGCTGTGGTATTCTATTGGATTTTCGCTTGCCGCACTTTTCATAGTGGGAATGATAAGCGCCAGGATCGTACGCGTGAAGATGGGGCGCCACGCGGTGAAGATGATGTTGCTCGGCGGTGCGGCAATCGTAATCGGCGTTATTGTGGGGAAGTTCGTGCGGGCGGCGTAATAAAAAAATATTGTTAGCAGGAGCAACGCGAGCAGAAGCCATTGACGGACTTTTTTAATAGATATATTTTAAGTATGGACATACCCATATGAAACGACCATCCAATGAGGGCGCGCCGAGCTTAGACGAATATTATCGATCCGCAGAAAACAAGGAAGCGATCCAAAGCGTCCTTCGGGATCCAGAAACGAAGAAGCTGGTGGAACGAGAGATGGCTCCGGAAGAGCTTTTGCTGGCTTTAAAGTATCTCAAAAGGGAAGATTCCAGCGAGGAGGGATCTCAACAACTTACGCGGCTCATTTTCACAACATACAAGATCTTGGAGTCCGGCGATATGAAAGGGGAAGCGCCCAAGCGGGTCATGGGGCAATCGGCAAAAAAACCGGAGCAGAAATAAGGAAATCGGAAATTAAATATGGACAAGATCAAGCATGCCGCGAAGGTCATAGCTCGCGGGGGTCTGGTGGTTTTTCCTACGGATACTCTCTACGGCCTCGGGGCGATGACCACGGATAAAAAAGCGGTAAAAAAAGTATACGCGATCAAGCGTCGCTCCCGGGAAAAATTGTTGCCAGTTATCGTCGGCGGCAGGGACCAGGGCGAAAAATATTTCATATTTACCAGCGTCGAGCGCGCACTCGCGAAGAAATTCTGGCCGGGCCCGCTTTCATTAGTGCTCAAGACGAGATCAAAAAAGATCGCAACGGCCATGGGGAGCAGCATACTCGCGGTGCGTTACCCGGCGAATTCTATCGCCGCAGCGCTCGCGCGGCACTCGGGGGTCCCGATCACCGCGACATCGGCGAATATCTCCGGCCAACCGGGATACTTCACTATCGCGGCAATAAAAAAGCAATTTGCCCTGGCGGAAGGATTACGCCAGCCCGACGCGTATCTGAATGGCGGCGCGCTAAAGAGATCGTTGCCGTCCACGATCGTTCGGGTGCGGGGCAAAAAAATCATCGTGATCCGGGAAGGAAAAGTGTCGCTTTCAAAAATTCAAAAAGCGGCTACGCGGAAAATGATGGTCATTCTCTGATATAATTACCCAATGAATCGAATATGGAGGGCCGTCATAGAAATGGCATTCATCGTTTTCTTGTTTTACTCCAATCTTTTGATGGGGGAATACACCGAGAGCAAGGGATATGGAAAGCCCTTGGTCGTCGCCCTCAAGGATATTTTCAGCGTCACGAATGTTATCATCGCCATCGTCGCGGCACTTATCGGCTATGTGGTTTTTGAGTTTCTCCGGAAACAGCTATAGGAGCCTTCGGCGTAGGGTCGACTTCGTTTTAAAAGCCTATCGTGATGTCACAGGTTGTTTCCGTGGACGGCATTATCAGTATGGGGATTGCCACGATCAATACAGAAAAGATGAATTGTACGACGAAGGTTGGGCGGAGGACATCTGGAAAGAAGGATGGGCTCATTTAAAGACGGTGAAAACCACCGCGCGCGAGCCGGTATTGATCCTGGATAAAGCATTGTGCGTACTCTCGGCAAATCAATCATTCTATCAATTATTCCATCGCCACGCCGGCGGACATTGAACATAAATATATCAACGATGTCGGAAGGGAGGTGTGGAACATTCCGGCGTTGGAAGCGCTCTTCAAGGTCATTGTCCCACGCAATAGTTTTTTTGCCGGGTTTGAGGTAAATCACTCAGTTCCGTCTCTCGGGAAGAGAATAATGGTGTTGAATGACAGGAGCATGTATAAAGCAGGGAGGATAGTGGATGTTTTCCGCCGATTATCATACTCGCCACGAGGGGACATCAACGAGATGGGGGCTATCGCTGAAGCATTAGGATATTATGCGGCCAGATGAGCGGGATGTGATGGAAAGGACAAAAAAACTCGAAATACGAGTAGAGCAGCTAAAAAAATACGTAGAGACGTTGCATATAGATCCGAAGCACCTTTTGTAATGATTGGCGATCCCCGTCGGCATAGTCTGTATGGAAACAACGACAGAGAAATATCATGGAACCGTGTGGGCCGAGCAAACGTGGGGCGACGGCTGGGCCTATATAAAGACGATCGTCGATACGGCGACGGAGCCATTTTTGGTTCTTGATAAAGACCTGTGCGTGCTCGCGGCAAACAGAGCGTATTACAAGTTATTTCAGGTTGAAATAAAGGATACGGAGCATAAATATGTGTACGAGCTTGGGGATGGCGAGTGGAATCTGCCAGCGTTAAGGACCCTCCTCCTGGACATTTTGCCCAAAGACACATTCTTTACCGGGTTTGAGGTCGATCATGAATTTCCGGGGATAGGAAGAAAGGTAATGTTATTGAACGGCAGGCGCATATACCGGCGGGGCGAGGAAGGGGATATTTTCCCGCCCATCATACTGCTCGCGATGGTTGACATCACGGCGATGACGATCGTTGCGACGCAACTCGCGGATTACGCTGCCAAGATCGAAGACAAGGTGAATGAGCGGACGGAAAAGTTGGAGACGGAAGTCGATCGGTTGAAGAAAGACGTCGATAAATTGAAATAAATTTCTAAAATAAAAAATATGTTAGTTACCATTGCGGTCATTCTTCTTGTGTTGTGGGTGCTGGGCATTCTTACCTCATATACGTTAGGGGGGTTCATCTACGTGCTGCTCGCCGCCGCGATCATCCTCTTTCTTATCAGGGTCATCCGTGGCGAAAATCCATTAAAATAGATCAAATAAAATAATATCTATCATCCATGAACATATCAGCAATATTCTCTTGGGCATCTCCGGTGGGCATAGGGATCTGGATGGCAGGGGTAGGTGTGTTCTTTTGGGGCCTGAGCAAGTTTGGGCGCAAGAATTAATAGAAAATTTCGTCGTCGGGTGCCTGGATAGAGGAAGTCAGAACCTGCTTGAGGGGACATTAAGGAAATTACACCGCGCTAAAGCCCGTAGAGCTTCGCATGGGTCCCAATTGCGACAAAAAGATATTCATCGTTCTTGATGGTTTTATATACTGCGCGGAGATCGCCACCGATATTTATGCTGCGATACGCGCGATACTTACCGTTGAGCGCGTGGTTGCCGAGAGTGGGATCAAAAGGATCTTCAGCAAAGACATTGAGCCGTTCTTTAAATTTATTTTTCTCGGGAGTCCTTAACTTAGAGTAGTTCTTTTCAAAGTTGCGATGAAAAAGAATTTTCATGAGCAATTAAAGGCTATCAAGATAGCGCCCGGCATCTTTAGCGGAAGAAAATGCGCTGGATATATTTTTTTTGGCGGCGAGATCTTTTTCAACACCACCAAGGATTGTTTCAAGCTGTCGGGACATACGCGGTATGGCGGAAATATTGATGCCACGATTTCGCACGAAATCCTTAAGATAGGCATTCACGACGACGCTGAGGGGTAAGCCAAGCTCCTGCGCAAGTGCTTGCGCGCCTTCCTTAACTTCTTTATCGGCTTTTATATTAATGAGAATTTTCATATAACTGAAGTATATACGATGGTTATTATATTTGTCAAGCGCTCTTGGGGTATTCTTTGCCGCCCCATAAAATCTACATAAAAATCGCCGGGTGCCTTAGTCCACGATGTCAGAACCTGTTTGGCGAGGCTTAATATATAACTATATATAAAAGCAATATTTTGACAAACTATATATAGTTTTGTATCATCGGGTTATGACTCCAAAGCAGAAGTTACAGCTTATTATAAAACTTTCAGACCTGACGCAGGCGCAACTCGCGAGCCGCATCGGGGTCACTTTTGCGGCGCTCAATCGATGGATGAACGAAAGAGCATCGCCGCGCCCCGGGGCGCTTCAAAAAATCGATGACTTATATAAAGAGTATTCCGGCGAGAAGCAGGTGCCGGAAAGCGAACTCGCGGCAAAAAAGGGGATCGTCCGCGAAAAACAAAAACGCCACCAGAGTGTTTTAAAAAGAATTACGGACAATCCCGATATTCGCGATCAATTCTATCTGTCACTTACATACCATTCGAACCGCATCGAGGGGAGCACGCTGTCCGAAGGCGAAACGGCGGCGATCATGTTCCAGAACGCCGCGCTTCCGAACAAGAGCATCATCGAACAGCTTGAGGTAAAGAACCATCAGGCCGCTTTGGAGTATCTTTTCGGTTATATCGAAGAAGGGAAGCCAATCAATGAATCGTTGATCATGAGGCTGCACGGCATCCTTTTGAATGCGGTCCATCCGTACGCCGGAGGGTATCGCAACCACGGCGTGCGAATCGCAGGTTCGGATGTTCCCATGGCGAATTATGCGAAAGTTCCCGATCTGATGAAGGTGCTCGTTGAGGAGGTGCGTGAAGAAACGAAGGATATCGTCCGGCACATTGCCGCCATCCACGCTCGATTCGAAATGATCCATCCGTTCGCCGACGGCAACGGCCGCATTGGACGGTTGCTTGCGCACGCGATGGCACTCGCTAAAAATCTTCCGCCACTCGTCATCCTACAAGAGGATCGGCGGCGGTATATTTCCTATCTCAACAAAGCACAGATAAAGGATGATCTTACCTTGCTCGAAGATTTTATGTGCGATGCGATCCTCGAAGGGTATCAGATCGTGGAACGTAAGGAGAAATAAGAACGGCACCCGTATAGGATGCCGTTCTTATTTAGTGTCTTGATTATAGCAATAATTAATGCTTTGTTCGATATTTCAGCAATGCCTCGGCTGGGGAGATCCCGCCGATAATTTTATGCGGAAAATAATTCCAGGCATCGCCTGCAAGCTCAAGGATGTTTTCGATTTCCGCCGCGCCTCCGCCACGATCAAACATCGCGATGATTTTTGTCAGGTCATCCTGCCCTTCCTCATTATAAATAACGTCCTTGATGTCCTTCAAAGTGAAATCACTGCCGGTTTCTTTGAGCATTTCCAGAAGTTCCTCCTCGATTTCCTTCCGCCGCGCTAAAATTTGTTTTTCGGATTCGGTTTCCATGAATGGAGATATTATTTCAGTAAACCGCTCAACTCGCAACAGGTTCTATTTCCCGTTAGGGGTACGCAAAATTAGCCCCATAAAATCTACATAAAAATCGCCGGGT
>CAWHOC010000016.1:0-148291 GCA_963830935.1 uncultured bacterium
CCTCGGTCTCGTACGCGTCCTCACTTTCTTCGGCGGAATGGATAGAAGAGATGCCGAGTGATCAGCGAGGATTGGTAAACCTTGATAATTTTGGAACAGTATCATTCACTGACGGCTTTACTACACAAAACGGTTCGCAAGTTTCTATAAGCGGATCGGGCGCCCAGCCTATGACGATGATTACAAGAAATGATCAGGCACTTGCAACTCCGTCATCGTTCGGCGCGGATGGCGCAAGCTTTACGGTAACGCGTACCGACACAGTGGCGTCTACGTCAACAGCAGTGAGAACCGGCAGATGGTCGCGCACTGGCGTTGGCGTCCAGGGATATATACCGATTCCTCGCACGTCGTCACCGCAGAATACGGGAGGATTTCTCTCCTCCAAAGGTCGTTGGTTTGGGAATTTTCAAAATACTGAACGGATTCCGCTCGGGTTTTTTCGAAAAGTCGGACTTCGGAATAAATAAATAACAATATGAATAAAAAATTAACCAGTTTTGCCATCGTTGGGTCGGTTATCGGCAGTTTGCTTTTGACCTCGGCGGCGTATGCCGCAACGCCTTCATTGTCGGCGTCTTATACAAATAGCGGGGATAATGTGGCGGTAAGCGTCACCAATGCAGATGCGAATGCGAGTGTTCTCCTCGACAATCTATCCACGTCAGCGCTGCAATCAATAGGTACCACAAATTCAAATGGGGATCTTTCAATTACGCTGAGTACGGCGTCGTATAATATCACTCCTGGAGGCAGTGTATACGTGACGGTGGACGGGCAGCAATCGAATTCCATCGCATGGCCATATACCTCAGGTACTAACTCTTCATTCTCTCTCAACCAAACAAACCTTTCTCTTACCGTTGGCCAATCCGGCGTGATTACGGCAAGCACCGGGGGTCCATTCTTCCTCTCGAACAATTCGAATCCTTCGGTGGCGAATGTTGCTTTTAATGGCAGTCAGATCACCGTTACGGCAAATACCGCCGGTACGACAAATCTTACGGTCTGCTTGGTTTCATCCACGGGAATATGCGAGACGGCAGCTGTTACCGTTTCCACGAGTGGTTCATCTGCAATCACATTTAGCCAGAACGGTCTTACGATACCGACTGGGGAAACTGCTACTGTGGATGTGAGCGGGGGAACTGGGGTGTATTCCATCACAAACAATTCCAATTCGACGAGCGTGGGAGCAAGTATCAATGGCAATGTAGTTTCTCTTTCTGCATCAAATATTTCCGGCACGGCGGCGATAACAATCTGCTCGAGCAATTTGAGCTCATGTGGCGTCATTACTCTCACCGTCAGTACCAACTCCAGCAACTCCGCATTAATATTCAGTAATACCGCGCCATCATTGTCGGTCGGCCAGTCTATGACAGTCAGTATTATAGGGGGCGTGATCCCGTATTACATTAGCTCCAATTCCAATTCAAGCGTCGTTAGCGCATCAGTCTCCGGGAATATCATAACCCTCTCGGGATTGGAGTCGGGATCCGCAAGCCTTACGGTTTGTTCAAACAATAACGTTTGCCAGACGTTGCCAGTAACTATTGGTTCGTCGTCTTCCGGGAGTCTTACACTGGGTCAAACAAATGTCACGGTTGCGATCGGGCAAAGCGATGCGGTCACGATATCGGGCGGCTCCGGCACTTACTATGTTTCGAGTAATAGTAATGGAAGCGTTGCTTCCGCCGCGGTAAATGGCGCAAGTGTAACAATCTCCGGTGTCGCTACGGGTACCGATAGCGTGAGCGTGTGCTCGAGCGATGGTCTGTGCAGTACGATCTATGTGACGGTGGGCGGCTCCACGACAACAGTTACAAACACCGGTTCATCTCTTACGCTTACGCAAGTGCTGTCGGTTGGGCAAGGAATAAACCTTTTGCTTTCGGGCGGAACTGCTCCGTATACAATTACCTCAAATCAAAGTTCGGCGTTTAGCGCAGCTATCAATAGCGGCGACGTGCTGACACTTGCCGGACTCAGTGCGGGGGAGTCTTCTATTACCGTATGCTCGTCGAATAATATCTGTATGCCTGTCTATGTTGATGTGACGAGCGCGGTATCGGGAGTGAGTGGCGCAACGGCGACGACAGTATCAGGTCAATATAACTTTACGACCCTCCTTAATTACGGCACCACCGGTAACGCGATCACCGCGCTTCAGGAACAGTTAACAAGAGATGGACTTTATACCGGTCCGATCACCGGCTATTATGGCGATCTTACTACCGCGGCCGTGGAGGCGTTTCAGTCGAAACATGGTATTTCGTCCGTGGGCTATGTCGGTCCCGGCACGCGTGCGGCGCTCAATGCAGGTGAATAGTGGGTGCTGGGTCAGAAGACTATCCCTTCGGTACTCGCAAGATCGTTCGCCGCGCCTCTGAGTGGGCTAAACGTTAAAAATTCAGCAATTGGATATACCAAAATAGTCCCGATAGAATCGCGCCGGGAGAGCAAGAAACGCTTTCTAATAAAAAAAGGCGCACAAGAGATTATTGTTCTCTATGCGCCCATTAGTATCCGATTCCCATCCGTAACTGTTCCATGCATACGATGTCATCCACAAGCTCCACCGGCAGGTCATGGATGAAGAAGATTCCATCAAACGGAGCGATGACGGAGACCGTCGTTTTAACGCTCTCCACCCTCAGGAAAGGGAATTGAGCGGTGAACTTCCGACGTTTCCACTTCGCTCCCCTGAGAGCTGTCCGGGGATCGTGGATAATCCGTCTTCCTCGTTCGGCAAGAATCCCTCGCTCCAATTCTGTAATGGTGGTAAGGGCATCGCACGCCCGCACGATGCGCCACCGCAGGAGATGGTCCTGCTCTTCCCATCTGCGGAGAAGGAGCGCCCGATATTCCTGAGACGTTTGGGTCTGCCACACCTCCACGAGGTCGAGATGCAGCATCTTGTTTTTCAAACGGGCGAAGCGGATTCTCGCCGCAAGCGGCCGTACGACCGATGAAACGACGAGAAATGCGACAATTGCCAACCCGCATTCCAAAAATAATTGCATGCGCACCTCCCTAGTTAGTGAATACGTTCTAGTATCACAATACCATAAATGGCGTAAAAGTCAAACAAAAAAAAGACCGCAGAGTTTACTATGCGGTCTCGGTCGTTTGAAATTCATCCTTTTCGACGCTTCAACAGAATTGGTTGCGGAACTGTGCTGCCCCATCGAATCATTGACCAGACCCGCTCATGGAAGTAGAACGTAGCCAATTTTGAGACGAAGTCTACGGCACCGACGGCCAGTGAGAGGGTCCACTTCCTCGTGAATAGGAAAACAATGACCGCTGTTACGAGCGCCGTGGTAATGGCGGAGGTCGGCGATCGGCATTATACTATGTCTGATGTCTAACCAATCATCCGTTCCCGTTGTAGATATCCAATCGTTCGCGATGAGCTTTGGCCCTAAAGAGGTCGTGAAAGATCTGTCTTTCGCGGTCAATCAGGGTGAAGTATTTGGTTTGCTCGGCTCGAATGGTGCGGGCAAGACGACCACGATCCGCACGCTCCTTTCTTTGCTTGAGCCGACGAGCGGCACATTGCTCGTGAACGGCAAGCGTTACACGCCGGCGATGGCGCCGATGGTCGGCTATCTTCCGGAAGAGCGGGGATTGTATCGCAACGAGCCAGTGATGGACACGATGGTGTATTTTGCCGTCATGCATGGCCTCGGCAGGGACGATGCGAAGAAGCGCGTTCTCGCATATTTGGAGCGCGTGGGGCTCGGCGATAAGGCGCACGCGCGGCTCGTCGAGCTTTCGAACGGGCAACAACAGAAGATCCAACTCGGCGTCACAATATTACACGAGCCGTCGCTCATGATCCTCGATGAGCCGACGGAGGCGCTCGACCCCGTCAACCGGGATCTCTTGATGAGTATCATCAATGAGCAGCGCACAAACGGGGCGACGGTCATTCTCGTCACGCACCGTATGGAAGAGGTGGAACAGCTGTGCGACCGCATCGTGCTTCTTAAGGACGGCACGCGGGCGCTCTACGGAACGATCGACGAGGTCAAGAACAAGTTCGGCACGACGGTAATAGCGCTTGCGTATACCGGAACGTTGCCGTTGAACGAAAAGCTCTATGCAGTCACCAATCAATTGCCGCACTACGCGGAGCTCGCGTGGCGCGAAGGCGTGACGGCGGACGATATACTCAAGTTCCTGGCCGGCACGTCCGGTTTGCATCTCACCACGTTTGACGTCCGTCGCCCGACGCTCAACGAGATCTTCTTAACGCTCTATAAATAACATGTGGAATATCATCAATTTTGAAGTGTTCCGGGCGCTCAAGAAGAAAAGTTTTTGGATCGCTTCCCTTGCGCCACTTTTTCTCATCCTCGTCGTTTTTGGCATCGAATATTTTTCCATAAAAAGCGCGACATCAAATGCGGCGCAACAGGCACAAGCCTTTTCCCAAACCGCGAAGATCGGGGAATTCGACGATTCAGGTTTGGTGAGCAAGCAGCTGCTTACGGCGGCGCACATCGTTATCGAACCGAGCAAGGACGCCGGTATCGCGGCGGTAAAGAGCGGCGAACTCGACGCGTTCTTTTATTACCCGAGCGATCCGGGCACGATGAACATTCAGGTGTATGCCCAGGATCAGGGGATCAGTTTCACGCCGCCGTACAATACCGCCGCCACGCAGTTACTGACGCAAAGTGCGATCGCCGACGTGAGCGCTGCAGTAAAAAATAGCCAAGTCGTCCAAATCCTGCAGAACCCTCCGGCGGTCGCCGCGACGACATATAAAGACGGCGTGGAAACCGAAGGTCTTTTGAGCGCCATCGCTCCCGGGATCTTCGCGGTGGCATTCTTCCTACTCTTCGTTCTCCTGGCATCGTTCATGATCTCAAGCACTGCGGGAGAAAAAGAGAACAGGACCGCCGAGATGCTTCTCACCTCGATTAAAGCGCGGACGCTCATCGCGGGCAAGATCATCGCCATTTTTATTCTGGGCCTCGTGCAGCTTGCGACTCTCGCTGTGCCGCTGTTCATTGTGCTGCTTAGCTTTCCCAAACAAGTCGGATTGCCGGCAGGCGTAACGCTCGCCAGCATCCCGCTGCATCCGGTTGCCATCATCTTTGCCGCGCTGTTCTTTACCACCGGCCTCTTATTGTTCACCGCGCTCCTCGTTGGCTTCGGCGCGATGTTCCCGAGCGCCACCGAAGCGAGCCGTTTTCTCGGCATCGCCATCATTTCCGCGATCCTCCCCATCTATTCGCTGGAAAATATCATCGACTCGCCGCATACCCTGATCGTCACCGTCTTCACGTATTTCCCGTTGACGGCGCCGCTCACCGCGCTCCTGCGCAACGCCGTCGGCAGCTTCACGATCTGGGAATCACTCGGCTCGCTCGCGGTGATCATTGCGGGCGCGTTCATCGCGGTCTGGTTCGCGGTGCGCGCGTTCCGCTATGGCTCAATGGAATACGGCCGCCGCGTGGGGATAAAAGAGCTGTTGCGATAGAAAGAGCGGCTGCGATAAACGAAATTGTTCTATGGGGGGATTTTATTTTCCTCGAAATCGGATATAATAGAGAATATATCACAGCATTGATGAATAAAGATAAACAGGAAGTAAGACCGACGCCCGAGGAAGCCATCACGGAACTTTTCGGAGAGACGGAAAGAGGGGCGGGGATGGAACGGCTACGAAAGAGGAATTTCTGATGCGCTTCATGAAGCGGATCGGTATATGCGAGTTCTTGAAAACAAGCGATTTGGAAAGAGGTCGATAAAGGTGAGTATCCAGTAAAAACAAGATGGAACAAAGACGGCCATGGAGATAATGTGCTGAGTCACATTGAAATACGGGACAAAAACGGGAGTCATTTGTTCATGCAAGATATTGAGGCGATGAAAAGTCGACGGCCGAATTTCAGAAGCTTGCGTCCCTCGCGAGGAGAACGAATAACGTCCAGGGAAGAGCGTAATGGTGTATAATCCGGCGCGGCCGAAGGAACAACACGGTAAAAGTCGCAGAAATAAAAATATAAAATAAACAACAATGGACAACAGGCCGATCATTTTGAGATCCAGGCGGACGATGCGGAGCGGGCGAAGAAGTTCTATGAGAATACCTTGGGCTGGAAGATAGAGAAGACGAGCATGCCGGGCGTGGGCATGGATTACTGGATGGTCGTGACGGGCGAAGGGCCGGGCATTAACGGAGGACTTTACAAGCGCACCGACAGCCCCCGCAAAATGACCGCCTTCGATTGCACGATCCAAGTGGGGGATATAGACAAAGTGATCGCTGCCATCAAAGCCAACGGCGGCAAGGTGAGCCGTGGGAAGGAAAGGAGAAATGGGAGATGAAAGGGCTCGGATGGTTCGCGCGCGCGGTGGACTCGGAAGGGAACGTGTTTGGACTTCTTCAGCCCACCGAGTGGCAGGCAAAATAGTTATATCCACCGGGGCACTTTCGCTTTGTAGCGCGTCCACTCGTCACCGAACTGCCGCGCCAACTGTTTTTCTTCCCGTCGGATCATACGGTCCGTGAAGAATATCGCGATCGCGGTGAGGACGATGCCGCTTGGCGATCCGAAACATAATACCGCCCCCAGGAAGATGAACACATTGCCGCCGAGATAGAGAGGGTTTCTCGAGAAGCGGAATGCGCCGGTCGTGATGAGCTTTCTCTGAGGCGTGAGCACGATCACCCTCATATGTTCTTTATAGAAATCGAACGTGGCCCACACCCGTATGAGGAATCCAATGATCAAAAAGAGGAGGCCGAGGCTGAGCGTAAGAGGTGACTGGAAGCTGGGCGCTCCGCAGAGCAGATCCAGCGTCACACCGATCAGTCCAAAGACGATTCCTACGGCCAGAACGCCAATATTATGAAGGACGCTTTTCAGCAGGTTCATGGGTGTATCTCCAGTATAACGGATTAGTGTACAATTACTGTATATGTCACTCGTGATCCATCTTGTGTGCGCGTTTGGGAGCATGGCGTACGCCACGTACACGTTCTTCTTTCCGTCGCGGACGGGCCTGCGGGTAACGTACGGCTTCGTCGGGCTTACCTTCGCGAGCGGCTTCTGGCTCGTCTTTACCACACCCGTCCACATGGCGGAGGTGTGCGTGACGGGACTGGTCTATGTGGCGTACGTCTCCTACGCCCTCGTTGCCTCGAATAAAAAATTGGCGAAAGCGAGCCACGTGATATAATCAAAGCATGTCCGCACCGCGCCCGTTACGCATATTGGTGGTTGATGACGACAGGGTATTGAACAACGAAGTTGTCGCGCGCCTGACGAAGTCCGGCTTTTTCCCCGAGCAGGCGTTCGACGGTGAATCCGCGCTCCAGAAGTTGAGCGCCCCGTTCGATCTCGTGATCCTTGACCTCGTGATGCCTGGCATGTCGGGATTTGAAGTACTGAAGGAAATGCAGGCCAGGAACATTGTCATGCCGGTGGTGGTGCTTTCCACATTGCGTCAGCCGGAGGACGTGGAACGCGCGGAAAAATTCGGCGCGCGCGAGTGTTTTGCCAAGGCAACACCAAACTTCATGGATGTCATCGTGCAATACGCAGAAAAAGTGAGCACGGAATAAATGAACTCCGGGGTGACCCGGAGTTTTTTATCATCCGTCCGTTTGTGCGGCGGTGGTCACTGGGTAAAGCTGAACGATCCTACGAACGTGTTGTAATCGCTCTCTGATAATCCGTACGTGTTGATGATGTAGGTGTTCTCGCCTCTCGTGGTAAGAAGAACGTAATCATAGTTGGTCGTGCCTTCGGCCGGTACGGTAATCGTCGCGAAGAGTGCAGGGGCGCCGAGGAATTGTGTCGGGGTTTGATCCACGATCGTTGTTCCGGAATATTTAGCGTTCACTGCCAAGCCGAATACCTGTAGGGCGCCCGCCAGATAATTGTCGGGGAACTGATAGGTTGCCGGATAGTGATAGACCATGACCTCATAGAACGCCTTCGACGAAGTGCCCGAGGCCATTTCCTTATATGTCGTGAGCGGCAGTGATCCTGCCGTCATCGAGTTGTACATCGTGTTCGTTATCGTCGGAGTACCGGGAAAGTTCACCGCGAAACCGTCTTTTGACGACGTATAGGATGGGGTTGCCGCCGCGTCGCTGCCTGCTGATTCCCGTTCTGCGTTGCCGTCGGTGCCGCGGCGTGATTGCCGAAGGCGAGCACCGCTATCACGATCACCACCACGAGGATCGCCACAATGACGATCACCGTCATCCATTTTTTGGCCCCTTTATTCATTTCCATGAAATTAAGCGTTTGGTTGTTTTCGGCCTTTCCTCAATTATACAACTTTTTCGATTTGCTATGATTATGGTAAAGGCCGACTTTAACTTTATACATTCATGGATATTTCGGTTGTCATTGCCCAGGTGCTCGGTATTTTCTTCGTTGTTGCTGGTATCGCGATGGTGGTAAGCAGCAAAGCCACCGCGGGCGCGATAGAGGAATCGGTGGCACATAAAGGGATCATGTTCATGTGGGGGATGCGGCGCGTTGCTCATCGGCGCGGTGATCGTCGTGCTCAATAATATGTGGACGACCGGGTTGCCTCTGCTCGTCACCATCCTCGGCTGGCTTGCGCTCATAAAAGGCGTATTTATCATGCTGGCGCCCAGTGCGGCGGTGTCGCTCTATCGAAAGTTTGGCAAGAGCGGGATGGTCGTATTTTGCGGCGTGGTCTGCTTTGTGCTCGGCCTCGTGCTTCTTTATTGGTAAGATCCGGGAACAGTAAGCCTCATCATAAAGATCTACGGCGACGTGCATGGCGTTGGGTTTCGCGATGCCGCGTATTGGACGGCGCGGAAGATGCATGTCGCCGGTTTTGTGATGAACAACCCGGAAGGATTCGTCTATATCGAGGCGGAAGGCGAGGAAGCCGCCCTTAATGAATTTTTAACATGGTGCCGGAAAGGACCGGTCACCGCCAGAGTGACCCGCGTCGAGACGGAATGGTCCGACACGCCGGGGAAGTTCACGGGATTCCGCATCGGATGATACTATAGTAAGTATGAGCATCTGGATGATCGTTATCGTCGGCATTGTCATCGCTATTGCGCTGATCTTTTTACTGCGCCGATCGCGAACCGTGGGGATCGCTTTTGCGACGCGATCATCATTCTCGTCGTCTTATTTTGGCATGCGAACTATTTGGTAAAGGCAGCGCCCATGCCCACCGGGCTTGATCCCAACTTCATCACCCAGGTGGATGATTGCTTCCTGCCGACCGCGGCTGTGTATGGATATGATCTGCGGATCACGTCCGGATTCCGGAGCATCGCCCAGCAACAGCAGATTTATGATCAGGGCCGCCTGGAAGACGGGACGGTCGTGAGCGAGGCGCCGCCGGGGCATAGTTTGCATAATTATGGATTCGCCGTGGATATTGTGGACCGATTTAAAGGATATACCATCGACTGGCCGCAGCTCATCGCGGTCGGCGCATATTGCGGATTGGGCAACGGCGGCGCAGGTGATGAGCCGCATTTTGAATATCGCGGCGGCTTGGATACGGACCAGTTTGCGGCAGGGCTTCGGCCACCGCCACTCACGCTGCCATGCCCGATCATGGCCACCCGCGCCGCCGCCGGTCAACCGCTTACCCTACAGGACCTGCGGGCATGCGGCGCGCCCAGTTTTCCTCAGTGATATTGACCTGCAACATTTTGCCTTTGTCTTACGTAGTATACACGGAGGTAGATCGGCCCGTGGTCGAACCGGGCAAAAATTTAAAAAATAACATAATAGCAGAATGAAGATAACAAGTGCTGTTTCATGGGTAGGTGCTATCGCCATCGCTTCCAGCTTGGCGGTCGTCATGCCCGCTCTCGCGCAGACAAACGCGAACATCGGTGTAGGAGCCAATATTGGTGTACAAGGAGGGATTCATAACGGCGCAAACGGGGATGCGTCGGGCGGAAAGGGCCAGATGCAGCCCGGCATCTTCGGGGCGGTGAGCGCGATAGATGGCGATACATTGACCGTGATCTCGAACGGCCACTTTATGAGGCCGATGCCGGAACAGGCGACGGGTACGCCGGTAACCATGGCTTCCACCACCTACACAGTGAATGCCGCTAACGCGCAGATCTATAAAGGCGGTGCGACCACGACAGTTTCCATAGCGGACATCGCGGTGGGCGACACGGTAGTGGTGCAGGGAACGGTAAGCGGTACGAATATTACCGCAACCGTCATCCGTGACGGCGTGGTCCCGATGACGGGGCATCCGGGCAGTGGGAGGCAAGTTCGGCCGTGGCGCGAGTTCCACGGCGTCGGGCACGCCGCCCATTCAGGGAAACGGCGAGCCGGTCATCGGCGGTAATGTCACCGCGGTGAGCGGGACATCGATCACGGTGACGAACGCGAGCAATGTCACGTACACGATCGACGCGGCGAGCACGACGATCGTGAAGAACGGGACGAGCACCGCGATCGGCAACATCGCGGTAGGCGATAACCTGATCGTGCAGGGTACGGTGAACGGAAATTCCGTGACGGCGTCCTCGATCATCGACCAGGGCGTGAAGGGATCGAACGGTTCTTCAACGAACGGTTCGTCCACGAAGCCCAAAGGCGGCGGTGGATTCGGTTTTGGCGGCATATTCAGCGCCATCGGCGGATTCTTCCAGCACCTGTTCGGTTTCTAGCGCAGACAACAAAAACACCCCTCATTTTTGACGGAAATGCCACGTAGGAACGTGACCGTCAGAAATGAGGGGTGTTTTTGTTGTCTCGTTTTGATGTAAACTTGGGAGATGTCGATGCCTGATGTATTTGAACAACGATACGAGTCACTAAACTCGGAACAGCGCCGGGCGGTGGATATGATCGAGGGCCCCGTGATGGTCATCGCCGGGCCGGGGACGGGAAAGACGGAGATCCTTGCGATGCGCGTGGCGAATATTCTTCGCAAGGACGAAGACGTCGCGCCATCCGAAATACTGTGCCTTACCTTCACTGACGCCGCGGCGTGGAACATGCGCGACCGCTTGACGAAGCTTATGGGGAGAAATGCGTATCGTGTTGCGATCCATACGTTCCATAGCTTTGGCGTCGAAGTGATAAATCGCTATCCGGAACGTTTTCATAACGGCGCGGCGTTCTCGCCGGCGGATGATATCACACAATTCGAAATCTTGGAGGATATTTTTGAGGACTTGGAGCACGACGATCCGCTACGGTCGCAGCATCAGGATCGATTCGTATATCTTTTTGCCGCAAAGGCCGCGATCGATCATATAAAGAAAGCCGGCCTGACGCCGGACGACTTCGACCGCATCGTGACCGAAAACGAAGAAGCGATCAAGACACTCGACCCGCTCATCGTGCCGGTATTTGGGGAGAGGATTGCGAAGAAGCTCGTGCCGCGTATGGCAGAGGTTGTGGCCGCCGCGCGGGCGATGAAGAACGCTTCATTGCCCGGCGGTTTTGATCCGCTTGCCACCGCGCTCGCGGACGCGCTCGAAGAAGCGATCGATGAGAGCGCCGACACGGGAAAGACCTCGCCGCTCACCGCCTGGAAAGAGGACTGGACCTCAAAGGGCGACGACAAACTGACCCATCTCGCCGATCGTGAGGACGCCGGCAAGATCGCTTCTATGGCTCATATCTATCGCGAATATGTGCAGCGCATGTATGAGGAGGACTATTTTGATTTTAACGATATGATCCTCGACGTACTCGCAGGGCTCAAGGGCAACGCAGCGCTTCAGTCGGAGATCGCCGAGCGCTATCGTTACATATTGATCGATGAATTTCAGGACACGAATAACGCGCAACTGCAGTTTGCGCAGCTCATCGCGGGCGATGGTGCTGGCGCAGCGCGCAGCGCGGCGCCGAACATCATGGCAGTGGGGGATGGCGATCAGGCGATCTTCAAATTCCAGGGTGCCGAAACGCGGAATATCGCAGAGTTCAAGAAGAAATTTCCGGACACACAGTTCATCGTTCTCGCGGCGAACTATCGCTCGACGCAGGACATCCTGGACCTTGCGCGGCATGTGATACAACGGGGTACGGAGCGGCTTGAACGGGTGGAGGCGGGTCTGAAGAAAGAACTTGTGGCGCAGGGGAAGGACATCGGTCCGGGGCAGATCGAAGGCAAAAGGTTTTCCACCCGCGATCTTGAATATCAATGGGTGGTGGCGGAGATCGAGCGTCTCATCGAAAAGGGCGTGCCGCCGAAGCAGATCGCAGTGATCGCGCGAAAGCATGAATATCTCGAAGGTATCGTCAAGTATTTCCATCAGGCGAAGGTGCCGGTGGCATATGAGAAAGAAGAAAACGTTTTGCGCGTCGAGCCGGTCCATCAATTGATCACCATGGCGGCGTTCGTGGATTCGATCATGCGCCGTTCAAAGGATGCGGATGAGCTTCTTCCTGAAATATTGAACTATCCGTTCTGGGGGCTTACCCAGGTTGAGGTTTGGGAGCTTTCCCTCAGGGCGTATGCGGAGCGTAAGCCGTGGCTCATGGTGATGCGTGAATCGGGAGGGAAGCTCGGCGAGATAGCGCGCTTTTTTATAGAGCTTGGCGGCACGGCGGTAAGGGCGACGGCGGAAGAAGTGCTTCAGGAGTTGATCGGCGGCCCACAGCTTCTTTTCCCTGAGGATGATTCCGACGAAGGCGACGATGAGGGATCCGCGCCCCACGAGATGTTCAGTCCGTTCCGCTCATACTACTTTGGCAAAAAAGCGTTTGCGAAGGACCGGCCCCAATATCTGCGATTCCTTTCGGCGCTGCGGTCGTTCATCGGCGCGCTTCGTGATTATCACGCCGGCCGTCCTGTCAGCACGGCCGACATGGTCGAATTTGTACAGGTGCACGAGGCGAACAAGGTTGCGATCAATAACTTCGATTCCTTCGCGAACGCGGCAGATGCGGTCCAGCTGATGGTCGCGCATAAGGCAAAGGGCCTCGAATTCGAGGCCGTGTTCGTCGTCAATTGTGAAGAAGGCGCGTGGGCAAAAAGCGGAGGCGGGATAAAGATGCCCATGCCGTCGAATCTGCCCATCAGTCCCGACCGTGACACGCGAGATGACCAGTTGCGGCTTTTTTACGTGGCTCTCACGCGCGCCAAACGCCTGCTGTACCTTACCTGTGCCGATATGAACGAGCGTGGCAAGAAGATGGATATACTCTCCTTTCTTGTGGCGGAGGAAGGCGAGGAGCCGTTCTTTGAGGCCAAGAATGCTGGGGAGGCGGATTTTGCCGAGGGTCATGAAAATCTGCTGCTTGGCCAGCTTTCGGCATCCCGTATGCCCGTCATAGAACATGATGAGCGCGCGCTCCTCGCGCCCGTACTCGAGAACTACCATTTGAGCGTCACCCATCTTCAGAACTTCCTAAATATCCAGGACGCCGGCCCTGCCGCGTTCTTTGAGCGGAACCTCCTCCGGTTCCCGGAGCCGGTGAGCGCAAGCGCCGCCTTCGGTGATGCGGTGCACGAGACGATCAAGAGTATCTACGTGGCAGTGAAGACAAGCGGGAAGCTTCCATCGGAAGAAGAGGTGATCGCCTGGTTTCGCCAGCTTCTTACGCGCGAGCGTCTGGGCGTCGCCGATCTTAAGCGGATGCAAAAGCATGGCGAACGTGTGTTGCCCCGTTTCTATAAGGAGAGCCAAGCGCTTTTTTCGCCCGATGATATTTCGGAGCGTGACTTCAAAGATCAAGGAGTGCTGGTTGATGACGTGCCCCTCACGGGAAAGATCGACCGCATCCAGATGACGGGTGGGAAGATTGTTGTGAGCGATTTCAAGACGGGAAAAACGATCCAGGGATGGACGCCCTCCGACAGCCACGAAAAAGTAAAAGCCTGGCGGTATCGCGGCCAGCTCGTCTTCTATAAGCTTCTCATCGAACATTCGCGCGACTTTGGCGGATCGCACACGGTGGACCGGGGGATCATTCAATTTGTTGAACCTTCGGCGGGCAAGCCACGAGAGCTCGTTCTCGACATTGAGGCTGCCGAGGGAGAGCGCCTGAAAGCGCTCATTCGCGCCGTCTACACCCGGATCCAGGCGCTCGACTTCCCCGACGTGAGCAAATATCCCAAGGACATAAAGGGAATAGAAGCATTCGAGGATGAGCTGCTCGGAGCGTAGGTTATAATGAAGATTACGCTTTCCGGCGTTTTTACTATGCTCAAGAGCAAGGGATTTACCCTGATAGAGCTTCTCGTCGTCATCGCGATCATCGCCATTCTTGCGGTCGTCGTTGTCCTGACACTCAACCCCATTGAACTGCTTCGGCAAAGCAGGGATTCCAACCGCGTGTCCGACATGGCGACGCTTGTGACCGCGATCAATCTTTATAACACCGATCAGTCGGGAGTGTCGGGATATTCGCTGGGCATGGCGAATATTATTTATATTTCCATCCCCGATCCTTCGGCGACTTCCACGGCGGGTGATCAGTGCCAAGGGCTCGGCCTGGGATCGCTGCCCGCCACCTATACATACCATTGCGCCGCGAATCGTCCACGTTCAAAAATATAGATGGCACCGGATGGATCCCGATCAATTTCAAAACCATTTCTTCCGGGGTGCCGATCAGCAATCTTCCCGCCGATCCGACGAACACTTCATCATCGCGGTTGTATTACACGTATACGACGAACGGCGCACAGTACGAAGTGACGGCAGTGATGGAATCGCAAAAGTACAGCGTCGGCGGGAGCAATGACGTGATCACGCCGGACGGCGGCGCGCTCGCGAGCGTGTATGAAAAGGGCACCAAGCTCGGCTTGGAGCCGATGGATTACGGCGATCCGTCGCTCATCGGATTCTGGCCGCTGGACGAGGGGAGCAACAGCATTGCGTACGATTACTCCGGCACGAACGCGACGGGAAGCTGGTACGGCACGGCGGGGGGCACGGGCGGCACATATTATTCGCCGGGGAAGATCGGTCCGTACACCGGCACGTTCGACGGCACGAGCACCTACGTCGGCAACGTGGCGAACAATGCCGCGTTCACTTTGACGAATGGGGTAACGATGGTTGCGTGGATCAAGCTGAGCGGCTTGGGCGTCGATCAAAAGATCATCTCCAAACGCCCGTCGTACGTGCTGACGGTCTACAACACTAACGTTCCCGAAACAGAAATATTCATCGGCGGAAGTTCGCAGGATACCCGCTCGGCGGGAGGAGGGACGGTGCTCACGACCGGCGTGTGGTATCAGATCGCGGGCACGTTCGATGGCAGCTACGGTCAAGACCTATGTGAACGGCGTGCTCGACCGCCAGGTGTCGGCGAGCGGGATCATGAGCAGCACCACCTACGCGATCGACCTCGGCAAGACGGCGGACGGCACGAACAACTATTTCAATGGCCTCATTGACGACGCCCGCGTTTACAACCGTGCGCTCTCGGCGGCGCAGCTCGCCGCGCTGTATAACGGCGGGAAATAAAGCGCTTCACCATATGGTATTATCAGTGCATGGTCGATAATAGTGTACCGACAATAATCTAATCAACTATTAAAAAAACATGAAACAGATGACATGCCCGGCGATGGGTGGACCTGCCACCTGCACGGCGGTCCTTGCCGGCAATACGGCGGAGGAGATGGTGGCGAACGGCACGAAGCACGTGATGGAATCCCATCCCGAGATAGCTGCGGATATGGCAAAGATGACGCCGGAAGATATGGCAAAGTGGAACGCGGAATTCAAGACAAAGTTCGACGCATTGCCGGAAGCGGCAGCGGCATAATGATTAAAAAAAGATTAAAAAACTTTTGACAATTCTAATCAAGTTGTTATTATTGTCTTAATCACGAGCGGGAAAGCAAACCCTATAAGGTTCCGTCCTTATGGGGACTTTCTTTTTTATATGAGAGTTTTTCGCGTAAATTATTCATGTAGCGTAAATAGGGGCGCGACGCTTTCAGTTTAAGTAATGCCGAGTATCTCGATTCATTCGGGACAATAATCGCCTTAAGCTTTTTCTTCTCGATCCAATAACGTACCAGGCAATAAAAGTCACCATCCCCGGTCACGATAATGGCCGTATCATAGGCGGCATAATCGATCATTGATTGTAATACCAATTCCGCATCACAATTTCCCTTTATCTTGCCATCGTGACGAATAAGCGTCGGTTTGAAAACGCATATATACCCCATACTCTGCAGTGCGGTGTAAAGTCGGTCATTCCCGGGGACATAGCCTATAAAAAGGTAAGCCCTGTTCACATCATATTTTTCCCGTAAATAAATTCTGAATTTTGCAAAATCTAATTGCCATCCCATGGCGCGAATGCCAAGGTTCACATTTTGGCTATCAATAAAGGCGTAATTATTTTCGGGCATCTGAGAAGTATACCGAAAGGTACATTAAAATTATTTAAACTAGCGAAAACCGGGGGAAAGCGCTAGCATTATCTTATGAACAACACCACAAGCGGGGCAGGGGGCGGTCAGCCGGTGGCGCATGAGATGGTGACGACGGGCTTCGAATTGGACAACTATCGCATTGTCAAAAATCTTGGCGTTGCGCGGGGGATCATTGTGCGGTCGCGCAATATTTTCGGCACGATCGGCGGTGCGCTCCAAACGATCGTTGGCGGCAACATCACGCTGTACACCAAGCTGTGCGAGGACACGCGCACGCACGCGTTCGACCTGATGCTCGAGCACGCGGGAGAGATGGGCGCGAACGCCGTCATCGGCGCCCGCTACGACGCGACGGAAATCATGCATGGCGTCACGGAAGTTCTGGCATACGGCACGGCGGTGGTCGTGGAAGGCAAGTAGATCAAAGAGACATGAAGAACGAACTACCACCCAACGCGAAGATGGTCTTTAAGGGAGAGATATTCGAGGTGTGGCAATGGGAACAGAAGATGTTCGATGGGATCACCCGCACATTTGAAAAATTAAAGCGGACGGACAGCGCGGACGCGATCGCGGTCGTGGGAGATAGTATCCTTATCGAAGAGCAGGAGCAGCCACACAGGCCGCTATTCACGTGTATTCCCGGCGGACGTTGTGATGAAGGCGAGGATGCCTTGTCCGCGGCAAAGCGGGAGCTTTTGGAAGAGACCGGCTATGCTTCCGACGACTGGGTCCCGTTTAGGGAACGGATCCCATACAACTCGATGGTGTGGACCATTTACACGTTCATCGCGCGAGATTGTAAGTTCGTCAAAGAACCGCATCTCGACGCCGGAGAGAAGATCGCCGTAAAACTTGTTTCATTCGACGAGTTCCTCATCTTTCCCAGGAGCCCGACTTCCGCGATAAGGAATTGGGAATATCTCTTCGCGCCCAGTTCGAGCCGAAGTTCAAAGAGGAATTAAAAGCGAAACTTTTTGGTTCACGGTAATATGGAAATAATGGATTGCACCTACTGCACCCTGCCGGAAATAAAAGCGCGGACGCTTAAGCGGAACGATCTCGCGTGGGCATTTTTAACGAACATTCCGATTACGCCCGGGCATACGCTTGTGGCGCCGTTACGGCACGTGCAAAAGTTCGAAGAGCTGACGGCCGAGGAGAAGGCGGCGATCTTCGCGCTCGCGGCGGAGGTGAAGGATGCGTTGCGCGCGACGTTCGGCGCGGAAGGGTTCAACCACGCGTGGAATGAAGGCCCGGCGGCAGGGCAATCCATCCCGCACTTTCATCTGCACATCATCCCGCGCGTGGCGGGGGACGCGGGCGTCTTAGAATACGAGCCGCGCAAGTTCATCTACCGGCCGGGTTCGCGCGAAGCGACGCCGGAGGCGGAACTCGCGGCGATCACGAAGGAAATAAGGGAAAAACTGTAATCATTACCATGCGCATAGCGAGGAATGGTTCCGAGGAGGGCATCAAAGTGTTCCTTATCGACGAGTAGTATATTGGGCATGGATATCAACCGAAATGAAACCGTGACAAACAGTCACGATTTGAAAATAATTGCCAAATAGAGAGATCAGTCGGTAACAATTTGTAACCAACTGGAAGGAGGCGTTACAAAGTAACGGATTGAAAATGCCACAAATAGTCATTTTCTCGATCTTTTGGTATATAATCCTTCTATGCCAACCGACACTTTCCGCCCATTCGCCGCCGTATATCTGCTCTTCGTCCGCGACGGGAAGATTTTGCTTTTGCGCCGGGCGAACACGGGTTTTCAGGATGGGATGTACAGCCTGGTGGCCGGGCACATCGACGGTGGCGAGACGCTCCGCGCCGCCGCGGCCCGCGAGGCAAAGGAGGAGGCCGGGGTGAACATCGCCGTGGACGACCTACACCTCAAGGTGGTCATGCACCGGCTGGAGGGCAGGGAATATATCGATTTCTACTTTGAGCCCGCAAAGTGGCAAGGCGAGCTCACCAACATGGAGCCCGGCAAGTGCGACGATCTCCACTGGTTTCCGCTCGACGCATTGCCCGACAACGTCATTCCCTACGTCCGCGAGGTGATCCGCGCCTATCGCGACGGCGTGGAGTATGTGGAGTGGGGGTGGGGGAAATAAAGTATAATATTGGCATGACTTACGAATCTATCGATTTTACCCGAAAGCTTGCAAAAGGAAGAATCGCCGAAACTTTGTTCGAACAAATGCTGCGGGACGCAGGATGTTTTACGATTCTCGCTTTTGGTTACGAGAATGTACTTCCAGAATTAGCTAATCGCCAACATAATATACAGGCGAAGGAGACAATGGAAATCATTCGTCGCGCCCCAGATTTCGCAGTTATCAATAACCAGACGCACGAGGTACACCTTATTGAAGTAAAATACATGATGAATCCTAGAGCTGATTGGATATTGCGGGATGCTGAGAGAATGTACGCCTCCTGGAAGCCCTCGTTCTTATTTCTTGCAACTCCAGAAGGTTTTTATTTTGATAAAGCAGATAAAATCATTGAGAAAAAAGGAGTTATGGATAAACTTAACCATCCACAAATTTCCATAGAGTTACAAGAGGAATATAGGAAGTTATTAAATGAATTAATTTTGCCGATTCTTAAAACGTGATTTGGTTTAAGAAGAATAAAGTTCAGAGTGGTGTTGTTCTGGCCCTATTACGGTCGTCTTGCGAAGGGTACGAAATATAAACATAACAATATTATTCAATGGCTGAAGAGATCAATGATCCGGAGTTGGAGGAGGATGTCAAGGATGCGGAGCTGAACACCGACGATACATCGACGGATGATAACGGCGAGGCCGAGGAATAGCGGCAATGAAGATCGTTCGTGCGCGCGAAGCCGGGCGTTAAGAAGGCATACGTCAAAGAAACGACGGATCTTTTTGGAAGCATCGGGCGAGCGGCGCTTCGTGGTGGCGGTGAACGCGCGCGCGGTGGAAGGCGCGGCGAACCGTGCGATCGAAGCGGCGCTCGCTGCACATTTTGCCGTCGCGCCATCGCGCGTGCGAATCATTTCCGGCGCTACGGCAAAGGAAAAGATCGTTGAGATATCGGTGAATAATAAGCGGCACGATTTTGTGAGTTCGTGCCGCCAGAATCAATCCGTCGGCTCTTTTGAAGGGACAGGGAGGGACGACCCACAAGGAAAGGATGATTCCATTCTCTTGAAGTTGCTTGAGCTCGTTCGCCAAGATGCGGAGCATCTCGGGCGATAGCCGGCTTGGAGGAAGATCGTCTATTTGGCGATCATCATCCATCAAAAACCGATCATGCGATCCGTCTCACGGTACACCCCCGATTCATTTCTTCTTTCAGTATCGCACTCTGTGCGTTGTTGTACGATGTAGGCATATGGAAACTTCATCTCACGTGGTGATCGTGGGGGCGGGGAACTTGGGCAGCGCGATTGGATTTTTGCTTAAAGAGAAAAACATCGAGATCGATTACTGGGATGCGGATCCGGCGGCGGTGCCCGGGCAAAAGCCACTTCAGGATATTATTCCGGTTGCGGGCTATGTTTTGTTCTGCGTGCCGTCTTGGGCGATGCGTGCTGCCGTGACGGGCGTTTTGCCATATCTTGCGCCGAACGCAACGGTGGTTTCGTTTTCGAAGGGCGATAGAGAAAGATTCTCTGCAGACGATGGCCGAGATGGTGCCGACGCTCCTGCCGGCAACGCAGCCGTTCATGGTGGTGGGCGGGCCGATGCTCGCGGCGGAGATCGTGGCCGGCAACGACGCGATCGGCGTCTTCGCATCAAAGAACGAAGCGGCGCTCGCGTGGGCGACCGCGTGCGTTTGCGGGCGAACACTTCCGCGTGGAGACGACGCCGGATACCGCGAGTGTGGCGCTCGCCGGAGTATTGAAAAATATCTACGCCGTGGCGCTCGGCATCGCGACGGGCTCGGCGTTTCGGGAAATGAAAAGGGCTGGGTGACCGCGGCGGCGACGAAAGAGATGGTGGACGTGGCAACAGCACTCGGCGCGGATCCCAAGATCATTTTGGGCGCCGCGGGCGTGGGCGACCTCATCGCCACCGGCTACAGCGTGCACTCGCGCAACCGCGAAGTGGGCATAGAGATCGTGGCGACGGGCAAGTGCAACATCCACGGCGAAGGCCTGAACTCGCTCCCGTTCCTTCTGGCGCGGCTCGGCGAAAAAGCGCAGGCGTTCCCGCTAATGACGCTCGTGAACCGCATCGGCATCGCATGCGAACCCGCGCGCCCGGCGTTTGAGGAGTACTTTAAATCGTTGCCCTGGCTTAGAAAGACGAAACTTCTTGGCGTACTGGCCGAGGTAGGGAAGCTCTTTTTCGTGGCCGTTCAAAACGTTCATGATACCGATGATGGCGAGGATGAGTGACGCGAGCCACCAGAGCCACATGACGAGCCATCCGATGACGGGAATCCAGACGAGCACCACGTTGGCGAACCAACCGATCACTTCAAAGATGAGGAGCACCAAGCCCTGCTTGATATGATATTTTACGAACGGGTTATCCTTCGCGTCCGTGAGGAACGGGATAATGATAAGGATCGATAGATAGGCGAAGATTGCCATGATGTTCTTATCCGACTGCTTGGCCGCCGCGGGATGCTGTTCGTGTTCGTTTGCCATCCGTTTATAGTACCATAGCCGTACCGGCCATATCGGAGCCCCTGTGGATTACTTGTGGCCCCGGAATGTGACGCATAAACGCCGTCTAAACACCGCCGCTCTGATGCCATAACGATTCGAATAAAACTTCCATCGTGTGATGGATGTCCTGGTCCTCGATCAAAATGCCCACCGGGCGTTTTTTGTTGAGCGAGATGACCGCCACTTTGTTCGCGTAAATAAAATTACAATTGTTGATCTCGATGCCGGAAGGGAGGAACTGCGTCACGCGGAGCTCTTCGCCGTCGCGCGCCTTGAGCGCCATCGCCGCTTTTGATTTTGGCGTGAGGATGCGGATGCGGAGATATTGCCGGTAGCGGCTCTCGATGAAATCATCCATGTACGTTTCGCCGAGAAGTGCTTTCCACTCGTCCCACGAGAGGATCGCGGAGATGTGATGCTTCGCTTCCAGGATGTCGCTCATGATCTGGCGGATCTCCTCAACGCCGCCGTATGCGCGCACCGTCGGCTTCACTCCCGTGTCGTGCCGTAACGATTGCAGTTCGGGAAGCACAAGCTTCAGCGCCGCCTCGCGCTCTTTCAGTGTGATGAGCAGGCGCTCCGGATTTTCCGCCGCCCAGATCTTCCGCTTGCGCTGGATATACGCGTTCATCAGCCCCTGCTTATTGAGAGAATTAATGATGAGGTTGACCGTGGTGCGTGGCAGGCGCGCCTTCGCGGCGATGTCCGTGGCGGTGCTGCCGCCCAATTCCAGGGCCGCAAGGTATACCGCGGTCTCCTGCGGGGAGTGCCCCAGCTGTTCAATGACGCTCTTTAGATGCATTTTGGGATATTTTCTCAAATTATAGCACATTTTGCAAAATAGATGACAAAAAAGTTGTCACTTTTTTACGCCGGTTTATTAAGAAAAAATGAAGGATTTTGCGATGCCCGTTGCGCATGTGACAACCCGTTCCCGTTATGCACAGGCGCCCCTTGCTATGCGCCCGCCGACTTCGGCATAACAATGGAACTACCATGACAAAAAATAATAGTTTCGCGGAAGTGCGGAAGCGGGATGGTCGGATCGTGCCGTTCGACCAGGACAGGATAACGAGCGCGATCTCGCGCGCGATGTCGGCGACGCGGGAAGGTTCCGCGGAAGCGGCGGAGAAAGTGTCGGAGCAGGTGATCGGTTCGCTCATGAAGCGCTATCCGGCGGGGCACGTTCCCGCGATCGAGGAGATCCAGGACGTGGTGGAGACCCAGCTCATCCTGATGGATTTTCAAAAAACGGCGAAAGCATATATTTTATATCGCAACGAGCGTTCGCAATTGCGCGAGAACAAAAAGGAGATCCCGGAGTACGTGAAGAAGCTCGCGGCGGCAAGCAAACATTATTTCCATAATCAGCTGGCGGAGTTCGTGTATTACCGCACCTATGCGAACTGGATCCCGGAAGAGGGCCGCCGCGAGACATGGATCGAGACGGTGGAACGCTACATGTCGTTCATGAGGGAAAATCTTGGCGACAAGTTGAGCGACGCCGAGTACGCGGAGATACAGGACGCGATCCTGCATCAGGAAGCGATGCCGTCGATGCGGCTTTTGCAGTTCGCCGGCACCGCGGCGCGGGCCACGAACGTGTGCGCGTACAACTGCTCCTTCACCGCGCCGCAGAAGCTGGAGGACTTCGCCGAGATCATGTACATCTCGATGTGCGGCACGGGCGCCGGATTTTCCGTGGAAAGCCAGAACGTGCAGAAGCTTCCGCAGATCAAGCGGCAAAGCTCGAAGACGGGCAAGAAGGTGCGGACGCATGTGGTGGAGGATAGCAAGGAGGGATGGGCGGACGCGCTCACGCTCGGCCTCCGCGCGTGGTTCGACGGCAAGGATGTCGAGTTCGATCTCTCCGGCCTCCGGCCGGCCGGCGCGCGTCTGAAGACGATGGGCGGCAAGAGCTCCGGCCCGGAGCCGCTGCGCTCGCTCCTCGCGTTCGCCCGCGCGAAAATATTGTCGAAGCAGGGGCGGCGATTGTCCAATATCGACGTGCATGACATCTGTTGCAAGATCGGCGAGGTGGTGGTGGCGGGCGGCGTGCGCCGCAGCGCGATGATCTCGCTCTCGGATCTTGACGACGCGGAGATGCAATCGGCAAAAAGGGGACAATTCTATTTTGCCGATCCTCAGCGCTCCATGGCGAACAACTCGGCGGTCTATACGCGGAAGCCCGACGCCGAACAATTCATGGAGGAATGGCTCGCGTTGGCGAAGAGCCATACCGGCGAGCGAGGGATCTTTAACCGCGGCAGTTTGGCGATGCAGATCCCGAAGCGGCGCTCGCGCATCCTTGGCCAGAAGATATTGAAGCTCGGCACGAACCCGTGCGGCGAGATCCTGCTCCAGCCGAAGCAGTTCTGCAATCTTTCGGAGGTCGTCGCGCGCGCGGACGATACGGAAGAGACGTTGATGAAAAAGATCCGCATCGCGGCGATCCTCGGCACCTATCAATCCACGCTGACGAACTTCCCGTATCTTTCGAAGGATTGGAAGCGCAATTGCGAGAAAGAGCGCCTGCTCGGCGTTTCCATCACGGGGCAGTGGGATTGCCCGGCGGTGCGGAATGAAGCGGTGCTTACCCTGCTCCGCGATCGCGCCGTGGCGGTCAATAAAGAATACGCAAAGCGATTCGGCGTCACGCCTTCCACGTCCGTCACCTGCGTGAAGCCGTCCGGCACCGTTTCGCAGACGGTGGACGCGGCGTCCGGCCTGCACGCGCGGCACGCGCAGTACTACATCCGCCGCGTGCGCATCTCCGCCACGGACGCGTTGTTCCATATGATGAAGGACCAGAAGGTGCCGTACTTCCCGGAGGTCGGGCAATCCATCTCGTCCGCGAGCACGTTCGTGTTCGAATTCCCGGTCAAAGCGCCGGAGGGCGCGGTGCTCAAAGACGACTTGAGCGCGATCGATCAATTGGAATATTGGCGCAAGGTGAAGGTGAACTTTACCGAACATAATCCGTCGGTGACGATCTCGGTCGGCGAGAACGAGTGGATCGCGGTGGCGCACTGGCTCTACGAGCACTGGGATATGATCGGGGGATTGTCGTTCCTGCCGCGCGAGAGCCACGCGTATCTCCTGGCGCCGTACGAGGAAATCACAAAGGAACGCTACGAGGAGATGACCGCCAATCTTCCGCCGATCGACTTCTCGCAGATCTTGCTCTATGAGAAGGTTGATTCGACGGATGTAAAAAAAGAGCTCGCGTGCGTGAGCGGCGTGTGCGAGATCGATGATGTACACACCGACGCGTCGGTCGTTGAGACAACTATCGCAAAAAGCTGATGTACGACAAAATACTGAGGCCGATATTCTTCTGGTTCGAACCGGAGCGCATCCACGACTTCTTTGCCGCTGTCGGGGAGCTCTTGGGCAGCAATCCGCTGACGCGATGGATGGTCTCCGCGTCGTGCGACTACGAGAGCCCGTCCCTCGCGACGCGCGTGGCGGGGATCGACTTCCGCAATCCGGTGGGGCTCGGCGCGGGATTCGACAAGGATGTGCGGTTGACGAAGATCATGTCTTCCGTCGGCTTCGGTTTTATGGAAGTGGGCGCGATCACCCATTTTCCATACGAGGGAAACAAGGGCCCGCGCCTCGCGCGGCTTCCGGACGACCGGTCGCTCATCGTCAATTATGGATTGAAGAATTACGGCGCGGAGGCGATACGGAAGAAGATGGAACATCTGCATCCGGACATGCCGGTGGGCGTGAACATCGCGAAGACCAACCGCGCGGACATCAAAGGAGAGAAATCGGTTGAGGATTATATCCTGTCGTATAAGATGCTCGCGCCATACTTTTCGTATGTGACGCTGAACGTCTCGTGTCCGAACGCGCAGGACGGGTGCACGTTCCAGGATCCGCAGATGCTGGACCAGCTCCTTGCGGCGCTTACCGCCGAGCTGCTCGTGGATGCGTCGCCGATCTTCCTCAAGATCTCGAGCCATCTTTCCGCGCCGGAGGTGGATGCGATCCTGGATGTTGTAAAGAAGTATCCGTTCGTCACCGGATTTGTGGTCTCTAATCTTGCGCGCCGCCGCGACGTTCTGTCGCTCCAATCCACGGCCGACGAGCTCGGCGTCATCCCGGCGGGCGGCATTTCCGGCGCGCCGGTCAAAAAACTTTCCACGGACATGGTGCACTACATATATAAGAGGACGGCGGGGAAATATGTGCTGATCGGGCTCGGCGGCGTGTTTACCGCGGAGGACGCGTATGAAAAGATCAAGGCGGGAGCGTCGCTCGTGCAGATGGTGACGGGGCTCGTCTACGGCGGGCCGATGGCGGTGAAGCGGATCAATCGCGGCCTCGTGAAGCTGCTCGCGCGCGACGGGTACGCGTCCGTGGCGGACGCGGTGGGAAAGAAACGAACGCACCTAGCGCGATGGTCCGTGATAAACTTATAGCATCATGAAGATCCAGAATTTCAACGAGCTTGCGGTGACGGAGGCCCGTCGCGCGCTCTTGACCATCGCCGAAGCGGGATACGAGGCGGTCGATACGACGGCGGTGCTCGCAAAGACGGTGCGGTTCGAGGGGAGCATGCTTTTGCTTGGCGGTCAGATCGTCGATCTTTCTCTTGTGGGCAAACTGGTCTTCATTGCAATCGGAAAATGCGCCGTGGAAGCGGGCGTGTTCGCGGAGGGACTGTTCGGGAATCGGATCGCGGACGGCGTGGTGGTGGACGTGAAGCCGTCGCCCCCACTCGCGCACATCAAGACGTTTTGTGGCACACACCCGCTCCCATCGGACGAGAATCTGCGTGGCGCAGAGGCGATCGTCACCGCACTCGGCGGTCTCACGGAAAAAGACCTGGTTATTTTTGTGATATCCGGCGGCGGTTCCACGCTACTTTTTTTGCCGGAAGACCGGGCGAGCCGCGAAGAAATTCCTATCATGACCGCGCTCATCGATTCCGGCGCGGCGATCCGCGAGATCAATACCATCCGCAAGCATCTCTCGCTCGCGCGCGGCGGCAATTTGGCCAAGGACGCGTATCCCGCGCGGGTGGTTTCGCTCATCTTCTCGGACGTGGTAGGGGATGACCTCTCGTTCATCGCTTCTGGGCCGACGGTCAAGGACGCGACGACGATGGATGACGCCGCCGCGGTGCTCGCAAAGTTCGCTATTTTAAAAAAGTGTAATTTGCAAAAGTGTGGGCTCATCGAGACGCCGAAGGATGATAACTATTTTGCGAACGTTTCCAACATGCTTGTGGTTTCGAATCGCCACGCGCTCGAGGGCATGAAGGCCGCGGCGGAGCGGCTCGGGTTCACCACGGAGATCCGCGGGAGCGAGCTCACGGGCGAAGCGGATGATGTGGGCGCGATGATCGCGGACGCGGTGCATGCCGCGCCACCGAAAACGGCGCTCCTCTGGGCGGGCGAGACGACGGTGACGGTGCACAACGCTGCCGGACGCGGCGGCCGTAATCTTGAACTTTGCGCGAGCGCGTTGCGGGTCGTGGGCGATGGTGAGGAAATTCTGTCATTCGCGTCGGACTGGCGCGATCACGGAGCATTCGCGGGCGCAATATGCGATACTATGACAAGAAAGGCCGCGGGCGCAGCAGGCGTGGATCCCGAAACATTTCGCGCGGCGGACGACACATACGCGTTGTTCGAAAAAATCGGGAATTATGTGATGACGGGCGACACGGGATCGAATGTGTCGGACCTCATTATCGGACTAAAATATTAAAATCCAATTAACCATTATTTAACAAAAATTTCATGAAAAAATATATATTAAAATTTGAGGAAGTCGGGATCAAAGATGTCGGGATGGTGGGCGGGAAGAATGCGTCGCTCGGCGAGATGATCCGGACGCTCGGCGCAAAAGGCGTGCCGGTGCCATCGGGATTTACCGTCACGGCCGACGGCTATTTCTACTTTTTACAGAGCACCGGCCTCGACAAGTTCATTAAAGAAATGTTAAAAGGGCTGAACACGAAGAATCTAAAAGAGTTGGAGCGCCGCGGCAAGCTGATCCGCGAAAAGATCGTCGCCACGGAATTCCCGAAGGATCTCAACGACGACATTGTGGCGGCGTATCGAAATTTTATCGAGAAGCGCTACGGCAAGAACGCGGACGTGGCGGTGCGCTCGTCGGCGACGGCGGAAGATCTTCCCGGCGCGAGCTTTGCCGGCGAGCAGGAGAGCTATCTCGGTATCCGTGGCGCGCATGAGGTGGCGGTGGCGGTCCGCGCGACGATGGCATCGCTCTTTACCGATCGCGCGATCTCGTACCGCGCAGACCGCGGCTTCGATCACTTGAAGATCGGGCTCTCCGCCGGCGTGCAAAAGATGGTGCGCTCGGACAAGGCGTGCTCGGGCGTGATGTTCTCGGTGGACACAGAATCCGGGTTCAAGGACATCGTCATCATCAACGGCTCGTGGGGTCTCGGTGAAATGATCGTGAAAGGCGAAGTGACGCCGGACGAGTTCATTATTTGGAAGGAAGGCCTCGCCACGAAAACGAAGAAGCCTATCATCGAGAAGAAACTCGGCGTGAAGTTGCGCAAGATGATCTATCACCATCAGGCAGGCACGGGCGTTGCGAGCATCCAGCAGACAAAGATCGTGCCGACGTCTCCCGCGGAGCGTGACGGATTCGTGCTGACGGATAAAGAAGTTGCCAAGCTCGCCACCTGGGGAACGATTATAGAGAAGCACTACACCGATCACTATAAGAAGTGGACGCCGATGGATATGGAATGGGCGAAGGACGGCGTGACGGGCGAGCTCTTCATCGTGCAGGCGCGTCCGGAGACGATCCAGGCCGGCCGCGATTTCTCGAAGCTCAAGGAATATATCCCGCAGGAAACGAAGACAGCTTCCTCACGGGCGCGTCCGTCGGTTCCAAGATCGCGACGGGCAAGGCGCACGTCATCATGGACGCCAAACACATCAACGACTTCAAGCGCGGCGAGATCCTCGTGACGACGATGACCGATCCGGACTGGGAGCCGATCATGAAGATGGCGTCGGCGATCGTGACGGATAAGGGCGGCCGTACATCGCACGCGGCGATCGTCTCGCGCGAGCTCGGCATCCCGGCGATCGTGGGAACGGAGAAGGCGACGCGTCTCATCAAGACGGGGGACTTGATCACCGTGGATACCACAGGCAGTGGCGGGAACATCTATAAAGGCGCGCTCAAGTTCAAAGTGGTGGAGCACGATCTCAAAAAGATCCCGAAGACGAAAACAAAAGTGATGGTGAATGTGGCCGTCGCGGACAGCGCATTCGAGGTGTCGTTCCTGCCGAACCAAGGCGTGGGCCTCGCGCGCGAGGAGTTCATCATCGCGTCCAAGATGGGATTGCATCCGATGGCATTGCTCAACCTGAAGGACCAGACGCCCGCGGTGCGCGCGGCGCTTGAGGCAAAGATGCGCGGGTGGTACAACCCGAAGGACCCGGAGCGCAGCGCGAAGCAGTATTATATAGACAACCTCGCGTTCGGCATCGCAAAGATCGGCGCGGCGTTCTGGCCGAACCACGTGATCGTGCGCTTCAGCGACTTCAAGACGAACGAGTATCGCACATTGCTCGGCGGCGAGGCGTACGAACCGAAGGAGGAGAATCCGATGATCGGCTGGCGCGGTGCGTCGCGGTACTATGACCCGAAGTTCAAGCCGGCGTTCATGCTGGAGGCGGCCGCGGTCAAAATGGTGCGCGAGGACATGGGCCTTACGAACGTGATCCCGATGGTGCCGTTCTGCCGCACGGTGGAGGAGGGCATCAAGGTGCAGGAGACGATGGCAGAAGCGGGACTCGTAACTAATTACATGGCAAACCGGAAAACCTCGTTGAAGAAGCTAGTAACCGGTAACCAGAAGCAAGTAACCAGGACACCCATCTACGTGATGTGCGAGATCCCGTCGAACGTTTTGCTCGCGGACAAGTTCCTCGATATCTTTGACGGCATGTCGATCGGTTCCAACGATCTTACCCAGCTTACGCTCGGGTTTGGACCGTGACTCCGGCATCGTCACAAAGATCGCGAACGAGAACAACGAGGCGGTGAAGATCCTGATCGGCGAGGTCATCAAGAAGGCCCGTGCCCGCAAGAAGTACATCGGCATCTGCGGCCAGGCGCCGTCGGACTATCCGGACTTCGCACAGTTCCTCGTGACCTGCGGCATCGAGAGCATCTCTTTGAATCCGGATACGGTGGTGCCGACTACGATCGCGATTGCGAAGGAGGAGGCGAAGATGAAGGGGAAGAAGCGCTCCAAATAACGCGATACATAAGATTAAAAAATCGTTAAATCTTATTTGACTTCGGTCGTGTGGGTAGTATGATAGTTGGGAAACAAGGTTCCACGGAGACCGTGGGCGAAAATCCTGTTTAGCAGCAAAGACGGCCATTCACTGAGTGGCTGTTTTTGTTTTAGATAGTTTTAATGGGCATTGTCCTATCCTGGCTTGGGCCGGTCGTCTATGTCGGTAGGATCTTGTTTTGCTAAACAGGAGAAACGGGTTCGAATCCCGTCCGGTCCACAGAATTCCTTCGATAGTTGACTATACTTCGTTTATATGTTATTTTACTCTCGCGGAGGTTCTTTATGAAGTTAATCAGAAATGAATTGGCTAAGGTGAAAAAGAGGAGATTTTACTCTTTGACCCGCACCGAGGAAGATGAGATCGCCGAGAAAGGTTCCGAGTATGTGGGGCAGTGCATGTACGCCCTTCTCATCGAGCTTACTTCTCAGAGTGGTTCGACCCCGCTCAGACTTCATCCTGCCTACCTCAAAGCAAACAGTCTTGTTTGGATTTGGGTGCAGATGAACGCGGCCCTCGTCAGGTCGAACATCCTCATTCTTTTGGCGCGCAAGCAATTCACCACCGGCGACCTGGCAAGGCAGTGCAGGTTGCATGTCACCTTCATCTGGAAGTTGATCAAGCTCGAGCACGATAAGGACTTTGGAGGATGGAATATCGATAATCTTCTCCTCATTGCTTCAGTGCTCGACGCACGGCCAGAACTGCTACTCATGGCAAATCTTACCCAAGCCATCTCAAATGAGGTGGTCAATTGGCAGATCTAGCCAAAAAACAAGCGGCACTATCCTTCGGGATGGAGCCGCTTTTTCTTTTTGTTGTATAATACCCCTATGACACACAAAGTAACTTTCTTTAACTGCGAGCGGTGGGGCGAGGTGGCAAAATCATATTTAACGAACAGCGAGAAGCTGAAGGCGGCGGGGGTGGAGGTGGCGTTCGGCGACACCATTCTTTGTAAGGACGAGATCCCGACGGGAGATGCGGCACATTTTGATATTGCGGGCGTGTTCATGGATTCGCCGGTGGACGCGGCGGTGATCGCGGCGCTGCCGGAACTCAAATTCATCACGACGCTCTCCACGGGCTTCGATCACATCGACCTCGCCGCGGCCGCGGCGCGCGGGATTTCGGTGTCGTCCGTGCCCGCGTATGGCGAGAACACCGTTGCCGAGTTCGCGTTCGCGCTGATCCTCGCGCTCTCGCGGAAGATCCGCGAAGCGAGCGCGCGCGTGAAGACCGAGCACAAGTTCACGACCGACGGCTTGACCGGCTTTGACCTCGCGGGCAAGACGATCGGCGTCGTCGGCACCGGCCGCATCGGCAAGCATGCGGTGCACATGGCAAAAGGATTTGGCATGAACGTGGTCGCGTACGACGTCTACCACGACGACGCGTTCGCGAAAGAGATGGGATTTCCGTATCTTTCACTTGAGGACTTGCTCAAGACGAGCGACATCATCACGGTGCACGCGCCGTATCTTCCGTCCACGCATCATCTTATCAATAGCGGCAATATCGGCCTTGTTAAAAAAGGCGCGTATATCATCAACACCGCGCGCGGCGCGATCGTGGAGACCGCGGCGATCGTGAGTGCGTTCAAGAGCGGCACAGCTTGGCGGCGCGGGACTTGACGTGCTCGAGGAAGAGGCCGCGATGAAGGCGGGGGACATGTCGCTCGACGCGGACCTCGTGCAGTTGCCGAACGTGATCGTCACGCCGCATAACGCCTTCAACACGAACGAAGCATTCCTGCGCATCCTTGATACCACGATCGACAACATCGTCGCCTTCGTGAACGGCGCGCCGACGAACGTCGTAAAGCCGCCGGAGGCGACAGCGGCCCCGGCCGCAAAATAGCGCTCTATGAAGATCAGCTCGCTCAGTCGCGCATCCCATCCTTGATTCCCGCGGGCAATGGACCGTGGAAGTGACGCTCACGTTGCAAAACGGCGCACGCGCGACGGCGAGCGTGCCGCAAGGAAAGAGTACCGGCGCCACCGAGGCACGCGCGCTGCCGGCGGCGATTGCCGTGCGGAACATCAAGAACATCGTCGCCACGCGGATCATCCATAAGGATTTTTTGGACCAGGCCGCGCTCGACGAGTTCCTTGTCCGGCTTGATGGCACGAAGACGAAGTCGCGCCTCGGCGCGAACGCTATCCTTGCGATCTCCATCGCGTTCCTCCGCGCCACCGCGCGCACCAAGAAAGTGCCGCTCTGGAAGCATATCCGCGAGGTCTATGGTATCTGGGTGGATCCGACGGCGACCACACTCCATCCTCGGCTCTTTATGAACGTGGTGAACGGCGGTCTCCACGCGGGCAACAACCTGCATTTTCAGGAATATTTAATCATTCCAAAAGCCCGGACATTCAAGGAATCGATCGATATCGGCACGGCGGTCTATCACGCGCTCGGCGCGGCGCTCGTGAAGGCCAAGGGCCGCGGCGCGGCGAACCTTGGCGACGAAGGCGGCTTTGCGCCCAATTTCAAAAGCGACCTCGAGCCGTTCCAGATGCTTCGCGCCGTGGCCAAGAAGATTAAAACTTAATAAAAAGATTGACTTCGGCATGGACGCCGCGGCGACGGACGTCAAAGGCCTGTCCCGCCAGCAATTGGGCAATACGTATAAAAAGTTGATCAAGGAATATTCGCCGATCTATATAGAGGATCCGTTCGGCGAGAACGACTTTAAGAATTTTGCGGTGATCACGGCGGCGAACAATATAAAGAACAAATCGAAGTTGTGGATCGCAGGCGACGACCTGACCACCACGAACACCGACCGCATGGAAATGGCAGAGGCGAAGAAGAGCGTGAACGCGATCATCATCAAGCCGAACCAGATCGGGACGATCACGGAAACATTGAACGCGGTGCGCCTCGCGCGGCAATATAGGTGGGCAGTCGTTGTATCGCATCGCAGTGGAGAGACGAACGACGACTTCATCGCGGACCTTGCCTACGGCGTTGCCGCGGACGGCTTCAAGCTCGGCGCCCCCGCGCGCGGCGAACGCATCGCAAAATACAACCGTCTTTTGGAAATCGAAGCCGGGAAATAATTTCTTTTTCATATCGTGAAAACCTAGGCCATCGCTGTCGAGCGAGTGGACGTTCTCCCACGGGACTTCCGTTGGTCGCTACGTCGGAGCGAGGCAGTGATGGCCTAGGTTTTCTTCGGGCTGTGGAAATGGATGAAATTGTCGAGGCCGATGTACGCGCCCGCGTTCGCGAAGATGATGATGAGCAGGCAGATCACGAGAATCACTTCGTCGCTGATGAATTGCGCGACGTTGAACGCGGCAAAGCTTACGGTGGGGAGATAGCTTACGAGCGCGAGCACAATGCCCGCAATGGACGCCAGGCGCGTCAGGAGCCCCAATACGAGGCATATGCCGATGATCAGGAACGCCCACTGGGCGACGGGCTGGATCCAGGTCCAGTTGCCCGCCCCGGCCGTCATCGGCGCCGAAAGCCACGAATAGAGGTCGCCGAACGAGTGCGCGCGGACCTCTTTGCCGATCGCGGGGCTGAATAGCGCGCTGAAACCCAGATAAAAGAAGTTCAGACCGAGCGCGATGCGGAGCAGGAGGATTATCACGCGCAGGGAGTGGGGAAGTTTCATGTGAATGCTATAATCATATTATATCACGCTGATGGAGAATCATAAGAAACATTCACTGGGGCGTCGCGCGTATCTCCTTTTTCTCTCGAAGCGGTTGAAGCTCGTGATCCTTTTCTTCGTGCTCGCGGCTGCCGCCTGGTACAGCGAACGATGGGCGCCGCCGTATTATCTTCCGTTCGTGCAATACGGAGTGGAGCTGCTCGCGCTCTTCAGCGCACTCTACTTCCTGGCGATACTTCTTTGGACATGGATGGAGTACCACTTCTATACCTACACCTTCACCGATGAGGCGTTCATCATGACCTACGGATATATCGAACGCAACGAGCTCGCGGCGCTGTATCACCAGATCCAGAACGTGAACATCCAGCGCAGCCCGCTCGACCGCATGGCGGGCGTGAGCAAGGTGATCATTTTGATGACCGGCGCGCAGCATGACCCCGCGCACAACAAGATCATCCTCCCGGCGGTGGGGAGAAAGAAAGCGAAGCTCGTGCAGCAGGAACTCTTGACCCGCGCGCGCCGCCACATGGCGGGCAATTATCCCGAGCCGCACGCGCGATAAAGCGCGGTCAACGCGCTACCGCGCGCTATTGCGGAAAATCAAAGCGCAATAATTTCTGCCCTTGGTCGATGAGATAGAGCGAGTTCTCCTGCGCGTCGTATTGCGGCTCTGTGCCGGGCGAGACCGTGGTCAGATTTTTCAGGTTCGTGTCGGCGAAATCGAGGAATGCGACGCGGTCGGGGTATTGCACAAAAAGATGCGCGTCATCCTTGTACCAGATAAGCCCCTGCACGTTCGCCGCCTCCGGAAGGTTAAAACGGTAATAGTCCTGCGTGGTGAACGAGAATATTTCCAAGCTATGGTATTCAAGCGCCGCGACCGAGGAGCCGTCCGGGGCCGGGTAAAACTGCTTCACGTCGTCGGCGAGCGTCGTCAGCTGCTCGCTCGGGACGTTATACAGATAGAGCGTGTTATCACTTTCCAAAATGCCGAGGACATTATTCCGAACCCATACGAGCTGTGCGATGGGGCCTTTGACGATGAGCGAGTCGTCGACCGTGTCGCCGGAGAACTTGTCGTAGACGATGACCTGCGACGTTCCCGATGAGCCTGGGGCGCTCGCGGTATATTGCGCCCATGCCATCGCGGACGGTGATACCGCGATGGGGGACTCGATTGCCGCGCCGGCCGGCGCTGTGTACACCACGGTCGCGCGATGGGTCTCCGAGTCGATTGCCACGATCTCGGCGGGCGTTTGCGTTATCACGCTCGTATCATCGTACGGGTCCACAAAGATGTTCGTCGTCGGCGTGGACTTGATGCCCGATTGCCTGAGGAGTGTGGAAAGATTCGTACTCGTGGCATTCGTAAAGTCGTAGAGCGAATAGGTGGCGCCGCCGGTCTTCGCGCTGACCGTGCGAATGACGGCGGTCTTGAGGTCGGTGCTGTGGCTCGTGACCGCGCCGTACCCGATCGTCTTGTCGAGCCAGGTGACCGTGGCGCTCGCGTTCGTGACGAAGACGCTGCCGTTCGCCTCAAAATAGCCGGTCACTGCGGCGGTGGCGGTCGCCACGTTCGTGGCCTTGTCGGGCACGAGCACGGCATACTTCATTTCCGTGACGAGCGATGGCACGACCTGCGGCATTTCCGTCCACGCATCGTAGCCCGCCGCCTTGAGCGTCAGGGTATAGGTCTTTGGGAAAAGCCCGGAGATGAACGTTCCGGGGCTCAGGAATGCCGATCGGTTCTGTACCAGCTCCCCGTTCAGCGTGATCTTTGCGGTAATGGGGTATGACCGGACGTAGATGCCGCCGGCCTTCTCGGCCACGAGCGTGGAAAAGTTGATCCGCCATCCTTCGGCATAAGACACGACCGCCGCGCCGATCACGATAAACAAAAGGACCAGCACATAAAATATGCGTTTCCGGGTTTTGAGCTTCATTGCAGGATGATTCTAATCCACATTGATAACTTTTTCCAGGGTGGTGGTATAATTGAAGTAGATCCCGCGCAGATTTCGGATCAAACAATATTAAAAGGGAGAGCGATTATCTCTGCCGCCTGTGGGCCGCAGTTGAGCTCACCCACCTGGCTGTTGCGCCAGAAATCTGACGGGATTGAGCAAAAGGACTATCCTTTTTTAACGGAAATGCCACGTAGGAACGTGACCGTTAAAAAAGGATAGTCCTTTTGCTCAATCCGAGAGAAAAAATAAAAAGTGCCGGTGTGATGAATCACACTGGCACCGAGATCACGGCCGGATGCACGCTTATCGCGATGTCCGGGGTGTCATCCATTTGCAACCGATTGATGTCCCAGCCGACCACCTGTCCCTCGTGATGGGGCGTCTTCTTATCGAGACGCTCCTCGCGGTAGGTCCGCACCAGCTCCTTGGCGAGCGCTTCCCACGACGCGATCGGGTTAACGAAGGGGCATGACTCCAAAACGTCCCTTTGAAAGAATCTCCGACCGAAGGGCTCAACCAGGCAATGGAAGTGTGTGATCGGTCTTTGTAGGGGACCGAAAGCCGATTTCAGAAGAGCGGTAATCTTGTCTGCGTCATCAACGACGCTCCCAATTGGGAACGATATTGCTTCTAACTCCACAGTTGGCACGTTCGAGGTCCTCCTGAGATAAAAATATATTTCCGGCGGAGATAAGTCAAGCGTTTGCCGCATCGATCTTCGCCGCGAGGATGAAGTCGTTCTCAAACAGTCCGTTCACGGCATGGGTGGTAAGGTCGAGGCGCACTTTGTTATAAAAGATGTACATGTCGGGATGGTGGCCTTCGGCCTGCGCGATATCTGCAACGGCATTCACGAACTTCATCGCTTCTACGAAGTCCTTAAACGTGAACTCGCGCGTGATCTTTTTCTCGTCATCGGACACTTTCCAGTCCGGCACCTGCGCGGCATATTTTTGCACATACTCGTGATCGAGCGCCGACATGCCGCCTTCGCAGGGAACGCAATGTTTTTCTTTAAGGACGTTTACAATCATGGCATTGGATTATTTTCAACGATCTCTACCTTTCCTTCCATACAATTCAAAATAAATGTTTTATTCAACTTTTTAAAAAGTTTTGTTCCGAGCAAAATGATGTCGGCGGCATGGATGTCAATGGGCGTATTTATATACTTTCCATCCACGCCAACCCGTCCGTCACAAACCAGATGTGATGACGTCGACCCATCTGCAAGCATATTTTCCTGGACGCCGGTGAGGATAAGGCCGAGAGGGAGCGCCTCAATGAGCGGGATCTGGATATATCCATTGAATCCGGAATCCACCAAGGCGGCAAGTTTTTTGGTGGCTCCGCCGAACCCTTTTATTTCAACCTCAACGATCGGTTGGTCATTGCCATTAAATATCCCAAGCATATTTCTTTGTGGAAAAGGACGCGCCTATTTTCTGTATGCTGCCGATCTGGACAATATAAAATAGCTTTTCTCCGAAGTTCTTTTTTGCCTTTTCAATAGCAACCGACCGATCAGGGTCAATCTCATATTTTTCCGTTTCCACGTCAATGACGGCAAATTGCCCCATAAAATTTTTTTCCAAAAAGTCCTTATTGGCAGCGTAAAAAACGTTTCCCCGACGGACCAATGTTTCAAGGGAGGGAGGTAAATTTGACATGGATTTAGTGTAGCAAAAACGGAAACAATATCAATGCGCGACCTTTTAATTAATGATACAAACCTGCAACGTTGATATCAGCATAGCATACCCACCATTAAATCACGGTAAATTTCTGATGAAATTCTTATTAAGATTTATCAAAAACTGCTCGGGTTGATGTGGAAGAGCGCGCCGACGACGATGCCGAGCAAAAACGTGGCGAGCGCGGTGCCGAGCATGAGCCCGACGGTCTCAAAGAACTCACGCCAGAACTTCCGGTCAAAGATGATCGCGCCGTAGAACGTGAAGCCCGCCACAAGGATGATGCCGACTGTCGTGGATACGATGAACGCGGGCACCATCACGCGGATCAAAAAGTAGGGGAGCGCGAGGAGGACGACGGAACAGAAATACGACGCCCACGTGAGGAAGCCGGAAAAGAGCGCCGACTTTTCCGTGTCCTGCTTTGCCTGAAGGTATCCCGCCGAGCCCATGGAGATCGCCGCGGAGAAGCCCACGATCACGCCCGCGACGCCCGCGATGAGCGTGCTCCCGGTGACGCCGAGGAATCCGGCGTGGACGCCCGTGATCTCCACGATCGCGTCCGCGAGACCGAGCACGATGAATCCCATGTAGCTCACGCGTTTCTCTTTGAGCTGGGCGATGAGCGCCTTCTCGTGCGATTTTTCGTCCTCGATGATCTCCGCGAACCGCCCCCGGTGCGATTCGGGGATGGTCTTCGCGATATCCTGATATTTTTGGACAGCACCGTTCTCGTGCGTCTCAAGGAATTTTGTCATGAACGTTACGCCGAACGCGACGCGTAGGAACGAAAGTCCCCAGACGGTGGCGCGGCGCGCGTGGACCTTTGCCGCCGCGGCCGGAGGCATGAGCGAACTCCAGAACTCGTAGTGCGTTTTCTCTTGCGTCGAAAGTCGCTCGAGCGCCTCGCGGTTGCCCGGATCCTTCTCCATCTCTGCGAGCTTATGGTACACAACGTGCTCCGTCAGCTCGTTCGCCGCGTTCCACGCGAAAACATCTTTCATATCCTCATTATACTCCGAAAGGTTGTTTTAGCTTTACTGTATTGACGCACGCACAATGGCGGCGGATACTATGAGTAGTTGCACGGTAGCCACTCTTTGTGTCCGGGGGACAAGATAATGGTTCAGGACGAAGTGATGTTCGAAGCAATAGAACGCATCGATAGGGTGCAAAAATTTGTCGATCGATGGTTGCCTGAATTCAAGGCGCCGGGACGATTTTTCATCGCCCATGCGGACGCTATTATCGCATTGGACACCGCCGAAAACAGTGGAAGATCCGCCATTTGTATTCGGACAGCCCGCGATGCGTATCGGCAGGCGGCCAACGAGTTGGAATTTTCATTGCAGAATTTCATCCTCGAGAAGGTCAACGAGATCCGGTCGATAGTCGATGCGGCGGAAAAGCATCCCGAATTGCGGAGCCATTGTCTCGCCATGCGTCGAAAGATCGAAGTGCTGGATAGGGACATCGGATCTCGAGATTCGAACGTGTTGGGTGTTGTTATTAAATATGGAGAATTGGTTCGATTGCTGAGCGATGCTGCCAAAGTTGTGCGGGAAAGATCCGTTGCGGACGTTGTTCGCTATGCGTGACCAAGGGGATGGAGTGATCCATCCCTATTTTATTGTCCGTCATCTAAATCCAATGAGAGAAAAAAATGGGTCGTCTGCATTATGCAAACGCCCATATTACACACTCGCCGCGGCAAGCTGATTTGGGGCTGGCGGGGGTTGCTCCCACACTTTCTTTTTCCGGCCGCGCTTACGCGCCGTCAGGCTTTTAATCCACCCCAGCAATTCGGTGGGTGAAATTTTTCTGTCGAGCAATGCATCGGCGGGGTGAAGCTCCACAGACATCTCTTCTGGATCGCCGAGTAGTATGATCGGCACGCGTGCATTCACCCGCTTGAGCCGTTCATCGAGCCGCGTACCGTTCGGTGTCAGCATGTCGAACCTGGCGATCACAAGATCGATCGAATCGTGGTGGGTAAATACGAGCACCGCCTCGGCTGCGTTTGCCGCGGTAAGGATGCGATAGCCCTTGGTTGTAAGTACAACTTTGAGTACCGACAACTCCTGCTCGTTGTCGTCGACCAGGAGAACAGCCTTCTTAGGCCTCATGCTTGGGCCATCCATTCTACCCGCCCGAGATTGAAGCGAGTGCGCAACGGACGGAGCCATCCGCTCCGCACTCGCTTCAACATAAATAGAGAAATCGGTTTCGGCGATTATGAAAGAGCACCTGAATCGTACAATGGAGGGTGCTGTTCGTCAATAAATTTGGATCGCTTATCACCGCCAAAACAAAAACAGCCGTTTGGCGAACGGCTGTTTTTGTTTTGTTGTCGGGCTGCCGGAAATCGGATCCGGGCCTCATCCACCCCATGGACGTGCGCTACCACTACGCCACAGCCCGCTTGACCGTTCTATCATGACCACTTGCATTTTAAAACGCCACATATTAGGATAGAGGCATGACAGAACAAACAAAGGGTCCGGAGCAGATGAAGGCGGAATTGGTCGAATTTGATAACACGCCCCATGAGGAGCTTGAGGCGATGGCAATGAATCTTATGACGCCGGAAGAGCAGCGAGCAGTCATCCCCGGAGAGATCGCTCTCATATTGAGGATAGCCCGGAAGAAAGATCGCGTCGCTGGATAATCCGCGTATCCATCCATGATGCGATTGCGGATGCCGCCATACCTTCGCCTTGGAGTAAGAGATATTCTCCAGTGATTATGGCGACCGACCGACAAGGAAATGTCGCGGAGCTCGGATTCCAGCAGGGAAAGAAGCTCTGCGCGGGGCTAGGCAAACCGCGCAGTGAATAAATAATTAGCTTAGGAGGATCCATCGCCGAATAATATCAAACCCCGGCCATGCATTGCTCGACTGGTGTTTTTGTTCATTCTAACAGACAGGGCGGGATTTCTTGTAAAGGCCTGCCATTTGTCCTCCGCAATGCGGAGTACTCTGGCTCCATTTCCGGTGAGGAAACGTGGCCAATAGATTTCAGTTCTCCGCAGTAATGTTTTGATCCAACAATTTCACTCAGAGAGCGCTCCTGCCTCAAAAGAACGCTAACCCTCTCATAATCCGGTTATGGAGATCTGCCTTGATCGTAACACGCCGATTCCGAGGGCAAGATAAAGGTGTTCGCTTTTTCTGCCTGAATCGCATGAAAGTATCGATACCATTTTTAATGCCATCGTGACGAGCGTCGGCAAGATGACGACTGGAGGATGGCAATGAGTCGCTATTTTCCACGGATCGTTGATGTTCGGCATCAAAGGTGCAAATTTTTTTGCCGCCTAGGGCGTTTCATCGTTCCGGAATTGCTCCTCGAGCATTTCAACGTATTCCTGAACCTTTAAGGAATCCTTATCGGAGAGATTAGAAGAAGCCGGATTTTATAGCCTTCTCGATTTCGCTCTCGGGTACGAAAATTTATGAAGAGCCTGCGATGTTCGTCCGGGCGCCTTTCCGCATTTCGATTGAAGAATCCACTTCCGGATTGAAGAAGCCCACTGTGCGATATAGTGCTCGGCGGTCACGCTGTCGTCGCTGCTTCTCCTTCACCACCGCCTTTCGCGGCGCTTTGTGGATCGTCCTCAGACAGCCGGTGCAGACGAGCATCCGCTTGCCGTCTACCGTCGCGTACTGCAAATTCGGGTACTTTCGGGTCCAGTTCGTGGGATTGTAATGGCCGCGGAGCAAGATCCGGTGTCCGCCCATCTGTGATGTCTTTCCGCATCGCGCGCATTTCCTCATTGTCGTGGTATTTGATTTGTTGACAGTATTATAGGGGAACAAACGGTTTTACGCAAGTTCTCGTGATCGCGCACAGGCGGCTTCGTTAATCTACCCGAACTTTCAGCTTCCTCGTCTTCTTCTTGTTTACCTTCGGGAGCGTCACCGTGAGGATGCCGTTCTTAAACTTCACCTGCGCCGCCTCGGGGTCCACTTCCTGCGGAAGGATGATCGAGCGGCCGAACTTGCCCCAATAGCACTCCTGGTAGAGATAGTCCTCGTCGCGCACGGTTTTCTCGCGCTTGCGCGAGCCGCGGATCGAGATCGAGTCGGTCGTCACGTTCACGTCGATATCGTCCGGGTCCACGCCCGCAATCGCGGATTCCACCACGATGTCGTTCGCCGTCTGGTAGACATCTACCGTGAGCTGGCCCTCCGGCTCACCGTCGTTCCAAAGATCCTCTTTCTCATCTTTGGTACGGATGATCTTCGGGCGCAACGCGACGGGCGACGCGGAAACGGTGCTGCCGTTCGCCTTCACGAGCTCGACATCGTATTCACCGTCGGCTTCCGTCTTTGCGCCGGAAAGGTCCTCAAAAAACTTTTCGTCTTCGCTGTTCATGATCATGTTATAAGGTTTATGGATTTCGACTTGATCGCTTCAAAATCGGCCAATACGAAGAACCCGACCACTATCAAGAATATCACAGAATAGACCGCACCTCCATAGGTCAGTATAAGATAATTGAAGGTGGTGTGCAAAATGGCGGCGATCGCGACGCCAAGCACCACATGCCATGCCACCTTGCCCCGCACCATGCCGAGCGCCCAGTAATAGCCGACAATGCCCGACGTGAGCGTATGGAGGAGCGTGGCGCCCACGAACCGCAGGGATATCGTCTCAAGCACGGTGGGGATGATCGCGGCCTGCGGCGTGAGGCCGGCGATCGCGCCGATGTTCTCGAGCGTGGCAAAGCCGAGCGCCGCCACGATCATGTAGATCATCACATCCACCGGTTCGGTGACGTCCGGATTCCGGTTGACGGCAAAGTGAGCCGCGCAGAACTTCATCGTCTCTTCGATCGCCGCGAGGCCGAACAATGAAAGGAGCGAAAGTTCCTGGATGCCGATCCCCGACGCCCACCCGCTAAAAATGTTCTCGATCGCGACGGTAAAGAATCCGAATGCCATACCCACGACGAACGTGAACACGATGAGCCGCTTCGGCTCCGGATGGGTTTCCTCGCCGAGATAAAATATCAACCACGCAAAGCCCGGGAGGAGGCCGAACACGAGCGAGATGACGAGCATCACCATGGCTTTATTCTAGCATGCCGGTGGCGCTACCAACGCTCTATCATCAGTATTGTTCCCGGACGGAAGATCTGCCAGACCTCTTCGGTGATGAACGGCATGAAGGGATGGAGTACGATGAGCGATCCGAGGAGCAGATGCTCAAGGAGGGCATATGACTCGCTCTTTTCCGCGTCGGTGCCGTCGGCCAGCGCTTTCTTCTCCGCCTCTATGATCTTGTCGGCGAGCGTGTGCCAGACATAGTGGTAGAGTTTTTCTCCGGCAAGATGGAATTCAAAATCGTCGATGTGTTTGGTAACCTCCGCCTTCAACGCCGCGAGCTCTTTTATTTCTTCACGCCCGGCGATATGTTTTGCTGCGCCTGCGGCATCGAACTTCTCCGGCTTGTTCATCTGGATGAAGCGCGCGATGTTCCAGATCTTCGTGGAGAAGTTGCGGTAGCCCCGGACTCGGTCCTCGGACAACTTGATGTCGTTGCCCGCGGCGGCGCCGATCACGAGCGAGAGGCGAGTGGCGTCCGCGCCGTACTTATCCGCCATCGTGAGCGGGTCGATGATGTTGCCGAGCGACTTGGACATCTTGCGACCCTTGTCGTCGCGGACGAGACCGTGCAGGTAGACGCGGCGGAAGGGGACGTCGCCCATCAGCACCTCACTCATCAGGATCATGCGCGCCACCCAGAAGAAAATGATATCGTAGCCGGTCTCGAGCACGGAGTTCGGGAAGTACGTCGCGAGGTCGTCGGTCTTCTCCGGCCAGCCGAGCGTGCTGAATGGCCAGAGCCCGGAGGAGAACCACGTGTCGAGCGTGTCGGGGTCCTGCTCATAACGGTCGTGACCACAGGCGGAACATTTATTTTTTGCGATTTCGATCTCCATGATCGACCCGTTGCTCATCGCGGGCGGTATTTTCCCTTCCGGAAATCCTCGCAGAAATGATGTGAGCGAACCGATGGCACCGCCGTGAGTGACAAGAAGAACATTCTTATCTTTATATTTCTTTTGATATTCCTCGAAGGCCTCTTTTACGCGCTTGCTTACGTCGCGCCATGTTTCCACGCCACCGCGTTCATTGTCGAGATCGGTTCGGGTCTTATAGGTATCTGGAAATTTCTCCATTACCTCTGTTCTTAGCAGCCCCTCCCACGTTCCCTCGTCCATCTCGCGGAGGCGTTTATCGAACATTGGCGTGACACCGACCCTTTCCCCAATAATAGTGGCGGTCTCTTTGCATCGCGAAAGATCGGACGAAATGATGACGTCGATATGTTGATTCGCCAACGTTTCGGCGACGGTTCGCACTTGTTCCCGCCCGGTGTCGTTCATCGGGATCTCTCGGTGTCCCATGTATCGCTCCTCCTTGTTCCAATCGGTCTGACCATGGCGCGTGATAAACCATTTTGATGTTATCTCGGCATTCACTTGCGGCTCGCCGCAGTGCATGCAATACCATACCGGGATCCGGTGTCCGAACCAGATCTGGCGTGAGATGCACCAGTCGCGCAGGTTGTCGATCCAGTTGAAATAGATCTTTTCAAATCGCTCCGGCAGAATTTCGATGCCGTCGTCCGTGACCGCGGTTTTCATCAACTCCTTTAATGTTTTTTGCTCCTTGCCGAATGGTTTATTGACCGCGATGAACCATTGTAATTTGGGCAACGGCTCGATGATGCCGCCGGTACGCTCGGCGGTGGCCACGTTCTGCGTGATCTCTTCTTCTTTTTCTATTAAGCCGTGCTTGCGGAGTTCCTCCGCAGCGATCTCTCGTGCTTCGACCGTCTTCTTGCCATGGACGAGGGGATTTTCCACCGTCATCTTTCCGTATTCATCTATTATTTGCTTGAACGGCAGATCGTGACGCTCCGCGATCTCCCAGTCGATCATGCTGTGCGCGGGCGTGACGCCGAGCGCACCGGTGCCGAAATCTTTTTCCACGGATTCGTCCGCGATCACTTTTATAGAGAGCGGGGTGCCGCAGAAATCCACATCGAATGTTTTACCGACAAATTGTTTGTAGCGCTCGTCGGAAGGATGCACCGCAACGGCGATGTCGCCGAACTTTGTTTCAAGGCGCGTGGTGGCGATGGGGATGGGGAACTTCGTGCCGTCGGCGAGCATGCCGTAGCGGAACGTATAGAGTTTTGTTTTGCGCTCCTCGTAGACGATCTCGTCGTCGGAGATGGTGGTCTGGCCTTTGACATCCCAATTGATCACGCGATGGCCGCGATAGATCAGGCCGAGGTCGTACATCTCCTTGAACGCGGTGCGGACGGCGACTTCGCGCTTGTCGTCGAGCGTGTATGCCTCGCGGCCCCAGTCGAGCGATGCGCCCATGCGCTTCACTTGATTGACGATCGTGTCATGGCTTTCCTGCGCGAACGCGCGAACGCGCTTCAGAAATTCCTCGCGGCCGAGATCGTGGCGATTCTTTCCTTCCGCCTTCACGATATCTTTTTCCACTTTCGACTGCGTCGCGATCGCGGCGTGGTCGGTGCCGGGGATCCAAAGCGTGCGCTTACCGTTCATCCGCGCGTAGCGCACCATGATGTCCTCGATCACGAGCATCGCCGCGTGGCCCATGTGCAACGTTCCCGTCACATTCGGCGGCGGAAGCACGATGGAGAACGGCTCGGCATCTTTCGCCGTTACGCCTTTCTCGATGCAGACATCGGGATCGAAATATCCCGCCTCTTCCCACATTTTATAAATACGGGATTCGACTTCGTTCACGTCGTAGCGGGGTTCCATAATGTTGGATTATAGGGTATAATAGAGAAAAGAAAAGGTCGTGATTGTTTTAACGAGTTTTTAACGTCATTAAAAATGGCTGAAGAAAGGGACGGAAAGATAATTTCGACAGGGAACACGACGTGCGCGTGCGGTCCCGGATGCGTCTGCGGGTGCGGGCATCATTGCATGCATCGCGTGCTGTGGTGGATCGTGGGCATCGTGGCGCTCATCATTGTGTTCTGCCTCGGCGTGAAGGCGGGAGAGTTCAGTGATGCATTGCATAGCATGTACGGCGGCTATTACCGCGACTATCCGGTGATGACCCGGGTGTACAACAGCGGATATGGCGACGGCGGTGTCGCGGTGCCGGTGACGGGCAGCGCTGCGGGCGGTGCCACGGGCACTTCGGGCGCAGTTCCGGCCGGGCAGTAGTTCCGGTCATTTGATCGAATATCGAATAAAAACCCCTCGCTCCGGCGGGGGATTTTTATATCCATCGTTTTTCCGCTACACTATCTTCATGATCGAGTTCACGGTATTAAAAAAATCTAAAAAATCCGCGGCGCGGCTTGGGGTTTTGAAGACGCCGCACGGCGAAGTTATGACGCCCGCGATCGTGCCGGTGGCCACGCTTGCGGCGGTAAAGGCCCTACGCAGTGATGAGATCGCGGCGACGGGAACGCAGCTCCTCATCTCAAACACGTATCATTTGCACCTCCAGCCGGGTGAAAAGATAGTGAAGGCCGCGGGTGGCATCAATAAGTTCATGAATTGGCCGAAGCCCACGATGACGGATTCCGGCGGCTTTCAAGTATTCTCGCTTGGCTTCGGGCGCGATCTCGGCGTCGGCAAGATCGCCATCAAGCAATATCCGGGCAAGTTGGAACGGGCGATCGAGAAGGGCAACCAGCCGAGCAACGTGAAGATCACGGAAGACGGCGTGGAGTTCCGCTCGCCACTCACGGGCGAGAAAATGTTCCTGGGGGCGGAGAGTCCATGGACATACAGAACGACGCTCGGCGCGGACATCATGTTCGCGTTTGACGAATGTCCGCCGCCGGGTGCCACGCATGAATATGTGAAACAGTCGCTCGCGCGGACGCACCGCTGGGCAAAGCGTTCGCTCGCGGCGCACAAGACAAATCAGGCCCTGTACGGCATCATGCAGGGTTCACGAGTTCGAGGATCTACGGAAATCGAGCGCGCGGGCGATTGCGCGGATGTCATTTGACGGTTACGGCATCGGCGGAGATATCGGGGAATCGGCGATCGAGCTGAAGAAGGCGCTCCTGTGGACGATCCCGCTTCTCGATCAACGCAAGCCGCGCCACTTGCTTGGTATCGGACACATGGCGGACATCGAGCCGATCATAAAGCGTGGCGTGGATACGTTCGACATCACGGTGCCGACGCACTACGCGCGGCGCGGTATCGCGTTCACGAGCAAGGGTCGCGTAGATTTCGGCAAAGCGGCGCTGCTCAAAGATAAAGGCCCGATCGACGCATCGTGCGAGTGTTTGATCTGCCAGAAATATCAGCGCGCCTACATCGCGCACCTCGTACGCGCGAACGAGATCACCGGCGGTGCATTACTCACATTTCACAATCTATTTTTCTTCAACGCGTACGTGGCGAAGGTGCGCGAAAAATAGCGAGGGGAGTATTATAAGGTCATGGCGATGAAATTCATTCCGGTAAAGACGCGAAGGGTCCTGCCGCCGAAAGACGATATCTATCCGATACTCGACGACTTCCTGCCCAAACTCCGCGAGGGGGACATCATTTTCATCACTTCAAAAATTTTGGCGATTCATCAAGGGCGGTGCGTAAAGATGCGGCCGGGATTAAAAAAGGAAACGTTGATCAAGCGCGAAGCGGAGCGGTACGCCCACAGCCATCTCAAATCGTGGAAAAATCTTTACATCACGGTAAAAGGGCACACGCTCATTGCGAACGCGGGCATCGACGAGAGCAACGCGAATGGGTATTACATTTTGTGGCCGAGCCGGCCGTCCGCGCTCGCAAAGAGATTCGCGCGTATTTAAAAAAGAAAAATAAGATCAAGAACCTTGCGGTCGTCGTGACGGACAGTCATATCATCCCACTCCGCCACGGTACGATGGGAATTTCGATCGGGTTCTACGGCATGGAGCCGCTCTATGATTATCGCGGCGTGCCGGACATCTTTGGACGATTGCTCCAGCACACTACCAAAAACATCGTCGATGGATTATCATCCATGGCAGTACTGCTCATGGGCGAAGGCAGTGAACGGACGCCGATCATGCTGTTGCGCGGCGCGAAGTTCGTTGTTTTCACCGATAAGGATACCTATCGAGCATCGGTCGTCGATCCAAAGAACGATCTCTATTCACCGCTTTGGAAGGAGTTTAAATGAGACAATTTCCCACGTTGTCGCTTTCGCGATACAAACGAGCGATGGCTTTATCGCGCTCCACCCTGGACATTCCACCGTTGAATGGAGAAGCAGTGCCAATGCGGAATTCTTTGACCGAACGTCTAGACGGCCTGACCGAGCCGGACGTCATCGTGGTGGGTAACACCACGTACAATGAGGTCATTCAAGCGGCTGTCAAAAAGAAATTGCATCGTGTTCACGCGTTCCGTCCTCGACCGTCAGAGACGCGGTTCACGAAACATTGCTCCTATTGCAATCCCGAGGGAATGTCGCTTGCGTCGATCCTCGAGGATTATGGACAAGGTCGCGCTTTCGGAGGAACGCAGGTCTACACCTACTTTCTCGAATAGCGACCTGATCGATGAACTCTATCTCACGATCGAGCCAGTGGACTTTCGGAGATGGATTGACGTCTCCTTGAGCGCCCGCGACGACATCAAAACGCTAAATTCCGGAGTCGAATCGTATCAGTCGATGAACGAGGAGGGGACATTTCTCCGCCATTACGAACCGGAGAACTCCATAACGAGCCCACCAAACGGGCTTTGCAGCAAAAGTTTGAGAACAGGTTATGTAACTTTTCCCGTTTGGGGGTCGTAGTAATATGCAGGTCGAGCAAAGGTCGTGCTCACATATAAATTCAAACAAATCGTTACGATTATGCTTCAGAGAAACGGCAAAAGGGGAATATACACCCACCATGCTCTCCTCAGGGACCTTTCAGAGATAAAGGAAGTGCTCAAGGTGGAATCGCAGCTCATCAGAGAACTCATCAAAATGGCAATCGCACGGCAGACCGCAGGTTTTGAATTTGGATTCTAGAAACGAGATCATATATCAATGGAATAAAAGGCCGCTCTCAGTGTGGGGAGCGGCCTTTTTGGTTTCGGGATTCATTAAATTAGGATTATAATAAGGTTAAATAATTCCTCATCCCTCCCTCCATGTCCAAGTACTACAACCCTCAGCGGTCACGCAATATCTTCGACCCGAAATCGCACGAGTCGTTCACGGTCAGCCGGAGCGGCATCGATCTCTTCGTGCAGTGCCCGCGATGCTTTTATATAGACAAGCGCCTCGGCACCGGGCGCCCGCCGGGATATCCGTTCAGCTTGAACAGCGCCGTGGACGCGCTCCTTAAAAAAGAATTTGATATCCATCGCGCGGCGGGGAGTGTGCATCCGTTGATGAAAGAGTTCGACATCGACGCGATCCCGTACGCGCACAAAGAGCTCGACGCGTGGCGCGATTCGCTACGCCGCGGGATCCAATTTTTGCACGAGCCGACGAACCTGCTCATCCGCGGTGGCGTGGACGACGTGTGGGTGGCGCCGACGGGGGAGTTGATCATCGTGGATTACAAGGCGACGTCAAAGACGGAAGAGGTGTCGCTCGACGCCGAGTGGCAGGATGGCTACAAGCGGCAGATGGAGATCTACCAGTGGCTGTTCCGTAAGAACGGTTTCAAGGTCTCGCCGATCGGCTATTTTGTGTATTGCAACGGCGATGCGGACGCGCCCGCGTTCGATGGCCGCCTTGAGTTCGACATCAAAGTGATCCCGTACGTTGGCAACACGGATTGGGTGGAGCAGACGATTGTGAACATGAAAAAATGTTTGATGGACCCGGAGATCCCCGCCGCGAGTGTCGAATGTGATTACTGCGCGTATTTCAATAAGCGCACGCAGCACGAGAAAGCGAAAAAATAGTTGGGTGGGCATTACTCACTGCCATGCCATCACTGCTATTCATTGATTAGTGGACATATCGCAAATATGCTTATGTTTTCTACATTTTGAAATCACAAACTGTGATTTCAAAATGTAGATATCGCTTAGCTATTGCGCGATTGCGTGATAGTGTTATTCGAGCAACAGACGTCACACTTTTGTACTATAATCAATGTATGGCATTGAACCTCACCGAAGAAAAGATATTCACGATCGCGGAATACATCGAGATCCTCAATGTATTTTTCAAATCGCAGTCCGCGCGGATCATTGGTGAGATCAGCGAGCTCAAGCGTGCCGCGAGCGGGCATGTGTACTTCAGCGTCAAAGACAAAGAGAATCCCGGCATCGCTCGACTGCGATCATGTGGGCGCGGAACTATCAGCTGTGCGGCATCGCACTCGAGGTTGGCATGGAGGTTATCTTGAACGGCCATCCGAACGTGTATCCGAATAACGGGCGGCTGTCGTTCGTAGCGGACACGGTGGAGCTGGTGGGTGAGGGCGCTTTGAAGAAAGCGTACGACGATCTGCGCCGTAAGCTGGAAGCGGAGGGCGTTTTTGCCGCGGCGCGCAAGCGCGTGCTGCCGGATTACATTCAGCGCATCGGCGTCATCACTTCCATGAAGGGCGCGGTCATCCACGATTTTGAAAATAATTTGGGAAAGTTTGGATTCACAGGTGAATGTGATCGACTCGCGTGTGGAAGGCGCACAGGCGGCCGCACCGTTGCTCGCGGCGATCCGCGCAATGCGGGAAATGGTGGAAGACACGGGCTCGCGCGGCACGGGCATTGAGGCGCTCGTGATCATCCGCGGCGGCGGGTCGCTCGAGTCATTGCAGGCGTTCAACAATGAGGCGCTCGTGCGCGAGGTCATTGATTTCCCGGTGCCCGTGATCGCGGGCATCGGCCATGATCAGGATGTACCGCTCATGGCGCTCGCCGCGGATTACATGACGAGCACGCCGACCGCCGCCGCGCACTTGCTCAGCAGGTCATGGCAGGAGGCATATGCGAAGGTTGCCGCCTTCGCTGGCTTACTCGACCGTTTTCCGATGGAGCTTCAGCGCGTGGAGAACGCGCTCACGAACACGTGGGATGGTCTCGTCAACTTATTTGAGCGATCGCTTGAAGGTGCGAAAGCCACGCTCGCGCTCGGTGCTCAGGCCATCAAGCACAACGATCCGTCGCGGCAGCTGGCGCTCGGCTATTCTATCGCGCGAAGAAATGGTAAAGTAGTGCGGAGCACGGCCGGGCTGCGCGCGGGCGACGAGATGTCGCTCACCGTCAGCGACGGCGAGATTGGCTCCGTTATAAAAAATATTCAGCAGAGTACTACTCATGGCAAAGAACACAAAGCAATCGGAGGCGGCGGCGCAAAAACCGCACGACTTAAAAAAGTATCTGGAGGACATCAAGAAGATCTCGGACTGGTTTGAGGAACAGGAAGAGATCGATCTTGAGGAAGCGCTCGTCAAGATCCGCGAAGCGGGGGAGTTGATCAAGTTGAGCAAAGATCGTTTGGTGGAGGTTGAAAACGAGTTTAAGGAGATCAAAACGAAGATAGAGAACGAATAAAAAACATTAAATTTTTTACACTATGATTTCAACCAAGGAATTGTTCTTGAAGGAGTTCGATCGGGAGATGGTGACGACCCGCAAAGTCTTGGAGCGCGTACCGTTCGACAAGTTCGATTGGGTCCCGCACGCGAAGTCCACGCCGCTTGGCCGGCTTGCAAATCACGTGGCGACGCTTCCGCGCTTCGTGCCGCACGTCATCGATGAAGATAAATTTATGATGACGCGCACGGGGCCGCTTGATGTGAAATCTACGGCGGACATCGTCGCCGCGTTCGACGACCTCGCCACAAAGGCGCGCACGTCGCTCGCGGGAACAACGGACGAGCATCTCGCCGGACAGTGGGAAATGCTCTTCGGTGAGCAATCGTTCTTTAAAGGGCCGCGCGCCGAGGCCTATCAGTCGCTCTTTATGGACCATCTGATCCATCATCGCGCCCAGCTTGGCGTGTATCTCCGGCTGAACGATGTGCCCATTCCGGGTTCATATGGGCCGTCCGCGGACGAGCCAATGTAAATAAAAAAACCGCCTGTTCGCCTCCAGGCAGATGACCGTTCGGCGAAGGGGTATTTTTTGCACGCCTATTTAGTGGAAGCGGCGTCTTTGTCGCGGGCGGTTTTGAGCGCTTCACCCCACCAGGTGAGCTGGTCGAGCATTTGATCCGCGGTGGCATTTGCCGAAGAAGATCGGTCGTGCCATCGGCGTTTTTGGAAGCAGCCACGGGGTTACGATCATTGCCGCAGCACGCACGGTCGCCACATGGACCTCGGGGAATACCTGCCGGAGTTGTTCCACGGCACGCGCGCCGCCGACCGTTCCGTACGCCACGAATCCCACCACTTTCCTGTTCCACTCGGGTCCGACCCAATCGATCGCGTTCTTGAGGACGGCCGAAGTGCCGTGATTGTATTCGGGCGTGACGATGATAAAGGCGTCGCTCTCCGCGATCTTTGCCGTCCACTTTTGTACGGCCGGATCGGCGTACGGTTCTTTTTTGCTGGACGGCGTCGCCGCCGCGTTGAAGAAGGGGAGCGGATAATCGCGGAGATCGAGAAGCTCGACGTCCAGCCCGGGTTTCGCCTTCGCTTTTTCCGTGATCCACTTCGCCGGCTGTTCGCCGAATCGCCCTTCTCGCGTGCTTCCGAGGATGACTTTTATTTTTAACATGGTTTTAATGTTTCTTTTTCTTTTGTTTTTGCATATCGCTGACTAAATTGTGGAGGAGTTTGAGCGTGTACTCCGTGTTCACCGCGTAGAACACCTCCTTGCCGCGCCGCTCGTCGATCACAAGGTCGCAGGCCTTGAGCGTCTTCAGGTGTTGCGACACGGCCGGTTGGGAAAGTTTGACGATGCGCGTAAGCTCGTTCACCGTCTTGCGGCCTTTGATCAACGCTTCCACGATCCGGTACCGCGCGGCATTCCCGACCCCCTTGCCAAACTTATTTATCTCCTTGCACAGATCAGACATATTTAGATATTAGCATATGCTTATATGAGGTCAAGGGGCCGCTTGATGCCATTTCTCGGGTATGGCGTCGCGTTCTACTGAACGCGCGCTTCGGCTCTCGCCGCCTTCGCGGCTCCGAGACGCCCCTCGAAACGGCATCTTCGCGGCCTAGTAAAATTGAGATATAATAAAACGATGCCAGAAACACAATGCACCCACCGTGACCAGATCCGCGACGTCCATCCGAAGGACATCACGGTGTGCGAGGAGTGTATAAAGACGGGGGACACATGGGTAAATCTGCGCATGTGCCTCACGTGCGGGCACGTCGGATGCTGTGATAGTTCCAAGAACAAGCACGCGACGAAACATTTCAAGGCGACGGGCCATCCGATCATGAAATCGGTGTCGCCGGGCGAGGAATTCACGTGGTGCTATATCGATAAGGTCTATTTATAAAAATCTGCTAAAATAAAACTATGAAAAAAACATTAACAGTATTGGCGGTCATTTTCGGGATCGGGTTCGTGGCGCTTGCGATCTATTACTGGGTGACGCCGGCAGATATGCTGCCGATGTTCGTTCCCGGCTATGACGCGGCGATGACAACGCCGCACGTGAAGCATGGCATCGCGTCGCTCGTCGTCGGTCTTGCGCTGCTCGTTTACGCCTGGTTCGCGAGCGCGAAGAAAGTTTCGTAATGCACGAGAAAAAGATGGCGATCGTGACGCCGAAGGAGGTTCCCGAGAAAGGATTTTATTATCACTACAAGCACGACCCCGACGGGCCGGTGAACAATTATGCGTACGAAGTGATCGGCGTCGGCCATCACACGGAGGACTATCTTCCGATCGAGGATGTGTTGATGGTGGTATACCGCCCGCTCTACGAAGGCGAAGTGTATAAGGCGGGAAAACTGTTCGACCTGCGCCCGCTCAAGATGTTCATGGAATACATCACGAAAGAGGGGAAGACATTTCCGCGATTCAAAAAGATCAGCGACGAGGCGGTGATAAAAGAGTTGGAGATAGTTCGGGCGAAGATGTACGGCGAATAAAAGCCGCTGCCCGGATTATAAAACTTTGAACGTAGAAAGTACTGATTCGTAAACCGGGATTCCACTATTTACCGCATTGGATTGGCACGTAAGTTCCATGCTGGCAATTGATGTATTTGGAAGAAGAGCCCAAATCTCGTCATCGATGATGTTTGGTCGGTTTGTTGTGAGATTGGTTGCCGTAAGCGCCGGTAGTCCCGCAAGGGTGGCGATCGTTGTTTTTGCACCGCCTGAATCCTTGGAAACAATCTGATCCAGTGATTTCTTCTGAGGATTTGATTCGGCATTAATAAATATTTCGCAAACTCCGTTGGATGTCTCCGGTGTTGGAACGGAGAAATAACCATATAGATAGATGAGGTAGTTATGACCGTCCACGTCGAGGGATATTGGATGAAAAATTTTGAGGGAAAGATATGTTTCCCAAGAATCTGAAATTGACAGCATGGTGCTCGTTTGGATACCCGAATATTGAGGGAATGTCGTGATTGGATCTGAAATTCGATATAAGCAGAAAGTCGAAACAGGGTAAGGGCTGCCATGATAAAACAATAGATCGCGGTAAAAAGCACCAGTTTTTTTACATATAAGTGTGGGCGGTACGGTGCTTTTTTTGCGGCTCAGCGAATAGCCATAGCATTACGAGCGCGAGAGCGATGTATCTCACGATCCCATGATCGTACTTGTCCGCTGAACGGAAGTTATGGTAATCGTTGTATTCGACAGTACCGCTAATACCAAGAAATTCCCAAGAAATAAAGTGCCCCGCCGATGATACCGATCACGAGAACGACTCGATATGCCTTTTCCATGCGAGCCGCGAGTGTGGGATTCGACTGCGACTTTGGCGAAATAGCGAGCTCTTCCTGGGCTTTCAACATTAATCCGACAAGAATGGCCGAAGGCGGTAACGATGATCGCATGATTGATTGATCCAGGAGTTGATATAGGTGAATTCAGATGGCTGAAGATATGATGAGAAGTCGATTTGCCTGATGAAAGACACAAGTGCGAATGAACGAATTAATGAGAAAAGATATTTTGTGTATTGAATACAGATGCATTACCGTTAATAACTAGCAAGTCACTCACTGTTCAAACTCTTTACTGTGAGAATCAGCAAACTCACGATCCCTATCGCGATACAGTAGATCGCGAACGGCGTGAGGTTGTTCGTCTTGAAATAGCGCGTGAGGAATTTGACGGCGAACCACGCGGCGAACGCGGCGGCGGTGGCGCCCGCGAGCGAGACCTCGATGAGCGCGCTCCCGCCCGAGGTGAGCAACGGCGGGATCTCGAGGAGCGCCGCCGCGCCGATGATCGGCGTGGCGAGGAGGAAGGAATAGCGGAGCGAGTCCTCGTGCGAGAGCCCGACCATCAGGCCGCCCGCGAGCGTGGAGCCGGTGCGCGAGAATCCCGGGATGAGCGCGAGCACCTGGAGCAGTCCCACTTTCGCGGATTGCCAAAACGAGAGCCGGTGCGCGATGCGCGCGTCATTGTTTTGTAAACTTTCCGTCGTTGATGCCGCCGCGCCAGCCCGCGCCACCGCGCGCTTACGTAGCCACTCGGCGAGCAGGAGCAGCACTCCGTTCAGCATCAAAAAAAACGCGGCACTCGCCGGCAAGAGGAACCAGCCGGTGATTTGATCTTTTAAGAGCAGGCCGATTATTCCGGCGGGGATCGTGCTCACGATGAGCAGCCAGCCGAGCTTTGGCGTCCGGGTCGGCGTCGCTTATCTCGCGCCGCGCGAGCGAGCGGAAAATGCCTTTTATGATCCGCACCCAATCCTTAAAGTAGATCACAAAGAGCACCGTCGCGGTGGCGAGGTGCGTGGCCACCAAAAATTCCAGGAACGTTTCGGCGTTCTGATTGATGTTCCACCCAAAGAGGCCGGGCAGGAGCACGGTGTGCCCCAAACTCGAGATAGGGAAAAGTTCGGTGATCCCTTGCGCGAGACCGAGGATGATCGCTTGGAGAAGGGTAAGCATGATGGAGTGATTAAAAAAATATTAAGCGTCGCTTGCTAAATTTCCATATCGCCGCGCGCTTCTATCTTATAGCGCTTCTTGCGGAGGTATGCCATATAGCCGGCGACGCCGATCATCGCGCCGTTGTCCAGATTGTATTTGAAGTTCGGCACGAGGAACGCGCAGCCGGCTTTCTTCGCCTCGCGGGCGAGCCGCGCGCGGAGCGCCTTATTCGCGGCGACGCCGCCGGAGAGCATCACCGATCGTGCGCCGGATTCCCGCGCGGCGCGGATCGTCTTCTTGACGAGCACGTCGAGCGCGGCTTCCTGGAACGACGCAGCGACATCTTTTTTGGAGAACTTCGTGTGGTCGCGGATATAATAGAGCACCGATGTTTTCAATCCTGAAAAACTGAAGTCGTAATTCTTGTCGTGGAGCATCGGGCGCGGGAATGCGATCGCGTGCGGGTCGCCCCCGCGCGCGAGGCGTTCCACCTCCGGGCCGCCGGGATAGGGAAGTCCGAGCAGGCGCGCCACTTTGTCGAACGCTTCGCCCGCGGCGTCGTCGCGCGTCTCGCCGAGCCGTTTCCATTTTGAGAACGAATCAAGCTTGAGCAGAACGGTGTGACCGCCGCTCACGATGAGCGCGATGGCGGGAAAGATATTTTTTTGCGTGCCGGTTTTTTTCTGTTGTGATAAAAGAAAACTATACAAGTGCCCCTCCAAATGATTTGCGCCCACGAGTGGTACACGATATTCCTTTGCAAGTGATTGCGCAAATGTGATGCCGGTCCAAAGCGCGGGCTCGAGGCCGGGGCCGACAGTGACGGTGATGAGATCGAACGTGAGGCGCGGATGCTTCGCGCGCAATTTCCCGAACAAGATCGGAAGATTTTTTAAATGTTCGCGCTTGGCGAGGTTGGGAACGACGCCGCCGAACTCGCGGTGGATGGGGATCTGCGTGGTGACGAGGTTTTCAATCACGCGTACGTGCGGCGCGCGAACGGTGCCCGACGCTTCAAGCAGGGCGACGCCCGTCTCGTCGCACGAAGTTTCGATGGCGAGGATGTTCATATTTTCTTATTGTACAACCGAATTTGCATGATGGATAGAAAAAAAGGGGGCCGATGCGATCGACCCCTTTTGAATATTTCTAACCTTCACCGCGGGTTTGTCTTTCTTCCAAAACTGCCATGCGTTCCACCACCGCCTCGTCAGTGGCATTTTGCACTGGAGGAGATTTTGTTGGAACGCATCAAATGACGTTTCCCCGGTCTTCGCGTCGCGAGGACAGATAATCGGTTTCCGATCGGCGTGTTGACGCGTGTTGGCCCGCTCCTGCGCCTGTCTCTGTTCCGCTGCCGCTCCCGGCGCCGAAAGGAGGATGATCACCATCCCGATCGTCCATACCCAAAAGAACACTTTCCGATTCCCCATGGCCATCTCCCTGGTGCCTAGCGTTCTCACTAAAATGGTTATAGCCGAAAAAATTCAGTCGGTCAAATAGCGCCCTGATAGGACCAATGACATCCAACTGTTCATCCCATTCATCAAACATATTTTTGCGGCGGTGCGGCGTAGGTATCGACATAGCAATACCTCCTTCTTTTAAAATACTCCCACCGTTATAGCAGACCGATATTAAAAATATCTAAAATACCCACAATGATCGTGCCGCGCCCGCTACGAGCTCGTAATCGTCTGGATGTCCTGGGCGAAGGTCTGTTCCTGTTCCACCGTCGCTTCGCCGTACGTCCAGAGATAGCTCTTCCACGCGCCGCCGGCGTAATACTTCGCCGCGGTGCAGCGGTCGATGTCGATCTGCGCGCTGTAGACCGCCTGGCATCCCGTCATCGCGCCCTTCAAGTAGAGCGCCGTCGCCACGAACGCATCCGCGTTGCTCCACGGCGACGGGGGATTGTCGCCCGTGATGGAAGTGATCTGCGAGACGTACAGCTCCCACGTGGATGGTTCGAACTGCGCCGGTCCCATCGCGCCGCCGTACACGCCGTCCGCGTTGGGGCACGACACGAGCATGTTTACGGGATTCAGCCCGAGCTGAGCCACGATCTGCAGAAAGATCGGAATATTGGAAGGACTCATCGCTTTCTGATAACTGCATTGGCCCACGTTCTGCCCGAGCGCCGATTCGCGGTTGAGGATCGCGAGGATCAGCGCGGCATTCACGCCGGTCGCCTGCGACGCAACTTTTGCGTACTGATACGCCTGACCGAAGGTAAGTGAACCGCCGCCGAGCAACTGGAAGATCTGATTGCGGATCTGCGCCGCGGTCTGCTTCGCCGCGGCGGCAAGCGCGGCTTTTGCCGTCGCGTCGCTCTTTGTGGCCGCGAGCAGTTGGGCCTGCTGAGCTTTGTTCGCCGTCACTTGCGCGGCCTGCGACGCGGCGTATTGCTCTGCCGTCGCTTCCGCGCTCTGCGATTGCGCGAGCTGCTGGTTCTGGTCCTGCAACTGCCCGGTCAGCGTATTCAATTGCGCGACGTCCGCGTTGAGGTTCGATTCGAAGAGCGAAATATTCTCGGAGTCGTCCCACAGCGTGGAGATCTGCGGATCTTTCATGAACGATTGCAGGAACCCGGTCCGATCATTTTTATAGAGCGCGTTCAAAAGATTTCCCACCGATATTTTTTCTCCCGCGATCTGCCCCTGCGTGACGCCGATCTGCTGTGTGGTCTGTGTTATCTGACTGTCGATCTGTTTGAGCGTAAGGTTGATCGCCTGGATCTGGAGATTCAATTTTGCGATCTGCGCGTTCAAGGTGTTGATCTGGCCGGTAAGCGTCGTGCCTTTTTGCTGATCCACGGCGATCTGGCCTTGGTACTGGTCGATCTGCGTCTGGAGCGCGGCGAGCTGGTTCTCAAGGTCCTGCTGTTTTTGCGCGGTGGTTTCGGTGGAACTGCTTGTCGTGGCTGTCTGCGCGAGCGCTCGTTCGATAATGATGGCGCCGCCCGTCGCGAGCATAAACAAAAATAGCATCGCCCCGGCGGCGGCAAAAAAATACGTGTGTTGTCGGATAGCGCGCATCACTCTATAAGAATACTACGAAAGGAAATAAAAAGTTGCGGATTTTCCGCGCATCCCTTAGTATCAGCAGAGCAGAGGAGCCATCGGTCATGCCGAGTAAAGATGTATCATCCCAATCGCTCAACGCGTATAAGCGCGACCTCCAACAATACCCACGCACAGTAAGCCCAAAGGACGTGGTCAAGATCGCGAAACAATACCGAAAGACGAGGTGCGTCGAATTCCGTGACCAACTTGTTTTTTCGGCAGCCCCCTGGGTCATCCACCTTGCCTGGAGATATGCCAACGCTTATGGAGTTCCCGAACTTTTAAACGACCTGATCCAGGAAGGCAATATCGGGCTTCTCCGAGCAGCACTGAAGTACGACCATCGGCGCGGATGCACCTTTACCACGTACGCGACCAATTGGATCCGTGCCATGATACTGGATTTTATCCTCATCGGCGGCCAAATGCTCTATCGTCCACGTAACATCCGCGTGAAGTGTGCGAAATTACGGAAGATGGTCGCTCTCTTAAAAGAACGATTGGGAGAGTTGCCGACGGATGAACAGATCCTTGCCTCCGGCATCAGCGCCAAAGACCTCAAGGTGCTATCTCTCGCGAATCCTGAAACCCTCTCCCTCGATGAGGTGGTCCATTCGAGGCCGTACGGATCGACGGATGTGACGCTCGGCGACACCATTCCCGATCCTATAAGTACCAAAGCGATGGCGTATGGTGCCGAAAGCGCCGATCTCCAATCAAAGATCGCCGAGTTCGTCTCCCGGCGTTTCAGCGAACAGGATGCCGGCATTCTCAAGATGCGCTTCGGTTTTCTGGAATGGGATGGCGAGCACACGTTTCCGGAGATCGCCAATCATTTTGGAGGATCGCCGGGATACGCGCAGCAACGCCTCTCGAGGGTTTTGCGGGATCGCAACTTCCGTCAGTTCATCGACCACACCTTGTTCACCGTTCACACGCCCCACGTTCCATCCTCGCTGGCCGCCGCTGGCTAGTCATCCCGCAGTTCTTACTGCGGGTTTTATTTTTGTGGTAGCTCCAGCGGGAATCGAACCCGCATTTACGCCGTGAAAGGGCGCCGTCCTAACCATTAGACGATGAAGCCATGCCGCGAACGCGAATACTTTGCCGCGCCATCGGTCCGTCCGCGATGATGCTATAATAGAATAAAATTGGGATTTCTGCTAGGGTTACCAACGTCATGAAACGTTTCTTTGAGATGGTGCCGGGAATTTTGGCGTGGCTCACGCTCATCTTTATGGTGCTCTTCTCGTGGCTTCTGCCGGTGTGGGTGTCCATTTTTATTATTCTGTTCGATATCTACTGGGTGATGAAGACCGTGTATCTTTCGCTTCACCTGCGCGCGACGTTTATGGAGATGCGGCGTGTGATGAAGATTGATTGGCTCGCGGAGATCCGCGGCGAATTTCCGGAAGGCGACGCGATCGTGGCGGGCGCGGTCTCCGAACAGGGCGCGGCCCACACTTTCGGAAATATATCACCTCGTGATCTTGCCGATGTACGACGAGCCGTACGAGGTCGTGCGGGAAAGTTTTGCGTCGCTCACGCGCGTCAATTACGACAAGAAGAAGTTGTTGGTGGTGCTCGCACTGGAGGAGCGTGCGGGGGACGCTGCGCGGGAGACGGGACAAAAATTGCGCGACGAATACGGCGCCGCGTTCGGGAAATTTTTGGTAACGCACCACCTGGCGGGATTACCGAATGAGATCCCGGGCAAGGGATCAAACGAGGCGTGGGCCGGTGCGCAGGCAAAGCGCGAGATCGTTGACGCGATGAAGCTCCCGCCCGAGAACGTGCTCGTGTCGGTGTTCGACATCGACACGCAGGTCTTCCCGGAATATTTCAGCCGGCTCACGTATGTATTCCTGAAGGCGGAGAATCGCACGCGTGCGATCTATCAACCGATCCCGCTTTTCACCAACAACGTGTACGAGGCGCCGATGCTCGCACGCGTCGTCGCGTTCTCCACGACATTTTGGCAGATGATGCAACAGTCGCGGCCGGAGCGTCTGACGTCGTTCTCGTCGCAGTCCATCCCGCTCAGCACGTTGCTCGACATCGGCTGGTGGGATAAGACGATCGTGTCCGAGGACTCGCGTATTTTCTGGCAAGGATATTTGCGCTATCACAGCGATTTCCGCGTGGAGCCACTCTTTTATCCGGTCTCAATGGACGTCAACGTCGCGCCCACGTTCTGGGCGACGATGAAGAATATTTATAAGCAGCAGCGGCGATGGGGATGGGGCGTGGAAAATATTCCGTACATGTTGGACGGGTTCCGGCACGACCCGCAGATCCCGGATAGTAAAAAAAGATATTGGACGTTCAACTCGCTCGAAGGATTCCACTCGTGGGCCACGAACTCGCTCATCATCTTCGCGCTCGGCTGGCTGCCGCTCGCGCTCGGTGGACGACACTTCGGGCACTCGGTGCTCTCATATAACCTACCGCACATCACGCGGTTCATCGTCACATTGTCCATGATCGGCGTCGCGTCCTCGGCGATCTTGAGCGTGATGCTCCTGCCCGAGAAGCCGGGCGGATTGCGCGCGAAGGATTATTTGATCTTTGTTCTGCAATGGATATTGATGCCGTTCACGCTGATCATCTTCGGCGCGTTCCCGGGGCTCGAGGCGCAGACGCGGCTGATGCTCGGCGGACGCTTCCGGCTTGGCTTCTGGGTGACGCCGAAAGGGAGATATGAGAAGAAATAATTATTCTTGATGCACCCGCGCGCGGAATTCTTCCACTTTTTTTCGTAACGCTATATTTTTTTTGAACTGCGGATCCGTAGTGACGGCTTTGATCGCCGCTTCGCGCGAATGTTTGACGAGCTCCGGATCTTTGAGCGCTTCCATCGCGACGTCGGGGAGTCCGGTCTGCACGTTGCCGAAGAATTGGCCCGGGCCGCGCAACGCAAGATCATGTTCGGCGAGCTCGAAACCATTTTTTGCCTCGAGAATCGCTTTGAGGCGCGCGTTCGCGATGGCCGCTTGGGAGTCGGCCATTAAAAAACAGTATGACTGATACTCGCCGCGCCCGACGCGGCCCCGGAACTGATAGAGTTGGGCGAGGCCGAACCGGTCGGCACCTTCGATCATCATGATGGACGCGTTCGGCACGTCCACGCCAACCTCCACCACCGACGTGGCGACGAGAATGTCGAACTCCTTATCCTTAAAGCGGCGCATCACATCTTCTTTTTCTTTCGGCTTCATCTGGCCGTGGAGCATCGCGATGCGCAGGTCGGGAAAGATCTTCGTGGTGAGCTTTTCATATTCCTCTTTGACGGATTTCAGTTCCAGTTTTTTGACGAACGCGGCTTTGCCGCCGGGCACTTTCGTCACTTCCTCTTCCTCCGGCGCTTCGATGCGCGGGCAGATCACGAACGCCTGGCGCCCCTCTTTTATTTGCTCGCGAATAAAGTTGTATGTGGCGGTGCGCTTGAGCGGCGCCACGATCTCGGTTTTGATCTCCTTGCGCCCAACGGGCAGCTCCGTAATGAGCGAAAGGTCAAGGTCGCCGAACACGGAGAGCATGAGCGTGCGCGGGATCGGCGTTGCGGACATGCTGAGGAAGTGGGGGATGGGCGCGCGCGCCGTGCCATTCTTTGCCGCCGCCGTTGCCGTTGGCTCCGCCGTGCGCACCGCTCTTCCGCGCGTTCAGCTCCGCGCGCTGGCGCACGCCGAACCGGTGCTGTTCATCTATTATTACGAGCCCGAGCGAAGCGAACTCCATCGCTTTTTGGATGAGTGCGTGCGTGCCGAAAATGATGGACACTTCGCCCGCGGCAACTTTCCTATAAAATTCGGGCTTGGATATTTTTGACTCCAATTCCTTGCCGTAAAAAATATGAGCACTGCTGCCGGTGATGAGTCCGACGGCGGGTTGCGGGGTGCCGGTGCCATCATCACCTAGTGCGAGCGTGGTGAATAGTTTTCTCATTGTCTCGAAATGCTGCCGCGCCAGAATTTCAGTCGGCGCCATAAACGCGGTCTGGAGCCCGTTCTCCGCGGCGATCACCGCCGCAACCGCCGCAACGACGGTTTTGCCCGAGCCGACGTCGCCCTGCAGGAGTCGGTTCATCGGTCGCGCTTTCTCGATATCTTTGATGATCTCCCAGAGCGATTGCTTCTGCGAATGCGTGAGCTCGAAGGGAAGCTTGGCGAGCATCGATTTCACGCGCTCGATGTCCGCCTTGATGACGGGCGCGGATTCCTGCGCGAGCTTCATCTTCTGCTGCATGTTCAAAATTTGCAAAAGGAACAGTTCCTCGAACGAGAACCGCGCGCGCGCGGCGGTGGCGTCCTCGATGTGGCGCGGGAAGTGGATGGAGTGGATCGCTTCGTTTAATTCCGGAAATTGGAACTCCACTAAAATTTCCGCAGGGATCCATTCTTTCATCACCGGATTTTTATGGAAGAGCGATTGCGTGACGAAGCGGATGCCGCGCGAGGTGAGTCCGCGGGTCTCGGGATACACCGGCACGAGCCGCGCGGTGTGGCTCATCTCCTGTCCGCCGCGGTCGCCCGCGCGCTCGCGCAGGTGGATCATCTCATAGACGGGATTGTTCAAATAAATTTCGCCTTCCTCCGACACGGAAGCTTTTCCGGCGAGGTTCACCGTGCGGCCGGTCTTCAGAACGTTCGCCACGTACGGCTGGTTGAACCACACCGCGCGGATGGATCCCGATTCGTCCGCGATCGTCGCTTCCACGATGCTCATCGCGCGGCGCCAGCTGCGTTTGCTTTGGATCTCCTCCACGACACCCGTGATGGTGGCTTGTTGTCCGGGCTCAAGCTCGGCGATGGGATACACTTTTGTGAAATCCTCGTAGCGGGTGGGAAAGTGCCAGAGAAGATCGCGAACGGTCTTGATGCCCATCTTCTCGAGACGGCGCAAAGCGGGAACTCGTGCTCCCACAACCTCGAAGAGCGGTGTGTCGGGCGCTATCTGAAGCATTGATTTGCGAATAGTATAGCATAACGGGCAGAAGAAGAACACACATGCCTTTGAAAGGTGTCTCGGAAGCGCGAAGGCGCTGAGAGCCAAGGCGCGCGGCCAGCAGGTGACCGTTCGGCGAGAAGGATATTCTTTTGTTCACGGTGCCCCCACCAGGACTCGAACCTGGGACCTTCCGATTAAGAGTCGGCGGCTCTACCAACTGAGCTATAGGGGCGATATCAAAGATATTCTATGAAGTATGGAAAGAAAATGCAATCGGCAAAAGATATCCTCCTTGCCGAACGATCATCTGCCTGGAGGCGAGAGGGATATCTTTTGCCATGAGCTTAGTACCACTCTTGATGTTTCAGCGCTGCCAACGCGATGATCGCCGCCGGGAGGTAATATTCCGTGCGGTCGATCGCGCCGTCGGTGAGGTGGCCGATCGCGCCGATGCCCTGCTTTGAATTCGTGCTGTTGAAAAACTTGTCGGCCGCGTGCCCGAGTTCCATGCCATCCTCAATATATTTTTTCAGTTGCTTGGGCAGATAAAATTGCGCGGTTGATGATTCCCCGATGAATCCACTCTGGTCGGTCACGAGGATCCATGCCCGTTCGAACATGCGATCGTTCTCGCGGCAGAGTCCGCCCTCCTGGCTTATATAAAAATCCGCATCGGGATGATGCTCCATGATATAGCGCAGGCGGTTCTCCGCGCCTCTCCGCGTTTCCTCTTCCATCGGTTGCTCCGCCACTCCCGACTTGGATTTTATTCCGACGAAGCGGAATTGTTCATCGGGAAAGATCGCGGCAAACGCCCGTTTGGCCACCTCGATCTTCACCGGATTTTCCGACGCGACGATGACGGATCTCATCCGCTCATTATATCATCTAAAAAAATAAATAAATAAAATAATCTCTCCCGCCAGGAGTTTCACGTCGCTCGCCGTTGCGGCTCCCTCCTTGAGAACCCACGGTTCTCAAGGCTCTCCTCCACGGAAGGGGCAGCCTGCCCCTTCCGACCCATCCCCCCGTTCAACTTCTGCCGGAGAATAGGTAGAAAAATAAAGGAGAGGTATTGAGCGAGTGGACGTGCCCCACGGGACTTCCTTCGGTCGCTTACGTCGGAGCGAAATACCTCTCCTTTGTTTTTCTACTTGTGCCCCCGCCAGGAGTTGAACCCAGACTTCATGGTTCGAAGCCATGCGTGATATCCGTTTCACTACGAGGGCGTTGCGCCGATTGCGCCACGAATGCGGCAATCGCGCGTATATATAGTGTACGCTCTAATGCTACAATTACTCCTATGACAATTGCAATCATCGTGTTCGAATTTGTCGTCCTGCTCTTTTCCGCGGTACTGCACGAGGTGGCACACGGGTATGAGGCGGAGCGGTTGGGGGATGACACCGCGCGGCGCGCGGGACGGTTGACGCTGAACCCGCTCGCGCATCTGGACCCGTTCCTTTCATTCCTCATGCCTGCAGTGCTTTTCCTCACCACCGGATTTTTCTTCGCGGGCGCGAAGCCGGTGCCATACAATCCGAACAACCTCAAGAACCCGCGCACGGGCGCGGTGAAGGTCGCGCTCGCCGGTCCCGCCACGAATCTTTTGATCGCGCTCGTGTTCGGCGTGATCTCCGTGCTCCTGCCGGTGGCGGGCGCCACGAAGGACGCGCTCTTTAACGCCATCGCGGGCGGTGCCACGCCCGTCTTCGCGGGCTCGCTCGACGGCGCGTATTTTTTCTTTTTGATCATTGTCTATATCAATGTCCTGCTCGGCATCTTTAATCTTGTGCCGATCCCGCCACTCGACGGATCAAAATTGCTCTTTCTCATCCTGCCTCCCACGCCCGCCACGTATAAGTTTATGTATTTTATGGAGCGATGGGGACTGATCCTGGTCCTTATTTTTGTGTTTTTTGGGTTTCAGTTCATTTTCCCAGTTATCAACTTTTTCTTCGCGCTGTTTACGGGGAGAGTGATATAATACGAGGGAAAGCATGAAAAAAGGGTTTACCCTGATAGAACTATTAGTGGTCATCGCGATCATCGCCATTTTGGCCGTGGTGGTTGTCCTTACGCTGAATCCCGCAGAGCTTTTGCGTCAGGCGAGGGATTCCAACCGCATCTCCGACTTCGCGACGCTGAAGAGCGCGCTCGGATTGTACTCGGAGGACGTGAACACGACAACGCCGATGTATGGGAACACGACCACGATCTACCTCTACGGCACCTCGGGCATGACGACCACGACTACAAGTTCGTACGAAGGTACCGCCTCCACGTCATACGGGTTCACTGCCACGACGTCCGTTATCAATTACGCGCTCGTCTCTTCGAGCACGAGCAGGGTGGTCACTGGTGCCGGTTGGATCCCGATTAACTTCAGCGCCATCAGCTCAGGAGCCCCGATCAGCGCATTGCCGGTGGACCCGACCAATTCCAAAAGCAACATCTATCTGTATGCGGCAACATCAACAGCCTACAAGCTCGCCACAAAGATGGAGAGTGCCAAATACGGATACAGCGGCACGGGTCAGGATGTTGTTTCAACCGACGGCGGAAACAACACCAACACGTACGAACAGGGTTCGAACATGGCGCTATAAAAACAGGCACGCTCGCCTCCAGGCAGATGACCGTTCGGCGTGCGTTTTTGTTTGTGGTGGACCCGAGGGGAATCGAACCCCTATCTATCGGATGCAAACCGATTGCTCTACCACTAAGCTACGGGCCCGAATGAATATGCCAGCATATTCATTTCTGAGCGAGGGACAGGGCTTTCGGCGGCAAATATCTCTATAGTTATAACGTGCGCCGGGAAAAATGAAAAGTGCATAGCGTCTGTCTGCTCAAACGATTTATTAAAAAATCATGAAAAAGTTTTTGACTTTATTTTTTTGGCGCCATAAAATTAGTGCATGAATATAGACAAATTGGCAATCGCAATTCAAAAAGATTTCGATAAGGTTCATGTCGAGATGGGGGAAATGAAGACCACGATGAGTGGGATGGCTACCAAGAACGAGTTAACGCTCTTCAAAAATGAGATCCTGGCGGCAATCGCTAAAATGGATACACGCCTTTCCGCATATATGGCTCGCACCAACGAGGATGTTTCAAAATTGCAGGGATCAGACAAGAATTACGATGTTCGCCTCCGGGTTTTGGAGAAGCGGGCATAGTGCCTGCGGAAGCGTTTATTTGACATACCGCGCGGCCTCGCTTACAATTCTTTGGTATTCGTTATGCCTACCATCCGTCAACTCATCAAAAAGGGCCGAAAGCCGCTCGCCACGAAGACGAAAGCGCCGGCTTTGGCATACTATTTCAATTCCATCCATAACCGGCCGGTGGATTCCACGTCGCCGTTCAAGCGCGGCGTGTGCGTGAAGGTGTTCACCCAGACGCCGAAGAAACCGAACTCCGCTATCCGCAAGGTGGCGCGCGTGCGGCTGACGAACGGCATGGAGATCACGGCGTACATCCCGGGCATCGGCCACGCGCTCCAGGAGCACTCGATCGTGATGGTGCGCGGCGGCCGCGTGAAGGATCTTCCGGGCGTCCGCTATCACGTCGTGCGCGGCGTGCTGGACACGACCGGCGTCGAGAACCGCAAACAGCAGCGCTCAAAGTATGGCGCCAAGCGCCCGAAAGCAAAATAAAATCCCATGCGCAAAAAGCGAATATATAAAAAGTTCCATCAGCCCGACGTCGTCTTCGGCCGCGTTGAGCTGGGCCGCTTCATCAATTACGTGATGAAAGACGGAAAGAAATCCACCGCCGAAAAACTGGTGTATGGCGCGTTCGATAAAGTGAAGGAGTCCACGAAAGAGGATCCGATGGTGGTCTTCGAGCGCGCGCTCGAGAACGTGATGCCGCTTCTGGAGGTCGCGTCCAAGCGCGTCGGCGGTGCGAACTATCAGGTGCCGCGCGAGGTGCGCCCCGAGCGCCGCTTCGTGCTCGCGCTCCGCTGGATCATCGGCGCCGCCCGCGCCAAGAAGGGCAAGGGCATGGCCGACAAGCTGGCGGAAGAGATCATCGCCGCGTCAAAGAACGAAGGCAGTGCCATCAAGAAGAAGCTGGACATGCACCGCATGGCGGAAGCAAACCGCGCCTTCGCGCACTTTGCACGGTAGGATTGTTTCCGATCGCAACAATAGGAAAAATGGCCCGGCGTCGGGCTATTTTTAATTTAAGATAGTTTTAATCGTCGGTTTGTTACGGTTGCTGGATGCAAGATCCGGCATTCCCATCTGAGGGCGAAAAAATAAAAAAAGAAGCACGTGAGATTTACAACAAGATTGAGTATGTTTGGTCATCTGCGTTGGGCGATCGCGTCTTTTTCAATAGTACCGGATTTCGGCACCTCGTTTGGAAGGGGAAAGAATATCGATCGTCTTACCAACAGCACAAACGTTTAGCGCTGTTGCCATTTGCGCCCAATATAATCGCCAACGCGAAAATTCCTAACAGTCGGCGAATTGAGGTGAAATATATAAAAATAAAATGGCGTCACGAAAAGAAGGCCGCCTTATCCAACGTAACTTATTGGGCGTTCAAAGGCGAAGCAGACGGAAAGCCAGTGCGTGTTATTGTAAGGCAGATAGGCAACGGACATAAGCATTTTTTCAGCATATTTCAGGATCATAAATAAAAAACGACTCCGTCAGGAGTTGTTTTTTATTATGCCCGTACCAGCTATAACACCGGTAAGGGGCTACCGCCCCTGCGGGCATGGTTCAATAATAAGGTATCGCTAACTTTAGTCAAATAACTTTTAATGATATTTTAACAACTTCCATCAAGCTCCATATTTGCGCCCGCACCGCCATTATGCTATTCTAATCAACGTCGCTTAGGCGATTTTTGTATTAACCAGCTCTATTTATGCCCCGACAGTATTCCATCGAGAAGACCCGCAACATCGGTATCATCGCTCACATTGATGCCGGCAAGACCACCGTTTCCGAACGCGTGCTTTTTTATACCGGCGTTTCGCACAAGATCGGCGAGGTGCACACGGGCGACACCGTGATGGACTGGATGGAGCAGGAGCGCGAGCGCGGCATCACGATCACATCCGCCGCGACGACCGCGTTCTGGACGCCCACGTATCACGCGCATGACAAAAAGTTCGAGCACCGCATCAACCTCATCGATACTCCGGGCCACATCGACTTTACCGTGGAGGTAAAGCGCTCGCTTCGCGTGCTGGACGGCGCGGTCGTCGTATTTGACGGCGTCGCGGGCGTGGAACCGCAGTCGGAGACCAACTGGCGCTACGCGGACGATTACAAAGTGCCGCGCATCTGCTTTATCAATAAATTGGACCGCGCCGGCGCGATCGTTCGAGAAGAGCTTTCAGTCCATCCTTGATCGGCTGACGCCGAACGCGATCCCGATCCAGCTGCCGATCGGCACGGAGAGCAATTTCAGCGCGGTCGTGAACCTTCTTGAGAACAAGGCATACACGTTTGAAGGCGAGCACGGCGAGAAGATCATAGAGATCCCGATCCCGGCGGATATGGGCGAGACGGTGGCAAAGCATCGCCACGATCTCATTGAAAAGATCGCGGAGAACGACGACGCGGTGATGTCGGATTATTTGGATGGCAAAGAAATCTCGCTTGAGGACCTGCGGAGGACACTTCGCAAGGCGGTCATCGCGAACACGATCATCCCGGTGATGTGCGGTTCGGCGCTCAAGAACAAGGGCGTGCAGTTCATGTTGGACGCCGTCATTGAATACCTGCCGTCGCCTGCGGACATGCCGCCGATCATGGCGCACGAGCGAAGAGACGGGCGAAATAGTGCCGGTCAAGCTGACGGACGAAGAGCACTTTGCGGGATTGGCCTTCAAGATCGCGACGGACCCGTTCGTGGGAAACCTGGCGTTCTTCCGCGTCTATGCCGGCGTCCTCAAAAAGGGCTCATATGTATACAACTCAACGAAGGGCCAGCAGGAGCGCGTCAGCCGTATCGTCCGCATGCACGCCAACGACCGCGAAGAAGTGGACGAAATTTACTCCGGCGAGATCGCCGCGATCGTGGGCTTAAAGGGCACGACCACCGGCGACACGCTGTGCGATCCGGATCATCCGGTGATTTTGGAAAAGATCACATTCCCTGAACCGGTCATCGGTTTGCGCATTGAGCCGAAGACGAAAGCCGACCAGGAGAAAATGGGTATCGCTCTCCACCGTTTGGCGGAAGAGGATCCGACGTTCCGCGTGGAAGGCGATAACGAGACGGGGGAGACGATCATCAGCGGCATGGGCGAACTGCACTTGGACATCATCGTTGACCGCATGAAGCGCGAGTTCAACGTCGGCGCAAACGTGGGCCGCCCGCAGGTGGCGTATCGCGAAACGATCACGGCCGAAGCCGATGGCGAAGGCAAGTACATCAAGCAGTCGGGCGGACGCGGTCAGTACGGTCACGTCAAGATCCGCGTGAAGCCGGGCGAGAAGGGTTCGGGATTCGTGTTCCTGGACGAGATCAAAGGCGGTTCCATCCCGAAGGAGTTCATCAACCCAACGGAGAAAGGCGTCAAAGAAGCGGTGGATAAAGGCGTCGTCGCCGGCTACCACATGGTAGACGTGGAGGTAACGCTCTACGACGGATCGTTCCACGAAGTGGACTCGTCCGAAGCGGCGTTCAAGATCGCGGGCTCGATGGCATTCCAGGAAGCGGCCAAGAAAGCCAAGCCGGTCATCCTTGAACCAATCATGAAGATCCAGGTGATCGTGCCGGACAGCTTCATGGGCGAGGTGACGGGCAACGTGAGCGGCAAGCGCGGCGCGATCGAATCGATGGACGACCGTCCGGGCCAGCTCAAGGTGGTGAACGCCAAGGTGCCGTTGTCCGAGCTTTTCGGCTATGCGACGGAGCTTCGCTCGATGACGTCAGGGACGCGGGAGCTTTACGATGGAGTTTGATCATTATGAGGCGGCACCGAACAATGTGGCGCAGCAGATAATTGAAGGGAAGAAGCGCTAAAACAGCACAGGGCACATGCTTTTGAAAGGACGGCGTTCCGGTCTGCTGACCGGCCGCCTTGGCTCTCGCCGCCTTCGCGGCTCCGAGACACCTTTCAAAAGCATGTGCCTTGTGCTGTTTTAGCGACCCGTTCCAGAATTATCTAGGCAACATTGTCCTTATCCCGGAATGATTAAGAAAAGATTAAAAGAGACTTGGAGTATGGGTAAATTAGATATATGATTTAGTGACAAATGGGAAAAACAACATCTATAACTGGACAGTTGAATACGAAAATCGACGAAAAAAGGAAGAAGGTTTCTAGGGAAACTTTACTTAACGACCCAGCTTTATTAGATGCCCAAGTTGCTATCAAGCTTCTTGAAAAAAAATACGAGAAGAAGCTTGAGAAAAATTATGAACTCAGCAGATCTCTTGTTAGTTTTCAAGCTAATAAAACTGAGCCAGGATATCGATGGTTTAAATTTAAAGAAGGATATTCTTCGTCTCTCGTAAAATATACACTTAAAAAACTTGGCATTAATCCAAAGAAATCGATTGATCCCTTCGCTGGTAGCGGAACGACATTATTTGTCACTGCTGAATTAGGCGCTGAAGGAACAGGTATCGAGCTTTTACCAATAAGCTCAGAAATTATAGCGGTTAGAAAATATTTATCTAGTAATAAAAAACATAAAGCTTTAAAGATTATTGATGAATGGTTAGAAAAAAAACCTTGGGAAAAACATAAGCATAAAATAACTCTTAATCAGTTAAGAATTACCAGTGGGGCTTTTCCGGATTCTAATAAAGACCTTTTGGAGCGTTATATGGCGCTTCTTAATTCGGTTGGCGATCCTGAAGTAAAACGAGTTTTAAGATTTGCCCTCCTCTGTATTTTGGAAGAAATTAGCTATACCCGAAAAGATGGACAGTATTTGAGGTGGGATAAAAGATCTGGCAGAAAGCAGGGAGCACAACCTTTTGATAAGGGAGAAATTAAAAACTTTAGTCAGGCCGTGGTTACAAAATTAGCCACAATTAAAAATGATTTAATGGGAGATACTTTAAGTAATAATCTTTTTCCTATTAGACTTGCAAAAGCCAATACATCAAACGTTAATGTTTTGGATGGTTCATGTTTAGAGATTCTTCCGAAACTCCAATCTAATTCGCATGATTTTTTAATGACCTCGCCACCTTATTGTAATCGTTACGATTATACGAGGACGTATGCTCTTGAATTAGCCCTTTTAGGGATAGACGAAGCAGGGATTCGCGATTTAAGACAAAAAATGCTTTCAGCTACTGTTGAAAATCGAGATAAGCCAGAATTAAATCTCCTTTTCCCTAAGACATTTAAAAGCGCGACGAAAGCATTTGATCAACAAATAGCTTTACAGAAGATTCTTTACTACCTAGATGTATTAAGGCAAAAGAAAGAATTAAATAACCCTGGCATTTTTCGAATGGTAAAAAATTACTTTTTTGAAATGTCTTTAGTAATATTTGAATCTGCTCGTATTCTAAAGAAAGGATCGTATTTTATTATGGTAAATGATAACGTACGATATGCCGGAATAAATATTCCAGTAGATCTTATATTATCTGATTTTGCAGAAAAAGCAGGCTTCGGAGTAAAAAAAATATGGGTTTTACCTAGGGGCAAGGGGAATAGCAGCCAACAAATGGGAAGTTATGGACGAGAAGAAATGAGAAAGTGTGTCTATATTTGGCAAAAGTTATAAACCAACTAACCATTGAGCCAAATCCTCAACCTGTTCTTTGGTCCCTAAATTCGCGGCGAATGCTAAATTACTATTTTTCAGATCAGCATAAATTTCTTTCGCCATTTCTATTTCTATTGCAGCTCCCACGAAAAATAGAGAGGGTTTATTGAAACCTTTTCGAATACGTGCAAGTGCTCCACTCGCCGTCTTTCAATGTTCATCAGCTCCAGCGGGATCTATCCCACCTTTAAGCTCCCCGAAAGCAAGATAATTTTTAGGATCAGCAAACGCTTCTTTAGTCGAATGTTTCGAAGTATCTAAAAGAATAACATCAATGTTCTTTTTAATAAGTTTAAGCTTATAATCAAAAACCAAATGTCGTTTTGGCCAGCTTATGCTAGTTATCTTACCCGACTTTTTTCTAAAAATCTCAGGAGATATTTTCTTTAAAGCTAAGGCCGCTATAAGTGAGTCAGTTAATTTTAAAGCGGCAGAAGCACCTATAAAATTTCTCATAGATCCTCCTAGGGTATCTCCCTTAGTTAAAAGATAGCGATGCACTAATTGCTCTCTAGCAGTGATTACACCGCTTTTAAAAATCTTTCTTAGGACGACTTTAAGTGAATCTTCGATATCTTTTTCCTTTAAGTGACTTGATGCCTTATCCGAAAAACCTGCCGCGGCTAAAACCTCTTTTTGGAAGGACTTTAACTTGGACAATTGGTTAATATTATTAACTTTTTCAAGGGCGGTTCTAAATTCAACAGCCCTTACCAAATAAGGTGTTGATTTATCTGTTTTTGTAAGGGCTTGGAAAAGAAATCCGGCCTTTATGGCTTCAGGCGAAGTCACTAAATCTTGATATCCCTTAATATGCTTAGGTTTCATGGCCAAGAGGAGTCGATATTACTTAATAAATTCAACAACTGTATCAAAATTTAATCATTTTTTAATGAATTGTGCAAATTTTTCAACCAGAGTATATTTAAATAGGATTTAATATATGGACACCTTAATTTCGCAAAGAGCAGTCCTACAAATATCTCGCAAATATTATCAATGGCGCCTCAACCCAAGGCTCTTGACCTTTTTGCCGGGACGGGAGGATTCTCAGAAGGGTTCATTCGTGCAGGTTATGAAATGGTTGGACATGTGGAAATGGACCAAAAAGCTTGCGAAACTCTTAAGACACGAATGGTTTATCATGCATTAATAAAAAAAGGGGAAATAGGAGAGTATATAAAATACATACTTGGACAAACAACCTTAGATGAATTGATCCAAAAATATGGTCTTCAAAAGGAGAGAGAATTCAGTTATGTGTAATAAAATTGATAAACATAGCTATCCGGAAATTATAAAAAATATAAAAAATCGTCTAAATGGACAAAAAATAGATATTATTATAGGTGGACCGCCATGCCAAGCATATTCTTATATTGGTCGTGCACGCGATAAAAACAATATGAAATGGGATCATCGTAAGTTTTTGTATAGATATTACGTCGAATTTTTAAAAGAATTTAAACCAAAAATATTTGTTTTCGAAAATGTTCCCGGCTTGGTAAGTTCTGGAAGTGGAATTTATCTTAAGCAAATGCGAAAGTTAATGAAGGAGGCGGGGTATGAGACTAAATATGAAATCCTAGATGCGGCGAATTTTGGAGTACCGCAACATCGCAAGAGGGTGATACTTGTAGGTTGGAATAAAAAATCAACATTAAAGGATTATCCGAACTTCTCAGAAATTGATCGCGATTACATTGTTAAGGATTTCCTTTTTGAATTACCTAAAATTTCTTCCGGAAAGGGCCAACAGATTAAAAAGTTTTTAAGTAAGAATGTTCTTTTGGAGAATTTGGGTATTGTAAATCCCGAATTCAGTTTTTTAATGAACCACATAGCACGCCCAAATATATCGAGAGATCTCGAAATTTATAGAAGGGCGGTGGTTTCAAAAAAAGAAGGAGAGAATATAAAATATAATACTTTACCTCAAAAATTAAAAACTCATAAAAATGAGACTAGCTTTCTCGATAGATTTAAAGTTGTCGACTTCAAGGCTAAGGGTTCGCACACCGTTGTTGCTCATATAGCAAAAGATGGACATTTTTACATTCATCCCGATATAAAACAAAATAGATCCTTAACTGTTCGTGAAGACGGCCCGATTACAGACCTTTCCGGATGACTATAAATTTGAAGGAGAGAGAACCGCTCAATTTAAACAGATTTGGAAATGCTGTCCCACCAATGTTATCTTTCGTCATCGCAAAAGAATTAAGAAGCTACCTATAATCTCCATGGATGGAAAAGAAGAAAAATTTAAGCTTAGACCAAGAGCTAGAATCGTAAAGACTTTCGGAGAAGAACTAATCAGTAATGATTATGTAGCAATTATCGAGTTAATTAAAAACTCCTATGATGCTGATGCAAAATTGGTCGAAGTAATATTCGAAAATCCACTTAGTGAAGAATCGGGGAAAATAATTATTCGTGATAATGGAATCGGAATGTCTCCGGAAGATGTTAAGGGTGGATGGATGGAGCCAGCTTCTATAATGAAGCTGGCAAAAAAGGAAGAGTAAATCGAGGCACATCTTCTGGGCGAGAAAGGTATTGGAAGATTTTCGGCAGCAAAACTTGCCTCGAATCTTACCCTTATTACACGAATAGGAGAGTTTTCCAGAGGTTGCTGCTCAATTTCATTGGGCTGATTTTTATGATCCAGAAAAATATCTGGAATGAAATAGAGGGTGATTGGAAAACTAACGAAATAGGAGAGATTAAAGAATCTGGAACGATTTTAATCTTGGAAAAATTAAATTCCAAATGAAATAGAATCTTCGCTTTAAAGAATTAAAGACTTATCTCTCACGTCTTTGGTAAATCCACTTAGGCCCACAAAAGATTTTCAGATAATTTTAAATCTTCCAGATGAGTTTAAGGATTATATAGGAGTTGTAGGTCCTCCGGATTCGCTTCAAAAGCCAGATTATGTTATTCGAGGAAGTTTGAATAAGGAGGCCATATTAACCGCGGAATATCAAAGTAAGAGGCATATAGAGAAACGCATCATGTACGACGATGTTCTCAGGTTGGATTCTGGGAATCTACCATTATGCGGTCCAATTTCTTTTGAGTTTCGTATTTGGGATAGGGACAATCTCAAAGATTTAGCAATAGAATTAGGTACTGGAATCAGCGATATAAGAAAAGATTTAAATGAAATTGCTGGAATTAGCATATTTCGGGACGGTTTTCGTATTTCTCCTTATTCTTGGACCTCGATAATGATTGGCTTCGCCTTGATATAAGAAAGAAGGGTGCAGAACCCTACTTTGAGAATGAGTAATAATCAAATTGTGGGAGATGTCCTGATTACTAGAGCTGATAATTCAGAACTAAAAGATCAAACCAATCGCGAAGGAATTGTTGAGTCTGATGCATTTAGCGATCTTAGAGAGGTGGTTGATTTTATTTTAGATCTCGTAGAAGATGCAAGATATAAAGAGAGACGAGAATTAGATACTAATCCAGATCGTAAATATAGACTTTTTCGTGATATAGATCTTGCTTCTGTCCGAGCCGTTATACAAAAAAAATTACCCGATGATAAAGAGACGGAGGCTGCTCTTTTAGAAAAGAGAAAGAAATTAAAGATAGAGTTGAAGAATTCAGAGACTTTATAGTTAGATATCGCCGCCTTTCGCACTCTTGGGTCAGTTGTAGATATTATTTTGCATGATGCGGGGGCTGCTTTATCGAGAGTTAATAATGGAACAAAGGTTATCGAAAAAGAGTTAAAAAAATAAAAGATCCTTCCGAGCCACGCATTAAAGAATGTTGCAGCTGTTTCGGTGGGTCAACAGTTACTTGGAGAGCTTTTTAAGCGCCTCGAACCATTTGGAGGAAGGGGAAGCGACAAAAGATATTTTAGTAACGAAAGCAATTGGGGAAGTATTTAAATTTTGAGCGATCTGATAAAAAACCTTTCTATAAAAATTATACTTTCAGAAAAAGCTGAAGAAATATTTCTGAGTCGGATTTCAAGATGATCTTTCTCAATCTTATTGATAATAGCCTTTATTGGTTAAAAAAAGTTCCTGAATCGGAAAGAATAATAGAGGTTCTTTTAAAGAAGGGTGAAAACAATTTAGAGATCATTTTTAGCGATAGCGGTCCGGGAATATCATTCGAAGATGCGCCTTTCATTTTTGATCCTTATTACACAAAAAAACCTGGGGTATTGGTTTGGGCCTTACCATCGTTGGAGAATTTGTCGCAGAAGCTGAAGGATCTTTCGATCTTGTCAAAAGGGGCCCCTAAAAGGTGCCACTTTTAGAATAAAGTTTCCTTTAAATTGACTTTGATGGAAAAGATTAAAGTCCTAATTGTCTATTACTATATTATTATTGCTGGACAGCTTTTGCAATTATTGAATGGAGCAGAAATAGCAGATTGTAAGATTTTAGCAGAAGCTATTGGAGATTTTGATCGAGCAAAGGAACTTTTGGCTATAGGAAATTATGACGTTGTTATTTTGGACGTTTATAGAGGGGGGCCCTCAGAAGAAAATACGGATCTTGCAGGAAGAGAAGTTCTTGAAACAATTAAAACTACCGCGCCATTGGCAGTTATCTTCTATACCGGTCTCACGAGTCATGTTCAAGAATTAGCTTCTGATGTTGTAAGGGTGTTATCAAAAACAGGGGGCAATATTGAAAATGAGTTAAAACTCCTTTTAGAAACAGGAATTCCTCTAATGAGACAAAAAATTACAGGACACGTAAATGAAATCCTAAAGGATTATTATTGGGAGTTCATTGATAAAAACTCTAGCTTAATTCAAGATTCTCAAAATAAAGCTCTTTCGGAATATCTTCTCTTGAGGCGATTAGCGGCTACTCTTACAAGAGATGGAGTCCATAAAATATTTGGCGACGCCATTTCGTCTGACAAAATCCATCCTTTAGAATTTTATATTTTTCCCCCTATAGATGAGGCAGAGTTCGAAACGGGAGATATTCTTGAGAAGGATGGTGTCGGCTCCTTCCACGTGGTTTTGACCCCATCATGTGATTTTGCAAATCATAAAGCAAGTTTTATCTTATTGGTAAATGGAACTCTGCTAAAAGAAACTGACGAATATATTTCCTACGCCGCTGATAGAAGTAACGTTGCCGTGAAAGAGACTCTAAGTAGGGTCATAGGTTCTAGGCGCGGTGACCGATATTTTTTTCTTCCTCGGAGCGAACTTATGGCTATGCCTGACCTAGTTTTAGATTTTCAGAATTTAACAAATCACCAACTTGAAGGATTTAGCGGCTATAAAAAAATTGGAAGAATAGATGATCCATTTGTGCAGGATATGCTCGCTACATTTATAAGAAATCAAAATCGTCCTGGATCTCCGGATCTGGATGTCACATATATTTTGGACTATATAAATAAAGATATAGACCCTCCAACGCAAGAAACAATTCCACAGGCACATGATAGAAAAGAATAAGCAAGCATTAATAGTCGCATACTATCTATCGAAATATAATATAAAAGGATATCGGGATTTGGGCTATAAAAATTTTTCAGAGGCAGCTCGTGATATTAGTACTTCCTTAGGTATTAAATTCAGTACATTTCAGAATATGCGTGACGAATTTGATCCATATCATGAAAATAATCGCGTGGGGTGGCATCAGAAAGGTTTAACAATTAGCCGGCGAAATGTTATGGAATCTTTTCGTTATATTAATGAGCAATCCTTACGAGAGATTGCCCTTGAGATCATTATTGGTAAAAAACTTAGGGATTCTACTTGGATAAATAGTTCACTTCTCCTTAATAAAATTAATGATATCGGTGATACGCCTAAAGAAGATTTTCCAAGAGGCGTAACTGGTGATAAGGCAGAAAAATATTTTATAGAGTATTTTAATAAATATCAAAAGCCATTTAAAGGAATCTTAACTGATAAACGTAGTGCGGGGTGTGGTTATGATTTTGAAATTGCATCGAATAATAAGAAATATTTTATTGAAGTCAAGGGTATCTCCTCCGAATGGGGAGGAATTTTGTTCACCAACAAAGAGTGGTATATGGCTCGTTTAAAAAAGAAAGCATATACCCTTGCAATAATTCTTGATCTAAAAAACGAGGGAGAAATCTATTTTTTTTCTGATCCCGCAAAAATCTTTTCTGCGGAGAAAAAAACCTCCCTAGTTCCACGCATTGATTGGCATGTTAGCTCAGCCAGTATCAAGACAATAATTTCTTCCGGCGCAGCGGATTTTTTAGGCTATCATAGATAGATGCACCACTCGATCACTCACTCATCCGCGACGATCCGGTACGCGGTGCGCAGGAGCAGGCGGGCGCGGAGGATGCGGCTTGCGGTGCATCGGGATGGGGCGGTGACGCTTACGATGCCTGCGTGGATGGCGCCGGGTGAGGGGGAGCGATTTGTTTCACGGCACGCGGAGTGGTTGCTGTCGAAGATTGCGAACTTTGCGCGTAGGCCATCATCACCTTTTGCTTTGTATGGACGCGCGGAGTATCTGCGCTATCGGGAGGCGGCGCGTGCGCTCGTGGCTTCGCGGCTTGCGATGTTTGCTCCGGTGCTCGGGGTTTCGTATGGCCGGGTTTCTATTCGCGCTCAACGGACATGCTGGGGGAGCTGTTCGCGCGCCGTGAACCTGAACTTCAATTACAAGATTTTGTTTTTGCCCGCTCATTTGCAGGATTACGTGATCGTCCACGAGCTGGCGCACCTTCGCGAGCTCAGCCACTCCGCGCGGTTTTGGGCGGTGGTGGGTTCTGTTCTTCCCTCATGGCGCTTGCTCCGGCGGGAGTTGCGGGGGAAGGGGATGCTGTAGGGGTTTTTATCGGCGTTTTTAATATATCTTTAATTTCCGCAGTGCCTATAATGGGCGGATGGAAAAGGATTTTACGGAATGGCACCGCATGAAAACGAAAGTGCAATCATTGGAAAGCAAGATTTACTTCAACGAGCGCGAGATCTGGATTTCGTTCTTTGGGCCGAACGTTGGGCACGAGGAAGATGGTAAAGGAGAGCAGTTTCTGCGACCGGTTATCATTTTCAGGCGCATCAACGCAGAGACGTTTTGGGCGATCCCGCTTACGAGCGCCGAGAAGATCGGCACCCACTATTTTTCATTCACATTACAGGAAAGAAAGAATGTCGCTATCATCGCGCAAATACGGATTCTCGACCGCAAGCGGTTATGGCGAATGATAGCGGAATGATGAGAAGGTCGCAAAGACGATAAATATCTCGAAATAACATGTCCCAGAAGGCAAAATTAAAAGAATTTGCATAACGGCGAATATTAAGGCGTTTCTCGAGGCGGAACCCAGAGTAATGGAAATTTCCCTGGGAAAATTTCACTGAGGCCGAGGCCAAACAGGACGCGATTCTTTCTCGTTATATTTGAATATCTTAATCGTAAAATTTGTTTAGATAATTTTTCGGAGTAAGTCTGCTACTCAGTGTTTATAAGCGCATAATCGCCGTTATTGTCATGCATCTCTCCTATATTCTCATCCCGCTCGTTACGATCCTCGTGGCGTATCTCGGGCGGGCGGCTGACGGCCGCGGCGGTCACGACGTGGTATCGCGGCCTGCGAAAGCCGTCGTGGACGCCGCCGGGGAGCGTGATCGGCGCGGTATGGACGGTGCTCTACATCCTTGCGGCGATATCGGCGCTTATCGTATGGAATCTTTCTTTGCCGGTTCCGGTGGCTGTTGCCACGCTTTTTATTGTGAACGCCGCGGTGAATGTTTTCTGGAGCTATGTGTTCTTTTACTTGCACCGGCCGGGGCCGGCCATTTGGGCGTGCCTCGCGCTCGATCTTACGATCGTGCTCTTGGTATGGCTCATCGTGCCGATCTCTCTTGCTGCCTCGTGGCTGCTTGTGCCATATGCGGCGTGGGTGACGTTCGCGTCGTACCTGAATTACCGTGTGTGGGCGATGAACCGGTAGGGGATTTAATATATTTTTAATCCGCATGTGCTATGATGCGGCGATGAAATACTACTTGACGCCAAGTTTATCTTTAGATAAACTTGAGGATATGAAGAAAAAGACCATCGTGGGGCTCAAGGAATTGCGTGAGAACATCGATACCTATATTTCCCGCGTGGAGAAAGGGGACTCTTTTGTTGTGGTCAGGAAATCAAAACCCGTTTTTAAGATATCTCCATTGGACGATGCTGCCGATCTCTGGGAGCCGGTTATTGATTTTACTAAGATCAAAAAGGGCGGGGTCGCTATTGCGGACCTGCTCTCGCGACTATAGCGCGCTATATGGATGCAATAGAAAAAGCGCTTAAAAAGCTTGGCGTGAAAGAGCGTGGGTGGGTAAAAGAAATTTTGAAAAAGCTGGCGGCGAACGAGTTACGGGGATTGGACATCAGAAAGCTTCAAGGACGGGACGATATCTTTCGCATACGGAAGGGCGATATTCGTATCGTATATCGGAAGTCCGCCGGCGCCATATCAATTTTGCTTATCGAGCGTCGGAGCGAGAAGACTTATTTATAATTATATCATTGACGGGCTCACGCGGACTCTGCTAGGGTAAAAGAAGACTTTTATTTTCAAGGGGGAACGGACATGGGTATGCTTCCATTCGTGATCACGAAAAATTCGGGCGTGACCTTAAGCAACGGCGCGTCGGTCGTAATATTGAAGGTGGGGGAGGCGCACTTTCCCATCATCATGACCCCGTTCGACGGGAAATGCGTCATCAGCATGGCGGCGGAATTGGACTTCTACGATCAGGCATTTCCGAACGTCGTCGGCCGCCTACTCGACGAGTTTGGGGTATCGCTCGACCGCATTGAGATCGTGAATGAGGTTGTAAATGATCCGACGGAAGAGCCGGCAGAACAATCGCTTCCGGTTATGTATCTGCGGAAAGGAGAAAAAGAGATTGCGATCACCGCGTTTGCGGGCGATGCGATCGCTCTTGCTCTTGCGCGGCGTGTTCCGATGTTCATTGATGAAAAGGTTTTCATGAGAGGTATCGAAAGCGAAAGGGTCAAAGAACTCATGGAGATGATATGGGAGACAGTTCCTGAGATCTTGGAGGACTGAGTATAGAAGGGGGCCTATAATGCCCCTTTTTTTATCGGTACACGCAGAGCCCCGCGATGATCGGCTGGACGACGAGGTAGATCTCAAAGAGGAAGATGACGGTGAAGACGAGGAAGACGGCGGTCGTTATGATCCGACGGACGTTCCACATATTCTTTTCTATCTTTTTGAAATGTCCCTTGATGGTCTCGTAGAGCGATTGCACGAACGCGAACGCGATGTAGATCACGCCGAGGAAGACAAGGGTGCGCAGCGCGTCATCGCCGGCGGGGCTTCTGAGCGACGTTCCGCAATACGATTCCGCGAGGAAGATAAGGAGCGAGATCTCGGCCGCGATGAGGAAGAGCGATTTCACGACGACGAATCCCGCGAGCACGGCGATGAGCGCGATCGCGATCGTGAGGATGCCGCTCACCACGATCCACGCGGCGCCAAGGAACGAGACGCTCGAGATGTACGTGACGGCGAATATCACCGCCGCGGCAACCGCGGAAACGATGACGGTGATGGTGGTCTTCTTCATTACTAGAGGATTATATCAGATATATCGGGTAGGGCATCGACGTGATAAAAAAAAGACCACAACCCGAAGGTATGGTCTGTGCCGGAAAGCATCGCCGCTAAAGGTATGTCGGATCGACAATCATGACGATGTCCCTGCCCTGGAACGGCTTCTCCACCTTTTGGGTGGGGGACTTCTTGCTCCTTATCCAAATCCTGACCTCGACCTTTCGCGACGGAAAAGATTTCCTGAGCTCCTTCTCCATCCGTCCGACGCCCTTGATAAACTGGGCAAGCCGTTTACTCTTGCGCCCCCCGACCGCGTTGATCGAGATCTGAATATGCCTCTTGCCGATGCCCGCCAGTATGCTTAAGACGGTACTTGAGTCCGAACAATATTTTGAGATCACGGACCGGAGCCGTATATCCTTTTTCATGATCCCTCCCACGGGGAATATACTGCCGTCCGGCAGAAAAGTAAATGAGTCATTCTCATGCTAAAAAAATAAAAGACCGCTCGTGATGGGCGGTCTGCGGGATCGGTCGGCGTTCGTCACTGTACGCTATGCTTTGCTACGACGTCAACGATGATCAGTTGTTCGGGGGGAATATCCCTCATCTCCTCGGGCGTGGATCCTTCGGATGGGATCTTTATATCGACGACCGGCTTGAAGGTGGGGTAGGCGCGCTGGATCTCGGCGTCCAGAGCAAGGCCAAGGTCGTGGAATTTTGCGGGGCATTGCGGGTCGTCGTAGTCGGGAGTTTCAGTAATGATTTCGACGTAGATGAGATTTTTCCATACCCCCAGGTTCGCAAACGCTATCCAATCCACCGGAGAGAGCCGGCGCTCCAACCACTCCTTTAGTACCAATAACGGGTCGGGCATAAGGCCTCCTTCCCGAAATATAGCACCGAAAGAATTCGTGTCAACGTATCTTCGCTGCCGCTACTGGACGTATTCACAGGTTTTCCACGCCCGATTTGACACGGCCGGAGGTTTCCCATACAATTGCTTGGTAAATCCTTGACCGAGAAAGAAATCACTTAGGTCGATTGGCTATAGATTTTCACAGCTCTCGCAGCTGTTTTTATTCGGAAAGGGATATGCTGGATGCGGTATAAAAAATAAACATTAATCTTTTAAACACTATGGCAGAAAAAGAAAAATTCGACCGGTCCAAGCCGCACTTGAACGTCGGTACGATTGGCCACGTTGACCACGGCAAGACCACCTTGACCGCGGCTATCACGCACGTTTTGTTTTTGAAGGGTTGGGCAAAGAAAGAGGAGAAAGTCGACCAGATCGACAACGCTCCGGAAGAGAAAGCGCGTGGTATCACGATCGCGTTGCATCACTCGGAATATTCCTCGGAGAAGCGCCACTACGCGCACGTTGATGCTCCTGGCCACGCGGACTACATCAAGAACATGATCACCGGTGCCGCCCAGATGGACGGCGCGGTCCTCGTGGTTGCAGCGACGGACGGCCCGATGCCGCAGACGCGCGAGCACATCTTGCTCGCTCACCAGGTGGGCGTGCCGAACATCATCGTGTTCCTCAATAAAGTGGATATGGTGGACGATCCGGAATTGATCGACCTCGTGGAGTCCGAAGTGCGCGAGTTGCTCACCAAGAACGGTTACGATGGCGACAAGGCCCCGGTCATCCGCGGCTCGGCATTGAAGGCGCTCAACGCGACTTCGGCCGATTCGGCTGAAGCGAAGCCGATCCTCGACCTCGTGAAGGCGATGGATGATTACTTCCCGGACCCGGTCCGCGAATTGGATAAGCCGTTCCTCATGCCGATCGAAGACATCTTCTCCATTGAAGGCCGCGGCACGGTCGTCACGGGACGCATCGAGCGCGGCAAGGTGAAGGTGAACGAGGAAGTCGAGGTCGTCGGCCTCAAGCCGACCGCCAAGACCGTCGTCACCGGCATCGAAATGTTCAATAAGAGTTTGGATGAGGGTATGGCGGGCGACAACGCCGGTTTGCTCCTCCGCGGCCTCAAGAAAGAGGACGTGGAGCGCGGGCAGGTGCTCGCAAAGCCGGGCAGCGTGACCCCGCACTCGGAGTTCGAGGGCGAGATCTACGTGCTCTCGAAAGAAGAGGGCGGCCGTCACTCTCCGTTCTTCAAGGGCTACAAACCGCAGTTCTACATCCGCACCACGGACGTGACGGGCGAGGTTACCCTTCCGGAAGGAATGGAAATGGTCATGCCGGGCGACACCGTCAAGATCAACGTCAAGCTGATCACCCCGGTTGCAATGGAAGACAAGATGCGTTTCGCCATCCGCGAAGGAGGCAAGACCGTCGGCGCCGGTGTCGTGACGAAGATCATCAAGTAAAAACAAAACACCCCCCTTTCGGGGACGGGTTCCGGCCTGCTGGCCGCCGCCTAACGCTCGCCGCCTTCGCGGCTCCGAGACTCCCCTCAAGAGGGGTGTTTTGTTTTTGCTTACGTTAAAGATATCGTCGCGGCGCCGAGCATCTTTTTTAAGGGTTTTATTAGGGCATTTTGATAAATATTGAAATGTGGATGAATTTACTTATCTAGCTGAAAAAGTCTAATATTAAAGACCCATGAATGAAGTTAGGAATCTAATTCGTCCGAAATAGCGAATGAGTAGGAAAAAAAATTGGCGGAAAAAGAAAAAAACAGGCCCGAATCAACGTTGGAGAGGTTTGAACCCGATCGAATTTATTCAACATCGTCCTAGATGAATTGCGGCGACGAGTGGTATACAGAAAGTTGCTTTGATAAAGATCGAATTCTCAGAAGATCCGCAGTAACGTCGTGATCGATAGAAAGAACTATAGATGATGGATATTGAGGAAGAAAGCGGAACGCATAATCATCAGATGGCAGACAGGAAGATGATTCTCACTTGCTTATGAGTAATGTTAAAGTGATTAACTATGTTAGAACACTATCGCCAGAAGGTGAGTCTGAAGGAATTGAAGGTGAGAATCAAGTATAATTATCGAGATAATTTGACTGACGTTTTTCTGTCGAACCATGAAGTTATTTGAATCATCCACTAACTCCGCGCAAAACAAAAAACCCGTTGCCGGGTTTTTTGCGGATTCAAGCATAGTGTTGGATGGTCCGGGTTGACACCATAACGATGATAACAATTCAAAAGATTTGTCAAAACAGTTTTTAATCTTTATTTAATGTTTTCTTTGTGTCTATACGCGGGGGTGCGAGGACTTGCACCTCGTGAATCTCGAGATGTCAGTCTAGACCCAGCACTATGCCACCCCCGCGACAGTTTATAAAATAGTGCATTAAAACTATCTAAAGTCATCTAGGCTCTCACTTATTGACACATTTGCAGGTTTTGCTATACTCTCTTGGTACTCAAATGGCGAAGACAGATACTCCACAAAAGTTGCGCTTGCGTATCAAGTCGTACGATCACAAACTGATCGACAATTCGGCGCGCCAGATCATCGAGGCCGCCGAGCGGAACGATGCGAAGGTGACGGGGCCGATCCCGCTTCCTACGGAAGTGAAGCACTACACCGTCAACCGTTCCACGTTCGTCCATAAGGATGCGCGCGAGCAGTTCGAGCTTCGCATTCATAAGCGCCTCGTCGAGATATTGAATCCGAGCCAGAAGATCATCGAATCACTTTCGAACTTGAACCTTCCTGCGGGCGTCGATATTGAGATCAAGATGGTATAGGAGTTGCCACTGGCAACTCCTGCAAAAATCCCCGCGAGAGCAGGGATTTTTGTTTGTGCGGAAAGTTAATAAGAATTTAACGCGCAAAGTGTTATGGTGCGAGGATGATCAAATATATTGTTCGGTTGCTTGAATGGTGTCGGGTAAATCTACTTCTTATTGAATCCCGCAAAGAATTTCACTTTAACGAGGGCGAGGTCTGGTGGTGTAGTGTCGGATTGAATATCGGAGAGGAGGAATTTGGCAAGGGATCGTCATTTGAGCGTCCGGTTCTGGTTTTTAAGAAATTTACCAAGAGCTCTTTTCTTGGGTTACCGCTTACTGGTCACAAAAAGGAGGGGAGCTGGTATGTCGCTTGTAGTGTCGCTGGGAGGGCGGGGTCGGTAATGCTTAATCAGGCGAGAATTTTTGACGGGGCTCGACTATTGAATTATATTGCCCGAATTAAAGATGCTGAATTCGAGACAATAAGAGAGAGATTTAAAAAACTCTACTGTCCATAAATGTTCAATCCCCGCGTTTCGTATGAAGCGCGGGGATCAGGGAAAATCCCGAATTGTTCTCTAATTTTACTGTATCAGCAGAATAAGTCAAAAAGTTTTTAATGATTTTTTAATCACTTAAAATGGTATAGTGAGGAAATAAAGGAGGAGAGCGGGCTGATGCATCTCTACTTTACGATGCCGTTCCATGATCCCGCGCCGGAGTATCATGGGGTGGTCCATCTCGGCCATGCGGTCGGCAAAGATCTCGATTCTTTGGAAATGACGATGCCGGTCCTTATGGGCCATGTTCATGGGGCGGCCAAGGAGGTTTCCATCGCGCCGCTCAACAAACAGGGGTTTCGCTACAACCTTGTTGAGTCGTCCGTCCTGGAGCAGGACTTTATCTATTCCACAGTGCGCGTCGCAATCGCGGAAGACATGGGCGCGGGATGGAGATTTGGCGAGACGGCGTTCCACCCAAAGGAGCAAAACATTCCATGGATCGGCGGGCACGCGTCGCCGGGCCCGCTATTCCCTCGGAGCTTTGTTGATGTGGGTGAAGGGAAGTTGTTGGGCGTCATCAACGGCCGCGAAGCGAATCAGCGCGTGGGCGACGAGATCAAGTACGGCATGTTCTCGGTCGGGCTATTTATTTACGATTACGAGAACGGAAAGATCGATTGGGTCTCGCCCGAGCCGTTCATCCGGGATAGCGCCGCGCGGACGATCACCTTCGCGAGTCAGTTCGTTGAGCAAGGGAAGGAGAGCGGTATCCTTTACGCACACGTGGACGATTCGTTCGTGCGTGCATATACATTGAGCGCGGAGGAAATTAAAAAATCATTAAAAAGTTTTTGACTTTTCTTTTGTAGTTTTTATAATCGAGACATGATAAAAAAACAAAATAAGATTACTTTAGAGAGCTTAGATGAGAGGTTGGGGAATCTAGATGAGAAGGTGGGGAATTTGGATAAAAGGGTAGAAAAATTAGATGCAAGGATAGAGAGAGTGGAGAAGTCGCAACGCAAAACCGGCGTTCAATTGGACAGACTTGAAGGCAAGTTCGATCTTTGCCTCGAAGGTTTTAGTTCTTTGAAGGAGCGAACCGATAAAATAGAAGCGATGACCGGTGTTTCTGAAGATAGGGTATGAGTGGTATAATTGGAGTATGGACGAAAACAATAAGCAGGAAGGGCAGGAGAATAACGAGAAGGCCAAAGGCCAGCCATCGCATCAGCACGTGCACATTTTCGGCGCGGAGGTGAACGGCGGGGCCGGTGACACGAGCGGGGACTGGGCCAAGCACAAAGACGAGACCAAAGAGGACTGGCGCAAGCGCAAGGAAGAGTGGCGGCAGCAACATCACGCCCAGCACGAGCAGCGCCGCGCGGAATGGAAGGCACAGCGCAGCGAGTGGCGCCACGAGCATCACACCGGCGGCATGTTCTGGGGATTGATCCTGCTCCTCGCGGGCGTGCTCGCGCTCATGTACACGATGGGCTACGTTTCGCCCGTCTTCTGGCACGCGATCATCCCGTTCTGGCCGATCCTGCTGATCCTCTGGGGCGCGAGCTTGGTGCTCGGCCGCCACTGGTTCACGCGCTTCATTCTCTTCCTCTTTGCACTCGCGTTCCTGATCATCGTCATCGTCTACGGCCTCGTCCGCGCCGGTTCACCGCTTGTGAGCTATCTTTCGCCCAACGTCGTCCGGGCGGTGCAGACGGCCCAGCCGCCGCAATACTAACGGCGCTACTATTACCATGACCGTAGTCGGCATCATTCTCATCCTCATCGGGATCAGCGCGCTCACCGGGATCTCGCTCTTCAATTTTATCTTCGCCATCGTACTGATAGTGATCGGCATCCGCCTCATCACGCGGCGTTCGTGGCACGACTCCTGGCATTGGCATCATCACGGCGACACGATGGAATCCGGCGATGATCTCGTGGACGAGGTCGCGGTCTTCAGCCCGCTCAACAAGAGCTATACCGCCGAGCACTTTAAAGGAGGAAAGATCGTGATGGTCTTCTCCGGCGGCGAGATCGACCTCACGGGCGCAAAGACCGACGCCACCGCGATCGACCTCGAGGTCTCATCCGTCTTTAGCGGCATCGAGATCACCGTCCCGAAGGATTGGAAGGTGCGCTCCGCCGTGAACATCTTTGCCGGCACCGTGGACATCCATCAGGCATCGGGCGGCGACGGCCCCGTCACCCTTACCCTCCGCGGCGACGCCGTCTTCGGCAGCATTGAAGTCCGGAAGTAATTATGGACGTCGGTAATATCGTCCTTATCACTGACCCGGCCGTTTTGGCGATACCGATCAAGGAAAATGGTGATAAGTTGACGAACCTCAAAGATTTTCCCGATCTCAAAAAGGATAGGAGAAAGAGCAGTACCTCCAATCCCTATTCATGCCTCCGCATGTCGGTTGCCTATAAGTTGCTCGACGCACAAGGGGATCTTCCCGATGGTATCCGGTTCCTTATTATCGAAGGATACCGGCCGTTGACGTTGCAAAAAAAATATTTCGACGAATATTGGAATAAATTGAAAACATTGCATTCCGATTGGTCGGACAAAGAGCTCTATCGGGAAGCAAGTAAATACGTTTCTCCGTCGGAGATCGTCCCAGCGCATTCTACGGGCGGCGCCGTCGATCTCACGTTATGCGACGAATATGGCATTGAGCTTGATCTGGGAACCTCGATAAATACCAACCCAGAAGAAAGTCATAATGCCTGCTTCACGGCCGCAGAAAACATCTCCGATAAAGCAAAAGGGAACAGGCGCATCCTGATAGACGCAATGACCCGGCGCGGATTTGTGAATTATCCCACCGAATGGTGGCATTGGTCTTATGGCGATCGCTATTGGGCACACGCCACTGGTCAGGACCACGCTTTATTTGGATCCATAAACTTATGAACATTCTCATTATTACCGGCGGGAATTCTTCCGAGCGGAAGATATCCTTGATCTCGGCCGGGATGGTCGCGAAAGCGTTGCGCAAGAATGGCCATACGGTGACAGTCTTTGATTTTAGGAAAGGATATAAGGAGCTGAAGAAGCTGCTTACCGATTTTGACATCGTCTTTCCGGTCATGCATGGGAAAGAAGGGGAGGACGGGACGCTCTATGCTTTTCTCCGCGCGGCCAAGGTGCGTTTCTGTTGGATCGATCCCAAAGGCGCCAAGATCGCTTTTAATAAAATTCTTTTCAAAAAATATTGCGATAAGAAACGCATTCCCACTGCGGAGTGGAGAGCCATCAAAACCAAAAAAGATATCGAGCGATTCGGCTTTCCCTGTGTGTTAAAAGCGGCGAACGGCGGATCTTCCCTTGAGGTTGCCCTCCTCTATTCAAAAAAAGATCTATCGGGTGCGAGAGTGAAAAACATCTTGATGCTGCCCGATTGATTATTTGTGGAAAAGTTGATCGATGGCGCAGAGATCACGATGGAGGTACTTCTTGGGAAAGTGCTTCCTGTTATGGAGACGATCCCTCCGGAAAACTCCTGGTTCGATTATAAAAACAAGTATTCCGGAAAGACCAGAGATATCCCGTTTGCCCCGTCTTTGAGCAAAGAAAAGCAGAAGGAAGCTCAAAGGATTGCGCTGCGGGAAATTCATCGCGACCTTAAGTTGGGAAGTTATTCCCGGACCGACGCGATCGTGCAAGATGAGAAAATTTATATCCTTGAGACGAATACTCCCGGCGGCGTTGGCCTTACCCCGCACAGCTTATTGCCCAAAGCTGCCAAGGCCGTGGGTATTTCGTTTGAACAATTAGTGGGACAAATGCTCAAAGGAGTGATCTAAAGTTATCCAATCGATTCCCCATTTGACATTACAAGCCCTTTTGCTATAATCGTTCACAAGGTTTGCTCGGATAGTTTTTATGCAATATTCCATCACTTTTGCCCCGGTTCGCCGAGGCGCAGAAAAACGGTTGCCGTTTTCTCTGAATCCCGCTTAAAAGCGGGGTAGGTCGGTTGATTGTGCTAAAAGCTCCGGGATAAAAGCCGGAGTTAATTAATTTTTACTGGATTCCGCGAAGTGCGCATTCAAAGCCGCACCTTCAAGAAAGGGCGGACGATCAAGAAAATGTCATACATATTAGGCAAAAAACTGAAAATGACGCAGATCTGGAAGGACGGCAAAGTCGTTCCGGTCACTGTTGTCCACGCGGAACCGAACAAGGTTTCCGTCGTGCGCACCGCCGAGCGGGATGGCTATGAGGCCGTCCAGTTGACGTTGGGCAAGAAAAAGCGTGAGTTCAAGGATCGCCCGAACCAAAAGGTGGATGTTTCAACATTAAAAATTGATGACGCGATCGGCGTTGATTCCTTTACCGAAGGCGACAAGGTGCGCGTGAGCGGTATCACGAAGGGACGCGGATTCGCGGGCGTCGTCAAGCGTTACAATTTCCGCGGCGGCCCGAAGACGCACGGCCAGAAAAATCGTCATCGCCACGCGGGTTCCATCGGTTCCACCGCATTCCAGCGCGTTGTGCCGGGCCGCCGCATGGCGGGACACATGGGTGTGGAGCGCGTGACGATCAAGAATCTTGTGATCGCGGCGATCGATAAAGAGAACAATTTGATATTCTTGCGTGGCGCGGTGCCGGGCAATCGCGGCGGACTTTTGGAAATTTCAACAACGAAATCGAAATAATACTATAGAGCCATGAAAGCCGACGTCTATAATTTGAAGAACGAAGTGGTGGGAACGGTGGAATTGCCTTCGGCGGTTTTCGGCGCGAAGTGGAGCCCGACGCTCGTTCAGCAAGTGTTGGAAGCGCAGCTCGCGAACGCGCGCGCGCCGTGGGCGCACGTGAAGGATCGCAGCGAGGTGCGCGGCGGCGGCAAGAAGCCATGGAGGCAGAAAGGAACCGGGCGCGCGCGTCACGGCTCCACACGGTCTCCCATCTGGGTGGGCGGCGGAAAAGCGCATGGACCCCGCAACGACCGGGACTATTCGCAGAAAGTGAACAAGAAGATGAAGCGCGTCGCGCTCTTTTCCGTGCTTTCCAAGAAGGCCAAAGACGGTGAGATCAAAGTGTTCGACACCCTTATGATAGCGGCGCCGAAAACAAAGACTGTCGCGACGGCGTTGAAGATGGTGCTTTCGCCAAAGAAAGGCGATAAGCGCTTTGACGTGCTTTTGGTGTCCGACAACAGCGAACAAGAATCTTTTCCGCGCGACGAGCAATCTTCAGAAGACGAAGACGATCGAGGCGGGCTCGCTCAATATTTACGACATCATGAACCACAAGAATCTTTTCCTTGATAAGGATGCCGTCGCGACGATCGAAAAACACTACAAGATATAACGACACCGACATGACCGACCATCTTCTCATCAAAAAGCCGTGGATCACCGAAAAGGCGACGATGCTGACATCTTCCAATCAGTACGTTTTTTTGGTAAAATCCGGGGCGACGAAGCCGGAGGTCAAGAAGGCGATCCACGCGCTCTATAAAGTTGATGTGCTTGCGGTCAACATTTTGAATCGCGCGGGCAAGACCAAAAAGTCCGGCCGCGGGATCAAAGGCAAGACCGACGGATACCGCAAGGCGATCGTCACTATTAAAGAGGGACAAAAGATAGATTTGAACTAATGCCAAGATAATGAAATCTTACAAGCCCACAAGCGCTTCGCGGCGCAAAATGACATCTCGGACTACAGCTCGCTCACGAAAGGCGCGCGTCCTTACAAACCGCTCGTGGTGCGCTTGAAGTCCCACTCCGGCCGCAACTCGCAGGGCCGCATCACCGTTCGCCACCAGGGCGGCGGCAACAAGAAGCTCTATCGCGTGATCGACTTCAAGCAGAACCGCATGAACTCCAAAGCGATCGTTGAGACGATCGAATACGATCCGTATCGCACCGCGTTCATCGCGCTCGTAAAGTATGCCGATGGTCTCGCACCTATATTCTTGGCGCCGGAAAAGTTGAAGGCGCGGGATGAGATCGTGACGGCGGAAGCGGCGCCGTTCAAGAACGGCAATCGCATGCAGCTCCGGAACATCCCGGTGGGCCAGCAGGTCCATAATATTGAGATGGCGCCGGGACAGGGTGGCGTCCTCGCCCGTTCCGCCGGCGCGTACGCCGAAGTCCTCGCCAATGCAGACGGCTACACCGACCTCAAGCTCAACTCGGGCGAGGTGCGCCGCGTGCTTTGGACCGGACTCGCGTCGCTCGGCCAGGTATCGAACTCGGAATGGAACCTTGTGAACTTCGGCAAGGCCGGCCGCTCGCGCTGGATGGGCATCCGCCCGACGGTCCGCGGCAGCGCTATGAACCCGGTTGATCATCCGTACGGAGGTGGCGAAGGCGCACAGCCGCGCGGTACCCGCAAGCCGAAGACCATGTGGGGCAAGGTCACCGGCGGTCACAAGACGCGCAACAAGAAGAAGCGGTCGAGCCAATTCATCGTCAAGCGGCGCGTCGGCATCCGTAATCGCAATAACAAATAGTTTTGTATAATTACTCCCACACTTACTACCATGTCACGTTCACTCAAAAAAGGACCGTTCGTCGATCCAAAGCTCATGAAGAAGGTTTCGAATACCAAATCCGGCAGCGGCACGGTCATCAAAACGTGGTCGCGCGCTTCGGAGATCGCACCGGAATTCGTGGGACACGTGTTCGGCGTTCATAACGGCCGCACACACGTTGAAGTGCGCGTGACGGAAGAGATGGTGGGCCATCGCTTGGGCGAGTTCTCGCCGACGCGCAAGTTCATCCGCCACGGCGGAAAGATGCAGAAGGAGCTTGAAGCGGGCAAAGCCGCGACCGCCGCTCCCGCTAAACCAGCCCCTGCTAAGAAATAATCACAATGGCTACTGAATACTCGGCAAAAATAAGTTTCCTCCGCATGGCACCCCGCAAGGTGCGCAGCGTTGGAGACCTCATCAAAGGATTGCCGGTGAACGAGGCCGAGGCGCAGTTGCTCGTGCAGACGCGTCGTCCGTCGAAGCCGTTGCTGAAACTCTTGCGTTCGGCCGTCGCGAATGCTAAAAACAACAAGGTTGGCAATGTTGAACACCTTTTCGTATCAAGCGTGCGCGTTGACGGCGGACCGATGCTGAAGCGGATGCTTCCTCGCGCCCGCGGCAGCGCATCGCCGATCCAGAAAAAGATGAGCCACGTGACGCTCGTCTTGGGCGTGAACGAGAACTTGAAGTCGCGCTTTACGATCGTCCCGCCGAAGAAGGCGAAGCTTCCGCCGGGCGAATCGCCGCGCACGAAGAACAAGAAGCCGAAGGCCGCGACGGTAGAGCAGCCGAAGTCCAAACAGACACCGGGATTCTGGAAGCGCCGCTTTGGCCGTAAAGTAGTGGGCGAATAATACTATGGGACAAAAGATCAATCCAAATTCATATCGCTTGGGAGTATCGAAGGGCTGGCCGGTGCGCTGGTTCCTTAAAGGCGGCTACGCGAAGTTCCTCGAAGAGGATGAAGCGATCCGCAACACGATCAACAAGCGCATCGCGCTCGCCGGCGTCGCCGCGATCGAGATCGAGCGTACGCAGGGAAATCTGCGCGTGTTCATCCGCGCCGCCCGCCCGGGACTCATCATCGGCCGTGGTGGCAAAGGCATGGAGGATCTCAACAAGGCCATCGTTGACGCGCTGATGAAAGTGCGCAAGACGCGCTCCAAAGTTGCGCTCAGTTTGAATGTGGAGGAGTTGAAGCGCTCCGATGTTTCCGCCCGTTACACTGCACAACAGATCGCGTGGGATCTGGAGAAGCGCATTCGCTTCCGCCGCACCATGAAGAAATATTTGGAGCAGATATTACAGAATCGCGACGTGAAGGGTGCGAAGATCTTAATGAAGGGCCGTCTCGACGGCAACGAGATCGCGCGCAACGAACATCTTTCAAAAGGATCATTGCCGTTGCAGACGCTCCGCGCCGACATCGACTATGGCACCGCCACCGCCTTCACCACATACGGCACGATCGGCATCCGCGTCTGGATATATAAAGGAGAGGTGTTTGCCAAGAAGACCAAACAAGAGGAGGAAGAGGCAAGTCGCACCCGCGCATCTTCCAGTTCGGGCGGCCGCCGTGGCGCACCGTCATCCAACTATTAATACGTACCATGCTTCTTCCTAAGAAAGTAAAACATCGCAAGTGGCAGAAAGGACGCTCCCGAAAGCGGATGGTTGAAACGCGCGGGCTTACGTTGAGCTACGGCTCATACGGCCTCAAGTCCACGGAAGCGGCATGGGTGAACTCCCGTCAGATCGAAGCGGCGCGCAAGACGATCACTAACTATTTAAAGCGCGACGGCCGGCTTTGGATCCGTATTTTCCCCGACAAGCCGATCACGCTCCAGGCGCCGGAAAAGACGCTCGGAGGCGGAAAAGGTTCCGTTGATCACTATGTGTTTCCGGTAAAGCCGGGCCGTGTGCTTTTCGAGATCGATGGGGTGACGCTCGTGCGCGCCAAAGAGGCGTTGCGTCTTGCGTCGTTCAAGCTTCCGGTAAAAACCCGCATCATGGTCAAATAATCTCATTATACGAACATGAAAAAGAAAGAGATCCAGGAAATGAAGCAGAAGCCGCTCGGCGAGCTCGAGCGTATCGTCCGCGAGAGCGGCGAAAAACTCCGCACGTTGCGGTTCGACCTCGCTGCCGGAAAAGTAAAGAACGTGAACGAGCTGCATCAGACCCGCAAGCGCATCGCGCGGGCGAAGACGTTCATCCATATCCAAACCCATGACCAAAAATAACGAACAAGTGAAAAAGCGGAAGATCATCGGCGTCGTCGTCTCGGACAAGATGACGAAGACGCGCGTGGTCGCGGTCGCGAGCTTGAAGAAGCATCCGAAGTACCTCAAGTACTACAAGGTGACGACGAAGTTCAAGGCGCACGACGAGAACAACGAGTACAAGACGGGGGACAAGGTGACGATCGAGGAATCCCGCCCGCTCTCGCGCGAAAAGCGCTGGACGATCATCAATAAGATCGCATAACTAACTATTATTTTTTTGGCATGATACAAGAACGATCAGTGATCAAAGTTGCGGATAACAGCGGTGCCAAGGTGGTGCGGTGTTTCCGCATCCTCGGCGGCACCCATCACCGCTACGCCGGCGTGGGCGATGTCATCGTGGCGTCCGTGCAGAGCGCGGAGCCGCGCAAGACGGTCAAGAAGAAAGATGTGGTCAAAGTGATGGTGGTCCGCACGAAGAGCGCGTTGCGCCGGAAGGACGGCACCTATGTCCGCTTCGACGAGAACGCCGTCATCTTGATCGATGCGAAGAAGGAGCCGGTGGCGACCCGCATCTTCGGCCCGCTCCCGCGCGAGCTCAAAGAGAAAGGCAACGAAAAATTGATGACGATGGCGGAGGAAATTGTTTAGGACAATATTGTAAAATACTATTTTCATGAAACTCAAGAAAGGCGACAACGTAAAGATATTATCGGGAAAGGACCGCGGCAGGACCGGCGTGGTTTTGAAGGCGTTCCCGGAGGACGATCGCATCATGATCGACGGATTGAACGTCTTCAAAAAGCGTTCCAAGCCGCGCAAGCAGGGAGAGAAAGGCCAGATCGTCGCGGTTTCGCGCCCCCTCGCCGCGTCTAAAGTGATGATCATCTGCCCGAACTGCAAATCACCGACCCGCATCGGGGGCCGCGTGGAAGGCAGTCGCAAGGTCCGCTACTGCAAAAAGTGTCAGGCAATACTTTCATAACCCCAAGAACTACCATGGCTGAAACCAAAAAAACACATACGGATAGAAAAGCGATGCGCGCCTTCGTCGAGAAGGTCGTCATTGACGCGGGTGTCGGCCGCCTCGGCCAGCAGCCGAACTTTGAGGAAAAAGTTCTGCCGCAAGTGATGCGCGACATCGCCGCCGTCACGGGTCAGCAGCCGCAGGTGCGCAAAGCGAAGGAATCCATCGCGGGATTTAAGCTTCGCGAAGGACAGATCGTCGGGCTCCGCGTCACGCTCCGGCGCGAGAAAGCGGTTGATTTTTTCGAGCGTTTGATTACAATAGTGTTACCTCGCGTCCGGGACTTTGCCGGGTTGGAACATTCCGCGATCGACCAGGGCGGCACCCTTAATGTGGGCGTCCGCGACCACCTGGTGTTCCCGGAGATCTCGCCGGAGAAGTCGCCGGTGTCGTTCTCGCTCGGTGTGAGCGTGGTGCCCAAAGTGCGCAACCACGATACGTCGGTGGAGAAATTCGCCGCGTTCGGCGTGCCGATGAAGAAAGACGCGCCGGCGCCGAAGGGGAAGCGGGGTAAGAAGAAGAGCAAATAGTATGGCAAAAGAATCCGTCATCGCGCGAAGCAAAAAGCGACCAAAGTATTCCACCCGCATCGTGCGGCGCTGTTTCCGCTGCGGCCGCAAGCGCGGCTATATGCGCGACTTCGGATTGTGCCGCATCTGCTTCCGCGAGATGGCGACTGCACAACAGATCCCGGGAATAAAAAAGGCCAGCTGGTAATATTATTGCGCTAAGAACATTCCATGCACTACAACATCCTTTCCGAACTTAAAAATGCCACACGGGCAAAGAAAGATAAGATAAACTTCCCGTTCTCGAAGATGGATTTTGCGATTCTCACGAAACTTGTGGAACACGGTTATATCAAGAGCGCGGAAAAGGAAGTTCTCGGTAAACGGAACGTCATTGCGGTGCGCCTCGCATACAAGAACAAAGAGGCCGCGGTGAACGACTTCAAGATCATGAGCAAGCCGAGCCGTCACACGTATGCCGACTACCGCAGCCTGCCGACGATCAAGCAGGGTCACGGGCTTTCCATGCTCTCCACTTCAAAAGGCATCATGACCGGCGCCGAGGCGAAAAAGCAGAAGGTCGGCGGGGAATATCTTTTTGAAATTTGGTAACCGTAATTTTTATCCCATGAGCCGACTTATTAAAAAACCTATCGCGATCACCGCCGGTGCGACCCTCGTCCAGAGCGGCGATGTGTTGACGATCAAGGGTCCGAAAGGTGAGCTCACGATCACGCTTCCCACGGGCGTGGAGGTGAAGACCGAAGGCACTAACTTTTGGGTGACCACCACGAAGGACATGCAGACGACCGCGCTCCAGGGAACCGTCTGGTCGCTCGCGAAGAACGCGATCGAGGGCGTGACGACCGGTTTCACAAAAGTCCTTGAACTGGAGGGTGTCGGCTACCGTGTCTCCATTGAAGGAAAAGAGCTCGTGCTCTTCTTGGGATATGCGCTGCCGGTACGCATGCCGATTCCGGACACCGTTACGGTCGCCGTGGACAAGAACACCATCAAAGTGACGGGCATCGATAAGGACGCCGTCGGCCAGGTGGCCGCGGATATCCGCGCGCAGAAGAAGCCGGAGCCATACAAAGGCAAGGGCATCCACTACCAGGGCGAGGTCATCCGCAGAAAGGTTGGCAAGAAAGCGGGCGCCACCGCCGCATAATCGCCACCTCTATCTATTTATTTCCATGAAAACCATCAAGAAACTCAATCAGAAAAGAATGCGCCGCGTCGCCCGCACCCGCGCGGTGATTTCGGGCACCGCCGCGCGCCCGCGCCTCACCGTGCGTCGCAGTAATCGCTATTTTTACGCGCAGCTCGTGGATGACGTGAAAGGGAACACACTACTTTCCGCTTCGAGTTTTACCTTGGAAAGGGCAAAGCGGAAAGATGACCAAGACCGCAAGCGCGGGATTGGTTGGCGAGATGATCGGCAAGAAAGCGACCGAGAAAGGGATCAAGTCCGCGGTGTTCGATCGCCGCTCGTACAAGTTCCACGGCCGCGTAAAGAGCTTCGTCGATGGCGCAAAGAAAGGAGGCCTCACTATTTAACGACCCTATTATAACCACCATGGCAGAACAAACATCATCCCCAAGAACGTTCAACCGCCGCCCGAACCGCGATCGCCCCGTGGTGCGCGAAGAATTCAAGGAGCGCGTGCTCGATAACCGCCGCGTCACCCGCGTCGTTGCCGGTGGCAAGCGCTTCCGTTTCCGCGTCACGATCGTGATCGGCGACGAGCGCGGCCGCGTCGGCATCGGCGTGGCGAAGGGCCTGGACGTTCAACAGGCGGTCGCTAAGGCGAAGACCGACGCCAAGAAGCATTTGCTCGTAGTGAGCTTGAAGGACGGGCGCACGATCGCGCACGAGGTGAACGCAAAGTACAGCGCCGCCAAAGTGATGATCAAGCCGGCCAGCAAGGGGCACGGTCTCCGCGCCGGCGGTTCGGTGCGCTTCGTGCTCGCGTTCGCGGGCATCAAGGACGCGACGGCAAAGATCCTTGGCCGCACGCCAAACAAGTTGACGAACGCGATGGCGACGATCGAGGCATTAAAGAAACTCAAGGCATAATACCGAACGACCACTACCATGAAACTTCACGCACGAACTCCAATTCGAGAGAAGCTCCTCCAGCGCATCGGCCGCAGCGGCAAGCGTGGCAGTTATTCCGGCCGCGGTGTCAAAGGGCAGCGCTCCCGTTCGGGACACCGCATCCGCCCGGCGGAACGCGACATCATCCTGAAGATCCCGAAGATGCGCGGTTTCCGCAACAAGGAAAAGCAGGACGCGCCGGTGGTGTTCAATCTCGGGCAGCTCTCGACCAAGCTGAAGGCGCACGCGAAGGCCGGCGCCCCGCTCGAGGTCAATCGTACTCTTTTGAAGACCGTAAAGTTGTTAAAGAAAGATTATAAGCGCCCAGTGAAGATCCTCGGTACCGGCGAGATTACGTTCCCGATCGCCATCAGTGGCTTCGAAGTTTCGGCAAGCGCTAAGGCAAAAATCGAAAAAGCCGGTGGTAGTGTAAAATAACGAGCATGTTGCAGTCCTTTGCCTCCCTGGAGATGATAGTTCGGCAAAGGACTGCAACATGCTCATCTTCTCGCCACCCCCGTCCATTTAATATAAAATAGAGACATGGAAAGATTTTTACAGATATTCAAGGTAAAAGAATTGCGCAACAAGATCCTCATCGTGTTGGGGCTTTTGGTCGCGTACCGCGTGCTCGCGGCGATCCCGATCCCAGGCGTGAACGCGCAGGCGCTGCAGAACTATTTCAACTCCAACCAGCTGCTCGGATTCCTTAACTTTTTCTCCGGCGGCGGCCTCGCGAACCTTTCGGTCGTGATGCTCGGCGTCGGTCCATACATTACCTCCACGATCGTGATGCAGCTTATGACGATCATCTTCCCAAAGATGAAAGAGATGTATTACGAGGAAGGCGCGCGCGGGCAGGCGAAGTTCAATCAGTATTCGCGCCTGCTCACCGTGCCGTTCGCGTTCGTGCAGTCGTACGGATTCCTCAGCTTGCTCATGTCGCAGGGCGTCATCCCGCGACCTGACGCGTTCGACCTCATCCGCAACGTCATCGTGATCACGTGCGGTTCGATGATCGCGCTGTGGCTCGGCGAGCTGATCACCGAGGAGAAAGTGGGGAACGGCATTTCGCTCATCATCTTGGCGGGTATCATCAGCCGCATCCCGTCTGCCGTGGGCTTGGCATTCGCGTCCTATACCACCCAGCTGCTCACCTCTTACATCGGCTTCCTCATCGTGGGACTCCTGCTCATCGCGGGCATTGTGTATTTGAACGAGGGTGAGCGAAAAATACCGGTTGCCTATGCCCGGCGAGTCCGGGGCACCAAGATGTACGGTGGGGCGCAAAGTTATCTGCCGCTCAAAGTGAACCAGGCGGGCATGATTCCGCTCATCTTCGCGATCTCCGTGCTGCTCTTCCCACAATTTTTCGCGCAGGTCGTTGTGCTCATCTCGCCGACGTGGGGGCTTAAGATCAGTAACTTCGCACAGGGCTTCGTGGCGAACCAGCTCTATTATGGGGTGTTCTATTTCCTGCTCGTATTCATCTTCACCTATTTCTATACCGCAATCACATTCAATCCGGAGGAGGTGGCGAAGAATCTCCAGCAGAGCGGGGGATTCGTGCCGGGCATCCGCCCGGGCGAGAACACGGAGAAGTTTTTCAAAGGCATCGTGAACCGCATCACGCTCTTTGGCGCGACATTCCTCGGCATCATCGCTATCCTTCCGATCATCGTCCAATCCTTCACGGGGATCTCCGTCGTCACGATCAGCGGCACGGCGCTGCTGATCGTCGTCGCCGTGGCGCTCGAGACGATGCGGCAGGTGGATTCGCAGCTGACGGTGCGGGAGTATGAGGGGATCGAATAAAATATCCTCCTTTTGAAAGGACGGCGTCGCACTCTACTGAGTGCGCGCCTTGGCTCTCAGCGCCTTCGCGCTTCCGAGACACCTTTCAAAAGGAGGATATTTTATTCGATGCCAGTGATAAAAAGATAGTAAAAGAAAAAGGCCGGAGGGATAATCCCTGCCGGCTTTTGGATTTATGGATTGCGCGCGCTAACGCTTTGGAGGTCGGAGCCACTTGAAATTTTCGTGGCAGGGGAGAACATCGTTCTCGCGGGCGGCTCGCGCTTCGCGAAGCGGTCGACCATCCGCATCATGTTCCTTAAGGCGAAGAAGTAGGGTCGCCAGTTGATTCGGGCTGAACAGGCGCGTTGGGGTTGGGATTCCGACATAAAAAACTCTTTGCATGTTTTGAATGTCGCGGACAGTCATATGGCCACACCGAGAGCACGGTGCTGGCTACACTATAAATGATTTTCGGTGGAGAAATCAAGACCGTCCCCGTCAAATCATTTAAGAAGGTCAAATTTCAGCTTTAAGAAGGTTATAGGCGATGGTGGCATCTTGATAGTTCTAAAACAAAGAAATGTCTACGAGTAAACAAGAAGAGCTCCATCATCGCGGATGGAATACCCAAATGCAATCTAAGAAAAAGTGAAATTCATAGAAAGAATATTGAGGATTTTCTCAAAAAAAAATCTAATTGATCTTTAGCAGCGTCATCAACCTTATAACGTCGATAGGGACTTAACCGCCCCGCGAGCATCGTTTTATAATAACTCAGTTACCATTCTCGTCAAATCTTATTTAACAAATTTTTAATATTTGGATTTTCGGAAAATCATTGCTATGATACACTATCAATGGACTACAAAGTGATTTTCGTTGCCGGGCCGCAGGGATCGGGCAAGGGGACGCAGGGAAAAAGACTGGCGGACAAGCTCGGTTTTTTGTTTTGGGAGATGGGGGGAACCTTGCGCGCGATCCGCGCGAGCGGCACGCCGTTGGCCGAAAAGATAGCGTCGATGGAGCGCGGCGCGTTGCTTTCGGACGAGCTCATCATAGAGGTGCTGAATGACCAGCTGCCATCGCTCCTGCCGCAAAAGGGGATCGTCTTTGACGGCGTCCCGCGGCGGCTCGGGCAGGGGCAGTTCCTTATAGGATATTTGAAAGAGCATGGGCATGGATAAGATGGCGACGATATTCATCGATGTGCCGCGGGACGTGTGCGTGCAACGCCTTCTCCTGCGCGCGCAAAAAGAATCCCGGGTGGACGATACGCCCGAAGCGATCGCGCAGCGCTTCCGCGATTACGACGAAGCGATAACGCCCACGATGGATTATCTGAAGGCCGAGACGAAGTTCATCACGATCGACGGCACGCCGACGCCGGATGCGATCGCCGCGAGCATCAATAAGGCCCTGGGCGCCGAGTGACGATCATGAAGCGAGCGCCGGCGCAAAAGCCCTTCAACCTCATCCTCCTTGGCGATCCCGCCTCGGGCAAGGGGACGCAGGCCGCCCGCCTCGCGAAGAGTTATTGTCTCTACGATCTCGACATGGGACGCGAGGTGCGGAAGCCCGCCGCGCGCGCGCGCTTCGATTACGCGAAGACGACGGCGATAGGGAAGCTTACGCCCACTGCGGTCGTACGGGGCATCTTCAAGCGCGTGATCGCGGCGGTGCCCGCGCGCAAAGGTATCCTCTTCAACGGTACTCCAAAGATGATCAACGAGGCGAAGCTGGTCGCCCGAGAGCTTGCTCGCGCGAAGCGCCGCGACCCGCTCGTCATCTATTTGACGATACCGACCCGCGAGATGCTTAAGCGCGCGGGGAAGCGCAGGCGCGACGATGACAATATGCGCGCGCTTCATAATCGCCAAAAATATTATAAGGAACAGATCACGCGCGTGGTTGCCTTTTTTGGCGAACGATATACCGTTAAGACGATATCGGGGATGGGCACCGAGGCCGCAGTGGAAAAAAAGATCGAAGCTCATCATCCGGCATCATTTGGCAAAATAACATGGAATTACGAACCCCGCAGGAAATTACAATCATGGCGGAAGGCGGACAGCGCCTTGGCGCCGTGTTGCAGCACCTGAAGGCCGAGGTGCGCCCGGGAGTGACGACGCTCGCGCTCGACCGCATCGCCCGCAAACTCATCGTGGACGGCGGCGATACGCCGGCGTTTTTGAACTATCGCCCGGAAGGCGCGCGCCACGCCTATCCCTATACGCTGTGCGCTTCGGTGAACAACGTTGTCGTGCATGGCCAGCCTTCAAAATATATTTTACTGGAGGGGGATATCATCAAGCTTGATCTTGGCTTGAAGCACGAGGGATTTTATCTCGATGCGGCGATCACCGTTGCCGTGGGGCGTGTGAGCGCGGAGGCGAAGAAGCTGATGGCCGTCACGGAGGAGTCGCTCTACGCGGGCATCAAAGGCGGCGCGGCCGGGCAAGACGCTTGGCGACGTGGGCTACGCGATCGAGCGCGTGGCGCGCAAAAACAAGTTTTCTATCGCGGACGGGCTGACCGGGCATGGCATCGGCCGGGAGCTTCACGAGGAGCCGACCGTGTTCAACTATGGCGACCGGGGCACCGGCATGAAGCTGCGGCCCGGCATGGTGATCGCGATCGAGCCGATGGTCGCGGTCGGCGGCGGCGCGATCGTGCAGCTCTTGGACGAGAGCTATGGCACCGCCGATCACTCGTGGGCGGCGCACTTTGAGCACACGGTGGCGATCACGGAAACCGGTCCGATGATACTCACGAAGGGCGTGATATACATATTTGGAATGGCGCAGCCCTATGTATCCATCATTATTCCCGCGTACAACGAAGAGGAGCGGATCCCGAAGACGCTGATCGACATGGACAAGCGCCTGAGCGGCGTTGATTACTCGTATGAGATCCTGGTGGTGAATGACGGCTCGAAGGACGGCACCGCGTCGGTCGTGCGGAACATGGCGAAGATGGTGAAGAATCTCAAGCTGATCGATCTTAAGGACAATGTCGGCAAGGGCGGCGCGGTGAAGCAGGGGATGCTGCTCGCGACGGGAAACATCCGGCTTTTTACCGACGCGGACAATTCCACGACCATCGATCAGTTCGAAAAGATGATCCCACTCTTCAAAGACGGCTTTGGCGTCGTGATCGGCTCGCGCGCCATCTCGGGCGCGAAGCTCGATCCGCCGGAACCGCTCTATCGGCAGCTGATCGGCAAGGCGCTTAACCTGCTCGTCCAACTGTTCCTCCTGCCGGGCATCTGGGACACGCAGTGCGGTTTCAAGGCATATACCGCCGATGCGGCGGAAAAGATATTCATGCGCTCAAAGACCTCGGGATGGGGATTTGACGTGGAAACGCTCGCGCTCGCGATACGGCTGGGTTTCCGGGTCAAGGAAGTGCCGGTCCATTGGGTGAACGACGCCCGTTCGCACGTTAAGTTTTCCGGCGGGTTGCAATTTTTGGCCGAAACGTGTACAATTCGTTGGAGGTTGTGGAGAGGTCAATACGACCTGAAACCCTAGTCCTCCCATAAAACAACGCAATTAACGCAACATAACCGCTATCCGAGCGGCTATTATTAACTGATGACCAAGCAATATTTGACGAAAGAGCGCCTCGAGGAGTTCAAGGCAGAGCTCGAAAATCTGAAAAACATCCGGCGCAACGAGGTCGCTCAGCGGTTGAAGCAGGCAAAAGAGTACGGCGACCTTTCGGAGAATTCCGAATACGCGGAAGCGCGGGATGAACAGGCAAACGTGGAGACACGCATCTTTGAGTTGGAAGACCTATTAAAGGACGCTGTGGTTATAGAGAAGAACGGGGCGAGCAATGGCACAATAGAGGTTGGTTCCGTGATCACGATCAAGAAAGGAGACAAGACGTCGGTCTATACCCTCGTCGGTAAATATGAGGCGAAGCCAGAGGAAGGAAAGATCTCCGATGAATCGCCTTTGGGCAAAGCATTCTTGAAGCACAAGGTAGGGGATAAGATCCCGGTCACGACGCCGGCGGGCGTCATGACGTATGAGATTTTGAAGATCGAGTAGAAGCAAAAAACACCTCTTCGCCGTGAGGCAGATGACCGTTCGGCGAAAGGGTGTTTTTTTGTTATGATAAAGAAATGCTAGAGGACATCATCGCGGAGCGGCGGAAGAAGCTGGACGCCATAAAGGCGGCCGGCATCGATCCGTATCCGGCGCGGGTGAAGCGCTCGTTCGCGATCGCGCACGCGCTCGGCGGAATTCGAGGCGATCGCGGCGTCGGGTGAGAAGGTCTCGCTTGCGGGCCGCGTGCGCAGCCTGCGTGACCAGGGCAAGATCATCTTCGCCGACATTGAGGACGAGTCAGGAAAGATCCAGGTGGTATTAAAAGAGGACGCGCTCACGGACCTCGCTTTTTGGCGTTCGGTGCTCGATATGGGCGATTTCATTTCCGTCACCGGGCCGCTTTTTGCCACGAAGCGCGGCGAGAAAAGTTTGGAGGCGCATGAGCTGCAGTTTGGTGGCAAGAGCACTCCTGCCGTTGCCCGATAAGTGGGAGGGATTGCAGGATGACGATATTCGCTTCCGCAAGCGTTACCTTGATCTCATCGCGGGAGAAGAACTTCGCGAATTGTTCCGCAAGAAGACCATGTTTTGGGAAACGTTCCGCAACGCGCTGAAGCGCGAAGGATTTTTGGAAGTGGAAACGCCGGTGCTTGAGAACTTGCCGGGCGGCGCCGAGGCGGAGCCGTTCCGCACGCATCACAACGCGCTCGATGACGGATTTTTATCTGCGCATCTCGCTCGAGTTGCCGCTCAAGCGTTTGCTTGTCGGCGGATACGATAAAGTGTTCGAGATCGGGCGCATCTTCCGCAACGAAGGCATCGATCGCGAACATCTCCAGGATTATACCCAGCTCGAATTCTATTGGGCGTACAGCGATTATCACGACGTGATGAAGCTGACGGAGAAGACCTATAAAGAGGTGATCGAGAAAACGTGCGGTGGCCTCGTGACGGAATTCGGCGGTGCGAAGATCGATTGGTCAAAGCAATGGCCGACCGTGGATTACGTGGAGGCATTCAAGGAAGCGAACGATCTCGATCCCGATCGCGGCGAGCCATGCGGAACTCTTAAAGAAGGCAAAAGAATTAAAGCTCGAAGTTGAAAAGAACGCGGGCAAGGGCCGGCTCATCGATCTCATTTTCAAAAAGACCGTGCGTCCGTCGCTCATTCAGCCATGTTTCCTGATCGACCCGCCAGTGGAGATCGAGCCGCTCGCCAAGCGCCATCCGGCGAAGCCGGGCGTCGTGGAGCGGTTCCAGATCGTCGCGTGCGGCACGGAGCTTGGCAAGGGATTTTCGGAACTCAACGATCCGGACGACCAGCGCGCGCGGTTCGAGGAGCAGATGAAGCTGCGCGCGGCGGGGGACGCCGAGGCGCAGTATCTTGATGAGGATTTTTTGGAGGCGTTGCAGTACGGCATGCCGCCTGCGGGGGGATTCGGCATCTCCGAGCGGCTGTTCGCGGTGTTGATGGACAAGCCGATACGCGAGACGGTGTTCTTCCCGCTGATGCGGCCGAAGAGATAAAAAAACGCCACCGAACCATAAGGCGGACGGTGACGTGGTATAGGAGACGGCTACGTGATTTTTCGGCGTGGATTTTTTGAAAGTTGGTCGAACAGACGCCTTTCGTAATCTTGCAGAACGGCGGGGAACTGTTCTTTGATCTTTTCGAACGCAGTATTTTTGATCTCTACCACATCCGCGATGCTTATCTCCAACTTTTCCGCGATGGCTCGTCGGGAGAACCCATCGAGATATCCTTCGATCACTTCACATTCAAGTGGGGTGAGGATCAGCGGGAGGAGCGCTTCAGCAAGCCGCCTTTCGCCTTTCTCCCCGATTTCCATATCAGGGGTTCGCCGGTGTGGAATATTTTCCGCTTCACTGAGCGATCCCGCATCGCGCATGGCGTCGCGTTGACTTGGTCGGGGTCCGTCTTCTTTCGCCGTACTTGATTTCCATTTTTTCACCGTACATCTCCAAAGGGGGATTTTGGTACATTTCAAATCAACCGCCGTGATTTTACCAAAAATATTCTGTTTTGGCTACTCCAACTTCTTCGCGTTCTCGCAGAGCAGTTTCGTTTCACCGTCACGGTGCGACACGCGGCCGTCCACAATGACGCACGCGTTCTCCACCCATGCCGCTGAGGTCTTTTCGAGCACGCTATTGAATACCACCACCTCGATGGATTGGCCGGAAGCATTGTCCTCAATCGTGGCAAAGATCATCGGCTGGCCGCTCTTCGTGAATATCTTCTTTACTTTTGAAACGAGGCCGGCGGTGCGGACGATCTTCTTCTCGTCCGTCATCGCGGCGACCTCGCTGATCGGCTTGCACTTGTAGTGTTCGATCGTCGAGGCGAAGTTCATCATCGGATGCGCGGAGATGAAGAATCCGATCAGCTCCTTTTCCCAGATCAGCTTCTCGCCGCTCGTGGCCGGCGCGGCGGGTTTGAGCTTGAGCGTGATCGTCGGCGCGCTCATGGAAGAGCCGAAGAGCGAGTTCGCCTGGTTCGCTCCGCCACGCTTCAGCGCGTTCACGAAGCGCAGGATCTCGTCCATGTTCTCCAGGATCTGTTTCCGCTCCATATTCAGCGAATCGAACGCGCCGCTTTTTGCGAGCGACTCAAGGGATTTCTTATTGAGATCCTTGTGTTGGATGCGGCTCAGAAAATTTTCAAACGTCTCGAACGGGCCGCCGCGGGCGCGTTCCTCTATAATCGCGCGCGCGATCTCGGAACCGACGTTCTTGATGGCCAGCAGCCCGAAGCGGATGTGCGGCCCTTCCGGGGTGAAGTTGATGGAGCTGCGGTTCACGTCCGGCGGGAGGATCGTGACGCCCGCGGCCTTTGCCTCCTGAATGAGGAACGAGATGCGCTCGATGTCGTTCATTTCCGCGTTGAGCACCGCGGCGGTGAACTCCTCCGGATAGTTGGCTTTGAGGTATGCGGTGCGATATCCGATCATGGCGTAGCACGCGGAGTGGGCACGGTTGAAGCCGTACCTGGCGAACGGCTCGATGAGCTCCCATGCCTGGTCGGCGACCTTCTTGGGAATGTTATTCTTAAGGCATCCGTTAATGAACTTCTCCTTCTGTTCGTCGAGCAATGATTTGATCTTCTTTCCCACCGCTTTGACTAAAAGATAGCCCTCACCGCGCGTGAGTCCGGCGAGCTTCGTTGCGAGGTCCATCACCTGTTCTTGGTAGACGATGACGCCGTAGGTGTTTTTAAGTGTTTCCTCCATGAGCGGATGGATGTAGTGGACGACTTCTTTGCCTTGTTTGCGCGCGATATACGTGGGGATAAGTTCCATCGGGCCTGGCCGGAAGAGCGCAACGAGCGCGATCAGATCGTCGATCTGCGTCGGCTTGATATCTTTCATATAGCGCCGCATGCCACTCGACTCAAATTGGAAAATGGAAGTGGTATCGCCCCGCTGGAGCAGCTCGAACGTTTTTTTGTCATCGAGCGGGATATGGGAAATATCGATCACCGTGCCGTGGAGCTCTTTCACGAGGTTGATCGTGCTCTCGATGATCGTCAGGTTTTTTAATCCGAGGAAGTCGATCTTCAGCAAGCCGAGGTCCTCGACGGCGTGCATCTCGAATTGCGTGATGGTGATATTCTCTTCGCCTGGCGCGAACTGGAGGGGTACGCGCTCCATAAGCGGATCCTTCGCGATCACCGTGGCGCACGCATGCACCGATGCATGCCGGGCGACGCCTTCAAGATGCCGCGCCGTATCGATCAATTTTTTCGCCTCGGGGTTCGTGTCGTATAACACTTTGAGCTCCTGAACTTTTTTGAGACATTCGTCGAGCCAACCCTCTTTCATTCCCTGGGTGGGATTGAAAGGGATGAGCTTTGCGATCTGATCGCAGAACGCGTAGGAATATCCCATCGCGCGGCCGGCGTCGCGGATCGCCGCGCGCGCGGCCATCGTTCCGAACGTGATGATGCGCGCCACGTGATCCTCGCCATATTTTTGCGCGCGCGTACGCAAGCACCTCGTCGCGCCGCGCGTCGGCAAAGTCGATGTCGATGTCCGGCATCTGAATGCGCTCCGGGTTGAGGAACCGCTCAAAGAGTAGGCCGTACCTGAGTGGATCGATGTCGGTGATGTCGAGCACGTAGGAGACCAGGCTTCCCGCAGCCGAGCCGCGGCCGGGGCCGACGGCAATGCCGTGCGCTTTCGCCCAATGGATGAGGTCTTGCACGATCAGGAAATAATCGGCAAAACCGGTTTTCTCAATGACGCCGAGCTCATATTCCAGCCGCTCGCGCATTTCGGCCGTCTGTTTTTCCTTCGGCGGAATTTCTTGGGCAGACGTTCTTCAATAAGCTCGCGGAGATAGCCGTTCGCGGTCTTGCCCGCCGGTTTCGGGAAATCGGGGAGGAGGGTGTGTCCGAGTTCGAGTTCCACATTGCACCGCTCCGCGATCTCGTGCGTGCGTGCCACCGCCTCCGCGCCGCCCGGGATGTTCGCGAATTTTTCCGCCATCGCCTCCGGCGAGAGGATCGAGAAGTCATCCGACTTCATGGACATCCGGTCGTCATCGGTCAGCTTGTTGCCGGTCTGCACCGCGAGCAGGACATCGTGATACTCGGCGTCCTCGGAGTGCGTGTAATGGCTGTCCTGCGTGGCGACGAGCGGGATGCCGGTATCTTTTGAAAGTTTCACGAGCAGCGGCTCCACACTTTCCGATTCCGGGATGTTCGGATGTTTTTGGATCTCCAGAAAATAATTTCCTTTGCCGAAAATCTCCTGATGTTCGAGCGCGATCCGTTTTGCCTCTTCGTATTGGTCCGGCGGTCAGCGCCCGTGCAATCTCGCCGCCCAGGCACGCCGAGAGTGCAATAAGTCCTTCGTGATGTTCGCGCAAAAGATCCTTATCCATGCGCGGCTTGTAATAGAATCCTTCAAAGTGGGCTTTGGAGACGAGCGTGATGAGATTTTTCCAGCCGGTCTGATTTTCGACGAGCAGTATCAAATGGTAATATCGCTCGCCGTTCTCTTTTGAGAACCGGTCGCGCGGCGCGACGTATGCCTCCACGCCGAGGATCGGTTTGATGCCGTGCTTTTTTGCAAGTTTATAAAATTCGACGGCTCCATAGAGGACGCCGTGATCGGTGAGTGCGATAGAATCCATGCCCGTCTCCTTGGCGCGCGCCACCATCTGGGGGATCTTGGTCAGCCCGTCGAGCAGGGAATAGTGCGAATGCGTATGTAAATGGGTGAATTTGGTTTCCATTGTTCTTGGTGTTAGCCCCCGCAAGCGAGGATGCAGAACATTAAATTCGTTAACCCATCTATTATAGTTAAAAATTCCTTAAAAATACAGCGTCCTTATCGCACATATTTTGAGGGATGGGTATCCGCGAATGTGCGCGGCGCCTTATGCTCGCGCGTCTACCCGGAGTCCGCGATACCCTCCGAATCACGTGTGATAGAGGACTGCCATCGTTTACATAATGGTTATCTTTTAACTATAATATAGGGGAGTTGTAAATTGAATAAGCGAAGCCACCTTAGCTCAGTTGGTAGAGCAACGCTTTTGTAAAGCGAAGGTCCCCGGTCCGAGTCCGGGAGGTGGCTCATGGATTTAAAATCAACTTACAATAAGATCGCCGAAGATTGGGACCATGATCACACCGGCGATCAATGGTGGGGCGCCGGCTTGGAGAAATTTCTTTCCTTCTTTGATCCGGGAGCCAGCATTCTTGATGTGGGCTGTGGAAGTGGGGTGAAATCCAAAATTTTGCAACAGAAAGGGATGAACGTGACAGGCATCGATTTTTCCGAAAAGATGTTGGAGATTGCAAAGCGGCGTGTGCCAGAGGGAAATTTCCAGCTCGTTGACCTTTATAAAATTGCCGACTTTGATAAAAAGTTTGACGGTATCTTTGCACAAGCAGTTTTACTTCATTTCCCAAAGAAAGATATAAGGGGGGTTATCGGGTCATTGAAGGAAAAACTTAAGTCTGGTGGATATTTTTATGTGGCAGTAAAGCAGCGCCGGGAGGGAGAAGGAGAAGAAGAGATAGTGAAAGAAAATGATTATGGCTATGCATATGAAAGATTTTTCAGCTACTTTACATTGCCGGAAATGAAGCAATATTTCATCGGGCAAGGCCTGGAAATCGTATACGAGGATATCGTCCCTTCTGGAAGAAGGGATTGGATACAGATAATCGGCAGATCGGCACAATCGATCGCTTGAAAAAAGAGCTTTAAATAGGTATATTAGAGCGGTGCCGTTGTAGCTCAGCTGGTAGAGCAACTCCATGGTAAGGAGTAGGTCGCCGGTTCAATTCCGGCCAACGGCTCATTCATACGATACAGCACACCCCTTCGCCTCCAGGCAGATGACTGTTCGGCGAAGGGCTGTATTGTATTGTAGGTGTTAATGATGCAGGAGTGGCAAAAGCGCGTTAAGAACGGCTGCGATGAGCGACAGCCAATAAAAGAGCGTGTTCATCGATCGGTTTCATAGCTTAATTTATATGGTAAAATCACGACCTTTGGTCTGTTGATTTGGTCGCAGTATACCAAAACACCGATTAAAACTATTTAAAAAGGCGGCGGAGCGCCATTCATTGCGTTTTTAAACGAAATAGGGTATCATCATCCCCATGGCAAAGATCAAGCATGCCGACAGGTTGATAACGATGCGCTGCACCGTCTGCAAGCGTCGTAATTATTACACCAATAAAAATAAGAAATTGGTGGAACGAAAGATCGAACTCAAAAAGTTCTGCGACTGGTGCCGCGTGAAAACGATTCACAAAGAGGCAAGGATCACCGGAAAGTAGCCGGTGATCGTCGAAGGAAATGCGCTTGCCTCACCGGGCAGGCGCATTTTCGAAATCTGTATTATTATTGATAGGAAGAAAAAGGGGGCGTAAGCTCAATGGCAAACTGCGGCTCTCCAAAAGCTGACTTCCAGGTTCGAATCCTGGCGCCCCCGCATATAGTTGCAAATCCCATCTTTTTTGCTACAATAATATCCGATATGGCACTTGCATATACCGACTTAACCAAGGGAGTTCTGTTCATTATGGACGGCGCGCCGTACGAGGTCCTCGAGACGCATTTTTTGCGCATGCAACAGCGCAAGGCCGTCGTGCAGACGCGCATTCGTAACCTCATCACGGGCAAGCTTTTGGACCGCAATTTCCAGGCGAGCGATTCCTTTGAAGAGGCGGAGATCGAGCGTAAGCACGCGATCTTTATCTACGAGAGCAAGGGGCAGTATTGGTTTCACGCGGAGAACAACCCGAAGGATCGTTTCGCACTCGAGGCCGACGTCGCGGGCGAACAGGCGCGGTTTTTGAAGCCGAACACCCGTGTGCAGACGATGGTGTTTAACGATAAAGTGATCCAGGTGGAGATTCCGGTCAAGATGGAGTTCAAAGTTGTGGAGGCGCCGCCGAGCGTGAAGGGCAACACCGCGCAGGGCGGCACGAAGACGGTGACGATCGAAGGCGGCGCCAAGATCAATGCCCCGCTCTTTATCAACGAAGGCGACATGATCCGCGTGAACACGACGACGGGGGATTACGTGGAGCGGGTATAAAAAAGGCACGACCGAAGTCATGCCTCAATGCGGGGCAATCCTAGCCCCTTCTGAAGACCACAATCGTGCTAACGACCGCTGCCCAGCCGAAGATGATCGTTAACACGAGTCCAAATGCTGCGGAGCCAAAGGAGCGTTCGCAGGATAAGTGAAACGTAATCCCCGCCAGCACTGCTGTGGTTAAAATCAAAACGATCATGGCGCTTGCTATGAAGCGTCCGAACTTTTCAGCGGCGTCGCTGTCAGTTGACATGGCCCACCTCCTCGCCGCATAATAAATCACAATTCTTTGTATGTCAAGTTTCTCCCAAAAAACGGTCTTCGTCGGAATGTCGGGCGGGGTGGACAGCTCCGTCACGGCCCATTTGCTTAAAGAACAGGACTACGATGTCGTGGGCGTGTTCATGAAGTGCTACAACATCGACGGCTGCGCGGAAGCGGACGCCGAGGACGCACGCCGCGTGGCGGAGCATATCGGCATCCCGTTCTACGTGTGGGATTTTGAGCAGGAATACAAAGACCGCGTGGTGCAGTATATGATAGAGGGCTATCGCGCCGGGATCACGCCCGAATCCGGACGTGATGTGCAATCGCGAGATCAAGTTCGGGTTATTTTTGGAGAAGGCGCTCGCGAGCGGCGCGGATTATGTGGCCACAGGGCATTACGTAAAATTGGAAAGATCTAGCGGACGGCGAAAGTTTTAAATTATTCGAGGCGTAGCGACTCCAATAAGGACCAGTCATATTTTTTGTGGACGCTCGGCCAGCGCCAACTCGCGCATTGCCTGTTTCCGATCGGCGGGATCAAGAAGCCGGAGGTCCGCGAGATCGCGCGGCGTGCCGGTTTGCCGACCGCGGAAAAGAAGGACTCACAGGGCATTTGCTTCCTCGGTAAATTTTCGTTGGATGATTTTCTCAAACAATATATTCCGGAACATCGCGGGGCGCTTATGACGACCGCGGGCGAGAAGATCGGCGAACACTCCGGCGCGGAATTCTATACCATCGGCCAGCGACACATCGATGCCGATTTTGCGTTCCCAAAGACCGGCGGCGGCGTGAGCGTAAAGCCGTTGTATGTGGCATCAAAGGACACGGCGACGAACACGGTCACGCTGGCGGAGGGGAGTGATGATCCGGCGCTGTATCGCAGCCGAAGTCGGGTTGACACAAATGAATTTTGTTTCCGGGATTGTTCACGATGACGGGCCGTTACGTGTCCGTGCGCGCGTACGGTATCGTCAGCCGCTTTCCGAAGCCACGCTTTCGGGTCTCGTAGGATGGAAAGTATCGATTGGCGTTTGCTGTGCCGCAAAAGTTCGTGGCAGAAGGCCAATCGGCGGTGTTGTACGCCGCGGATGGCGAGATGCTTGGCGGCGGTATCATTGTATAAAGTCAGAACATTAAATTTTCATTAAAAGTTTTTTGACTTGGCCTTGCGGTACGCGTACTCTTTTCTAAAGGTCATTTTAATTAATTTTAATACCACCATGATCAAGCAGATCTGCGATGTGTGCGGCAAGGAGGTCAGCTGGAGGGATCACATAAACATCTCGTATGCCGGGATATATGAGCGGTACACGTTTTGCGAAGAGTGCGGCGATTTCATTGTGAATTTTTTGCATGAAAAGCGCCTGATCGCCACCGAAAGTCCTTTAAGAAAAATTTAATCCGCATCCGGTAGGATTGTTCCATGGAACAATCAGAAAAAGAAGCATTGTTGCGGCAGGTCGAGATCATCGTTCATAAGGAGGTGGCTCCGGTGTTGGATATTCTTATGGAATATTTGGATACCCGCTTTGATGAAGTGGACGAGCGCTTTTTGTTCGTGTTCGGCGGGATCACCCAACTGATCGACGCGGCTCTCCGATGCCCTGGATCCGCACGATTCCGCCGATTGATTGGCGTGGCTTTCGGTGTTAAAATTGGCCTATATGCGCCAATCAGAGCTGTTTACGAAGACGGAGCGGAACGCCCCTAAGGATGAGGCGACCGTCAATGCCCAACTCCTGGCCCGGGCTGGATTCGTTTCCAAACTCATGGCCGGGGTGTACAGCTATCTGCCGCTCGGGCTGCGGGTTTTGAATAATATAGAGAACATCGTCCGTGAAGAAATGGACGCGGCGGGCGGCCAGGAGGTCTCCATGCCGATCATCCACCCAAAGAGCATCTGGGCGACGACCGGCGGCTGGGACAAGATCGACGTGCTTTTCAAAGTGAAGAGCCGGACGGAGAAGGATTACGCACTTGGTCAGAGCGAGGAAGAGGTGGTGACGCCGCTCGTCATGCGGTATGTGAACACATACAAAGATCTTCCGAAGGCGGTGTATCAGATCAACTGGAAATTTCGCGACGAGCTACGTTCGAAATCCGGCTTGCTCCGCGGCGTGGAATTCCTCATGAAGGATATGTACAGCTTCCATGAGACCCAGGAGGACTTCGAGCGGTTCTATGCGGAGATGAAGAAAGCGTATCTGCGCGTGTTCAAGCGGATGGGGCTGACGGCAAAGGTGACGGAGGCCTCCGGCGGTGCTTTTACGGAAAAGGTGTCGTATGAATTCATGGTGCTTACCGACGCGGGTGAGGATGACATTCTGTATTGCGACGCATGTGATTTTTGTGTGAACGTGGAAATTGCGAAACAGAAAGAAGGAGATGAATGTCCTAGTCCGCAGTGTGATATTAATGTAAAAGTTGGAATAGCAAACAAGGGCAAATTGCATCGCGCGAAGGCGTCGGAGGTAGGCAATGTCTTCGATCTCGGCCAAAAGTTTGCAAAAGATTTTGATGTCACGTATTCGGGTAAGGATGGTAAGAAACAGTATCCGATCATGGGCTGTTTTGGCATCGGTATCTCGCGGGCGATGGGCGTGATCGTGGAAAAGTATAACGATGAGCATGGCATCGTCTGGCCGGAATCGGTGGCGCCGTTTGCAGTGCATCTGCTCGCGCTCGGTGGCGCCGACGCCGAAAAAATCTATGATTCTTTACAAAAGGAAGGCGTCCAAGTACTCTATGACGATAGGGAAATGTCCGCGGGAGAGAAGTTTGCGGAGGCCGATTTGATCGGCATTCCTTGGCGAATCGTAATAAGTTCCAAGCTGGACGGCAAAGTGGAGATCAAAAAAAGGAGCGAAAAAGATGTCCAAATAATGGATTTGGAAGACGTTATACACCGTATTAAAAATAATTAAAATAATTTGACAGCATGGCACTCTTCGATAATGTATTCAAAGATATCGGCATCGACCTCGGCACGGCGAATTCGCTTATCTATTTAAAGAACAAAGGCATCGTGGTGAACGAGCCGTCCGTCGCGGCGATCAACACGAAGACGAACCACGTGCTCGCGGTAGGCGATGAGGCGAAGAAGATGCTCGGCCGCGTGCCGCCGCATATCAATGTGGTGCGTCCGCTCGTGAACGGCGTGATCTCCGATTTTGAGATGACGGAAGAGATGCTGCGCCATTTGCTCAGCCGCCCGAAGGCGAGCCCGATCATGTCGTACCGCCGCGCAATCCTCGCGATCCCGAACAACCTGACCGAAGTGGAACGGAAGTCCGTGGAGGATGCGGCGCTGAACGCCGGCTGTTCCAAAGTGTATCTCGTGGAATCGCCGACGGCGGCGGCGCTTGGCGCCGGGTTGCCCATCATGACGCCGACGGCGAGCATGATCATCGACATTGGTGGCGGCACGACGGATATCGCCGTGATCTCGCTCGGCGGCACTGTCGTCTCGCGCACGCTCAAGGTGGCGGGGGACAAGTTCAACGAGGATATCATCCGCTACGTGCGCGACGAGTTCCATCTCGCGATCGGCGAGCCGACGGCGGAGTTCGCGAAGATCGCGGTCGGTTCCGCGATCCCGCTCGACGAGCGCATGGAGGTTCCGATCCGCGGCCGCGATTACACGACCGGCCTCCCGCGCGAGATCGGCATGAAGAACAATCACGTGCGCATGGCGCTCGCAAAGTCGTTGCGTCAGATCATCGATTCGGTGCATGAGGTGATAGAAGAGACGCCGCCGGAACTGGCAGGAGACGTTCTGCGGCAGGGTATCACGATGTGTGGCGGCGGCGCGCTCCTGCGCGGTTTTGACGAACTGCTCGAGAAAGAGACCGGCGTTACCGTGACCGTGGCCGACGATCCGCTGACGTGCGTGGTACGCGGCTTGGGGCAGATGGTGGACGACTTTGACGCGCATCGCGAGCTGCTCGACAATCCGTTGAAGCCGCTCTATATCAATCTTTAATGAACAAGATCCGTAATGGGGCGAAAGAGCGCATCAAATAATCATTGGGTTGTGGCGGGGCTCATCGTCATACTCACATTGCTTATTTTTTTTGCGCCTTCCTATGGATGGGCGATCCGCGCCTGGTTGAGTCCGATCCCAGGTGGTCCCGGTGGAAGCGGTGTTAGTGCATCACAGACGGACGCTCAAAATCTCGCCGCAGAGAACGATGCCTTGAAGGCCCAACTCGCGACGCTCGCGGTGGTGGCATCGCAATTGCCGACATCGACGCCGAACACGGTCCGCGCGATGGTCTATTCGCGCTATCCGATGAACTTCAGGAACGAGCTCCTCGTGAACGCGGGATCGGACGATGGCATCGCGGTCGGCGCGGCGGTCACGTTCCAAGGAATGCTCCTCGGCCAGGTGCAAAAAGTGTTTTCCGGCACGGCGATCGTGCAGGCCATTTTCGACAATGCTCTTAAAATGCCCGTGCGGATCGGCGGCGGCGGCGCGGACGGACTTCTGCAGGGCGGCTCGGACCCGGTCGTGGGATCGATCGCGAGCAACGCGCCGGTCAAGCCGGGGGATATCGTCTATTCCGCCGCGCCGGGTATCCCGTATGCGTTACCGATCGCGCAGGTGGTCGCGACGAGCACGTCCGCGGATAGCTTCTTCCAGCAGGCGACGCTCAGCTTTCCTTATGACGTGAACAATGTGGAAACGGTACTTATCGCAAAATAATATGCTGCGATTACGATCCATCCTCGCCATCCTCATCCTGCTCCTCGCGTGCGCGCTCCAGTTCTGGTTCGCGTCCGCGGGAACGTTCGTCAATTTCATCCTCGCGGCGCTTATCGTCTTCGCGTTCTATTTTGATATCTGGGAACTGCTCGTGTTCGTCCTGTTCGGGATATTCGTGATCAACTGGCAGCCGGCAGTCAGCACCGACATTTTCATTTTCGGCATCATCCCGATCGCGGCGTACGCGTTCCATAAAGTGTTCACGTGGTCGGTGTGGGCGGCCGCTCCCGTCGCGATCGTGTGCGGATTTGTCATCCTCTATCTCGCTATCGCGCCCACGGCCTTCTTTGGGGATTGGGCATTGTTGTTGACCGATCTCCTGGGAGGCCTGATCTTCGGCGGCCTGGTATTTTTGGTGTTCGACCGGTTGAAACTTTCATAATCTCGTCCGATGAAGAAAAAGCCGGACATCCCATTTGAGGACTCGCTGAACGACGATTGGGGTCACGACCTTGATATGGTGGAGGTGCCGCTCGGCGGCCGCCCGCTCGTCGTGCTTGCCGCGGTCGTGGCGCTCATCGCGCTCGTCGTGCTCGGACGCGTCGTATATCTGAACTGGTCGGGCGGGGCGTACTACGCCGCCCGCGCGATCGATAATGCGAGTCAGTCGCAGGCGACGCCCGCGCCGCGCGGCATCATCTATGACGCCGAGGGTGATCCGCTCGTCGAGAACAAGGCGGTGTTCGACGCGGTCCTCAATGCGCACCTTTTCATATCCGATCCCGCAGGGCAGAGTTCCACGCTTGCCGAAGTGCAAAGCATCCTCGGCATACCGTCGTCCACGGTGTGGTCGTTGCTCAATCAAAGCGAAGCCCAGGATTTTTCCACGCCGGTCACGCTCGCGCAGGATATCAGCCAGTCACAGCTCGTGAACATCCAGGCGCTCGGGTCGTCCACGATCCAGATCCAAAGCGATTTTGAGCGATATTATCCGAACGGCCCGGTTTTCTCTTCCGTCGTGGGATATGTCGGCCGCGTGAGCCAGAGCGACCTCGCGGGCGATCCGAAACTTACCGCGGACGACTTTGTCGGGAAGACGGGCATCGAGGAGGAATACGATACGGCGCTGCAAGGCACTCCGGGAGTGAGCGTCAAATTTACCGATGCGAGCGGCAAGGTGTTGGGAGAAGAACAGCAATCGGCGTCCGCCATCGGCGGATCCGTGCGCCTCACGATCGACGGCGCTTTGCAGACCGAAGTGTACGATGCCATTCAGCAGGAGCTCGCGGTGCTCGGACGCCCGGTGGGCGTGGGGCTCGCGATCGATCCACAGACGGGCGCCGTGCTCTCGCTCGTCAATCTGCCGGGATACGACAACAACGCGTTCATGTCCCCGGCGAGCAATACCGCGGAGATCGAGAACGATCTGACGTCGCCACTCAAGCCGCTTTTCAACCGCATTGTTTCCGGGCAGTATCAGCCGGGTTCGACGATCAAGCCGCTCGATGCGGTCGCGGCGCTCAAGGATGGTATTATCACGCCGGATCGGCAATTGTACTCGCCCGGCTATCTTATGGTCCCGAATCCTTATAACTCTTCCACGCCTACCCGGTACGCGGACTGGGAACCGCACGGATATATCAATCTCGCCGCCGCGCTCGCGCAATCGTCGGACGTCTACTTCTATATCGTCGGCGGCGGATCGCCGGAGTACACCACGCCGCCGCTCAACAACAGCGTGGATTACGGCATCACGGGGTTGGGTCCTGCGCAGCTCTATAACTGGTGGAGCACGTTCCAACTTGGCAAGCCGACGGGCATCGACCTGCCCGGCGAGGCGCCGGGCTTCCTGCCGACGCCTGCGTGGTGGAGCACCATCTCCACGCGTCCGTGGTCGCTCGGGGATACGTATAACGTTTCTATCGGACAGGGGTCGCTCGCCGTCACGCCGATCCAGCTCCTCAGCTACATCGACGCCATCGCGAACGGCGGGAAGATCTACAAACCATTTCTCAACGCGAGCTCGACGCCATCCGTGAGCGCGGATCTGACATCGCTTCTGCCACAGATACAGCAGGTGCAACAGGGGATGCTCGAGACGGTCGCAGACCCGCGTGGCACCGCGTATACGATGAACGGCCTCCCGGCGCAGGCGTGCGCGAAGACGGGCAGCGCTCAGGTGCAGAACAATCAGGAAGAAAATGCGCTCTTCGTCGGCTATTTCCCGTGCGTTAACCCGAAGATCGCGCTGCTTATTCTTATTGAGAATTCAAAGCAGGGAAGCTTAAACGCTGTGCCTATCGCTAAGAACATTTTTGATTGGTATTATTATCAAAGGATGGTCGTGGGCACGAATACCACGAGTACCACACAATAACATGAGTGAACTGAGACAGGATCTTACTTCGGGGGATTGGGTGTTGATCGCACCGGGACGCGCGGCGCGGCCGAAATTTTTGGACCAGAAAAAAAAGGCGCGGAAGCCAACCCCAAAGAGTACGTGTCCGTTTGAAGATCTGAAAAGCACCGGCAACTGGCCGCCCATCCTCGCGCTCCCCGACGAGAAACACTGGAGGATCGCGGTCATCCCCAACAAATATCCCGCCATTTCGCGCGGGTCGGTGTGCTCTGTTCCGTTCCGGCAGGGCATCTACCACGCGCGCACCGCGGTCGGGACGCACAATCTACTCGTCACGCGTGACCATAATCGGCATTTCACCGATCTCAATAAAGCGGAAGTGGTAAAGGTGTTCGAGGTCTTCCAGGCATTGCACGGCATGGCGGCAAAAGATCCCTGTGCGGCATATGTATCGTCATTCTATAATTATGGGATCGAGGCCGGCGCGTCCGTCTGGCACCCGCACTATCAGATCCTTTCGCTGCCGATTATTCCGCCGCACAACGTACAATCGCTTCGCGGCTCCAACGAATATTTCAAAAAATTCGGGCGGTGCGTGCGGTGCGATATCATAAAAGTGGAACGTAAAAAGAAGGCACGCGTCGTCGTGGAGAACGAACACGCGATCGTCATCGCGCCGTACGCGTCGAAGCGGCCGTTTGAGGTAAGCGTATTGCCAAAAAAACATTGGGCATCGTTCCGGGAGACGCCGCCCGCCGCGGTGCGTGACATCGCGCTCGCACTCCAGTCGGCGCTCCAGCGCATGAAGAAATATGTGAATGACCCCGACATCAATTTCTTCGTTCACGACACGCCGCTTGATCACAAAGATTACCGCCATCATCATTGGCATATCGAAGCGATCCCACGGATTGCTTTTGAGGCCGGATTCGAATATTCCACGCGGATCGATATCAATGTTGTCGACCCGGACGCGGCGGCGGCGATCCTGCGCGGAAAGAAGACGAAGTTTGCGGCGCCCCATTAACGGTGATGATCAAGAAAATAGCAACATATCGTCTGGTGAGTTTGCTTTCGCTCGCGTCGCTCGCGTTCGCCGCGGGCGGTTTCTTCTGGGCGCTTAACACGCTCGGCGGCACCATGTCCGGCCCGGTCATCCTCCACTTCAATGATATGCAAGGGATCACCCATATCGGAACATTTGGCGATATCATACTGATGGGCATCCTCGGCATCGTGATCGTGGTCGTCGATTTTTTTGTCGCGATAGACCTTGAGACGCGGGATAATGTTCTGGGGAAGATCGTCGCCGCGATGACGCTCGTGATGGCCATCTTGCTATTTGTGAGCTTTGCGGCTATAATCAATGTCAATTAAATCATTAACGTTGCATTAAAAAACATGACAAACGATTTCGCGGTCATTGAAACGGGCGGCAAGCAATATCGGGTCTAGCGCCGGCACCAAGCTCAAGGTGGAGAAATTGGAGGTTAAGGCGGGGGACAAAGTGGTCTTTGACACCGTCCTTTTGACGTCCGTCGGCGACGCGGTCAAAGTTGGCACGCCGTACGTTGCGGGAGCAAAGACAGAAGCCAAGGTGATCGGCGGCGGCAAGGGCAAGAAAGTGATCGTGTTCAAATATCATCCGAAGACCCGCGGACGGAAGAAGAAGGGGCACATGCAGGAATATACCGAGCTCGAGATTGTAAAGATCATAGAAACAGCCCTGTCATATTTGACCTCCCTGCAGATGATAGTTCGGCGAATATGACAGGCTGTTTTTGTTTGTGGTATAATAATTATATGAACATATTAAATTCGGGGTTGGCGTCGGGGGTCGGGCGCGGTGGGAGGAGCGTGGCTCCTGGCCATCATCGTTTGGAGCTTGTTCTGGAAAGGCCTCGCGTTGTGGCATTCGGGACGCCGCGGTCAGCCGTGGTGGTTCGTCATCATGCTCGTCATCAACACCGTAGGGATCCTGGAGATCATCTATCTCTTTGTGATCCTCAAACTGAAGTTCTCGGAATTGTTCAAGAAATAGAAAAAGGCCCCGGCGGGGCCTTTTTAGTTTATCGAGAAGATATCCGCGCTTGGCGTCCCCGCCGGGATGCTGCTCGTTTGATCCGGCAATAGCCAGTGGATGTTCGCCGCCGCCGCGTCGGCAGTGGTGAAAGAATGCGTGATGAACATCGTGGTCTCGGCCGGCGTGGGGATCCCGCGCACGGGGACGCCACCGGCGTTCACCACCACATACTTGGGCGTGCTCGTGGGCAACGCGTTGATCTGCCGACCGATATCCACATAGTTCGCGCTGAACGCACCGGGAACGTTGGGATTCTGCGCCCACACGACGAAGTAATCATAATAGCCCCAGCCGGCAACAATGAGAAGAAATACGACCATGAGCGATTTTGCGACCGTCACGCTCCAGTGTTTTTTAATGATCCGATAGAGCCAGACGCCGCCGAGCGTCGCAAAGACGAGCGCGGGCGCGAGGGCGAGGATGGAGCGGAGTGCGTGGGGGATACCTTCATCCGAAGCAGCAGCGGGCAGGATGCCAAAAATAAACCATGCGAACGTGAGCAGGATACCGAATTGCGGGAACAACTTCTCGTTCTCCGCCGTGATATATTTTTTGCGCCATCGCCGGATCACGTAATATACGGAGAGCACGATGCCGAGCAGGAACAGAATGCCGACCGGCCAGAACAGTTCCGGCGCGCCGCTTACGTTCTGCCGCCAGTTATAGTCGCCATGATAGTTGAACATCAACAACTTCCTTTGCCGAGGTTTACCGCGAAGTCATGAACGGGGCTCGATGCACTCGTCACGCTGATCTCTGCGGTGCGTCCGAAGAAGCTGCCGGGTGTGGTGGCAAAATACCATCCGAGCGGCGCGGCAACGATAAAGGTGACAACGATGAAGAGCGCGGTGCGTTTCCAAAAACCGGGAAGTTTTCTAAAGAATGGGATGAACAACAGGAACAAGATCGGCGTGACACGGTAGGCGATATAGGTATAGAAACCAAGACCGTACACGATGCCCGCGAGCGCGGCGAAGAGGAGCGCCAGGCGTTTGTTCGCGGAGCGGAACGCTTTTATCATCAGCCATAGTGTGAAGACGAGCGCGAGCGGGGCGAGGATCGCCCTGAATCCGATGCGCGAGAAGATGATACCCCAGAAGCTCGTGGAGAGCAGGAATGCGGCGAGAAGTCCCGGGCCGTTGCCGAAGAGCTCCGCGACGAGCAGATACAAGCCCCACACCGTGAGCACGCCCGCAACCGCCGCGGGCAGGCGGATGATCCAGGGCTCGTAGACAGGCCACGCTTTGAGAATGACCGCGATGATGTTCACGTATAGCCCTTCGCGGCCGTTGTCCTCCGGATAGAACACCTGGAAGTGATTCGTCTCCGCCACCTCGGCGGCGTTGTTGCCATCCATCGCTTCATCGGGGTAAAGTCCGGGCGGGGTCGTCGTAAAATGGTAGAACCGAAGGAAAATTGCTATAATCAAGAATACCGGTCAGCAAGATACTTCGCTGAGTTTTAGACATTCCTTTCATTATATCAAAATGGATTCATCATCATCGTTCGAACAGGCGCTGGAGGCGGATATGAGAACGCTCGCGGCGGAGATCCAACGCACGCAAGAGTTGAAGGATGTAAAAAATGCGGAAGGGATTGGAAGTGGTAAAAGAAGCCATCCGCGCATTCCCGCAACTCGATCACTCGAGCGGGAAACGGCGTTCCCGTTCCACCGACGGTTGCCGCGGCGCAGGCGTCGAGCCCTTTGCCCGCGTACGCGCAGAACGCCGCGCCCGAGATCAAGCTTGAGATAGAATATTTGCTGGACCTCGCATTCCAGAAAGGTATCGGCGCGGCTCTCGCCGAATCCACGAAGTCGCCGTACTTCGTGCAGGACGCATTCCACGACGCACTCGCGGGGAAATTATATCCGGAACTGCAGAAGCGCGGCCTGATGAAGTAGCGAAATAGCATGCCGACATTTTATCTATTGCTCGGGATCGTGGTCGGGGCCATCATCGTGGTTGCGGTGTTTTTCATCATTCGTTTCATCGCGCGGCGGCGGATCTTCGATTCCCTGCAGACGTCGCTTTTTTTGATAAAGAGTTCCGAAGGCCGCGCCCACGGACCAGTCGAAGACCGGTGGCGAGGGCAGTGATTTCAAAACCGAGATCGCGCACTTTGAGCAGCTTCTCGGATCAGCCTCACCTCTATCAAGAGGCCGATCGTCTTCGAGGTTGCGGTGCCGCATATCGGCGAGGAGATCCATTTTTACATCGGCGTGCCGAAATTGTCCGCGGAGGTTGCGATGAAACAGATCCAAGGATTGTGGAACGGCGCGAGCGTGGAACTCGTGCAGGACGATTTCAATATTTTCAACGCGAACGGCGCCACGGCCGCGGCGTATATCTCGCAGAAAGGAACATTGGTGCGTTGCCGATCCGGACGTACGCGGAACTGGGCCTAGACTCCTTCGAGTCCATCGTCGGCGCGTTTGCGAAGATCAACGAGATCGGCGAGGGAGCATCGCTCCAGCTCATCGTGCCAGGCGGCATCGAGCGGCTACAAGAAAGAGATCTATCATCACATCGAAGAGCTGAAGAAGGGTGAGCCGCTGAAAAAAGTATTCGGGCACGGCATAGTATCGGTGAGTCCGGCGGATGTGGTGGACGTCTTCAATCCAAAAACAAAAGAGCAACAGGCGGAAGACAAGAGCAATCGCGTGGTGGATGACGAGGCGGTGAAGGCGCTGCAGGTAAAGGTGGCAAAGCCGCTCTTTGAGGTGAATCTCCGGCTTGTCGCGTCCGCCGGTTCGCCGTTCCAGGCGAACGATATTCTGGATGGGCTCACGGCGGGATTCAGCCAGTTCGGCAGTCCGATGCGCAACGATTTCCGGATCGTAAAGCCGCGCAATCCAAAGAACATCGTGAATGATTTCATCTACCGTATGTTCGACGGCGGCGAAAAAATGATGCTCTCAGCGGAAGAGATCGCGAGCATCTACCATTTGCCGATCTCGTCCACGGAGACGCCGCGCGTGAAGTGGCTCAAATCAAAGGAGGCGCCCCCGCCGGATAATCTTCCCGCGCAGGGCATTCTGATCGGCGATGCGACGTTCCGTGGCACGGGCAAGCCGGTATATATCACTGACGACGACCGCCGCCGCCACATTTACGTGATCGGGCAGACCGGCACCGGTAAATCCACCCTGCTTGGTAATATGATCATCGAAGACATACAGTCCGGCAAGGGCGTGGCGATCATCGATCCGCACGGCGATCTTGTGGAGAACGCGCTCGGCTTCGTGCCGAAGGAGCGGCTGGACGACGTCATCTATTTCAACCCGGGCGACCTCGCCCGCCCGCTCGGTCTCAATATGATTGATTTCAATCCGGCGCGCCCGGAGGAAAAGACGTTCATCGTGAACGAGATGCAGAGCATTTTCAACAAATTGTTCTCACAGGAGACAATGGGCCCGATGTTCGAGCAGTATATGCGCAACGCGCTTCTGCTCATGATGGAAGACGCCGCGAACGAACCGGCCACGCTCGTGGAAGTGCCGCGCATCTTTACCGACGCGGAGTACCGCAAGCGCAAGCTCGCGCGCATCCATAATCCCGTCGTGATCGATTTCTGGGAAAAGGAAGCGGTGAAGGCCGGCGGGGAGGCGTCGCTCGCGAACATGACGCCGTACATTACGTCCAAGTTCAACAACTTCATCTCGAACGATTACATGCGGCCGATCATCGGCCAGCCGAAATCGTCGTTCAACTTCCGTGACGTGATGGATAGCAAGAAGATATTGCTCATCAATCTGTCCAAAGGAAAGATAGGGGACATCAATGCGGGATTGCTCGGCATGGTCTTCACCGGAAAGATCCTGATGGCCGCGCTCTCGCGCGTGGACATCGCGGACGCGGACAAGCGGCCGGACTTCAACCTCTACATAGACGAATTCCAGAATTTCACCACCGATTCGATCGCTACGATATTGTCCGAAGCGCGCAAGTATCGGCTGAACCTGACGATGGCGCACCAGTTCATTGCGCAGCTGGAGGACAAGATCAAGGACGCCGTCTTCGGCAACGTCGGTTCCGAGCTCGTGTTCCGCGTCGGCGTGCAAGACGCCGAATTCCTCGTGAAGCAGTTCGAGCCCGCGTTCGATCAGAATGACCTCATCAACATCGATAACCTGAACGCGTTCGCAAAGATCCTGATCAATGGCCAGACATCAAAACCGTTCAATCTGAAGATCGGCACCACGTCGTGGGGTGGCGGGAACAAAGAACTGGCGGAGAAGCTCAAGGAGTATTCACGCATGAAGTATGGCCAGGAACGCCAGGCGATCGAGGATGATATCTTCAAGCGGCTGCGGACATAGGGAACACCGTTTATGATAAAATAGATGGATGATCAAGTATCTGAGCGGCGCGAGCCGGAAAGCGCTCGCGGGGACGGCGTTGCTGCGCCTCGATTTCAACACAAAGGACGATTGGCGGATGCGCGCGGTGTTGCCAACGATTAAATTACTATTAAAAAAAGCAGACCGTATCGTGATCGTTAGCCACTGGGGGCGGCCGATGGGCGTTGATAAAAAATTCAGCTTGAAAGGCGATGCAATAAAACTTTCCAAGTTGCTGGGCGGCAAAAAAGTGACCTTCATCAGCCATTTCCGCTTTGCGGAAATAAAACGGCAGGTGGACGCGGCTCCGCGCGGTTCGATATTCCTTCTCGAGAACCTGCGATTCCTGCCCGGCGAGGAGAAGAACGATCCGAAATTGGCCAAGCAACTTGCGTCGCTCGCGGATTTCTATGTGAACGACGCGTTCGCGGTCTCGCATCGCGCGAACGCCTCGGTCGTCGCCATCACAAAGTTTTTGCCGTCCTACGCGGGCATCGAGATGGAGAAGGAGATCAAGTCGCTCGGGAAGGCGATCATACGACCGAAGCGGCCGGTGGTGCTCGTGCTCGGTGGCGCGAAGGCGTCGGACAAGCTCGGCGTCATCACATATTTCAAAAATAAGGCGGACTGGTTTTTGCTTGGCGGCGGGAGCGCGAACACGATCCTGTGGCTGAAGGGCATGGATGTAAAAAAATCCATCAAGGATAGTGATCCGAAGGAGATTCCAGTGCTGAAAAAGATCGCGGGATACAAGAGCGTTATCTTGCCGAGCGATTTTGTGTGGGGCAACGGCAGTGGTGGCGCGAGGAGCGCCATTCTGGATGTTGGCCCGAAAACGGTCCACGCGTTCGATAAAAAGATCGCGGCGGCGCGGACGATCATCTGGAGCGGTCCGCTCGGCCTCATCGAGAAGAAACAATATACCAAAGGCAGCGTGGCCATCGCCCAAGCGATCGGGCGTAATCGTCGCGCATTCTCCGTCTCCGGCGGGGGAGAGACGGTGATGTTCCTCAAACAATATAAGTTGGACAAGAAGTTCAGCTTCATCTCCACCGGCGGCGGAGCGATGGTGGATTTTTTGGCAGGCAAAAAATTGCCAGGCATCGAAGCGCTGAAGCGTGCCCATTAAAATAGTATGAAAAAATCATCGGTAAAAGTTCCAAAGCAAAAAATAGTGGTCATCTATCATGGCAAATGCCCGGACGGGTTTGGCGGCGCGTGGGCCGCGTGGAAGAAGTTTGGCGCGAAGGCGGCATATTTTGCAGCGCGCGACCGCAGCGCGCCGCCGGTTCCGCTCAAAAATAAGATCGTCTATATTATTGACTACACATACGACGCGCCGATCATCAAAAAACTCATCAAAGACAACGTTCGGGTGACGGCGATCGACCATCACGTGAGCCAGAAGGAAGCCACGATGCTTACGGAAAAATATTCATATGACGCGAAGCATTCCGGCGCGACGCTTACGTGGGAATATTTCCATCCCGGTAAGCCGACGCCGGCGCTCCTTCGCTATGTGGAGGATCGCGACCTGTACGCGTGGAAGGTTCCGCATTCGCGCGAGATGCTGATGCTCGTCGACCTCGCGGAGTTCGATTTCAAAACATGGAGCTTGCTCGCGAAAGAACTGGACGATCCGCGCACCCTCGCGACCCATCTCAAGAAAGGCGCTTGCTCGATTTGCATTATCGGTCGCTTTACCAAAAACTTTTGCCGAACGCGGAGCTCGTGAAATTTGCCGGGAAGAAGATCTACGCGCTCAACTGCCCGTATTATTTCGCGGACGATCTCGGCCACGAGCTGGCGGCAAAGACACACTCGTTCGCGCTTCTGTGGAACGAGTCGGGCGGTCGAATTCGTTGCTCGCTCCGTTCGGCGGCCACGGTGGACGTCGCGAAGATCGCAAAGAAGTATGGCGGTGGAGGCCATCGATTTGCGGCCGGATTCTCGTTCCGGGTCGGCACAAAGGTGCCGTGGAAATTGTTGCCGGCGGCGTTCAGCAAAGAACGCGTCTCGTAATATGAAAAAGAAAAAATTTTACGCCTACTTCGTTCCGTCATTCGGATCGAAAGCGGTCGCTCCAAAACAAGGTGTGACCGACAGCTGGGCGGTGTGCGAAAAGTTCGTGTCCGGGAAGACGGGCGCGCGGTTCAGGGCGTTCGATGACAGGAGCGATGCGGAGGCGTGGCTTGCACAGGGAGCGATGTACGAGCCGCGCGCGGCAAAGCCGCGGCCGCGCCTCGAGCCCGGCATTTATTTCGACGCCGGGACCGGCCGCGGCGCGGGTGTGGAGATAAGCGTGACGGACGAGCACGGCAAAGACCTTCTCCACAAAGCGGTCGCAAAAAAAGATCTGAACAAGTTCGGCAAGCATCTTCTCAAAGATGACAATGTCACGAACAACTACGGTGAACTATTGGCATTGAAGTACGCGCTCGAGATCGCGCGCGCGACACGCGTGAAGCGCGTGTTCGGCGATAGCAAACTGGTCATCGATTTCTGGTCGCAGTGGCGGATCAAGCGCAAGGATCTGCCGGAAGAGACGGTGGCGCTCGCGGACGACGTGTCGCGCGCGCGTGAAGCGTTCGAAAAGAAAGGCGGCACCGTGGAGCGTATCTCCGGCGACTTCAACCCGGCTGACCTCGGGTTCCATTGATTTTTACAATTTGATAAAAAAATACCGGCGTCCTTTTGAGGGGAGCGCCGGCAGAGTAGGTTAGCCGATCTTTGACCGTCGTGTTTGGGGGTGTGCCGAATTGAGGCGGGGCCGCCCACGCATGGCAAAGATGTCGTTCCACGGAGTCGTCTCCGTGTACTTATGAGGTTTGAGGTTGTTGATCTTGAGAGCGCATGAATATGTCGCAGCAATCTTTCTCACATCCTCCACGGTAAGGGTTTCGGTCTCCTCGCCATCTTCAAAAGCCCCCAATAGTGCTTCATTGATGCCGGTTGCTTGAGCAACCTCTTCCAGGCTCAGCCTGCGGTTTTGGCGGAACAGCCTTGCCGACATTCCAAAAGCCTGTTGCGGGTTGAGTCGTGGTTGTCGAATGCGCGAAGAATAGGAATGCTCCGAATACTCAAGTGCGACAGCCATTTGGCCCATCTCTTTTTTCCTCCCTTGGTTTTAAGATCGTGATCAACTTCAAAAACAAAATTATTGCGATGTACCGCATTTCATCATAAAGCATTTGTCGCTGACGTCAATAAGAAAAAGCCGGCGCACCAATGCGTCGGCTGAGATAAGATCACTTGCGCACCGGACGCGCGACAAGCCGGACCGTGGCGTCCATCTTCCACAGCGCGCACAGCGGCGTCTTGTGGTTCCACTCTTCATTTGGTGCGGAGACCGCAACTTCGGCGCCGAGTTTTTCCGCGATGAGATGGATCGTCCCCAGCGTGACCGACGGTCCGGTCAGGATCCCTTTTTTGATCTTCTGGAGCGACCATATATTTATCCTCATCGCTGCAGAAAGTGCGCCAATGTCGGGATAGTTGCTGGCATCGAGCAGGGTTTTCAGATCTTCCCCGAGGGCGGTCATGGTGTTCTGTTGGTTCTGGTGATGGCAGGGAACCACACTTTTTTTCCAGAGCCTGAGCTTTGTCAATGATTTCTCCTGTTTCTCCGGCACTCATATAAGGTGCAGACCACATAGTAGATTTTTTTTAGCCACCTTGTCAATGTTCGTCCAAAATGCTATGATTCCTTTTGCTGGTCATCCAGGCGGTCGCTGTAGCGGTGTTGTGTCAAAACACAGCCGCGCAGAGGAAAGTCCGGACACCCTCCCGCGCCGCGCAAGCGGCGCAGGATAAAACAGTAGCGGCTAACAGCCGCCGTGCGCAAGCATAGAGGTGCGAGCAGTGACGTCCACGTTGGAAACGGCGTGGAGGACCCGATCCCGAGCTAGAAGGTCCAATTCCGCCATAGGGACAAAAAAGCGGAAGTGAAACGGCAAAATCCTTACTGGGTGCAAGGCCGTGCTCTGCAATCATCGCGCAAGCGATCATCAGAGAGAGTGCCGCACCGAGCCCGCGAGCAATCAAGGGCCCAGATGAATGACCGTCCATCGCGCTTCACCGCAAGGCGCGCGGTCGACAGAATCCGGCTTACGGATTGCCAGCAGCAGAACCGCCCTGGGCGGTTTTCTTTTATTGAGGTATTGAACTATATTCCTCGTAGCAATCAATCTAGGCCCAGTAGGGTCAAAGAATCGCGCACGGTGTTTACTTTATTCAGTAGCGTGTCAGAAAGGGGCTTTACTATGCCATCTCGCAGGTTTTACGAAGGAACTGCTCGTGAGCGAATTGAGAGCTGTCTGCAAGCGCGCAACGAAAGAAGAGCCGATGATTGATTTGGTAAGCTGTTTACTTGCAACTCCTGTCTCAGGTGCTGGGTTGAGGATGCGGGGCTCTTATGGCTTTTGAAGGATGAGAGTGATTTTCCGCTCGTTGCAGGGTTCTGGGCTCTTCTCGATCGTCGGTTCAAGATTCAGCTCACTGACGAACAGAAACATGCGATGTTTCACGAGAAGTGCCTCCCGACATCCATCGCCGGATGCGGAGCGAACCGCGTGCAGGGAAGCTCCTAGCTAGTTGTCGAACCCAGCCAAGAAGTCATAATCTATCAGGCAGTCCACGCACGGGCTGCCTGTTTTCTTTTTGGCTTACGGATTGCCAGCCTGAAGCGTCCCAGCAATGGGCATTTTGATTGACAAAACTCATATATCAATATATAATATCTCATAGCAGTAAATCATACGCCTTGGACGGGCTAACGGAATACGTCCAAAAAGGAAGTAGTGAGGCTGGTCTCCAGCCGTCAAAGCATCCGAACCTTTTTCAAAAAGGACTGTATGCTCATCAAAATTCAGTTTGTTCCGAAAGAGCGAAGTTGCCCGACAACCTTACCAACCTGCCTTACGAAGCGATGCTGTCCAACGACAGTCATTGCATCAACTGGTGGTCAAACTTCAGCAGTGCCCCAGCGCTGGATCAAACCCAACGTTCATGTTCGCCCACTGGGAGGGCATTCCACGATAACGGTGCTTCATCGATTTCGATACCAAGAAACGGACGAGGAAATGAAGTGGTATTCAATCCTCCGGCACTACAAGCGCGTCGATTGGTATAACAGCGACATCATGCAGGTGGAGTTCGTGGGCTATATCGTTTTCGACATAAAAGTTGACTACGATATGCGTTGCGACCCCTCGCTGCTTTCGATGCTTTGGCTGTTTACCGAGAAGGTACGCGCGGAAGTGGACTTACCATTTATCGAGCATTCTTGGTGGGGATTCCCTGGGCTTATCAAGCGAGAGGAAAAGAACAAGGAAGAACTCGCGGCGATATCGTCTGGCGCAGGGATGGCAGAAACCGAAAGGCAGCTGAAGGTGGACAAGGCAGACTTTGCAGCGTACACTCGTTACGCTGTGAAGGATACGGCAAAGGCAATCAAGCGGTTGCAAGCGGACATGCAGCTCAGCGACATGCGCCGCCGCGACAGGCTTAAGGAAGCACGGGAGATGATGCCTGTTCTTCGCCGTTCGCCCCTCGGAAAAATACTTGGCGCTCACAACATCGAGCCGCAACCAAACTACGACTGATGAGTCGCTAACCACAGGCAGTCCCGCACCAGAGGCTGCCTGTTTTCTTTTTTGGCTTACGGATTGCCAGCCTTAAGCGTCCCAGCAATGGGGCGTTTTTGATTGACAATCGGTAATAAGAGTGCTTGAATTTGGGCAGCGCTCTAAAGAAGGGCGACTTCACAAAAGGAGACTGACAATGGATTTGTCCAACAGTCTTTTCTCGGCAAGCGAAAATCTCGACGTCAAAATCAGAGACCTTTGGCAAAGCGAATTCAGCGAAGACAAGGAGCAGGTTTCTCGCGCTGAACTAATCATCAAATCTTTAGTCAAAGACCTTAGGCCCATTCTTGTCTATCTAGCGATTCCGGTGTTCATCGCAGACAGTTCCGACGAGCCACGCGAACGGGAGGGCTATTAGATTATCATTGAGAATAGCGGGCGATGCCGGGTTCCCTCAACGCATTAAGCGTGGTGACCGCCTTGTTCCCTTGGGTATTCCGCAGGGTGTTCTAGTCGACTTAGACCCGCGGCGTGCCGCAGACCATGGCGAACTCTTTCTTACTAAAGAAGGAGAGTGGATGAAGAGTTTTGAATGCAACTCCTCTCTCTGTGTCAAAATGAATGGGAGGCACTATCATGGGTGGATGAAAGGCGGCGAGCCGTGGAAGTTCTAGTTTAGGATTGGGTGTTTTTCTTCGGCGAAATCGCCGATTTTTTGTTCTTGAATTTTGGCGGTTTGACGCCGAGGATTTTCGGAAAATCGACATCATTTTTCAGAACGACTTCGAGCGAGCATTTGCCATTCAAATGCTTGAATGGCTCCTCGCAATCAGTAAATGGCTTTGTCCTTCTTCGTATCATCCACGCATTCAGCCATCGTTGCGCTGACGTGATATTTCTCAAAACCCTTGATGCTTTTCAGGCGGCCTTGGATATGCGAATTGAACGACTCGATGAGATTGTTGGTGTTCGGACATTTTGCCATCCGGTAGTTGAAGCCAAACAGCTCGTGGATGCGGTGAATTGATTTCAAGCAAAATTTGGCGGAGCAACGGGTCATGCCGCCAGTCGAAGTAGATGCGCTGGAACATCGCATTCCGCTTTGCGGGATGATGCTCTGGGTTGAAGGCGTTGTATACCTGCGAGAAAAATCTCGCATACGTATTTTCGGTTCGCACTTTCAATCGCTGGCGCAGGTTTTCGAGGTAGTGGTTCTGACATATCTGTATCCGTGCATTCGGAAAGTATTTCTTCATCGCCAACGGCAGTGCGTTCACCTCGTCGCATATGGCGATGCTCAATGGATATTTGCAGGTCTTCAAAAGGCGAAAGAGTTTCAAAAATGCGTTCTCATCTTCCGCGAAAGCAAGGATGCCCACAGGGATGTCGTGGGTTAGGTAATCGATGCCGTAGATAAACGGTATCTTCTTTGGGTAGCCCTTCACTTTCACGTATTTCCCGTCAATACAGAGCCGTCCTGACCATCGGAGTCCGTAGTCCAAACTCAATCGGGTGTTGTCCGGCAATGAGTCCATCTCCCGCTTGATTTGCGCATGTACCTGCGCCGCCGATTTGCCGATTTCATCACCCAACTTGCGGAGCGGAATGCCATCGATATACGGAATCCAAAGCGGTTCGGGTTTCTTCCGGTGGTCAACCGAGAAAGAATGTTTTCCCTTTTTGCAGAAGAACCGTTTCAGCCCATTCCTCGACCCCCGCTTCACTGTCCGATAGCTGCCGCATATCTTGCAGTCGGGATTGCGGCGTTTTTTTGTGTATCATAGTTCCATTATCGCAGAAATAAAAAAAATGAACCTTGCTCAAGGGTTCTACTTTTCACACGCGAAAGCGTGTAAGCACTATGACCACCAGTCGCCTTCATTCCTGATTGGACCGGAATCGCATTCCAGGCCTCCATGTGCGACATATTGCATCAGGAGGTAGTTGGCTGCGGAGATTGGCATCATGAAGAGACTGATGAGGATCCAGAGCGTCATCGCAACACGCGGACTGAATCCATTGTTGGGATTGTGCGGTTCGTCGCGATGGATCACGAACTCTCGAACCCATAGACAAGCCAGAAGTAATGCCGGACCTATCCACAGAATGAAAAACCATATCCATTCGTTCATAACTCCTCCTCGCCGACAAGCGGCACACTCAAAATTGTCAACGTTCTACTGTATTAGTATAGCATAGAATATAGATGTTTGTCAAGCGCAAGGCGATATTTAACTAGTTAGTTCGTTATTTGGTATAGTAAATATAAGGTGAAAGTGCATTTTCGTGCACCCAATACTGAACGGTCTCGATTCCCGGGGCGATCATCAACGGGCATCCCGACCGGCGCCTGCCGAACAACGTTCACATTTCCATTCCGAAGATCGAAGGGGAATCCATCCTGCTCATGCTCGACGAGCGGGGCATAGAGGCGAGCACGGGGTCGGCCTGTTCGGCCCATGACTTAAAGCCGTCGCACGTCCTTCTGGCCCTTGGGCAGAGCGCGGACTTGGCGCACGGCAGCATCCGTTTTTCGCTCGGCAAGCGCACCACGCAAGGCGAGATCGACCGCGTGATGGAAGTATTTCCGGGTATCGTCGAATACCTGGCGAGCATATCGGCATTAACTGCAGCAATATAAATATGATCAACAACGATAATAATACGGCGTGCGACGTGCAGGATTGGCTTTACAGCGAGACCGTGAAGGATCATTTTTTCCATCCGCGGAATATTCTGCTGGACGAGGCGGGATACGTATCCGACGGCATCGGCATCGTGGGAAGTCCGGCGTGCGGCGACATGATGGTCGTCTGGGTCAGGATCGATCCGGAGACCGGGCGCATCGCCGAATGCAAATGGCGCACCTTCGGCTGCGCTTCGGCGATCGCTTCGACGTCGATGATGTCGGTGATGGCGACGGAGGACGGCGGCATGACGATCGCGCGGGCCAAGCGCATCATCCCCGAAGCGATCATCGATAGGCTCGGCGGCCTGCCGGACAGGAAATATCACTGCTCGGTGCTCGGGCATCAGGCGCTCAGGGAGGCGATTTTAGATTACGAAAAAAACCATGGAACAGGAGATCAAACTGCAATATAAAGTGAAGGATATTTTCAAGGAGACGCCGGATGTTTCGACGTTGTTCCTTGAAAATCCGAAAGGGGAGATGCCTCCCTATAAGGCGGGGCAATATATAGTGGCCTATTTCCCCGACACCGCCGCGTCCCAGGGCAAGGCGTACACGATGTCGAGCGCCCCCTCCGAAAAAAAGTTTGCGATAAGCGTGAAGGCGATGGGCGGATTTTCGAACCGGCTTTGCGCGCTCACGCCTGGCGATGAATTCACCGCATCCCAGCCGTACGGCTATTTTTACAGCGAGTCGCAGGATGCCCCGCTCGTTCTGATCGCGGCGGGGATCGGCGTCACTCCGTTCCGGAGCATGATCGTCGATGTCGTCGGGAAAAATCCTTCGCGCGAAATCGCGCTGTTCTACAGCAACAGGACGCTCGCGGACATCGCGTTTAAAAAGGAGTTCGACGACCTTGCGGCCCTGCATCCGCGGTTCCGGGTGCATCATTTCATCACGCGCGAGCGGACGGCGCTTCCCGGCGTGGTTCATGCCAGGATAAGCGGCGAAAAGATCATGGGCGAAATCTCGGGCATGGCGGATGCCGAATTCTTCATCTGCGGGTCCGTCGCGTTCGTCCGGGACATCTGGCGCGATCTCCGCGCGCGCGGAGTTTCGGAAGATTCGATATGCACGGAAGCTTTTTTCTCGCACTGAATTTCGTCTTCCTCCGGGTCGCAGCGGTTACAGATTTCCCAGATGATCAGCCAGATTCTCGATGAAAAAATCTTTGCTTTCGAACTCCGGCCAGGGGAAGGCGGTGGTGCCGTTGATCTCGAAGAGCAGAGGTCTGCCGTCTGCGCCGATGCCGATGTCCATCGTGTACATCGGATCGGAAAACCTCTCGGCGATCTTCGCGCTGACGTCCCGATAGAACGACATGACGTTTTCCGGAATGTCCGCCGTGGCGAGTTCGCGGATCGTCGCGCCCTGCGCGTAGTTGGCGATGAGGCTGCCCTGTTCGGGGATTCGCACGTGCGTGAGGGCGATGACGCCGTTTACGGTGGCGAGGCGCAGGTCGTGATATGAATCGCAGATGCCCGCGATCCCGTTTTTTGTGTCGATGAATTCCTGGAACAGCGCACCGCCCTCTTCCGCGATCACCGCGCGCATCTCTTCGTCAAGGTTGCATAACGTCCTTTATACGACACCATTGTGCAGGCACGATGTTGAAGGACTTCTCGCGCCACACGCAGTTCGTCGTCGTCACGCACAACCGCGCCACGATGGAGGCCGCCGACATCCTCTACGGCGTCACGCTTGCCGAGGACGGCAGCTCGAAGATATTGTCGCTGAAGTTGGAGCCGGAGGAGATACAGGCCGCCGCGGAATCGGCGGGATAGTGTATTATGTTATTATTAACCTATGGCGGAGGAAACCGAAGATTCCAAAGCACTTACTGCCCACAAAGTTTCGAGCGGATTTTGGCTGCCTATCGATGGCTATTTGGAATATTGCGGATATTTTTATGTTGCCCAAGGAGTTTTATCTTTACTATTTGCGCTTTTCTATAGCATAAATAACTCTTCTGAATTATTCGGCATATTGTTGATGCCGATATCGATGTTCATTGTAGTGCCCTGTGCGTTGTTATTTAACCTGACGTTCTCGTTTGTCGAAATTTTTTACACTTATAGCAGCTACGATAGCTATCTTGTTCCATTGGGTATTGCGGCGATTGTATTGGGAGGTCTTGGTGTTATAGCTGCTAAAGCAATGAAAAGAAATGCGATAGAAGGATATTTAATCTGGGGAGGACTCACTTTGATTTCGATATGGACAGCGATTTGGAATATTGTATGGCTTTTCGTTGCTGATGGCGATTCAGCGCATAATACTCTGTGGGTGGGAACTTCTCTGTTTTGGGCCATCATATCGGTTATTGCGTACATTCACGCATTGTCTCGGCTTCCTAAAAAAATAAGGACCCTCATTATTTCAGGCATGATTGCCATAGCGGTCGTCGTTGGAGGAGGATGCGCTGCCTACTTTTGGTATAACAATATTTATACCCCGGCAAAAATAACAGCAACAGAGATGGCGACTACGAATATTCTGGATCATTATGAAAATCAAACCGTGGGAATTGCGTTTGACTATCCGCAAAATTGGAAGCTAGTAACGCCGCTTCGCCAGTTTATCCCTGAACAGGTGACTGGCAATTCTACCACATCGATTCTCGATATTCAGATATTGCCGTTGGGATATCAATATAATCCAGAGGAAAACCTGAGCATTACTGTATTCCGGACCAATCGTTTTAGCTGGCCAATACAGTCAGCGTGTAATGAGCTTGGTACATCTTCGACATGCTCAATTACTACAAGTGAGCATGGAGTTGAATACGCTCTCATCAAAGAAGGGGCGGTGTGGCCAGATGAACAGGATCTTGATGAAGCATGGATTCCTGATGGAAGTAATACCGCCATTTTCTATTTTGATTATGTTGGTTCAGAATACAGTGCTATCCTTGAGCCACAGGTGCTCAAAATGATGAATAGCATCCAGCTTACGAATATAAAATAATGTGGACCCGGGGAGAATCGGACTCCCGCCTCAGCAATGCGAATGCCGCCCAGTGTTTCAAGCGCGTTCACATTAGTGTGGACCCGGGGAGAATCGGACTCCCGCCTCAGTTGCATAACGTCCTTTATACGACACCATTGTGCAGGAGCCAGTGTTTACTGGTTCTTTTGCCTTTTTTGGGGTTTATGGCTATGGATAGCGGTATCTGAATAAGTTCAAATTCAGGGGCATAGTTTAACTTCTGTTTAGTTATAGCATCTAGGTCAATATTGCTATAACAAGACTGGCAAACTTTCACCATAAAGACCTTATCCGTCTTCCGGTTAAATGTTCGATTAAGTTTAGTAAGGAGTAATTTCTCTTCTTTTAAATACAGATTGCCAATAAAGACATTAGTTAAGATCGGGAAAAGTCCGTAGTCCTTACACCATATTATTGCTTTTTGATGCCGCTTCACGTTACGCGTTTGCCACCCGATAATCGTTGTCGCAGTTAAGTAATTCATACTGTAGAAATAATCTTTGCCGCGTCAAAAGGAGCATATTTCTCTTCCTGGCCAGTAAAATAACGTGCTAGAGCGCGAATTTGATTTTCAATCACTGCTTTTAGCGTATAACTCTTGCCGTGCCAAGTGACCATTTTATTTAGATTCTCCATAACCGCTTTTACTACAATCGACTTGCCTTCTGGTGACAATTGGTATTGTCCTTTTCCCATTGATTCAAAACAATTCTGTTTAGATAGCTTCTTTTCAATAAAAAGTGGGAATATAGTTACGTCGACAACCGGAACTCGAAACTCTTCGACAAGATCGAGCACTAGGGCAGGTTTGCCATATCGTTCGCTGTGATATAGGCCCATATACGGATCTAACCCCACATAAAGACAAGCACGCTCAACCTCGTTGTAGAGAATGCCGTAACCATAGTTTAAGGCGCTGTTAAATTTATCTCGTCCTTGAGGTTGCCTTCCCGGGAAGTAAAACAGCGTCCTTAACCCCGAGAAATACTTATCAGCAATATATCCCTCAATACCCAGAAGTTGCCCCTTACTTTTCTCAGTTGTTGGCAAAGAGTCTCCATGGGTATCCATGCCACCGGATACCTTGGTCCGATCACGCGAGCTTATGTGAACGCGCATGAGTAGCGGCAAATAAGAGAATCGAAAGGGAATGCGTCCCTTCCTAGCGGGCGAAACGCTAAGATGATTTTCATGTGATAGAATTGCCTTATGGCGTATCGTCGACGAAATCAGGGGCGTGATGATCATCCGGTCTTTGAGCTTGTAGCCGGACTTTTTGGTTTTTATCTCCTGGCGATGCTGGGTTTGTATGTTACCAATAAGATTCTCTTTTGGGAATGGGTTGGGTGGAGCTGTCTCCTTGCAATAATTATCGGTGCAGCGGCCGGTTATTTTGTGCGACTTCAGTCAAAAAGGAAACAGGAAAAGCTGGACGGTATTGTCAACGACCTGAAACAGTACGGTCTTGAGGGTGACGTGACTAGTTTCATCGATAGCTTTGGTTTACAGAAGAAACCAGCAAATTCATGGAAATACGACCGCTATAGCTTTTCATGGGAACAGATGGAACGATTTAGGAAGTTTTTGAATGAGAAGGGGATGCACTTGTCTACCGATAAGTGGGATGATTTTTCTTTCGTGCTCAGATATTACATAGATGCAAAAGAGGATCGTTTTATGCGGGATAGTGTAAGTATGGCCCCAAGGAGGTTCGCCGATCTTTCAGGTTCCGCATTCGAGGACTTATTGGTCCAGCTGTATGGAGCGATGGGGTATTCGGTTGAGAAAACGGGCCAAGCGGGGGATGCGGGATGTGATCTTGTGGTCAATATGGGCAATGAGAGAGTAGTAATCCAGGCAAAGCGCTATTCGGGAGGTGTAGGTATTGCTGCCGTGCAAGAGGCTAATACCGCAAAGCCGATATATAACTGCAGCAGGGCCATGGTCGTCACGACGTCAAATTTCACGAAGGAGGCCTACGAGGCGGCCAGAGCCAACAACGTCAAGTTGGTTGAAGGGGAAGAGTTGGGAGGGCTGCTTTTGCGATACCTCAAACAGAACTGGAAGTAGTTGTCTGCCGATTTTCGAAATCGCTGAGATCGGGGATATAGATATACTGATTTTGCCGCATGAATATGGTTCTCACGTCTTCTACTACGCCGTACACCGAATCGATGTAGCAAAACAAAGGCATAGAGGAGGGGATTATAAAAGGATTTGAACTTTTCTATTTGTCCGAATCTAATTGTGCCACAATCTTGGCATCGAAATAAAATTCAAGGGCTACCATTTGGTAGCCCTGCAATGACGACATTCGAGGTGGCCGTCCTAACACCCACTACGAATTTTCGAAGAGAAAGTACAGACCCGCGAGACAGCAGAGGAAAATTGTAGCCAAGCCCATAGATTGCGACTATGTCGCCGATGGACGCCATTCCTGCTACCTGCTCGCCGAGAGGCCTATCATTATCGTCATACACCATCTCAGTGTGACGAAATCGATCGACGGCCCAAAGCATTTTGGTCTGTGGCGTTGCGAGGGCAGCATGATCGGCAACCGCCCCGTCCGGTCCATCGTCTTTAACTCCGCGTTGCCAAAAGGCCTGATCGGCTGCTGAATTTGTGACGAGATACCGGCAAAATCCACCATTGAGATTCATCACGCAGGCGTTAAGCAGAAAACCACCTACCACGGCGAGAATGGATAGCACGAACACAAAACCCACCAGCTTGCAAAATAGAAACATAAGCATCACCCACCTTGGCGTACGCTCGCCAGCAGATATCGATTGAAAACTACAATGCAAGCATTATACCATGATATTATTATATCTGTCAAGCTATCCCAAAAATGTGATCTATTCTCGTCGAAAATCGTCCAGTTCAAAACAATAGTGGATGGCACGGTGGGGTAACCTATACTAACGCTAATAACTGCCCGATTTGTTTGGTTGCGACGCCAGGATCGGGGATCGCTGCCTGCCAATCAAAAGTTTTAAACGCGTCCGCCCAAGTGTACGCCTGATTTTTAGCCTTATAAAACCTGTATTTTTAGGGTAATGTCTAAGTTTGCCACCTCTGTATCTTCATTTTTTGCGGCAGCATAAAGGATTTCGCCGCATACTGGTGGAATGTCTAACATTGCCACCAAAATAACGTGTCCGTATTGTTCGTTCGGTCGGTCGTGGAGATTGCGGAGAGAGAAAAGAAAGTGTAAAAAGTGTCGCCGGGAATTCAGCGTGAAGCGATATCCGGTATCGGGTATCCGCTCAACCACTGATGAGTGGAAAGATTGCATCGCGACATTCGTCCGCGAGCGAACAATGAAAGCCGTCATGCGCGAAACCTCCATTCCACGATGCCGCGTACTACACATGCTGAACCATCTTCGCATCTGCATGACCGCTGATGTCTTGCCGATATTCCATGGACCCGTCGAGCTCGACGAGACGTATATCGGCGGCCAGCGCAAGAACAAGCGTTTGCATATCCGGAGGATCAAGGCGAAGAAAGGGCACGGCACCGACAAACTGCCCATTGTCGGCCTTTTTGATCGCGCTTCGGGCAAGGCCTTCGTCATCGTAGAACCAAAGAAGCTCGATATCCACTTCATCCTTTCTGCTCCGGAAGCGGGTTGTCCCTCATGCGTTTGTATATACCGATGGATTCAAAATGTATGCATGCTACCAAAGCACGGATGGCGGCATGAATATGTCGACCATGATGGCGGTGAGTTGGCGCGTGGTGAAATCCATACTAACCATATCGAAGGGTTTTGGGGTATTTTGAAACGCAAGCTTTCCTGTATTGGCGGCATGCGGAGAAAGCATCTCCCGCTCTTTGTCGGTGAGATCGCTTGGCGATTCAACCATCGAAATATCCCATTATCAGATCAAGAAAAGATTCTATTCGAACTCATCGCCCGAAAGAAATTTGGTGGCAGAAGTTAGACATTACCCATTTTTAAAAACAGGCAACGGGACGTTTTAAAATAGCTTGTTCGAATTCCACCCACTATAGATCCGTTATTAAAAAAAGGGCCGCCGGAAAATCCAGCAGCCCACTTGGATCAATATATCAGCAGAAATCGTAGTCTGCCGATACATTGTTGAAATGGTAACCACAGCAAAGACAGAGAGCGAGGCAGTCATTATCGATATACTCCTCCGTTCTGCCGCATTTCTTGCAGCGCTTCACGTGCACCACCTTATAGCGAGCCATCGGCCGCCCACAGTGGTAGCTCAGCCAATAGGTCTTTGCGCCGAAGATGCCCGGGTTGGGCTCTTTGCGCGTACCAGCGTTTTCCCATTCGGGATTGTGATCATGACAGAATCCATGCTCACACGTTTTGCATTCATACTTCTGTCCCGCAAGGTTGCTATGGTCCATGGCAACCCTCCTTATGGCCACCCGTTTCTAAGGTGCCGAGGATATTATACAAAATATAACGGCGAAAGTCAAATTTATTCGGACATCGTCCCACGCTGACTATTATGAAAACAATAGTGGAAGTCGTGGTGGGGTAGCTTAGACGAATGCCAATAATTGTCCAATTTGCTTCATCGCTACAGCCGGATCGGGGATAGCCGCAGCCCACTCAAAAGTTTTAAACGCGTCCGCCCAAGTGTACTGCGAAATTGGATAGGAAAATCAGAGCATAAAATCGTGCATCTCACGGGGATTTGAACTTTGAGTGCTTATTCAAATCTTCTCTTGCACACTATGCGCTTTACAAACGGCATAGTTTTGTTTATACTACGGTCAGCATGAAACCCCGAAGCAGGACGCTTCGGATCTCAATCACAACCAACACCCACATCACCAGGATGGTGATAAGGAGGATCTATGGCACTCGTCCACAAAATGAACGATCGTGTTTCCGGCGCTGTTCAAGCATTAGCAGGACTCCACAAGGCTGGATTCATTGAAGATGTGGCATTTCACCGCTACGCTTTGTCTGCTCCACTGGAGCACGAAGGCATATCCTATGAGAGCGTAATGTTCTCAGGGTTTCCCAGAAGGGCTCAAAGCTTCCGATGTCGTTCTACGCCGCCACTTCCGACCATGCTGAGATAATTGTATGGAAGGACCGACGCGGCATCGTGCCGACAGCGTCTAAAGAATGGACAGCCATTTACGCCTATCTCCCCACGGGATGGTTCGAGCTTTTGCGAACGCCTATCATGCATTGGGCTTATTGCGAAAAAGATCCTCGGCCATGGGTCGCTCAAACGTCGGAATAACATCATCTAATGTTTCAAAAGGGGCTGTTGAGTCAGCCCCTTTTATTTATTAATTTCAGTGGACCACTATGAGTGTCAGCAACTGATCAATTTGCCTTCTCGCCACCAGTGGATCGGGGAACGCTTTCTCCCAATCAAAAGTTTGAAACGCGTCCGCCCAAGTGTACTTTTGGAAGTAAGCAGGACTCGGTTGAAATCTTTACATCGCAGAGTGTTATAATAAGAGCATGAAAAAAAGGGGATTTGCAGCGATTGGCATCATCCTGGTCTTGCTAATCATTTTGATTGTCGTTGGGGGAGTTTGGTATTACGAGGCACGTCAATCATTACCGTCAGCTCCCGTCGATTCTGCGCCGTTGTCTACATCGACCGCCGGTACGACAGGTCAGAATCCAGCCAATACAATACAGGCTTCATCGTCTGCGCAGAATGTTCTTACGAAAACATATTTTGATGTTCAGAGTTGCAATATTCGCATCGAGCGTTCCAGCACGGCACCCGATGCCACCGGAACGGTATTGGAGTTCTGTGGTCATCAGCTGGCAAGTAGTACCGTATATGGGACAGTCACCAATCCTAGCCATTTTAGTGCGGGCACCATTGTCAACGGTGATCTTTATCTCATTAAGTCCTCAAATCCCATGCAGCCGGCCAGCATATACGACACGGTGTATCCGCAGAATGAGATATGGCTTTATCACGGGAGTATGCCCGTTCGACTCGTTTACACCTTACCGACCAACGGAACATCCTCAATTGGTAACGTCCTGTCGGTTTCCCCAGACGAAAATTGGCTGGCCTTTGTAAACGGCTACGATCTCGATGTAATCAATGCAAGCGGAACTATACTCAAGAGTTTCCGCGGTATCGAATATGAATATGGGCAGGGATCTCCTGGTGTACCGATCGGATGGGGCATGAATTCTTTGTGGGTGGACATCAGCGTACCGACAGATCCTGGCTATATGAGAATTAACTTGGGTGATTGGTCGACGACACAATATTATCCCACTGTGGAATCAGTTTTGACCACGGACTTAGACCTGAATTATGACACCGGCGAGTTGGCGGTAAGTAATGTGCCGTGGCAGGGCGGTTTCCCAACCGGTTATCAACCTAGTGCCACAGCGACTATATCCCTATTTGTAGAGGATCTACTCACCGGAGTGACTCAAACGATTGCAACCGTACCAGCATCTTCGCTCGGAGCTTTTGATCCTCGCTGGATTGGCGACCATGTTCTGCGATATTACATTACTAACGGAATTGCTACTACCACGACGAGTTATTAACGGTGGCGAAAAGATAATGTGAGTGGTGTGTGGGTACTATACCAACGCCAATAACTGCCCGATTTGCTTGATTGCAACGGCAGGATCTGGGAACGTTTTCTCCCAATCAAAAGTTTTAAACGCGTCCGCCCAAGTGTACTGCGAAGTAAGCTGTTTTTTTTCATTCTGCATGCTTGTCGGGGAATGTTATAATTGATTTATGAAAACAATTTTTGTGGATGCGGTAGATGCTTTTGTTATTCCGCAAAATGACTCATATATCATATATGAGGACATGCACGCACTTTTGGAAACATTTTCTAATAAAAAAATTCTACTTACCGGAGCGACTAAGAACGATGGGTTCAAAAAATATGGTCTTGATAAAATGCCCTATGATGTTTTTACACTTGAGCACAATCCAGAAAAAGCAGATCCAAAGTATTATGAAATATTACTTGAGCGTTTAGATCTGGATAAGAACGATGTCGTATATTTCGAACATAATCCCATTGCAGTGAAGAGTGCGCAATCCGTCGGAATAGAAACCTATTTTTATGACGAACAGAAGAAGGATTTGGGAGCACTACAATCATTTTTAATGGCACACGCATCCGAAAGTGGCTCCGCTGCAGTAGGTGAGCTCGAGGATTTCAAGTTCTAATTTGAGTTCTAAACGCGTCCAGCGTGGAGTACTGAAGGAATTGACTTATTATGCTTGAGAAGATATAATACGCACGGTTATATTTCTTATTGCCAGAGAGTCAGTTGATGGCTAGCGGAAAGGAGATCAATGATTGGGCTAAGCATTTCGGAGTGCTTTGCTGATATGGCGAGCGGGAGAATGAATCCCGCCAACGTTGAAAAGGTTATCTCACACACGGCAGCCTCAACTCCGGCGCACTGGGAGTGGATCATTCAATGCAATCGAGATAAGCAGTGGTCGCGAACCGGACATCCTCAAAGGGCGGAAGATTTGTTCCGTAAATTTCTGGCAGAGGGGCGCATTTTCCAGCCGCGTATAACCGGGTCGCATCTTCCCAACATCCCACGATCAGGAATTTGGGTTGATAACGAAAAAGAAGTTGTTTGGAAGTGATGGCCTGACATCGGACACGCGCTTGCCTAGCGAGCGCGTGTTTTTCATTATTAATGGGATCATCGAGATGCCAAAATAGTTCTAAACCCGTCTAGGGTGGAGTACACTTGATTTTTAGCCCCATAAAATCTATATTTTTAAAAACAGACAGCGGAACGTTTTAAACCGGCTTGTTCGAATCCTTCGGGTCACGATTAATTCAAAAGAATAATATCAAAAAAATTAGAAAGGAGCATCATTGCTGACGCGCCTTCTTCTGCGGTGGTGTACGGCAGATTCTGATATAATTCGTTCATGGAAAAAAGCTCCCGAAAACTTACCCCGGTGCTTCGTGCCATCGTCGAGATGGCATTCATCATTTTTTTGTTCTATTCCAATCTTTTGATGGGAGAATTCACGAACGCCAACGGACATGGAAAGACATTGATGTTCGCCGTTCACGATATATTCACCCGCGCTAACTTCATTATCGCCATTATCTCGGCACTGATCGGGTATGTTGTCTTTGAGTGGCTGAGAGAGAAGCTCTAGAAATGGATTCGACGAAGTTTGCATCCAATATAGAAATTGCTATAGTAAATATATGAAAAACAGCTTTGAATCGGCGCCGGGCGTTGATCAAATCGCCAATGAGCTTGTGGTGATGTTTACGCATAAGCAAGAAGAACTCGAGAAGAGCGAGCGGGAGGAAACGCTCGCCGGGCAAGCGGAGGACGAGATCCGGCAGTTTTGGGAGGAGAGTGTTCCCGAGTCGCTTCAGCCCGCCGTTTTGGAGCAATTGAAAAAAATGGGGAGAAACGACGTGGCCGAACTTTTCGAGCATAGCAAGGTCTAATGGGAAAACTACCGAAGTTGATCGTGGCGAACTGGAAGGAGCATCCGAAGACGGAGGCGGAGGCGTTCTCGCTCTTTAAGACCGTCGCGAAAATGCCGCGACCGGCGGGCGTGACGGTGGTGATCTGTTCACCCTTCATTTACCTGGAAGAGATCGCGCGCGAGTGGAAGCGGCTGCCGGCGCAGGAGCGGAGGCAGCTCATGCTCGGCGCGCAGGATGTGTTTTGGGAGGATCAGGGCGCGTACACGAGCGAGGTAGGTCCCGCGATGCTGCGCTCGATCGGCGCGAAGTACGTGATCGTCGGCCACTCGGAGCGCCGCAAGTTTGCCAAGGAAACGGACGCGATGATCAATAAAAAGATCGCGCTCGCGGTGCGCGACGGCCTCAAAGTGATCCTATGTGTCGGCGAGCCGCTTTCGGTGCGCGAAAAAGGCGCCGATGTGGCAAAAAAATTTGTCGCGCAGCAGCTCCTCAAGGACCTGAAAGGGATTTCCTTAAAGCCGGGGAGCTTATATATTGCCTACGAGCCGATCTGGGCGATCGGCACCGGCCGCAGCGACAAGCCGGAAGATGCGTGCGAGATGGCGCTATACATTAAATCTTCGTTAAAGAAAACAAAGCATGCGACTGCAAAATTCTTGTACGGCGGATCGGTGAATGGCAAGAACGCGGCCGATTATGTACAATTGAAAGAAATAGACGGGGCGCTTGTGGGAGGCGCGAGCATCAAGGCCGAAGAATTCAAAAAAATAATTAACGCAATGTAACATTAATAAATAAAAATATGAACGAATCAAAATTTTGGTTTTGGGTACTGTTGGATTCACTCTTGGCGGCGCTTATCATCAGCATCTTGGGGGTAGGGTTGCCTTCGCTTGTGCGGTGGGCAGCGTCGGTGCCGCCGGCGCGGACGATCACGGTGACGGCAGAGGGAAAGACGACGGCCACGCCGGACCTCGCGGAAATAAGCTTCTCGGTGGTTTCCACGGGTCAGGATCCGCAGACGCTTCAGACGAGCAATACCACAAAAATGAACGCGGCATTGCAGTTCCTTGCTTCCGAGAATATCGCGACGAGCGATATCGCGACGACGGGCTACGACCTTGAGCCGGCATACAACTATGACAACATGACTCAGCGCAATTACATCACGGGCTACACATTGACGCAGACGGTGACGGTCAAGATCCACGACCTCACGAATGTGGCGACGGTGCTCGGCGGTTTGGCGCCGCTCGGCGTGAATCAGATCGGCGGCGTGACCTTTACCTTTAACGATCCTGACGAGTTCCTCGCGGTCGCGCGTGCGGATGCGATGAACAAAGCGGAGGCGAAAGCGATACAGATGGCGTCCGAAGCCGGCACGTCGCTCGGCGAAGTGGTAAACGTTTCGGAGAACGGGATTGTCCCGCAGCCGTATCCGGTCTATAACATGGCGGCGCCGATGGCCGCGATGGGAGCGTCCTCAGGGGCCTCCACGCCGAACATCCAGCCGGGCTCGCAGGACGTGACGGACAACGTGACGATAACGTACGCGCTCCGCTAACATAGCGCTCGCACGCATCATCATGAACCGCAAAGATCTTTATGCGAGCGTCGTGATCGGCGCCGCGGTGGGATTGCTCATCCAGCCGATATTGGCGAACACGCTCACGAGCGTGCATCTCACGCTCGTGGTGCGCGTCGGCATCTTCGTATTCTTCGCCGTCTTCGCGCCGTTCGCGCTCTGGCTATGTTCGCTGATCGGTAAGTTATGGAAAGCGTTCTACCAGTTCGGCCAGTTCGCCGCGGTGGGAACATTGAATAGCTTCATCGACATTGGCGTGTTCAACCTGGAAACGTTCTTCTACGGCTCGTTGCCGGGAGCGCTGCTCTTTGCCGTCTTCAAAGCGATCTCGTTCCTCTGCGCCACCACGAACAGTTTTTTCTGGAACCGCAATTGGACGTTCGGCTCAAAAGACAAAGTAAACGCGGGCGAGGTGACGGGATTCTACACGGTTGCGATCATCGGATGGGCGGCGAACGTCGCCGTCGCGACGCTCGTAAAGTCCGTCGGGCCGGACACGAAGCTCTGGGTGGACATCGTCGCGCCGGTGGCCGGCATCCTCGTGACCTTCATCTGGAATTCGTTGGGTATAAGTACTTCGTCTTCAAGAAAAGACGCCAGCCACGCCAAGCTTGTCCGCAGGAGTATAGGTTCACCTCGAACTTACATTCTGATTGCACAAATCGGTCTTTCTGAAATATCCGCCGCTAGACTTGCGTTTTTTTGATAATTATATTATAATATCGGCAGCGTATAAGGCGGATTTACAGCTGAATACGCAGGAGGGATTCCTGTGAAGGCAAAGTATTACTGTTTTATGGTCGTCGTGATGCTGGCACTGTTCGGCATCGCGATCTGGCAGACCTTCGCTGTTTTCGATCGGGAAGACGATGCGAGATTGCAGCGGTTTGAGACGCTCTCGCCTCACGAGCTCGCGACTCGCTTCGCTGCCTTGCAAGTGGTTTTCTCCGGTAAGGCACGTCGTGGGACGAGTACTTCCACAACCTGCGCCGTGCGGACGCTCTTGAAGGCGCTGCCCGGAAAGCATTTGCTTCGGAAGCGGGCGGCCACTTCAATACGAGCGACACGGAACAACTCATCGCCCGCGACATCCCCGTAAAAATGCGGCCGCTGATCACCCAATATCAGGCAAGGAGCGATAAAACGCTTCACACTCCGGGCCAGGAAGTTTTGTATCAGGCGGCTTACAACCGCTATATGCAAAGTGGGGGAGACCCGATGCTCGATGCCCGGGTCAAAGGTGTCCCCGGCGCCGAACGGCTGGGATTCTGGTGGTTGCTCTTCTATACCGTGAGTTTGCCGTTGATCCTTGCCCACTATTGGATCCGTATCGCGCGAACGACATGAAGGTCAGGTATGAGATCCTCGATCCGGTACTTCCGGTCGTGTGGCTGCTCCTTTGGCCCGTCGGGATATTCAAGTATCCGAAGCGGGTCAACGTCATGCAACAGCTCCGGCGGGCTCAGCAATGGGCCGCGCTTGTGCTGTCGTCCGCGATACCGTGCTGTGCCGCGAACGCAGGAGGCAAGGTGTGCGAGAAGGATCCGGTACGGTATTCTTTGACGACGGGCGGATCAAAATATCTGGGGCTCGCGGATGAGATGCTTTCGGATCATCCCGTGCAGCAGACGAATGAACCGCTGCCGTGCGGAATCTATGCCGGGGTATTCAACTCGGCGTCGATCGCGCATAATGACGACCATCCGAATTACGGGAACGAAGTCGACCTGAATCTCGGGTGGAATGCGCTCATCAAGGGAAACGCGTTCAGTCTGGGCGGCTCGTACGTCGAGCTGTCACCACTCCTTCGGTTTCCGGAGGGGGACGTCTTCCAGTTCTCGGAACGGGCCAGCAGAACATTGCCACTTGGGAAGGAACAAAGCATTGCTCCCTACATTTGGTTACGGGAAGTGATGCCGGTGCGCGGACTGACGCCGATCGGCGGATGGTTCGGGCACGGAGGCGCCGTGTTCCAGAAGTCGTTCGGATCGAAGACATCGAATGTCGTCGATATCCGACGTGGTGGGATTCGGGTGTGCTCGGCAACAACTCCGGCCTCATGGGCACAATCACGGACGCGTTGACCTGGAAGCGCGGGGAGCACGTTCCCTGCAAATCCCGATCAACGCCCAGACGCCGCTTACCCACACGGGAGACGGCCGGCGGACCAATTTTACTGCCGGCTTCAATCTTGCGTTCAGCTTTTAGCACCGCACATTGCACTATCTTTGACGGGCCCGACGATCCACTTCGCCGGGCCATTTTATTTAAGGATTGCATAAAGTCACATACCCGCCCTTGCGCTTTG
>CAWHOC010000017.1:0-9047 GCA_963830935.1 uncultured bacterium
GAAGACGCGCGAGAGCAACCCCCACGCTTTCACTTTTACTTTTTTGCCCATCTTGTTGTAGCCGCTCACGACGATCTCTTCTGCGCGCGTCACCTCGCCCCACTTTGCCGGGAACGCTCAAGCGTCCTTCTTCGAACGCAATCGCGTCTTTGCTTGCTTTCTCAAGTTTGGGATTGAACACCGCATAGAACTTCATGCCGCCCTGCGCGTCCGGCACTTCGGCAACGAAGACGGAGAATTCCAGTCCGATCTGGTTGGCGGAGAGCCCAATGCCGTTCGCCGCGTGCATGGCGCGCTGCATGCGCGTGATAAGGTCGTTGACTTCCTTGCGCGTGAATTTTTTGAAATCAAACGGAACGGTTTTTTTCCGCAGGAACTTCTCATCTTTCTTTTGGGTGACGGTGACGATCTCGGAGGTCATGTTATTTCTGTTTTGATGGCGGCGTTCGCGTTGGCTTTGTGTTCCGTTCTTTGAGCAATGTCATAAAGTATGCACCTTTGTTCTTAACGTTCGCCCGCGTGGCGATATCTTTCGCGAGGCGCATCAGCGCATCGGCGTCATTGTCCTTGGCGAGCTTAATATAGAGCGCCTTATGCTTTTCGTCCCGCAATATTTGGGAGATCTCAAGGCCGACGAGCTGGTATTTTTTGTACACATGCGATTCCTTGCCACGACGCTTGAGCTCTGCCACGTATTTCTCCCGCATCCGTGCCATGGCTCTATTTTATGCTAAAATGAACCCTATGACAAAAGAGCTCAAAAAAAGGATATTGGAGATCGTCGCCGTAGTGGTGCTCGGATGTGTGATCCTGGGGCAGCGGTGTTTGGATCGGCTGGACCGCCGGAAGGAAATATCCGGAGAACATCGTGGTGAGCCAAGCGACCAATATTACCCCGAATGCTTCGGGCACGAGCGTGGCGGACTTCAATACCTTCTGGGCGGCATGGCAGGACATCCAAAATGAATCACTGTGGGTGCCGAGCACGACGCCGACAAGAGATGATGTATGGCGCGATCAACGGCATGGTGTCATCGCTCGGCGACCCGTACACGGAATTCTTCACGCCGGCGGATAGCAATCAATTCCAGCAGGATATCACCGGCAACTTTGGCGGCATCGGCGCCGAGCTCGGCGAAAACACGAGCTCCGAGATCGTGGTGATCGAGGCGATCAGCAGGCACGCCGGCGTTCGCGGCGGGGCTGAAGCCGGAGGACATCATCACTTCCATCAACGGCAGTTCGACCGCGAGTATGAACGTTGACGACGCGGTGAATTTGATCCGTGGAACCGTCGGCACCAAAGTGACGCTCGGCATCTTCCGTGCCGGATGGAACGCGCCGCAGAACTTTACGATCATCCGCGCGGACATCCAAGTGCCGACGGTGAAGCTTTCCATGAAAGGCGACATCGCGGACATTCAACTGAACGAGTTCACGCAGGATGCCGACGGTCTGTTCTATAACGCGCTCCAGCAGGCGGTAAACAATAACGCAAAAGGAATTGTAATAGACATGCGGGGCGATCCGGGCGGATATCTGCAGGTCGCCGTCGACCTCGCGGGATATTTCCTCAAGCCGGGTTCGCCGGTGGTAAAAGAAATCGGCCGCACGGTGCCGGAGCAGGATTACACAGCGTCGGGAAGCGGCGCGCTGGACACCATGCCGATGGCGATATTGGTTGATAGTGGCACCGCGTCCGCGGCGGAGATCCTTTCCGGGGCGCTGAACGACGATCGCCAGGTGCCGCTTGTGGGCGCGAAGACGTTTGGAAAGGGGACTGTCCAGCAATTGGAGAATCTTCCGGACGGATCATCACTCAAGATAACCGTCGCGCATTGGGTGTTGCCATCGGGACGCATCTTGGACCATGACGGCTTACTGCCGAACTATCCTGTGGCGATCACGGACGCGGATATTGCGGCGGGGAAGGATCCCCAGCTTGATGAAGCTCTGAAAATCGTGACGGACGAGATCAACGGCACGCCGCTCCCGCCCTCCGCGGACACGAGCGCAGCGGCAGCTGCTGCCGCCACCGCAGCCGCGAAGGCGAGCAGTACGGGACAATGAACGTAATATTTCTGAGCGACGTGCGCAACGTCGGCAAAAAGTACGAGGTCAAGAACGTGAGCGACGGCTACGCGCGGAATTTCCTTTTCCCAAACAAGCTTGCCGAGAGCGCCACACCAGAGGCGATCAAAAAGCTGGAGTCCATGAAGGCCGCGCACGAGAAGGAAGACAACGAGGCCCGCGCGCACCTCGAGGCGCTCGCGCGGAAGATCAATGAAACGAAGATCCAGTTTGTGCTGAAGGCGGACAAATCCGGCGCGGTGTTCGGCTCCGTCAATAAAGAGACGATTCTGAAAGCGCTTGCGCGAGCACAAGCTGATCGGCGCGGAACGGATAGATATCGATCTCAAATATCCCATCAAGGAGCTTGGCGAATTTTCCGTGCCGATCGATTTGAAGAAAGGGGTAGTGGCAAAGCTTGGGTTAGTGGTAATAAAAGAGAAATAAAAAACTCCTTTGCCGAACGGTCATCTGCCTGGAGGCAAAGGAGTTTTTTATTTCGTTATGCGACCACCTGCACCACGGTGGCTTTCCTGCGCGAGCCATCAAAGTGTCCTTTCATCTTGGTGACGAACTTGACCATGCCGTTCTTGCCGGCAAAGAGGGTGTCGTCGGCGGCGCGAATGACGTTCACGCCCGGAGTGTACTTGGTGCCCCGCTGGCGGACGATGATCTGGCCGACCATCACTTTCTGGCCGTCCTGAAGCTTGACGCCGAGCCGCTTGGCGACGGAATCGCGCCCTAATTTAGTTGAACCTATAGCTTTGGTATGTGCCATATTTCTTGGTTAAAACGTTTAATGAATTGTCATCCATTTTATGTTAGAATGCAGGTAATGTCAACCACCAACAAGCTTGTTATCGATATCGAGACCATCGGCGAAGATTTTGACGCCCTCGACAACGCCACGCAGGAGAACATCACCCGCTGGATCAAGCGGGAATCCGGCAGCGAGGAAGAGTACAAGATCGCGCTCGAGGACCTCAAGAACGGCCTGGGATTTTCGCCGCTCACCGGCGAGATCGTAGCGATCGGCCTCCTGGACTATCACAAGAACGAGGGCGCGGTGTACTATCAGGCGCCCGGGCAAAAGAACGCGGAGGTCAAGGAAGATGGCATCAGCTTCAAGCAGATGACAGAGAAAGATATGCTCGCAAAGTTCTGGGAGCTCGCCGAGCGCTATCAGGTATTCATCACATTCAACGGCCGCGCGTTCGACATGCCGTTCATCATGATCCGTTCCGCCGTCCATGGCGTCCGGCCGACGAAGGATCTGATGCGCGGTCGCTATCTTTATCAGAACAATCCCGAAGCGTTGCACATCGATCTCGCCGAGCAGCTTTCGTTCTACGGCGCCACGCGCCGGAAGGGGAGTTTGCATTTGTGGTCGCGCGCGTTCGGCATTCCGAGCCCGAAAGCCGGCGGCGTGACGGGCGATGACGTCGGCCCGCTTTTCAAAAAGAAAAAGTTTTTGGATATCGCAAAGTATAACGTGCGCGATATTCGCGCCACGCGGGATCTGTACACGAAGTGGGAGGAGTATCTGCAGTTTTTTAGATAGTTTTAATGCACGGTGTGGTATAGCGTGCTGGGTGGAAAAAGTAAAACAATATATCGCAGCGCATAAAAGGGAAGTCGCATTCGGGGCAATCCTATTCTTTGTCGCGTCGATCAGCTTCGGTTTGGGCTACACCGCAAACGGGCAGTTCAACCACGCGCCGATCATTATAGAAAAATGTATCAATTGACAAGTATATAAAAATTATAGTAAAACACCGTTAGGTACTTCCCATACGAACGTTTGAGGTGAGAAATGGATTGGTCGGTTTTCTGGATCGTGCTTGCCGTTGGCATCGGATTCGTCGCCCTGCAAGGAATATGCGCATACATCGACGGGTATTTTACCCGCGCGCAGATGCTTCGAGTGCATGAATTGCAGAAGGGTAATTCGTTCCTCCAGCATGGAGGCATGTGGGCTGATGTGTTTGTGATCACGCCCCTCGTGGCATACATCACGAGCAAAGATAGCCTAGATTATTCCTCTCTGCGCAGCGAGATATTTTTGGGAGCGACAGTTGTATTTTGGTGGATCGCGGGCAAGTACTTTAGATCACTCCCACTCCCGGAGGCACACAATCACAATGGCCACACCACCCTTGCGGGATGGATCCATTTGGGGTTCGGGGTCGCCGTCACGTGGACACTCTCAATGTTTTACTTCTCGCACCCTCCCATGCACGATCTTATCGTCGCATCTACTCTCCTGACGCCGTTCTTCTTCCTGGGCATCTGGAAGATCGACAAAGATTGGCGATGGAATCCTGTGGCCGTATGGGTGGTGATCTGCTGTCCGGCGGCAGTGTGGTCGGTGGTGGCATGGAGATGGTTCTTTGATTGAGCGGAGTCTGCCTCGAGGAGCCCGAAGAAATTCGGGCTTTTTTTATAGAAAAATATAGAGAAAAGAAAAACCGCCTTTCAAAGCGGTTTTTCTTGGTTCATGCGAATCTCTACTTCTGCGCTGGCGCAGCAACTGCGTTCGCGACCGGCGTTGCCGGAGGCGGAGTACTAGTGCTGGCCATCGGGCGGGCAGGAGAAGAAGTGGTGCTCTGGGTCACAGTAGCGCTGGGGGTCGGAGCCGATTTAGGCTTTCCCGATCCGGACGTTGCCGTTGATACCGTTCGCACTGTCTCTTTTTCCGGCCAGAACAAGATCGCGAGGATCGCGATGACGAGCAGGATGATCACGATGGTCGGCCAATGGGCCTTCGTAAATGACCAAAGCGATGATGCCTGCGCGGCCTGCGGCACGGTGTTCGCCGTTGCGGGCTGGGTCTGCGCCACTGTCGGCGCGGACGGAGTCGTTGCCGGGGTCGTAGCCGCCGGAGGCGCACTGTTCACTGCCACGGGCGAACCTGCAACCGGGGTGACTGCCACCGGCGCGGACGCCGGAGACGTTGCCGCTGCCGGAGCCGGAGCCGGAGCGGAAGTGTTGTTGCCCGCCGTCGCGACGGTGTTTGCCATCGCAACGAGCGTGCTCTGCATTCCGTTAAGAGTCGCTGCCACCGACGCATCCTGTGAAGGAGTAAGCGTCGTGTTGGCCGCAACCGAGGCGCTCAACTGCGTGAGCGTCATCGCAAGCGTGTTCAAGGTTCCCTGAAACGCGCTGACCTGAGCTGCCGTGAGTCCTGCCGAAGCTGAAGCTGCCGGGGCGGCGGGCGTAGCCGGAACGGCTACCGCTGTGCCACCTTGCGATCCGGTTCCTGCGATCGACGGCGGGATCACGCTAGGCAATCCACCATCACCTGCGGGAACCACACCTGCCTGCATCTCAAGGTTTGAGAGCTGGGCTTTCGCGACATCCAGCTGTTGCTGGATCGCCGCGGTCTGGGCCGGGGTCAGCGTCTGAGACGCTGACGCGGTCTGGGCGTGAGCGGGGAGTATTCCTCCAATGCTCGCTATTGCGACTATCAGTCCTGCTAAAATAAGCAATCTTTTCATGGATAGTTAATGATTAATTAATGAATTAAGTGCAATAATGACGGCCTTTTGGATAAATATAAGGCTGTCAAAGAGCATATAGAGGGTATTTCAAGTTTCTACCCATAGTACACACCAAATGGGGAGAAATTACAAGTGCCGGGTGGAAAAACGCAATGTTATTCCTCCAAGCGTTTCAGATCTTTCAGGACTTCGTCGGCATGTTTATCCGGCTTCACCGCCACATAAATTTTCTCGATCGTTCCCGTCGGGTCGATCAGGAATGACGAGCGGATCGTGCCTTCGGATTCGCGTCCCATGAAACTCTTTTCACCCCACACTCCGTAGAGATTCACCGTTTTCTTGTGAACATCGGAGAGGAGCGTGAACGGCAATTGATATTTCTCGGCGAATTTTTTATGGCTCTCCGTGGAGTCCACGCTCACGCCGATAATTTTAATGTTTAAGTTTTGAAATTGCGGGAACGCGTCGCGCATGGAGCACGCTTCCTTGGTACATCCTACCGTGTCATCCTTCGGATAAAAATAGAGGAGTACCCATTGCCCGCGATATTCCGAGAGCGAGCGTTCCACGCCGTCCTGGTCGGGGAGGGTGAAGTCCGGCGCGAGTGCATCTACCTCGGGCGGGTTCATGGGGTAATATCTCTATAGTAACACAAAAGTCGCGATTAGTAAAAGAAAAAGGTGTGCACGCAAAGTCGCGGACACACCATAAACACTTATATAAATCTCATTGATTTTTCCAGCCGCGCTTCCTTTTCGGCGTCCGTTTCCAAAAGTCCTTTTTCGCGGAGAGCGGAGAAAGCATTCTCCTCATCGCGGTCATTACCCCGAAGAACGATCTGCATCGCGTCAGGATCACCGCTGCCGTAAGGAGAGTAGGTGATAAAGGCGACCCCGAATGTCATAAGGATGGCCATGACCGCCGGAACTTGCTCCTGGGCAATATTCAAGTGGGCGCCATCGGCTTCGTAGTATTGTAAAGTTGCTTTTAGCATGTCCCGCCTCCTTCACTAGGAGTTTGACACTTTTTTGGGCCAACGACAAGTTTTGGTTGTTTGCTATTTCATTAAATTTCCATTATAATTCTGGTATTCAGGCCGAACACCGTGCCGCGGGGCACGGCTTCTGTTTGTTAATACCGATTTCATAATCTCATGGATCTCAGAAACATCGCCATCATCGCGCACGTTGACCACGGCAAGACGACCCTCGTCGATGCCTTATTAAAGCAATCCGCGAGCTTCAAGCAGAAAACCGCCGAGAACGGAGATCTCATTATGGATTCGAACGAGCTCGAGCGCGAGCGCGGCATTACGATCTTTTCGAAGAACGCGTCCGTCATCTATAAAGATACGAAAATCAACATCGTAGACACTCCGGGCCACGCCGACTTCGGCGGCGAGGTGGAGCGCATCATGCGCATGGTGGACGGCGTACTTTTGCTCATCGACGCAAAAGAAGGCCCGATGCCGCAGACAAAGTTCGTTTTGCGCAAAGCGATCCAGGCCGGGCACAAGATTGTCGTCGTCGTGAACAAGATCGACAAGCCGGACGCGCGCGCCGAATGGGCGCTGAACGCCACCTACGATCTCTTCTTTGAGCTCGATGCAACGGAAGAGCAGATCGATTTCCCGGTGATCTACGCGGCCGCGCGCGAAGGGAAAGCCGGTTTGGTCAACGATCTTTCAAAGATGATTGACATCTCGGCAGTGTTCGAGACGATTGTCAGCTATCTTCCCGCCCCAAAGAAAGGCGAACTCGAAACACTTCAATTTTTGACCGTCAACCTTGCGTACGACAATTATAAAGGCAAGATCGCCATCGGCCGGCTCTATTCCGGCGAACTCAAAAAGAATATGACCATCGCGCACATCAACCGCGCGGGCGACGTCAAGAAAGCTCAACTCACGTCCGTGATGTTGTTCGACGGGCTTGGCAAAGCCGAAGTGGAGACCGCCACAGCAGGGGACATCGTTGCAATCGCGGGTATCCCGGACGTCTCGATCGGCGAAACGATCACCGACGTGGAGCACCCGGTGGCGCTGCCGACAATCCATATTGACGAGCCGACGATCAAGATGACGTTCTCCGTGAACACGTCGCCGTTCCGCGGCAAAGAGGGAAAGTTCACGACCTCGCGCAATCTCAAAGACCGGCTCGAGAAAGAGCTGGAGACGGACGTTGCGCTCGCGGTAAAGCAGACCGATGCGAGCGATCGCTGGGAAGTGGCCGGCCGCGGCGAACTTCACCTCGCCATCCTTATAGAAAAAATGCGGCGCGAAGGATTCGAGCTGGAGGTTTCCAAACCTCAGGTCATCTTTAAAGAAGAAGGTGGTAAGAAAACGGAGCCGATCGAACTGGTCTCCATCGAAGTGCCAGAATCATATTCCGGCACGGTGATCGAGATGATCGGCAAGCGCATGGGCGTTATGAAGAATATGCGCGTGGATGACAAAGGCAACTCGTTCATGGACTTTGACGTGCCGACGCGCGGCCTGATCGGCATCCGGAACAAATTTTTAACGTCCACAAAAGGCACCGGCATCATGAACACGATCTTTCTCGGTTACGAGCCGTACAAAGGCGATATCACATCCATTCCGCACGGCTCGATCGTGGCAACGCAGAACGGCATGTCCAATAACTACGGACTCGTGACGGCGCAGGGCCGGGGAACGCTCTTCATCAGCGCGGGCGTGGCGGTCTATGAAGGAATGGTAGTGGGAGCAAACGCAAAAGAGGGCGACATCCTCGTGCACGTGGCGCGAGAAAAAGAGCTCACCAACTTCCGCGCCAAGAACGAAGGCCTTGCCGACCAACTGGAGGTGCCTGTCATCATGGGACTCGAAGACGCACTCGATTACATCAGTGACGATGAGCTCGTGGAGATCACGCCGCATAACGTGCGCATCAGAAAAAAGTATTTGAACGAGAACGATCGTAAGAAAGCGGGCAAGAACTGGTAAGTGCCGCTAATCGAAAAACGCTCTGCCCTACGCGACATGGCGTTTTTTAATGTGGCTATATTCGTGGAGGATCAATCCAACGACGATCGCGTCGAATATCGTGATGAGCCACAAAAAGAGCGACGGCCGACTGACCAGCGAAAAGATCTCGTACACCACGAACAATGTAAACACGGCCGCCGCCGTCGGATATGCCCAGAGTTTATTTTTTAGGAGCGCGATGGAAAGGAGCAGTTTCGTGGCGCCGTGCGCGATGAACAACAATCCCCAAAACGAATTGCTGGAGAGGGAGATGGCGTGCCACTGGTTGATCATGAACTGCCAGAATGCGTCGCGCGGACTTTCGGCAACCTCCTGGTGGAATACCGTAAACAAAGCTGCGTTGATGGTGTTATAGCCTATGAAATAGAAGAAGACGCCGGCACACGCCTCAATAAGGCCGTCAACGGCTTTGACCATGATGCCTATGCGGAACAGCTCGTGATAGTCCTTTTCGGGTAACAGTTTCATGG
>CAWHOC010000018.1:0-78677 GCA_963830935.1 uncultured bacterium
TTGATGTGGCTATATTCGTGGAGGATCAATCCAACGACGATCGCGTCGAATATCGTGATGAGCCACAAAAAGAGCGACGGCCGACTGACCAGCGAAAAGATCTCGTATGCCACAAACAGCGTAAACACGGCCGCCGCCGTCGGATATGCCCAGAGTTTGTTTTTTAGGAGCGCGATGGAAAGGAGCAGCTTTGTAGCGCCGTGGACAATGAAGAGCAGTCCCCAGAACGAGTTGCTGGAAAGCGAGATCGCATGCCACTGATTGATCAAGAATTGCCAGAATGCATCGCGCGGGCTTTCGGCAAGCTCCCCTGGAATACCGTAAACAAAGCTGCGTTGATTGTGTTATAGCCTATGAAATAGAAGAAGACGCCGGCACACGCCTCAATAAGGCCGTCAAGGGCTTTGACCATGATGCCTATGCGGAACAGCTCGTGATAGTCCTTTTAGGGCAACAGTTTCATGGGCGTAGTGTATCATTTCCAGCGGCTATTTTGTATATGTAAAGCATACTTGACATCACGATATCGCGCCGTATAATGGATACTATACTATTATCACTATGCGGACCGAAGTGCAGAACAAAGTGTACGAGATGCGTACAAAAATAGACATCACTCAGGAACGGCTTTCCCTGAAGGTCGGCGTAGACCGGCAGACCATCATCGCGATCGAAAAAGGAAACTATGTCCCGTCGGTCCTGCTCGCGCTGAAGTTGGCAAAGGAGTTCAAGCGTCCGGCCGAGGAATGATCTTATCTATCACAATAATTTTATGGTCAAAAGCGAATTGGCGGTGGGGTGCGGATTGCTCGTATTGCTCTATGTGATCTTCAATCCGTGGAACATGTTCATGCCGGGATACGTCGTGATGGGACTTCTTGTCGGCGCGGTCTGCTCTACGTGATCTTCGGGATATTCCTCTGGCGGAAATCGCGGTGATGAACGCGAAGCGTTCCATCGGTTGTTCGCCGATCGGATCGCGTATCTTGCCGGTTCGGCGCTCCTGCTGATCGGTATCGTCGCGGGCGAACTGACCGATATGCTTGATCGGTGGCTTGTGTTCGGACTGGCCGTTATGGTGATCGCGAAGGTCGGCGGCTTTATTTATAGTAAAATGAAATTATAATTAAAATTTTATGGCCAATATCCCTATCCTCGTCGCGTTCTTTGCCGGCATCGTATCGTTCCTTTCGCCGTGCATATTACCCATCATTCCCGGATTCCTCGCTTATCTTGCGGGGGAGTCGTCGTCCAATGCCGCGGCAAAGCCCTCGCGGTGGAGTATATTTCTGAATAGCTTCTTCTTTGTTCTTGGATTTTCTATCGTTTTCGCACTCCTCGGCGTTTTGTTAAACGGCATCCTCGTGCATGTGGCGTATTCGGTGCAATCGTGGCTCGCATGGATCGGCGGCACGATCGTCATTTTCTTCGGGCTCTATCTGATGGGATTCTTCCTGATTCCATTCCTGGAACGCGACCATAAGATGGCCGCAACCATGAAGTTCCATTCCCGCTATCTGACATCGCTCCTGTTCGGCTTTGCATTCGCGGCGGGATGGACGCCGTGCGTGGGCCCCGTGCTCGGCGGCATTCTCGGCATCGCCGCGTCAGCGCCCGGCTCGGCGTTCTGGCTGTTGCTTTCCTACGCGATCGGCCTCGGCGTGCCGTTCCTGATCGTCGGATTGTTCGTCGCGCAAAGTTCGAACCTTATCAACAAGTATGCGGCAAAGTTGGAATACGTGAATCCGATCTTCGGCGCGATCCTCGTCGTGCTTGGCGTACTCGTGTTTACGCAAGACCTTCCCCTTATCGCAAACTTTGGTTTTGTAAACGATCTTTTACTGAAGTTTAAGATATAAAAAATTTATTAACTAGTATCATTTATCATGAGCACCACTAAAAAAATAGCGTTCATCGTCATTGTTCTCGTTGCGGTCGGCAGTATCTGGTATCTGGAAAGTTTGAAGGTCCATCCGACGTCTTCCGGGCAGGGGGCGCAGGCGATCGACGTCAATACGCTGCTTGCCAACGCGACCGGTACGGCGACCAGCACGAACAGCACCACCATAAACCCGGCGAATGTGGCGCCCGTCGTACAGTTGAGCAGCGGGGAGAAAACATCGCTTAATCAGCTCGCGTCCGCGGACAAGGCCGCCGGCGACCAGCCCGCGATTCATATCGCCGATCCCACCGGATTCGTCAACGTGGCACCGGGATTCAAACTCTCGAGCATCATCGGTCAAAAAGTGATCCTGTTGGATTTCTGGACGTACAGTTGTATCAATTGCGTGCGCACGATCCCGTACCTCAATGCGTGGTATCAAAAGTATGCCGCCTCCGGACTCGAGATCGTCGGCATTCACACGCCGGAGTTCGATTTTGAGAAGAACATCACGAACGTGCAGAACGCCGTTGCGGAATACGGCATCCAATATCCGGTGGTGCTCGACAGCAACTACGGCACGTGAAACGCGTACAATAATCTTTATTGGCCACATGAATATCTGATCGACATGGCGGGATACATCGTGCACGACCAGGTCGGCGAGGGAAGTTATGGCGAAACGGAAGCGGAGATCCAGAAACTATTAACGCAGCGCTCGCAGATCCTCGGGGTTGGATCCGTCCACGATCCCGACATCGACGGTGAACATCACTCCGTCAAACCTGAACGAGATCCAGAGCCCTGAGACATACTTTGGCGCCGCGCGGAACAGCTTGCTGGAGAACGGCACGATGATGACGAACGGCAACCAAACGCTGAACGGCTCCCACGGCGAGCACGATCCAGCCGAACCAGCTCTATCTCGGCGGCACGTGGGATTTTGAGGACCAGTACGCGACAAACGTAGACGCGGGCGCCACGATCACATAGGAAGACGGACGCGGGAAATGTTTACATGGTCGCCGCCGGCGCGGCATCGGGCACCACCGTGGAAGTGATGCAGGATGGCGCTCCGATCAGCGCCGCCGATGCCGGAACCGATGTGCACAAACGGTGCTGTCGTCATCTCCGGAAACCGCCTCTATAATTTAGTAAAGAACGCGGACGGCGGTGGCGAACATACGCTTCAGCTGATCGTCGAGACACCCGGGCTACAGGCATTCACATTTACTTTTGGATAACGGTATAAATAAAACCATGGAGCATAAGATAAAATATAAAGCGGATGCGGTGTTTGCCGGAGGATGTTTCTGGTGCACCGAAGCGGTGTTTGAGGAATTGCGCGGGGTGATCAGTGTGATGCCGGGCTACACCGGCGGCGCCGTGCCGAATCCAACATACGAAGCCGTCTGCACGGGGCGAGACCGGCCACGCCGAAGCCACGCGCATCGAATATGACCCATCCAAGATCACATATCACGACCTGCTTACCGTATTTTTTGCCACGCACGACCCGACCACGCTAAACCGGCAGGGGAATGACGTCGGTACCCAATATCGTTCCGCGATATTCTATGACGACGCCGGCGCAGAAAGTCGCTGCGGAAAAGTTCATCGCAGAGCTCAATGCGTCCGATCCCAAAGGGAAGCCGGTCGTCACCGAAGTGGTCCCGCTCGGCGAGTTCTATGAGGCCGAGGATTATCACCGGCAATATTTCAAAAACCATCCGAACGCCGGATACTGCCAGATCATCATCGAGCCGAAAGTGGAAAAGTTGCAAAAACAGTTTGCAAATCTATTGAAAGAAAAATCAAAATAAATTTAATGATATTAAATCATGAAAACCGACGAAGAATTAAAAGAGGAAAATCCGGAACTCTACCACGTCGCCCGCGAAGGCGGCACGAGGGCGCATTCAAGGGAAAATATTGGAACGAGCACTCGAAGGGAATGTACAAGTGCGCCGTCTGCGGCACCGAACTTTTTTCATCCGACACCAAGTTCGATTCGGAATCCGGCTGGCCAAGCTTTACCGAACCGGTCAACCTGGAGAAAGTGGAACTGAGGACCGACCTCAGTTTCGGCATGGCGCGCACCGAAGTGATCTGCAAGACCTGCGGCGCACACCTCGGCCACGTCTTTGACGATGGTCCGGAGGAAAAGGCGGCAAGCGATACTGCATCAACTCGGTATGCTTGGAACTGGAGAAGAAAGACTAAAGCGCCGCCAGATCCAGCGTCTGATCGATCCGTATCTGCTTCACAAAGTCCGGAACGTGGCTGACAAGGATCATCGCGCCCTCGTAGCGATCGAGCGCTTTCGCGATGATCGGAATATGGCGGAAGTTGATGTGGTTCGTCGGCTCGTCGAGGATAAGAAGGCCGGGCGCTTCAAGCGATAATTGTGCGAAGGCGACGAGGCCTTTCTGGCCTTCGGAGAGCGAGCCGATCTTTGCGCGGAGCAATTCCGCGTCTATCAAAAATCCTGCCGCGTGCGAACGGAGCTTCTTCGTGATCGCCTTCGCGCATCGCGCGTGCGAGCGTGTCCCAGACGGTGGCATCAAAATCGAGCGTGGAAAAATCCTGGCGGTAATAGCCGATGCGGGTGCCTGGTGTGACGATCTCGCCTTTGGCATGGCCGGTGGCAAGCGCTTCAAGCAGTGTGGTCTTCCCGATCCCGTTCGGGCCCAACGAGATGCAGGCGCTCGCCTTTCTTGAGATCAACCTTCACTTTTTTAGCGACCGCTTTGTGATTTTTGATGACGTTCACGGAAGTGAGTTCCAGAATGCGGCCGCTGATATCTTCCTGGCAGGGGATGGCAAACTGCCGGATCGTGCGATCCTCCTGACGCGATTCCGGAATATCTTCCTCGAGCTCGTCGATCTTGTTCCACATTTTTTTGGCAACGTCGCGCATGTGTCCGCCTTTCTGCGCGAAGAAGTTCGCCTGATCCTTGCGGTGCTGGATCTCTTTCTCGAGCCGCACTTTCTTCATGCGCTCGCGCTCCAGCCGCGCCGTGATCTCCGTCACCACATCAAAATAGTTGCCCACGTACTGCTCAACTTTTTTCGTGAAGCTGTCAAGATAGAGCACGCCTTGCGTGAACGCGTTCAAAAAATCGGCGTCGTGGGAAATCACGATGCACGTTTTCTGTGAATCCTTAATGAACTGGGTAAGATGTTCGATGCCCGCGTGGTCGAGATTGTTGGTCGGCTCGTCGAGCAGGAGCACATCCGGGTCCTGGATGATCGCGTGCGCAAGGAGCAAGCGCGCCTGCTGACCGCCGGAAAAGCTGCCGAACTTTCCGGTCGAGCGGCGCCGACAAGGTTCACCACGTCGAGCACTTTCTTGATGCGCGGCTCGATATCGTACATTTCTTGCCGGGAAACGCGGCGTTAAAAAAATCTAAAACGGTGGAATCCAGTTGGTCGCGGGGGATCACCTGCCGCGCCATCGCCATCGTAAGGCCGCCCTCCACGATCACGTCGCCTTCCTCCGGGTGCAGCTCGCCCGCGATCAGCCGGAACATCGTGCTCTTGCCCGCGCCATTCTGTCCCATCAGCGTGATCTTCGCCCCGCGCCGCACGGAAAAAGTGGCCTCGCTCAAAATAGGCTTCTTGCCGTACACAAACGTCACATTATTGAATCGGAGGATTACTTCGTTTGCCATGAGTGTTTAAGTTATTTAACAATAGAACAACGCGCGGTCTGCGCGTCGTGAGGTCAGTATAATATATTTTCTATGGTTTGGCGAGTTCAAAGCACCTCGATAAAAAACCGTGAGCGGATGAATGCTCACGGTAAAAGCTTGCGATCATACGACGAGTTCTCGGATACCCGGACTGGTCGGCGCTTCTTCACGATCGTGCGAATCAATGTCGTCATCCGCAAGTATTCCTGACCCATCGGGCCAGGAGGAAAAGAAAAATTCTTGGCATTTTTCCATTCCCGCATTGGCTTTCTCGGCTTCTTGTTGAGCGGCGCATAACCGCTTTTGTTTTTCCCCGAGGGGTGTCTCGGCTAAGACTCAACTCCGCTCTAATTTCCATAACCTTAAGCAGAGCGTCGCTAGCGGCGGTAATTTTCCCCTCGAGTATGCCACGGGCCCACAGTCGAAACTTTCGCCGTTCTTCCAGGGTAGCCGGGAAAAGTTTTCCTTTTTGTGCAAGGACAACTTTCCAATACTGAATAGTGGTAAGTGCCGGACCGAATCGCAAGTAGCACACCAGGACTATGCCAAAGACAAAACATGTGTCCACGGCAATCGTCAGCATCGCAAGCGTCCAATTCCGGGAAAAAAGGACGTATACGACATCAATGAGCCCTGTGAGCATCCCCCAACAATAGAAAAACAGTCATCAACGCGTCATACTGGTTGGCAAGCTTCGGGCTGATGGTTCCTGATCGCATACCCCTCCTCCAATCACCTGAGAGAAACTGGGGATAGCATACACATGCGGACTCCTCTTTGGAAAGGGAGTAGAGGCGTGGGACTATTTCTTTGCTTTAATTGTATTCAAAAGCTTCTGTACTTTCTTCAAACTCTCGTCATCAATGATAGAGATTGCGATGACCTTCGGGTCTATTTTTTTGAGCTTGGTGAGAATGGATTTCAACTGCTTTGCGTCCACCACATCCGATTTCGTCAAAAAAGATGCTCCGGCTTTTTGAGGAGTGCCTTGCTGTACGCGCCGAGCTCGGCGCGGATCGTTTTATAATCGGCGACCGGAGTGGGGGATTCGGCTGAGATGAAGTGGAAGAGCGTGCGCGTGCGCTCGATGTGGCGCAGGAAGCGCGTGCCAAGCCCTTTGCCCTCGGACGATCCCTCGATAAGCCCCGGGATGTCCGCCAGGATCAGTTCGTAATAGGTGCCGAGGTTCGGCTCGAGCGTGGTAAAAGCGTAATTCGCCACCTTACTCTTAGCATTCGTGAGCTCGTTCAATAAGCTGGACTTTCCAACATTCGGTAAACCGACGAAGCCGACGTCGGCGATGAACTTCAGCTCCAGGCGGAACTCAAACGATTCGCCAGGCAAACCGGGCTGGAATTGTTTTGGCGTGGTATTGCGCGACGAGCGGAAAAGAAAATTGCCTTTGCCACCATTGCCGCCCTTGGCGAGCAACACGCGCTCGCCGACGTGTTCGATCTCGAAGTCATCGCCCGTCGTCAGGTTGTGTGCGATCGTGCCAACCGGCACTTTCAGGATAAGGTCCCGCGGCATCGTGCCCATCGCGGAACTGGCCGCGACCATCAGCGCCGTCTGCGGCGGCGAATTCTTTTTTAAAGCGGAACTGGCCAAGCGCAGAGAGATCGGACACTCCTTCCGCGTAAACACTGCCGCCCAAACCGCCACTCCCGCCCGCCGGTCCCAGCGACATTAAATTCTTATTAAAAGCCACGGCGCCTTTGCCGCCGTGTCCCGCTGAGATCCGAACGTTTACATCATCGATGAGCATATATGTTCATCATACAGGGGAATGGGGATTAATGAAAAGATTTGTTCGAATCCCCCTCTCTCCAACTAGGTTTGCATCCTGATTGCACCGGTCAACGTTTGAAGAATATCTGATGGGGAGTTTTGAATCCGAGGCGCTTTCTCGGACGGTCGTTCAGTCTGCTTCACCGCATGAGCGAGTTCTTTGGCAGTGATCAGGTTGAAGTCGAGGGATCTTGGGAAATACTGCCGCAAGAGTCCGTTCGTGTTCTCATTCGTGCCACGCTCCCAGAAGTGATACGGATATGCAAAATATACCATCGCGCCGCTTTTTTCCTCGAGCCGTTCCCAATCGGAAAACTCCGGTCCGTTGTCGAGCGTAAAGGTCTTGCGCTTTGCCCGAGGAATACGATGAAAATATTGGAGCGCAAGGGTGGTGAGCAGCTCGGCGCGCATCTTGGGAAGAAGGTATGCAATCAGGTATCCGCTCCGACGATCCACGAAGGTCACGATGCGTACGCGTTTGTCGCGCCCCTGGATGGTGTCGCCCTCCCAGTCGCCGAGCCGTCCGCGGCGTTCGATAATCGTCGGGACGCTCATCAATACGGCGCTTCTTTGCTTGCTCCCGCCGCTCGTCACGGATCTTGGTGCCACGCTTCCTGCGATATCTGCCTTTTTGTTGCCGCAGATATTGCTTGAGGTGCGGTGCTCGCCCGTGAATATATCGATATATGGTGCTTGCGTGTACCGAGCATCAAGACCCCCGCGATCTGTTCCGGCGATTCATGTTCCTTAAGGAGCTTCACGACCGTCCGCAAGAAGAGCGCCTTTCATGCTTCGCGTGCCTTCCATGGCGGCAATGCGGGTGATACGTTTTTTTCTTCTCACTTCGCGCTGCATCGTATGCGTCTCTTCCGCCCTGTGCGCGGATGTGACGAGAAACGGCGCTATGATCCTTGCCAATCGCTTCGGCAATCGCCCGAATGCTGTATCCAGCCCGCAGCATGCGGGCGATGACCGACCAATCCTCCTTTCCGATGTGAGTATGTGACATATCCCCAGAGCATGAGGCATGGAAAATGGCGGTGCAATTAGCCTGCAAACTTTGGTGCAATCAGAATGCGAATCCACTCCATCAGCATTGACATAATACAAATAAAATGTATTATATGACCAGACAGCCAACTCATCATGAGGTGGCTAAGTGGAGGAATCATGCTTGGCGATGAGGTAGATACTCGGTCAACACCTGTTGAAATCGGAGCTCTTTGTCCCGTTTGTTGCAACGGCAATATTGACGAGGATCTTCAATGTCAAAATTGCGACACAGAGTTTTGTTCGCAGTGTGGCGGATTGATTCGCAGTCGAGATGCGGGCGAATAAATTTCGCCAGTGTCGGTGCGATAAGGATGAAGGAGACGAGGAGAAAGAGCTTGTGTAAGGGTTACGGCTGGTGCACTCGGGCTAGGAGCTAGGTTCTAAACTTTGAACCTAGCTCATTTTTTTATCCTATATTGAAGCCCATTTTTTCGAACGTCGTCCCACACTGCCTTCCTACATGCTCGCCTCCGACTCTTCCGATTTGATTTGTTCCAAAATTTTATCCGCCACCTGCTCGGGCGTGTCTACTTCCAAGCCGCGCGCACGCGCCTGCTCGGCATAGGCATCGGCGGTTTCCGGCCGGGCATTGACCGAATTTTTCCCAAAGCTCGTCGCCGTCATCTTGGGATGGAAGACGCTTACCACTATGTGATCTTTCTCGAGCTCCGCGCGGGCGGTGAGCGAGATCGCGTTCAGCGCGTACTTCGTAGATGCATATGCGGAAAGATTCGGGTAATAATTCTTGGAAACCCGCGAGCTGATATTGAGGATCATCCCGCCGCCCTGTTCACGCATTTTCGGGATCACAAGCTGCATCGCATAGAGCGGCGCATACACGTTCAAGTTCATAATGTGCTTATATTTGTCGATGTCGATATTTTCCGCAGGACTGTACATGCCCTGACCAGCGTTGTTGATCAAAATATCAATACGGCCGTCGATCTCCATCGTCCGGTCGATCAGATTTTGGATGTCCGCCTGCTGGGTCATGTCGGTATGCACGGCGACGGAGCCCACGAGCTCGTGCGCGAGCGCGGCAAGCTTCTCGTCCGAACGCGCGGCGAGCACCACTTTTGCGCCGGCGTGCGCCAGCTTCCGCGCGATAGCTTCACCGATGCCATCCGACGCGCCCGTCACGATGATGACCTTATTCTTTATCTCCATGCTTATCTACTACAGTGCCATTGACCGCATCTTTCAGTTCCGGCGCGGGCGCGCCCTCAAGTAACGCGAATAGTTTGTTCTGGATGATCATCGCCTCAGCGGTGCGATGGAGCTCCTGCTCCTTGCGTTCCGGATAGCGCGCCTTGAGTTGAGTGATGAGGATATGGATATCGCGATCCTCGGCCACAATATTTTCTTTCTTACGGATCTCCTGAACGACCAAACTCATGCGAAGGTCATCCTCGATGAGCGTGCGCTCGTCTTTTTCCAACTGTTCGGCGGTCTTGCCGACCTGCTTCAAATATTCCTCAAGCGAGAGACCGGCGGTCTTCAACTGTTCATCGCGATCCGCCAAAAATTCATACAATTCCTGGTCCACGAGCAGCTGCGGCACATTTATTTTGGCGTGCTTTACGATCTCCTTGATCATTTCTTCACGGCGGCCGTCCTTCATGTGCAGGACCTTTTCCTGTTCAAGCTGCTTTTTGAGCTCCGCGCGGAAATCCGCAACCGTGTTGAAGTTGCCGAACTGCTTGACCGTCTCGTCGGTGAGCGGGGGAACGGGCGCGTCCTTTGCAGCGTTCGCCATCGGCGCGATCATCTTCTGGATCCGCTCGAGCGCCTCATCAATGTCTTTTTCCGTCACATCGGTCGGATCCTTTCGTTCAAAAATCGTCTTGCCGATCTTTTTATAGTCAGGAAGCGAGATACCCGGGAAAAGCGCGTAACGGATCTTGAACTCAAGTGGGTTCTTGGGCGCGATCTTCGTGATGACGACCTGCGGCCGTCCGACGATGTTCAGCTTCTCATCCTGCGCGATCTCCTGCATGGCATCACGCACCGCTTCGTTCGCGGCGTTCTCCAAAAGCTCCATCTCGCCGATATGCTCGCGCACTTTCTCCTGCGGCACTTTGCCCTTGCGGAAACCGGGGAGTGCAAAATCCTCGGCCAGCTCCGCGAGCGCCGCCAATGAATATTTGTCCAACAGCGCCACTGGCACCTCTGCTTGAAACTCGATGTCGCCGTTCTTCTCGCTCAGTTTCTTTAATTTTGTATATGATTTTTCCATAGCCGCTTGATTGTACCGTAAGATCAAACTATATCCAAGAGCGCCTCAGATGTTATTGACATGATGATCATGGTTGGGTACGCTAATAGATGGCACATCTGCCCCAGGGGCATCAAATGTCTTCTCACCTTGTGGTGACGGAAGCAACCGCAAAAATACCCACCGGCGAACGCTGCTGCGATCTCATAGAGAAACTATCACTTTATGAACTGCATGCATTGTTCTACAAAGACCTGGATTTCCAGGTATGGTTTCTCAACCACGTCCTTGAGGGCAAGTGCGAACCCTGCGCGAAAAAACTCCGGGATTGTCACCCCGTGGTAAACGAAAGGGAATTCCGTATGCGGATAGCCGAATATCTTCATTCGGGACAAGCACAACTCGCAAACTTTCGGCAATCGGCCACATCGGCCGCATAGGCAACCTCATCGCACGATCCATACCAAGATCGTGCGTTTTTCTATTTTATTTCCAAAGGGTAATGTCTAACTTCTGCCACCAAATTTCTTTCGGGCGATGAGTTCGAATAGAATCTTTTCTTGATCTGATAATGGGATATTTCGATGGTTGAATCGCCAAGCGATCTCACCGACAAAGAGCGGGAGATGCTTTCTCCGCATGCCGCCAATACAGGAAAGCTTGCGTTTCAAAATACCCCAAAACCCTTCGATATGGTTAGTATGGATTTCACCACGCGCCAACTCACCGCCATCATGGTCGACATATTCATGCCGCCATCCGTGCTTTGGTAGCATGCGATACATTTTGAATCCATCGGTATATACAAACGCATGAGGGACGACCCGCTTCCGGAGCAGGAAGAGGATGAAGTGGATATCGAGCTTCTTTGGTTCTACGATGACGAAGGCCTTGCCCGAAGCGCGATCAAAAAGGCCGACAATGGGCAGTTTGTCGGTGCCGTGCCCTTTCTTCGCCTTGATCCTCCGGATATGCAAACGCTTGTTCTTGCGCTGGCCGCCGATATACGTCTCGTCGAGCTCGACGGGTCCATGGAATATCGGCAAGACATCAGCGGTCATGCAGATGCGAAGATGGTTCAGCATGTGTAGTACGCGGCATCGTGGAATGGAGGTTTCGCGCATGACGGCTTTCATTGTTCGCTCGCGGACGAATGTCGCGATGCAATCTTTCCACTCATCAGTGGTTGAGCGGATACCCGATACCGGATATCGCTTCACGCTGAATTCCCGGCGACACTTTTTACACTTTCTTTTCTCTCTCCGCAATCTCCACGACCGACCGAACGAACAATACGGACACGTTATTTTGGTGGCAATGTTAGACATTCCACCAGTATGCGGCGAAATCCTTTATGCTGCCGCAAAAAATGAAGATACAGAGGTGGCAAACTTAGACATTACCCTTCCAAAATACGATATTCCTGTTCTCCGCCGGGCGCCTTGATCGTCACGATATCATTCTTTTCATGCCCGAGGAGCGCGGCACCGAGCGGCGAGGTGTGCGAGATGCGTCCGCGCGAGGGATCGGTCTCGGACGAGCCGACGATGCGGAATGTTTTTTGCGTCGCGCCGCTGGCCTTTTTTATTTCCAAAACCACCGTGGATCCCAATCGGATCCTTCCGGAAGCGTCGGTGCCGGCAGGGATCACTATAATGCGCTTGAGCTGATCCTCTATATTTAAGATCTGTCCTCGCGTGCGACGCAGGATCCCTTTCGATTCTTTATACTCCGCATTGTCGGAACGATCACCGTACGCGGCGGTGCGCGCCGCTTCTTCGATCACAGCGGGCAGCGAATCCTTCAGTCGCGCGAGTCGCGCCTCCAAACGCTTTACACCCTCGGGCGTAAGATATACCGGTTCGGTGTTCGGCGGGGGACGGCGGCTCCATTGTCTCCTGGGGATCTGCATGGCTCCCTTACTGATACTGAATATAGCTCGGCTGTGGGCTGAGCTGGAGCACTTGTTGCGGCGTGAGCATCCCGGTGCTCGGCGGCAGGAGATCGTTCTTATAGAACAGCTTGAATCCGGTGAACTGCACGGGCTCGGCGGCCTCGACGCGCTGCGTACGTGTTGAGCTTCTTTGCCTGCGAACCCCAGCCGTCCATATCGATCACGATCTGCACCTGCGGCAACGGCGTGATGTCTTTGATAATTTGTCACCATATCTTCGGTGAAGCGGTGCACTACCAAAATCTTTGGCGGTAGATTATTTTGCGTGTACGATGTTTGCCAAATAGTTCGCCGCCCAGTTGATGTCGCTCGCGCTCATCGTGCCGATCTCCTGGTCCGGCTTTACGCCCGGCTCCATGTCGAATTCCGGATCGAGCGAGAGTTCCACGTTCGGCAATTTAAAATATGACGCGTATTGCGGAACCTCCGTTTCCACATTGCTTTGCCCGACCTGAAAGTCCAGGAACACGAGCCCGTTCACCGGCGCCATCAGTGCGATCGCTTTATCCACCTGGCTGTCCGGCATGCGCAGGCGATATTTTCCGTCCGCGCCGGCGCTGCCTTGCGCGGTGACAACGATGTAGTCGAGCGCCGGGATGACAGGCGTCGATGGGATCCGCCGCCGCGCCACTCGGCAGTCGTCGAGGCGAGCATCGCCATCATCTGATCGGTCGGATACTGTCCGAGCACGCCCATCTGCGTGGAATAAAAATTGCCGTAATACGCGACGATGCGGTTGAAAGGGAGCAGTGCGCCGGCGTCGGGCAATGGTGCGGTTTTGACCGGCCACGCGCTCACGCCCGGGACGGTCTTTGTTGTCTTCGAAACCTGGATCGTCGTCGTGCTCGGAATAGTAGAGGTAACGACGATAGTGATCGTGCGTGGTGGGACGTTGGCGATCGCGAGCAATTTTGCGTTATACGCTGCGGCGTCGATCGGCGTGAGCGCCGAGAGGGAACTGCTCGTGGAATCAACAGTACTCGTAGAACCGGTCAACGATTGCCCGGACGCTCCCCAGCACTTTGTACGTTCCGCAAAAAATATTCGTGAGAAAAGCGCTGTAAAAGATCCGCAGAAGATCCCCACCGCAGCGACGATCAGAAATAGCGATCCTTTATGAAAATAGTTGTGCATCAATAGCGTTAGGATACCACATCCGGCGAGGCGCTAGAACTCCACCGTCGGCTTCGCCGCTCCGCCGTTCGCGAAGGGATGTTTGATCTCGCGCATCTCCGTCGCAAGGTCGGCGGCGTCGATCAATTCCTGTGGCGCGCCGCGCCCGGTGAGGATAAGGATGCGGTCGTCGGGATAGTTTTTGATGGCGGCAAGCACGTCCTCGACGGCGAGGAGGCCGAGCGAGAGCGCGACGTTGATCTCATCAAGCACAATCAGGTGCCATTTGCCGGAATTCTTTTCTTCGATGAACGTCGCGAGCGCCTCGCGCCGCCGCCTCGCGATGTTTTTCGATCGGCAATGGGTCGCCAAGAATGCCCACGAATCCCAATCCCATTTTTCGGATCTCAAAGCGGTCCGCGGGGATACGTAACTATGTGGCAAACTCGTCCTCGCCCGAAACCCACGGGCCTTTGATGAATTGGATCATGAGTGCCGACTTATCGCGCCCGAGTACCCGCATCATCTGTCCGAGCGCCGCAGTCGTTTTTCCTTTTCCATCACCGGTAAAGAGGAGTATCACGGATGTCATCATACTCCAGTGCCAAAATTGATGCATAGTGCCAGGCCGATAAAGGCCCTTGACAAATTTAAGAAAATACTGTTAGTATGCGGGTATGTTTCTTATGAAACATTCATAGGAACTAGCTGGATGCGTTTAGAACTCTCAACTGGATGGATTTAAATATAGAAATGAAGAAGATGAGTTTTGTATAAAAGAAAAAGCGGCGTCGTCCGTAGACAACACCGCCAGTTTTTTGGAATCAGTAAGCGGCTATGCCAGAATCCAAATCGATGTAGACCTCCTGCGGATTTGATGAGCAAGTAAAGACCTTCTGCACGCGCAGAGATCTGCCTCTGCCCCTCGTTTTCCCTGGAGGATTAACGACTTTGAAGGACACGCCGTCTAGAACTATTTCTCTCGCCTGGCTGAAGTGGGCGATTGAAGGCGCTCCTCGGCTTTACCTCCGTAAAAAGGTTGTGGTATTCCTTCGCCCAATCGATCTCGCTCCAATCGAAGAGGGTAAGTGTATGCCTACCTATCTTCTTGTAAGCGGCGCAGACATCTGGCTTATCACGATTTTCTTTCATTCCTTTTTTGATTTCAACCAGGATGCTCCTGATCGCATCCTCGATGGTTATTTCTCCCGTCATGCTCGCAATCTCCTTTGATCTCACTCGTGCAGAGTGATAGTCTGAGTGGGAATTTCAATCGGCTTCTTTGCATTACCCACGGCGATGAAAACGACTGCCAGTAAGGCGCAAGCGAAAGCCGCAGAATGATAAGGCGTTGGAACTTCCTTAACCCAAACGAATTTGATCAACGCTACGACAACCGGCAATAGTACCGCGAGGATGGTTATGGTGATCGCGTTACCTCCTACCGTGAATGCGCCGATGTAGAAGAAGTCAGCGACAAAGAAGTTACTGCCCCGCACGCGAAACCAAAGGTCATTTCCGGATGGTAATGTCGTCGGTTTTCCAGCAAAACGTTGGTACAAGTAGAGACCCAACGCGAGCGGGAGCAGGACGAAGTACCAGCCGACGAGCAGACTCGGTGTTGAGTACTGTTTAAGACGAACGTCGATGATCGTATTCGTGATGGCATACATCACGAGTCCAATCAGAGCATAAATCACTGATTTCATGACTGCCTCCAGCTTAACTAGATTGACAAACTTTCCGAATAAAATGATAGCATATAAAAGGTATTTTGTCTAGCTAGGATATCTGAATAGAACCAAGATAAACGCCTTCAGAGGGCGCTGTCCGACCATTAGACGATCCCCCAAAAATTAGTATTGGCGAAATTGCAAAAGATTTTTCAATCTTTCTACCTCCGCTTTTTCTCCTAATCCGTATAGCATTATGCCGCACCTCGGGATGAAATTCAAGTCGCCGGAGAGCATTTTCGACAATTTTTTAAGAGGTAAGGATTTGTGTTTACAAATCCAAAATTATATGTGCACGTTGGAAGATGTATAGAAAGATATGCTTCCGCTTCATAAAGTCCGCGTAAAAAACGAATAAGATACGATTCATTAATTTCAATCCATGTCGGTAGCACATGAGGAAACTGTTCTTTATTACCCGTGGGTATTCCTAGTCGTTTTGAAATAAATTTCTGATATAAACTTATTCTCACAGCGTTAGAACTCCGCGCTTTTGCAACAGTGGGAACCTTATTAAAAAGCAATTCGGTCATCAATACATAGCGACGGACAAACCCCATCTTGGCAAAATCGCCAACTATAGTGATGCGCTCTGTTCTGGGGAACACCTGAATATTCCCATCGCCCAGTACTACACCAATATATTCAGCAAGATCGCCGCTATGGGGAATATCGGCATACTGAACACGGTGGCTATCCCACCATTTCTTAAAATTATCGATCCTTCTCGCCTTCATAGTGCGAGAGATCTTTCAGCGCAAGAAAGAGGTCGTTGAATCATATAATCCTTCCCGGATTATACGCTCCCGACATTAAATCTTTATTAAATTAAGCTTTATCCAATAAGCCTCTATGAGAGATTCTCTACGAGCGCCACTTCGAGCGGCACGATGGCGAAGGGGGAGTAGCGCATCTCCGCGTACGCGCGGATGAGCGCCTTGATCATTTTGACGAGCGTAGCAACGTCCGCGCCCGCGCCGAGCGCGATCACGCCCGCTACCTCATCGCGCGTGAGGTCCCGCTCCATCACCGGCTTAAGCGCCGGATTGATCTTGAGCGAAAGCACCTTACGCAAATAGTGGATGAGGTCTTTGGTAAACTGCACCAGGTTGTGGCCGTCCTCGTTCAGCTCGTTCAAGTAGCCGAGCGCGCCCTTCACGTCGCGCGCGACGATGAACACCGCGAGTTCGTGGACTTTCTTGAGGCCGGTGCGGCCGGTCACACGCTCCGCGTCGGCGAGCGAGATGCCCTTGGCGCTTGCGCCGGTGCCACCGCTGAGCGACGACATCTGGTCGAGCAGCGACTCCGCGTCGCGGAAGCTTCCTTCCGCCGCCGCGGCGATGAGCTCGATCGCGGCATCATCGATCTTTATCTTTTCTTTCTTTGCGATGGACGTCAGCTTTTCGATGATGATCGCCTTGGACAACTTCTTGAACACGAACCGTTGGGCGCGCGAGGTGATCGTGGGCGGAAGTTTCTCAAACTCGGTTGTGGCCAAAATGATCACCGCGTGCTTGGGCGGCTCCTCGAGTGTCTTAAGCAGCGCGTTGAACGCCGCGCCGGTCAACATGTGCGCCTCGTCTATAATATAGACCTTGTGATCGGCGCTCGCGGGTGCGGTGCGGATGTTCTCTTTAAGATTGCGGATCTCGTCGATGCCGCGATTGGATGCCGCGTCGATCTCCACCACGTCAAACGAGTTCTGCGCGTCGATCGCCAGGCATTCGCGGCACTCGTTGCACGGCTCACCGAGCTTGGCAAATTCCGGATCATCGCGGCGCTTCTCGCAATTGAGCAGCTTTGCGATCAACCGCGCCGTCGTCGTCTTGCCCGTCCCACGCGCGCCATAAAAGATGTAGGCCTGCCCAAGCCGCCCGGCCTTCGCGGCGTTCTTCAATATCTCGACGTTCGTCTCCTGGCCGAGCACGTCATCCAGCTTCTGTGGGCGGTATTTGCGATAGAGCGCTTGTGCCATGTACGTCTATTATACGCTGGAAATGTTAAAAAATCATTAAATCTAATTTGACCTACCGTTGAAAAGGATTATTCTGGTATTAGGACTCAAGAAAAGTCCTATGCCTTCGGGCCGACCCCGCCCCATAGATGTCTTGCTAGCAGACCGGGCGGGGGTAACTTTATAGAATATTCAAAAGAAATCGAAGCTTGAGCGACTCAAATTCGCCTTCCGACATGATTGCGGAATAATAAAAAAGGCGTCGACTATCCAATGTGCGCGCCTGCGAAAGCAGCGCAATACTTACACCAGGATCATTAATCACGGTAAAAAAATCTTTACCGAATTTTGGTGTATGGGTTAACGGAATGCCAAAGAATATCTTGTTGGAAAACTTTTTGAGGATAAGCACTGGACGAAGAAATTTTCTAACATCCCCATCCTGTTCATGCCCGATATTTGTTCCTAAATAACAAAACCAAATCTCGCGTTCTTTAAAAGAAAACCTAGGAATAGTATTGTCTAGTTTTGACTTTTTCTCATTCCAGCGGTCAAAATCCTTTTCCATCCATATCAGCATACGCACCGAGGCATTAAAACTATTTAAAAATTGATTCTCCGGCCCATTTCTTCTATCATCATGGTATTGCACCCATGGAATATGAAACGCGCGTAGGGGAATTCAGCGGCCCCCTCGAGAAGCTGCTCGAGCTCATCGAGGCGGAAAAGATGGATATCAACGAGGTAAGTTTGGCCAAGGTCACGGATGATTTTTTGCGCTATCTCGATAAATTCAAAAAAGGGATGGAGGCGGACACCGCAGGCGCCGCCGATGCGGAGAACAAATTTCGCGTGGATCTGCGCGTGCTTGCTGACTTCGTGTCCGTCGCGAGCAAGCTGATTTTTTTGAAGTCAAAATATTTATTGCCGGGCTTGGCGCTCACGCAGGAAGAAGAGGCGGACATCAAAGATCTCGAAGCGCGCCTGCATATCTATCAACAGCTCAAGCCCGCGATCAAACTGATCCATCGGCTCTGGCTCACAAGCCATAAGTCGTTCAGCCGGCCATATTTCCTTGGCCGCGGCACCGGCAACGTTCCCGGGCAATCCATGTTCTATCCGGGCGGCAATCTGGATATAGACGCGCTCACGGCCGCGCTCGGCGGCATCTTTGAGACAATGAAAACGTACGACCTCGAGACGGAGACGATCCGCGAAAAGATCGTCACGCTCGAGGAAAAGATCACGGAAGTGCTTGGCCGTATCCAACAACACGGCGATATGCACTTCAACAATCTTTCGGGTGAAAAATCGCGCGGCGAGATGATCGTGGTCTTCCTCGCCATTTTGCATTTAGCGCGCGAACAGCTCGTGCTCCTGGAGCAGATGGATAATTTTTCTGATATAATGGTGAAGAAAAATAATGAAAAAGTGGTGAGAACATGAAACATACACGCGCATCGCTCGAGGCATTGCTCTTTATTCACGGAGAACCGCTATCGTACAAAAAAATACAGTCGGTGTTGGAAATAGAGAAAGAGGAGCTGGAGACCCTCATCAAGGAATTGAAGGCTGACTTGGAGTCCGACGCGCGCGGATTGCAGCTGATCTCCGACCGTGAAAAAGTTCAGTTGGCCACGAAGCCTGAATTCAACAGTATTCTGGAAAGCTTCATGAAGGAGGAGATTTCCGAGGACCTGACGCCGGCGTCGCTCGAGGCGCTCTCTATTATTGCGTACCTCGGGCCGATCTCCCGCGCGCGGCTGGAATACTTGCGCGGCGTGAACTCCATCGTCATCTTGCGCAGCTTGATGATCCGCGGACTCGTGGAGCGGTTTCCCGATCCGGAGCATCCCGGCAAGCTTCCTTTACCGCGGCACATTCGACCTTATGAAGCATCTCGGCATCAAAGAGAAAGGCGAATTGCCTGATTACGAGAAGTTCCAAGAGTTATTAAAAGTATTCGACCAACCGGCCGCAAGCGAGGGCGATGCCAGCGCGGAGCAGGCCACCGTACAATGAGGCACTCCGAAAAGTTCGTTTTTTTATTTGTTGTGATCGTTGCCGTGTTTTTCGCGCGGTTCGCGTATCCCACGATATCCGGCGTGCCGTCGCTCGTGCGCGACAATCCTCCGCAAACAGCTGACGCGCAGGCCGTGACATCGCCACCAACACTTGTGCTTCCACAGACCTCACTGAACGGCGCCAATGCTGCAGCCGTCGGAGGTAACGATGTCACGGCAACCTCCACCACTTCCACAACCTCATCGATCCCGGTTTTCAGTAGCCAGGCATACATGGTGGCCGATCTTACGTCGGGCAACGTCCTCGCGGGATCGAACATCGCAAAACGATGGCCGACCGCGTCACTTACGAAACTGATGACGGCCACGCTCGTGCTCGATCAGCTCTCCGCGAGCACCACGATCACCATTTCGCCGCAGATGTTCGCCGCAGACCCGGACGAACACACGCTCGTGCTCGGCGGCACCTATACCGTCGGAGATCTTCTCCACGTGATGCTTATGCCGTCGAGCAACGTGGCGGCGCAGGCGATGGCGGATTACATCGGGACCGCGCAGTTCATGAGCGAGATGAACCAGCGCGCCACGCAGTGGGGGATGACCGAAACATATTTTGCGGATCCCTCCGGCATTTCCGCCGCGAACGAATCGTCAGCGAGCGACCTTCTGATCCTCGCACAACACATCTACAATAATTATCCCGACATTCTCGCGCTTACAAACACTCCCGTGACGACGATCACCGAGCTGAACTCGGGGAAGCGGATCACCGTGCGGAGCATCAACAATTTCGCGGGCACGCCGGGCTTCGTCGGCGGAAAGACGGGCAACACGCCGCAGGCGGACGGGAATCTTCTTTCCATATTCAACTACCAGGGCGATCCGGTGTTCATCACCGTGCTCGGCGCGCCCGCATTGCCGTTCCAGGATACGACGGCGCTCTACTCGTGGTATAAAAACGACTATAAATAAATGTTGCTCTCGCAATCGATGCTGCTCAGTGAGGCGGTGCGGGTCACGATACTGACCACGATCTCTTTTGTTGTCGCGCTCCTCGTCACGCCGCTCTGGTTCAAATTCATCGTGAAGTATAAGTTCGGGAAGCAGCTGCGCGACGGAGCGGCGACGCCGGTGTTCGCGGAATTGCACAAAAACAAATCGGGGACGCCGACGAGCGGCGGGCTCATCATCTGGACGACCGTCGTCGGCATGGCGATCTTCTTTGATGTCATGAACCACATCTTCGGCGGCGTGTGGCACTATTTCAATTTCATCGATCGCGCGCAGACCTATCTGCCTATCGCCGCATTCCTTATCGCTGCGCTCCTCGGCCTGCTCGACGATTACTTGGGGTGCTCAAGCTCGGCGGTGCCTCCGGCGGGGGATTGAAGATCCGGCAGAAAGCGGTGTTCTACGCCATCATCGCGCTCATCGGCGCCTGGTGGTTCTATTTCCGCCTGGATTGGAACATCCTCCAGATCCCGTTCATCGGCAACGTGACGATCGGCTGGTGGTACATCCCGATATTCATCTTTATCATCTTCGCGGCCGCATTCAGCGCGAACGAGACGGATGGGTTGGACGGCCTGCTCGGCGGCGTATCGCTCTTTGCGTTCGTATCGCTCGCCACGGTGGCGTTCGTACTCCACAGCTATGACCTCGCGGCGTTCTGCGGCGCCGTGATCGGCGCACTCCTCGCGTTTCTCTGGTTCAACATCTATCCCGCAAAGTTCTTCATGGGGGACACCGGCTCCATGTCGCTCGGCATCACGATCGGCGTCATCGCCATGCTCACGAACACCACGCTCATCCTGCCGTTCTTCACCGTCATCCTCGTCGTTGAATCGCTGTCCGTCATTATCCAGACGATCTCCAAAAAACTGCGTCACGGCAAAAAAATATTCCGCTCCACGCCGATCCACCATCACTTCGAAGCGCTCGGCTGGCCGGAATCCCAAGTGACGATGCGCTTCTGGATCATCAGCGCCGTCTTCTGCGCGCTCGGGCTCGTGATCTTCTTCCTCAGCCACTGATTTAGAATTTTTTAATGATTATTTGATCAAGTTTTAATGGTCATTGTGCTACGGTGACTTCGCCAGCGGCAAAACGGGCCGGTGGTGAAAGGGTATCACGGCCATGTTGCCACTTGGCAGTTCGGAGTTCGACTCTCCGCCGGTCCACAAAACCACTGGCGTCGAAAACCGAATTTGACATTCATAGAGCACCGAGTACTATGAATATCGAAGTGGCAACATGGCGTGGTGCTCTTCATCACGTAGTAATAAAAAAGGTCCGGCAACGGGTCTTTTTTATTTATTTTAGATTCGTCATTTTCTGCTAATTTGAGAATCTAATTCTGATGGCTTTTAATGTAATTATGTTATTCTAAACCATGAGTAATCCCCAAATTTTTAAAGCTGATCCAAAAGCAGTAGATGCTGGCAAGGTTCTACAAAGCCTAACACTTTTGAGTTCGCTACCTGGCCGCCATCCAACATCGAGCTTGGGAACCTTTGAGGGAAAAACGAAAAATACGAATGATCGTATTGCATTTGAGGATGATCAAGTAAGTGTTTACGAAGATCATCTTGAGCAAAAACATGGGACGGTAATAAGTGATATCTATTTCAAAGATATTACGGGCGTCGAGGTTTTGAGGACGCCCAAGGAGAAAGTAATTATGTATATCACTATCAATTCAAAAAGCGGAGTGAATGTAGTCGCAGGTCTTGAAAAGATGGATGCAATTATGGCAATTATTGCTGGGCATATTGATCAGGGCTTTATCAAGGAAAGCACCATGGGAACTGCTTGGATTGCCAACTCTAAAAAGCTGACATTCTTTTTTGTCGTTGTCGTAATCGTATTGATTATAGTGATTGCTTTTAACCTGAATAGATAATTTGTTGGACCATCGTCTCATTCTACCCAACATTAAGTGGAGTGGTTAAATAAAGTGTGCGCCTCTGCTCCGCGCATACCCTTGAAGGGCGTCTCGGAGCCGCGAAGGCGGCGAGAGCCGAGGCGGCCGGTCAGCAGAACGGAACGCCGTACCTTCAAGGGTATGCGCGGAGCAGAGGCGCCTATCTTATTTGACTATCCGCGCGCGTTTGCTATACTTTCTCCTATGCCCGAAGACACGGTAGTATCGATGCAAAACAACCAGACGTCCGGATATCCGGCGGAGGGGTCCCGCGAAATGATGGATGCGGGTGTTTTTTATGGCCGCAAAAAGAGCAAGACGAATCCGAAGATGCGGCCGTATGTGCTCGCGAATCGCGGCGGGATCGAGATCATTAACCTTCAGAAAACAGAAGAGATGATGGATACCGCGGCGGCATTTATCAAGGAGCGCGTGCGCAATAACGGACTGGTGTTGCTCGTCGGCACCGAACCGGCGGCGGAGTTCTCGCTTACCGCGCTCGCAAAAAAGTTGAATCTCCCGTACGTCACGACCCGCTGGGTTGGCGGCGCGATCACAAACTTCAAGATCATCGCCAAGCGCGTGGAACATCTGAAGCAGCTCCGCGCGGACCTCGCCTCCGGCGCACTCGTCAGCAAGTATACGAAGAAAGAACGTTTGGAAATGGAGCGTGAGATGAAGCGCCTGGAAGAGTTGATGGGCGGACTGGAGCTGATGACGAAAGAGCCGGACGTCGTGGTCATCGTCGATCCGATCCTACATCACACCGCGCTCAGCGAAGCAAACACAAAGAAGATCCCGGTGGTCGCGCTCGCGAACGTGGATGCGGATCCGGACAAGATCGCGTATATCGTGCCGGGGAACGACAAGGCGAAAAAGAGCATCGATTGGTTCCTGGAGCGCGTTGGCAAAGCATACGAAGAGGGAGTGAAGATGCGCGCGGTGGTGGCACCTGCCGCCCCGGCGGAAGCGGCAGCCGCTCCGGCACCGAAGACGGAAAAATAAATTGCGGGCGAGAAAAAAGTGGTATAATTGAAAACTATGGAAACCAAAACAGCGGTCAAAACAGAGGCGGTTCAAAAATTACGGGAGATCACGAGCGCGGGCGTGATGGATTGCCGGAAGGCGCTCATCGAAGCGAACGGCGACATTGATGCCGCGGTCAAGATCATCCGCGAGAAGGGTCTGGCAAAAGTTGAGAAGCGCGCGGACCGGGCGACCGGCGCCGGGCTCGTGGAATCGTATATTCATAACGACCGGATCGGCGTGTTGCTCCATTTGAGCGCGGAGACGGATTTTGTGGTGCGCTCGGCGCCGTTCAAGGCGCTCGCGCACGACCTCGCGATGCACATCGCGGCGGCCGCGCCGGCGAACGTCGAAGAATTGCTCGCTCAGCCATACATCAAAGACGAATCCCGGACGGTAAAGGATATCGTCGGACGAGGTGATCGCGAAGGTAGGGGAGAACGTCACGGTCGAGCGAGTTCTATCGCATCGAAGCATAAATGGAAGTATCAAAATGGAATTCGTCTTCACCATCATCCTGATGATCTGCCTCGGCACCGTGCTGTACCTTACGGTCCAGGCATTGCCGCGCATCGAAGAGGTGCCGTCGGATGAAAAAGGATTTTTGGAGCGATGGGCGCATTCGGAGGTGCCGGAAAAGATCGATGCCGCGTTCAATAATTTTCTGGCAAAGTTTTTGCGCCGCACAAAAGTGCTCATCCTAAAGCTGGACAACATCCTCGCGCGGCATCTGCAAAAGATAAAGCCGGAGGAGGACAAGCGCCCGAACATTGATTTTAAAGAGATTAGCGGGCAGAATAAGGAAGAGGAGAAATAGGAGTGGAATAATTAAATAAATGCGTCGGTGGCAGAGCGGTCAAATGCTCGAGACTGTAAATCTCGCGCCCTATGGGCTACGCAGGTTCGAATCCTGCCCGGCGCACCAAAAACAAAAAGGGGCGATTGATGATGTCCCTGACCTTTTTTCCCTTTCATGACTGCTATTGTACTACTTGAGTTGTCTTTTTTTGATTTCGGAGATGTCTTCCAACTCGTAGTCACGGACGAGTAAAGCGTACTCCGTATCAGTTCCTTGCCGGTGTTCAAACCCTACAATCTCCAGGCCGATTTTTTTCGCGGCAATTTGTATTGACCTGGCAATCACGAATTCCCACAGGAGAAGATCCGATCATCAATCGTTCTCCTGGGTATACTGCCCATTTTATCAAAGATAGAACATCGAGTCTCCTCCTTGGAGTATTTTCGCTGCGTTGCGTACTGATTGGATACTAGGTGTCCAATAGGCCAAAGTCAAGCTTGGAATGGTATGTATGAAGCTGGTTCGAAAATGGTCCAGTCGGGTGCACACAATAATTACCCAGCAGCAGCGAGATAATCTTTGAGCCTCCCTTTGAGATGGGGAACGGCATCACTCGCGCAAGATAACAGCGGCACTCATCAATTTCCATTTTTGGGGCCTCGGAGCCAAACACAATGGTGGCAAGTTGCTCTTTGGGGATACGAGCTGCCATAAAATAAGCACGTTGATTCAGGTCGTGCATCGCGGGATACTCTTTTTGCCAAATAATCGCACCAGGGAGAAGATGAAGGGAAAACTCTTCCTTGATCTCTTGTGACGCATTCGAATCGGGGTTTCACTATCTTCCCGGCCTCCGCCGGGGAAATCCCAACATATTGGCAATCCGCAGATCTGCCGCTTGTTGTCGCGTAAATATACCAGCAATTTGTCTCCAATGAAGAGATCTATTTTTACTCCAACGAAGTCATTCATGTCGTTTACTATAGCAGAAACCCAGAGAACCGTTCGAATATCCTCGAATCGAGTGCACTAATGGTATGATAATTTCATGAAGCAACTAAAGATCTGCCCTCTTCGGCGACATTATTTTCATCTTTTGGATCGTGTACAACGGTATAGATGAAGGGTTCAAAAATATCGCTACCATCCAGGGGATCGTGCCACTGGTGCTCATCGTTTTACTGATCTTAAACGTCACACTTTTATATAAATCAAAATGATGGACATCGGCATCGATTACGTGGGCATCTCGACACCTTTTTACTGCAACGACGGCAAGGGACATTTTCTTCTCCATAAGCGGAGCGTGAACACGCGCGACAAACATGGCCGCTGGGATCCCGGTTCCGGCAAATTGGAGTTCGGAATGCAGCTTGAGGAAAACGTGCTTAAAGAGGTCGCCGAAGGAGACCGGCTGCGCCGGTATCATTCAGGAACAACTTCCCGCGCACACCATCCTCCGCGAATGGAACGGCAAGAAAACGCACTGGCTAGCGGTGCCATTCTTCCGTGAAAGTTGACCCGAAAGAGGCAAAGAACAACGAGCCGCACAAGATCGACGAGATCGGCTGGTTCACACTGGACGGCCTTCCACAACCGCTGCATTCGGGATTCCAATACACCTTCAACCGCTATAAGACATTTTTCGATAAATACCGCGGGCAGGGGACTTGAAACGAAAACATGAACCTGTTATAGTGATTCCCAATGAGGCGCCATCCAGGCCTATTTTTATCGCTTATCATCATCGTCGCGATCATCGGCGGGCATGTTCGTCTATCCGAAGGGTTCGGGAACCAGTTGAGCCGTGGAACCTTGGCCTCGATCTCGTCGGCGGCAGCCAACTGGTCTATCAGATAGATCTCTCCAAGGTCTCCTCGACGGACCAAGATTCCGTCGTTTCCGGTCTGCGCGATGTGATAGAAAAGCGCGTCAACCTGTTCGGCATCAGCGAGCCGGATGTCTACACCTCGCAGACGGTAATCAGGCACAGCTCATTGTGGACCTCGCCGGCGTCAACAATGTGAGCGATGCCATCAACGAGATCGGACAGACGCCGCTCCTGCAGTTCGAAACGGTGTGACGCCGGATCGAGCACGGCATCGACGGCATCGAGTTTCGCCGCTGAACGCGCTCAGCGCGGCGTCAACCACGCAATATATCCCGACGAACCTGACTGGGGAATACATCACGGGTGCGACAGCTGACATTCGACCCGACGACGAGCGCGCCGACAGGTGTCCATTTCGTTTAACGAGCCAGGGGGCGACAGATTTTCCAGAAGATGACGGCGGCGAATGTCGGCAAACCGCTCGCGATCTTCCTTGACAGCCAGCTGATAGAGGCGCCGATCGTGCAGGAGGCGATCTCCGGAGGGTCAGGCCGTCATCAGCGGCGGATTCACCGGGAGACCGCGCAGCAGCTCGTAGAGCGGTTCAACGCCGGCGCACTGCCCGCGCCGATCACACTCGAGAGCCAGCAGACGATCAGCCCGTCGCTCGGCTCCAATTCGCTCAATAAGTTGATCGTCGCCGGCATCATCGGCACCCTGCTCGTGATGCTCTTTATGATCTTCTATTACCGCCTACTCGGGCGTCTTCGCCGCGCTCGCGCTCGTGATCTACATCGCGCTCACACTCGGCGTTTTCAAACTGATCTCCGTCACGAATGAGCCTCGCGGGTCTCGCGGGATTCGTCCTCACGATCGGCATCGCCGTGGACGCGAACATCCTCATATTCGAACGCATCAAAGAGGAGCTCAAGCGGGGACTGCCCAAGCTTCGGCGATCGAGGAAGGGTTCCGCCGCGCGTGGCCATCCATCCGCGATTCGAACACCTCCACGATCATCACTGCCGATCATCCTGTATTTCTTCACCTCCAGCTTCGTGCAGGGCTTCGCGCTCACGCTCGGTATCGGAACGCTCGTCAGCTTGTTCAGCGCCATCACGACGACGCGGCTCTTCCTGCGCTTCTTCCTAAAAGACGATAAGACGCCGCCAAAAGCATAAATAATCCACCACCATGTTCAACATCGTAGGACATAAAAAAATCTGGTTCACCCTCTCCATCATCCTGGTGGGCATTGCCGTCATCGCCGTCGCGGCATTCGGCTTCCAGCAGAGCGCAGAGTTGAAAGGTGGCACGCTGTGGGAGTTCAAGATACCGGCACAAAATCTTGTCCGTGACGGATGTACAAAACGAGCTCGTTAACAATCTGCACATCACGGACGCGCAGGTGAGCTGCGATCCGGGCAACCAGTCGTTCCTCGTGATTTCGGATCCATCACCGAAGCGGCGCACCAGCAGTACATCACGGAGCTCCAGCAGGTCTGGCCGTCGTTCCAGGAACTGAGCTTCCAGTCCATCGGCCCTTCGGTCGGCGCCAATTTAAGGAATGATTCCATCATCGCGATCATCCTCGTGCTCGTCGGCATCTCGCTCTACATCGCGTTCGCGTTCCGGAAGGCGTCGCGCCCGATCAGTTCGTGGAAGTACGGATGGATCACGCTCCTGACCTTGTTCCACGACGTCGCGATCCCGGCGGGCATGCTCGCCATCCTCGGCCACTTCGCGAATGTGCAGCTCAATCGGACATCATCGTGGCGCTCCTCGTCGTCATGGGCTTCTCCGTGCACGATACGATCGTGGTCTTCGACCGCATCCGCGAAAACCTTTTCGACCATCGCGGCAAGATGCCGTTCGCCACGATCGTGAACGATAGCGTGAACCAGACGCTCGCGCGCTCCATCAACACCTCGCTCACGTTGATCCTCGTCCTGCTCGCGCTCTACTTCGTGGGTCCGGCGGACCTCCAATACTTCGTGTTGACGCTGCTTGTGGGAGTGACGACGGGTATCTACTCGTCGATCTTCATCGCAAGCCCGGCGCTCGTGGTGACGAGTCGGAACGAGAGCGTCTAGCGACGGCGAGTAGGGTTATCCCCAGTTTCTTGACTACGCTTATAATTTAGTTTAATATGTTTTAGAATAGTACAGGATAAATCGAGTGCAGTCCAGACCGAGCCGTGAGGGGCTAGGGCAATGGGCACTTGACATTAATATCAATATAATATACAATATCCCTGATATAAACATATGGCATCCATCATAAAGATCATCGCGACTTCATTGAATGGCCTTAACCCCCGCCAAAAGGAGGTTATTACGGCCCGTTTTGGCTTGGACGGCAAGACCGACGGGGAAACGCTCGCCGCGATCGGCGACCGGATGAACGTCACCCGCGAGCGGGTGCGCCAGATCGAGAACGGCGCGATCGCGCTCGTAAAGGCAAATATCGTAAGAACCCGGAAGCGGGCGCTGTTTTGGATAAAGTGAAGAAGTTCATCGCCGCGCGCGGAGGGGTCTCCGGCAAGGCGGACGTGGTCCGGTACGCGACGACGCTCACGAGCGGCGTGCGCGAGAACCATCTGGACTTCCTCGCGGAGGCATCCGGCGTTTTCAATCTTCACCGCGAGGACGATGCCTTCAAGCCGTTCTATTATGTGAGCGATAAGGACCTCAAGACCGCGAGCGCGTTCGTGAACGGCTGGGTGGGATTCCTGAAATCGCACAAGGAGAAAGTGTTCAGCGATTCGTACCAGGTCCAGCTCGCCAGTTTCGTAAAGACGAAGTCCGTCGACCGGGAGGTCGCGGAGAACTATTTGAGCATCGCGAAGCAGATCGACACGAACCCGTACGGCGACGTAGGCCTGCACGAGTGGCCCGAGATCAGTCCGGCGACCGTGCGCGACAAGATCTATCTCGTCCTCAAAAAGAAAGCGGAGCCGCTGCACTTCGAGGATATCGCCACGCAATCAACAAGGTTGGATTTTGACGACCAGAAGGCGCTCGCGCCGACCGTGCACAACGAACTTATTAAGGATAACCGCTTCGTGCTCGTCGGTCGCGGCATGTACGGCCTGAAGGAACACGGCTATGAACCGGTACCGCGCGCGAGGTGATCGCGAAAGTTTTGAAGACGAAGGGTCCGCTAAGGCGAACGACGTCGTGACGCACGTGAACGCCCAGCGCTTCTTCAAGCCGAACACGATCCTCATCAATCTCCAGAACCGCAACTTCTTTGAGCGCATGAACGACGGCAGGTACCGCGTCCGGGAATCCTAAGACCGGAAAGCCCGACTAGACCGTTTACAACGCAGAAAGTTGATAATTGTCATATATGGGTAACATATTTTTCGGCATCATTCACAGAGCATCCTCGTCGTTTGGAACGCGGTGTGGTGGTTCGTGTTGCCGCTCATTGGTCTTCTCATCCTCTGGGAAGCCTGGCTTTTGCATCTTCATTGGAAGTGGGTCACCCATATCAAATGGAAGATCCTTGAGATCAAAGTGCCGAAGAACATCCTTAAGACGCCGAAGGCGATGGAGCAGATCTTTGCCGCCGCGCACGCGCCGTACACCTACGGCATTTCGCCGTATCGTAAATATTGGCTCGGGCAGGAGGAATACTGGATGATCTTCGAGCTTATCGCCAAGGCCGGCGAGACGCATTTTTATCTCCGCGTGCCGGCCGAGTTCCGGAACATGATGGAGTCCGCGATCTATGCGGCATACCCGGAAGCCGAGATCACGGAAGCGGACGATTACCTGGACGAGATGCCGCACATCCTCCCAAACGAGACGTTCGACGTCAATGGTTTGGAAGAAGTGATGCGCCACGAAATTATCTTCCGATCCGAACCTATCTCGCGTTCGAAGATCCCACGGAAGAGCGCCGCATCGATACCATCGCGCCACTCATGGAGGCAATGTCCAAATTGAAGGGCGACGAACAGATGTGGTTTCAGGTAGTCATCAAGCCGACGGGCGAGGCGTTCCGCAAGGAAGGGGAGGAGAGAGATAAAGAAACTCCTCGGGATCGAAGAAAAGAAAAAGGCCAGCATGTGGCCGAAGTTGGATCTTGGCATCACCATGGGCGAAGCGCTCCGGGCGCCGTTCCAGCACCCGGGCGAAGCGGACGCCCATAAAAACAATAAAGAGGAAAAGTTCCCGCGCTTTTTGATGACGCCGAACGATAAAGAGATGGCCGACGCCATCCATCTCAAGATCTCCAAGATCGCGTTCGAGGCGACGCTGCGCTTCGTGTATATAGAGCGGCGCGGCGCCACGGCGGATACCGGCCACGTCAATTCCATCCACGGCTTCATCCGCCAGTTCAATACGCAGAATCTGAATCAGTTGAAGCCATACACCGCGACATCGACGGCGGGCTATACGGTCAAAGGCATGTTCAAGAAGACCCGCATCCGGGCAAAGAAGCATTATCTCTATGAGAACTATCGCCATTTCGCCCCGATGCATCACGAGTCCATCCTCAACATTGAGGAGCTCGCGAGCGTGTACCACTTCCCATTGGCGGTCGTATCGACGACCGAGCTTGAAAAGGTGGAATCGCGGAAGGGGAGTCCGCCGACATCGCTTCCTATATGAGGAATCGAGGATAATATAATATGGCACACGGAAAATCACCAAACGACATCACGCCGATCGGCTATCATAATTACCGCGGCAACGCGGACCAGAAATTCGGCGTCAAAGTGGACGACCGCCGCCGCCACGTGTACGTCGTTGGAAAGACGGGCGTCGGGAAATCGACGCTGCTCGAGAACATGGCGATCGCCGACATCGAGGCTGGCCGCGGCATCGCGTTCATAGACCCGCACGGCGAATCCGCGGAGAAATTGCTCGACTTCGTTCCGGAAGAACGCCTGGACGACGTGATCTATTTCGATCCGTCGGATATGGAATACCCGATCGCGTTCAACCCGATGGAGCAGGTGGGCAACGAGTTCCGCCACCTCGTCGCGTCCGGCATCATGGGCGTGTTCAAGAAGATCTGGGTGGACGCGTGGTCCGCCCGTATGGAATACATTCTGAACAACACACTGCTCGCACTGCTCGAACTTCCCAACTCTACCCTGTTGGGTGTTTTGAGGATGTTCGCCGAGCCGCCGTACCGCAAGAAGATCGTGGACAATCTCCAGGACCCGGTCATCAAGGCGTTCTGGCAGAACGAGTTCGCGCGTTATTCGCAGAAATTGGAAACCGAAGCGCTTGCCGCCATTCAAAACAAAGTGGGGCAGTTCGTTTCGAATCCGCTCATCCGGAATATTTTGGGCCAATCCCGTTCCACGATCAACATGCGCGAGATCATGGACACCGGCAAGATCTTCATCGTCAACCTTTCAAAAGGCAAGATGGGGGAGGATAACTCGGCGCTGCTCGGCGCCATGATCATCTCGCGGCTCCAGCTTGCGGCGATGTCGCGCGTGGACATCCCGGAGGAGCACCGCCGCGATTTCTATCATGTACGTGGACGAGTTCCAGAATTTCGCCACCGACTCCTTCGCGAGCATCCTTTCCGAGGCGCGCAAATACCGCCTCTCGCTCACGCTCGCGCACCAGTACATCGGCCAGCTCGTCACGAACGACGGCAACACCAAAGTGCGCGACGCGGTGTTCGGCAACGTGGGAACCATCATCACGTTCCGCGTCGGCGCCGCGGACGGCGAATTCCTGGAAAAGGAATTCATGCCGGAATTTTTGCAGAACGATCTCGTGAATCTTTCCAAGGCGAACATCTATATCAAGTTGATGATCGACGGCGTCTCGTCCAAGCCGTTCTCGGCGACGACGCTCCCGCCGCACATCCAGCCGCTGCAGTCGTACAAGGACATCATCATCAAGAACACGCGCGAACATTACGCGGTGCCGCGTGCGATCGTGGATGCGCGGATCGCGAGCGAGTGGAATACGAACAGCGAGACGGCGATAAACGAGAAGCTCGGCCGGCGCGACGAGCGTCCGCTCTCGCAGGTGCTGCGCCCAGGCGGCACATCCGCCGCAGCATCAACGCGCAGGACGCGTGGGCGACGCGCTTTCGCGCGACCGCTATATGCCGCCGCGGGCATCATCGGGGCCTTCGTCCATAGCGCCCCGCGCAACTTCTTCGCCATCGTCACCACAGACGTCGACACCGGCGCAGGCCCCCTTACAACAGCCGCGCACCGCGTCGCGTCCCGCTTCTTCATCTCCTTCGCCAGCTTCGTCTTCATCTTCACCTTTAACTTCAAGCGCAAGTACCCCCGCCCGGCGCGAGACTCCCACAGCTCAGCCCGTCGCACCATTGCAAATGGAGAAAGTAAAAGAGGTCACCAAAGAACCGCTCACCCCTACCGCCAAAGAGATCATGGCGGATGCCGCGGCGCCGCCGGAGATTCCGGATTCTTCGCCAGTTGCCACCCCGACGACAACGCCACCCGCCGCGGCGCCGAAACAGTTCGTCCGCCCGAAAGTGGATATCGAAGAGTTGCGCCGCTCGATCAACGAGTCGCTGAAGAAACAATCAGAGGAGAAATGCTACGTCCGTTGTTGCCACGGCCACGGCCGCGGCCGCAACTGCAGCTGCAACCACCACGACATCGCCATCCGCACCGAAGCATACACAGATAAACACTGAGCCGCCCGGCGCACGGGCCGCGAAGAAGCAAGCGTGATGCGCTTCCACATCCTCACGATCTTTCCCGGCATGTTCGATTCGTATCTTGATGAATCGCTTTTTAAGCGCGCCCAAAAAAGTAAACTTGTTTCCGTACGGGCATACGACCTCCGCGCGTTCACAAAAGACAAACATAAAAAAGTGGATGACCGGCCGTTCGGCGGCGGTCCCGGAATGGTGTTGAAAGTGCAGCCCGTGTGGAATGCGGTGAAGAAACTCAAAAGTGGAGCGTTGAAGAAAGGCAAAACGCGCGTCATCCTTTTCTCGACCCGCGGAAAAATGCTGGACGCGAAAGTTGCCCGGCGCCTCGCCAAGTATGACAACCTCGTCTTGATCTGCGGACGGTACGAAGGCGTGGACGAGCGCGTGGCCGAGCACATCGCGGATGAGGAGATCTCGATCGGGGATTACGTGCTCTCAGGCGGCGAGCTCCCGGCGCTCGTGCTCATGGAAGCGGTCAGTCGCCAGCTCCCGGGCTTCCTCGGCAAGGAAGAGTCGCTCGAAGAGGTGAACGGCTCGTTCCCAACGTACACGCGCCCGGAGATCTTCGCGCCGGCAAAGGGAAAGAAATGGCGCGTGCCGCCGGTATTGCTCTCCGGTAATCATAAGAAGATCGACGAGTGGCGCAATAAGCGATAGATCGGCGGCGCGGCGGCGTCACGCGTTTTTATATTCTTTTAATGTAGCATCCGTATGATTGACGGATGCGCGTATCGACACGGGTGGGGGATATTTCCTTTGGTGCCGCGGTGGCGTTTCTTTTTGGCGTGTTCGCGGCGAACATGGGATGGAACGTGTGGCCGCTCGGTGCGCTCGGGATTTTATTATCCGTAGCGACCATCACATTTTTTCCAAAGCACGCGATGTGGAAGTTTGCCGCGATATTTTTCTTCGCCGCTATCGCTGGTGTTTTTTATTATCACGCCTATGTTAACTGGCAGATGGCGCATACGCACATGCCCACGGGAAAGCAGGCGGCGTTCTTTGGTATCGTGACGACGGAGCCGAAGCCGGCGGGAAACTTTACGATGCTTACCGTTTCCTTATCACGTCCCTATGCCGGCACGGTAGATATCTTTACCACGCCCGGCAGCCAGTTCTCGTATGGCGATGAGTTGTGGATACAAGGAACGCCCGATGCTTCGAGCGATGCGGGCGAACCACCGGCAGTGTTCCTGCCGAGAATGCGCGTGATCGCGGAGCATCAGGGATTCTGGCCAGAAGAAGTGTTAATCGAGATAAAGTCAGCCATTACAAAAAAGATCGTTGAAGCGTTCCCCGCGGATCAGGCGGCGCTCCTTGCCGGGATCATGATCGGCACCACGGGCACGGTGGGCGCTGCGCTCAAGGCGCAGATGGAAACGTCGGGAACCACGTACATCGTAAACATGTATGGATATAAGATCGCGGTCATCACGGCAGCACTCGCGGCGGCGCTGAAAGACCGCCTGCCTCGCAAGATGCTGCTATGGATCACGCTCGGGGCGGTGGCGCTGTTCGTGTTCGCATCGGGCGGCACGATCTCCGCGGTGCGCGCGGCCATCATGGGCTCCTTTGCCGTCATCGCTCGCGGCACGGGGAGGATGTTCAACCCGCGCAACGCGGTGACCTTCGCCGCGCTCGGCATGGTCCTCCTGAACGCGACGCTCCTCACCGACGCCGGGTTCCAGCTCTCATTCCTCAGCTTTCTCGGCATCTATTACCTCGGGCCGCCGATCAATAATTATTTCCATTGGGCCGATGGGGGAGCGCTCCAGTGGAAAGAACACGCGATGCTCTCGCTCGCCACCAACCTCGCGATCCTGCCGATCGTCATGAACACGTTCGGCGAATTCTCGCTGACGTCGTTCATCTCGAACATCCTCATCATGATCCCATGGCTCGCGGTGATCGTCTTCGGCGCGCTGTTCGTCGCCGCGAGCTTTATCTCTTCCGCGCTCGCGTTCTGCGCCGCGCAGATCGTGGGCATCCTTTTGCGCTATGAGCTTTGGGTCATTCACGTATTTTCCGTCTTCACACTAGAGATGCCTGCCGTATTCGGTTCATCGCTCGTCATCGCACTCTATTACGGCATTCTGATCATCTTCGCACACTACTATGCCGCGCCAGCGCAAAAAGATCATTGATGTCGCGAGTGCGATCATCCTCCTCGCGCTCATCACACTCGACGCGGCGCTCTGGAAAAATATTTTGACGGATCGCGCCACGCCGGGGTCGGACGTTTCCACCGCGCGGATATATTTTCTACCGGTCACGCAAGGCGAGTCCTCGCTGCTCGTCTTGCCGAACAGCGTGACCGTGCTTACCGACGCCGGCGCGGACGCTGGCATTGTGGATGATCTCCAAAAGGCGTTACCTTCGGGCAACGCATCGTACATCGATCTCGCCATCATCTCGTATCCGCAAGCCGCGAACTACGAAGGATACCAATATCTTCTCCAGCACGACCGGATCGGCGCGTTCCTCTATAACGGGCGGAGTGATACAGCGCACAAAAGCGAATGGCAACAGCTTATGGCGACGATCGCGCAAAAACATATTCCACTCATCACGATCGGGGCAGGGGATAGGATCCGCTACGGCGGTGCGGGCAACACTGGCGGCGGCGCAGAGAAATAGATATTCTCTCTCCCAACGCCGCGTTCGCGCATAGCCCCGACCCGGCCGACACCGGCATCGTGGAGCGCGTAATAACGCCGAAGTTCACCGCGTTACTCGCGGCAGACATCGGTGTGAACGTGGAGGGCACACTACTCGCCCGCAGCAACACCGATCTGAGGGCGAACATCCTGAAAGCGCCCTTCCCAGGTCTGGGCACCGCCGCCGGCGACGCCTTCATAAGGGCCGTCAGCCCGCGAACGATCGTCGTCATGCCCGGCATCAAGAACACGCCAAGCGCGCCCACAAAGGCGATGCTCGCGCACCTCGCGTCGTCCACGACGGCGACGATCGGCGCACCGGGGCACGGGGCATTTTTGTTGTATAATAAGTAGACATGACACTGCTTATCAAAAATGTCCAGATCGTCGGCGACCCGAGCGGTCTAAATAGCACGCCAAAAGGCGTGACGGCCGGCTCCGACGTGTTCGTGAGCGATAATAAGATCTCCGCGATCGGAAATTTCCCTAATAAAAACGCCGACCTGGTGCTCGACGGGCAGGGCGCGTACCTCTCCGCCGGCTTCATCGACGTGAACACGGGTTCCGATCACTATCTGACGCTCCTCAACAGCCCGAGCCAGGAGGATTTTCTCCGGCAGGGCGTGACGACGACGATAGGCGGAATGTGCGGGGCGTCGCTCGCGCCGCTCTTATACGGCACGTTGGAGGCGCTCCAAAAATGGGGCGACCCGAACCGCATCAATGTGAACTGGCACACGATGGCGGAATTTTTGGCAGTGATGGACAAGCGCCCCACCGGCGTGAACTTTGGAACGCTCGTCGGCCACGCCACCATCCGCCGCGCGCTCGTGGGCGAAGCGATCCGCGATCTCACGAAGAACGAACTCGGCGTATTCGAGCGCACGCTCGAGACGGCGCTTTCGGAAGGCGCGTTCGGATTATCGAGCGGGCTCAATTATGTTCACTCGCGGAAAACACCATACGCGGAATTGCGCGCGCTCGCGGAGATCGTAAAAAAATATAACGGCGTGTACGCGACGCACCTCCGGCGCGAAGCCGCCGGAATAAAAGAATCCGTGGAGGAGACGATCAAACTCGCGCGCGAGACGGGGGTCTCCACGCTCATCAGCCATTTCATTCCGTTCATCGGCGCGGAGAAGGAGTACGAGGAGGCGCTCGCGTTGATCGATGCGCTTCCGCCGGACGTGAACCTTCACTTTGATATTTTCCCGTCCACCATTTCGCTCCGGCCGATCTATACCTTTTTGCCGGAATGGGTGCAGACGGGCGGTGTGGCCGTCATGCAGGCGAATATCCAAGACGAGTGGCTCCTGCCGCGCATCAAAAAAGATATTCCGGAGTTCGACGCGGAAAATTTTGTCGATCGCGCAAGCCACCGGCAACGAGAGCTTGGTCGGGAAGTCATTGAAGGACATGATGGAAATCTATGAGTATGAACGACAGCCGCGACGCGCTTCTGCGCCTCATGCAAACGCTCGGTTTGAAGGGGAGCGTGCTTTATAAGAATCTTGATACCGACCTCATCGCCCGCGCGATCGCGTCGCCGCGCGCGCTCATCGCATCGAGTGCGCCGAGCATCGGCGCCGGCCCGTCGGGCGAAAAGCATCTGAAGTCCGACCGGACAACATCCACGTTTTCCGCATTCCTGTCTCTCGTGGAGGAGAAAAAGATGATGTCCTTCGAGGACGCGGTCCGGAAGATCACGGTCACGCCCGCGAAGAAAATGGGCATCGTGGGCAGGGGAGCGATCGCCGAAGGAAATTACGCCGACCTCGTGTGCTTCCGCGGCGGCGACGTGAAGTTCACCATCGTGAACGGCCGCGTGGTGGAAAAGGAGAACGAGTTCCAGTCGGTATTGCCGGGAAAGATACTGCGCCATTCCGCGCCCACGAAAAACGCTAACAAGCGGCCGGCATAGCATCATGGCAAAGAACGGACGACGATCCAGCGCCGGCACACCAGATTATTTTTTGTTGGCGGGGCTGTGCGTCCTGCTCGTCTTCGGGCTCGCGATGCTCGCGTCCGCGTCATCAGACATCGGCAAAGAACTTTTCAATAACAGTTATTATTATCTTGAGCACCAGTTGGAGTTTGGGTTGACGATCGGGCTCGCAGGATTTTTGGTCGGCTACTTCGTCCCTTACTTTAAGTTCAAAAATGTGGCGTTCATCCTTTTGCTCATAAGCATGGCGGCACTCATTCTCGTCTTCACTCCACTCGGCACGGCCGCGAGCGGTTCCACGCGCTGGCTCCGGCTCGGCCCGCTCAGCTTTCAGCCGGCGGAGCTGATGAAGCTCACGTATATTTTGTATCTCGCGGCGTGGCTTTCGAACGCTAAGTTCAAACGCGCCACGGACTTTCAATCCGGGCTACTGCCCTTCGCGATCATCTCCGGCTTGATCGCGGTTCTTCTGATTCTGCAACCGGCGACGAGCACCGTCGCGATCCTGCTCGGCGCCGGGCTCATCGTGTATTTCGTGAGCGGCGCGCCGTGGAAATATATCCTAGGCATCCTTGGCATCGCCATCCTCGCCGTAGCGATCGTCATCATGGTCACGCCATACCGGCGCGCCCGCATCATGGCCTACCTTAATCCAACGCAAAACCTGCAAGGGCAAAACTATCAGGTCAACCAGTCGCTCATCGCGATCGGTTCCGGCGGGTTCTGGGGCCAGGGATATGGTCAGTCGGCCTCAAAGGCCAGCTATCTGCCGACGCCGATCGACGACTCGATCTTTGCGGTCGTGGCGGAAGAGCTGGGCTTCGTCGGCGCCGGCGCGCTCGTGGCGCTCTTCGGGATCGTCACATTCCGCATGTTCTGGCTCGCGCGCCGCGCCGGCGACCAGTTCGGGCGCATGATCCTGATCGGCTTCGGCACGGTCATCGCGCTCCAGGCGTTCGTCAACATGGCGTCGATCTCGGGCATCATCCCGCTCACCGGCGTACCGCTGCCGTTCGTGAGCTACGGCGGCACCGCGTTGGCAGTTTTTATGACGATGGCGGGTGTGGCGCTGAACGTTACGCGGTATAATTAACGGAACGAAAACATGGCCAACAACGAAAAGTTTCGCGTAGTATTCACGGGCGGTGGGAGCGGGGGACACATCTATCCGCTGATCGCGGTGGCGGAGGCGCTGCAACGGCGGCTCGCCGCAGCTGAACGCGCCGGCGGAGATGATCTATCTCGGACCGAAGGATGAATATAGCGCGCTCCTCGCCGGGCACGGCGTCGAGCTCCGGCCGATCGCTTCGGGAAAATTGCGCCGCTATATGTCCGCGCAAAACTTTTTGGACGCGCCAAAGTTCGTGATCGGATTTATTCAGGCCTTGTGGAAACTTTATTTCATCATGCCGGACGTCGTCTTTTCGAAAGGCGGCACAGGCGCATTGCCCGTCGTCATCGCCGCATGGTTCTATCGCATCCCTATCGCGATCCACGACTCCGATGCCCAACCCGGCCTCACGAACGTCCACTCCGGCCGCTTCGCCACGCGCGTCTTCCTGAGCTTCGAACGCGCGGCAAAATTCTTCAAAAGCAATAAAGTGATGATCACCGGTTCGCCGCTCCGCTCCGAACTCCTCGGCTCGCGCCAAACAAAAGAGCAGGCAAAGGAAGCGCTGGGGTTTGATAAATCACAGCCGCTCACGATCATTCTCGGCGGTTCGCAGGGCGCGCAGCGCATCAACGAGTTCGTGGTCGCGTACCTCCAGCAATTCGTCGCGGTCACGTCCGTGATGCACCAGACCGGCTCGGGAAATTTCGAGGATATCAAAAAACTTGCCGCAGCGGCCGTCACGGAGACGCCGATCAACACCCGCTACATTCCGTTGCCATATTTTGACGATATGAAGACCGCGCTCATCGCGGCGGATCTCGTCGTCGCGCGCTCCGGCAGCTCCGTGTGCGAGTTTGCGTCGTTCGGCCTTCCCGCGATCCTCATCCCGCTCGCCGATTCCGCCAACGACCACCAGCGCGTGGACGCCTACGAGTTCGCCAAGAACGGCGCCGCGATCGTCATTGAAGAGGCGAACCTCGTGCCCGGCATCTTCTTCGCGGAGCTCAAGAAGATCCTGACGGACAGCGACCTGCGCGCCAAGATGAGCGCGGCCTCGAGCGCATTCTTCATCCCTGGCGCGGCGGAGAGGATCGCGGAGGAGTTGATGGCGATAAGCACGACATAGGGGAGTTGGGACGAAGTTGGAAGACCACGGACACGATGCTCCGAGCTTTTTACCTATTGTCTGGTGAGTCAATAAATGCTAATATAAAAAAATGAATCTGGATAAGGACACACTATTATATCTCGTCGCTTGCGATTCTATTATTGTGGATGATATTACAAAAAAGCCCGGATACATAGGCATCTTTGATCTCTTAGTTATCCCCCCAAAGCAGGAAAAATTACTGTACTCGTTCAATATTGGTGGCAAGATTTTTACTCCAAAGGATGGGGAGATGGAAGTAAAAATAAATATCATCGGTCCTGATGGTAAGGTTTTCAAGAGCACCACAACTAAATCGGTCGTTCAAAAAGGAGATGTGGATATGAGGTTCGGATTTCATATTGTTGAATTTACACTCGCCGGAAAATATATATTAAAGGCATTAATAAATGGAGTAGAAGCCGACGACGGAGATAGATACTATTTTGATGTAGTAAAATTATGAACGATACCCCTACTCAGCAAACTGAGCAGAAGGCAAGGAGCCCGCAGACATTAATGGAGCAAAAACGGGTGATTATTTAGGTGTGACATTGGAACTCCTGAAAGAAATTCAGGAGGTTGAAGGCAATGTAAAAAAATTGGCGGGAGAAATCGAACAAAAAACAAAAGATATAGAATCTGTAAGAACTTTAACAGTGGTTGGTCTTATCGCCTTAGTAATTATAGCCGTTGGGGTGGTGATAGACGTTTGGAATAACAAAGGAGCATCAATTCAGGTTCTCTCTAGTCAGATTAATCAGCAAAATGTTCTTCTCCAAAGCGTTCTCGATAAATTAAGCAAGTAGAGTGTCGAGAAATTAAATAGCGGCGCCTTCCAAGTAGGAGAGCGCCGCTTTTGCCGAAGATCGGCTTACTGATGCAGATGGCTGAAGAACCGGACGTATACAACAAGGACGATAATTGCGCTCGTAATGACGCCGCTGATCGCCATCCCCCAGAATAACGCCCACGATTTGTCGCGATGCCCCAGTTGCGCAAACGTAATCTGCACATAAAGGAAGATCGCGAGCATGCCGAGTGAAGTGCCGCCGACGTTGTTAGTCGTCCACAACGCCCAGAACTGGGCGCCATCGCCACGATGTTCACAAAGCTGGCTGACCACGCACGACCATCGAGTGAGAAATAATTTGCCAAATGGCATACCTAACTCCCTTCTGGGTTACCAAACATGATCTGAGAGCGACGACCCCATGTAGAGATGACACCGAGAATCGGCACCACCATCAGGAACCACCATTGCGGTTTTGTCCGATCGCTACGGGGTGAAACATTGTTGATCGAGGTAACTGCGAACGCCGCCGTCCACAGATACCAAGGAATCGATTGTTCAAGCTTACCGTCCCGCCACACACTGACGATGGTCGGTATGAACAGAGGATCCCCAAGGGTTCCGGCGAGGACGAGATTTGCGTAGATCGCATTTCTCTCTCTTCCACCAGACCCAGCACGCAGCGATACAGAGAATGAGAACGATCCATGCCATCGTGTCGAGCGGAGCGAGTTTGCCCATGCCCAACGCGAAGACCCAGACCACAAAGCATCCCACGGCGCCAGTAAAGAACTGTGCCGTCACCAGTGCATCTTTCGATCCCTTCCAGAAGGTGATCGCGTTAAGGCCATGCAAGGGAGTGCCAAACTGTCCACGACGCCGGGTTCGGCACGGAGCCACCGGCATAGACTTGGAACCGGTACATGGTGTAGGCAAGTCCAGATAAAACAGCCGCCAAAATTGAAAGGTACACGATTCACCTCCTAGTGTGATTCGTGGATATATTATACGCCATTCATATGGTCTATGTCAATAGCACTCGAATTCAATAAAATCAGCCCTAAAATGCCAAGATTCCAGCCCTAGCCTTACCCCCCATTTTTTCGTGCTAAAATAGGGGAGTAATGGAAGCATCTGCCCCGAAAAAATCCATCCGCGTGCGCTTCGCGCCAAGCCCGACGGGGCCGCTCCACGTGGGCGGCGTCCGCACCGCGCTTTTTAGCTGGCTGTTTGCCCGCAAGTAGGGCGGCACGTTTGTGTTGCGCATCGAGGACACCGACAAAGAGCGATCTGAAAAAAAATACGAGGCAGAAATACTGCAGGGATTCTCCTGGCTCGGCTTGGATTGGGACGAAGGACCGGAACCGATCGGTGCCGGCGGGCCAGCTTCAGCTCCGCGGGGAAAAAGGGGAACATCGGTCCCTATCGCCAGAGCGAACGCACGGAGATCTATAAAAAATATCTCAACCAACTGATCGCGAGCGGCAACGCCTATTATTGCTATTGCTACAAAGGAAGATATCGAAGCTCAACGGCAGATGATGCTCGCGCAAGGACTCCCGCCAAAATATAGCGGCCACTGCCGCAACTATGACGCCGCCCGAAGGGAAAAAGTCCCGAAGTGATCCGTTTCAAGGTTCCCGAAATAAAAGTTGAATTCAAAGATCTTGTACGAGGCAAGGTCATGTTCGACGCCGCACTGTTTGGCGATATCATCATCGCAAAGGATCTTGATACGCCGCTGTATAATTTTGCGGTCGTGGTGGACGACGAACTGATGCGCATCTCGCACATTATCCGCGGAGAGGAACACCTTTCAAACACGCCGAGACAAACCTTGATGCAGCGGGCGCTCGGTTTCAGCGAACCGCTCTACGCACACATCCCGCTGATCCTTAACGCCGACCGGAGCAAGATGTCCAAGCGATTTCAGATACCGCGCTGATGAGTATCGCGAACGAGGATACGTGCCCGAAGCGATGCTCAATTTTCTGGCGTTGCTCGGGTGGCATCCGAGCGGCGACAAAGAAATGTTCTCGCGCGAGGAACTGATCGCGGAATTCAGCATCGATCGCGTACAGCAATCCGGCGCGGTCTTTAACGAGGAAAAACTGGACTGGTTGAATCGTGAACACATGAAGAGGATGCCCGTTGCGGAAGTCGCCACGCTCGCGGCGCCGTTCTTTGCAAAAAAGGGCATCGTTGCGCAGGATGAAAAACTTCTCAGGCGCGTGGTGGCCGTACAGCGGGCGCGGGCAAAAACTCTCGACGATATCGCTCAAACCAGCGGATTCTTTTTCACTTTGCCGGAATATGAACCGACGTTACTTATATGGGAAAGATTCTTCCACGCTCAAAGAAGTTTCCGAAATTCTTTCCGCCGTACGTGTGGTGATCTCGGGAATCGCCGCAGAGGATTTCGCGCACGAAACATTGACCGCCTGCCTTCCTCTTATTGTCGGCGATAAAAGCAGGGGAGTAGTACTCTGGCCCTGCGGGTGGCGCTCTCCGGGCAGGCCAACTCGCCCGACCCGATAGAGATCATGTCCGTGCTCGGCCGCGAGGAATCCCTTCGTCGCATCGACGAAGCGATCAAAAAGAGTTCTGGGTAATACTGGGGGTGCTATAATTGGGATATGGACAGAGATTAAGAAGAATCAGTCGTGTTCGTGCTTGAATTGGCTATCGTGGCCGTTCTGATCGGCTTGTTGATATTCTGGTATTACCAACCACACCGTTCGGATACGATCACACAAACTTCCAACACATCTGGTACCCGAGTCTAGTTCTCCCGAGTTTGTCATACCGGAATGGGGTGTCCAATTTCAACTACCTCAGGATATGAAAGACCTAACATATTCAGTGAACCTGGAGAGGGGTATAGCCTCTTTTTCCACGCAACAATTACAAAATATAGATCCCGGTTGTTCTCCGGCGAACGATGCCATTGGAACACTGGGGCGTTCGCCGCTTGACCCTAAGACCTTCGTGAATTCTTCCCCGCGTATCAGCTCATCGAGGGATACGAATATCGCTTTATAGAGAGAAATTCTGGATCCTGCTCCACGGACACTACGGCGGCCGTATTGGCAATCCACCAAGAAATGGAATTGGAAAATGCTATCACCCAGACATTACAACCGGTGACAGCGCCATAGCTATAACATTAATGGAAAACGAACAACAACCGATCACGAACGTGCCAGCAAGAGCACATGGCAATACATGGCGAAGCATTGGCAAGCGACGACGGCCTGCGTCCTTGTGGCTGCAGCGGTTGCCGTCATCGGATTGTTCAGCAATATTCCCCAGCTCTTCATCGTCACCTTTATCATATTGGTCATCGGATATGCCGAGTAAATTCACTTGTCGAAACGGAGTTCATTAAACAATTTGCTACCGCTAACGGCTATTCTTTTTCGTCCAAAGGGAATCCGGCGGAGATGACCGGCGCGCTATTCCGGGCAGGCCACAATCAAAGTATCGCGGACGTAGTGAGTGGCATGTATCAGGGATATCTTATCCAATTATTTCTCTATTCATATGTCATCGGATATGGCAAGGGCGCGCATACGTATATCTACAGTGTTTTCAGGTTACAGTTCGACACCGAAATGCCAGACCTCTTTTTGGAGCAGAAGAATATCCAGTGCAGGGCCTTGTTCTAAGTGGCTTTGGAGGAGGAAAGGAACTTGTGTCGCTTGAAGGAGATTTCAATAAATATTTCAAATTGAGCGTCCCGAAAGGATACGAAGTTAAGGCACTTGAAGTGTTCACGCCCGATGTCATGGCGACTCTGATCGATAAATGCAAATTCTTCAACGTGGAGATTGCCGGCACAAATATCTATTCATATATTCACCTGGTGCGGTCGGGAGGGAAGATGTTTTAACCGAGGTTCTATGGCGTCGCGCAATACTTTGCGCAGGAGCTGGCCCGGTACTTTGTGCGCATGAAAGCCACACTCGTGGCAGAGCAGGGTATTATACAGCCGCCAGCCGCTGGAGCCGTATAAAAAAGGGGAGCGTGATATAATGAAAGCAATGGAAAAAGTTGCCATGAAGAACCGCATGATGTTCTTTGGCGGCACGGCGAGCGTGAGCGTGGTCGCTGTTTTATTTTTTTAATCGCTGCCATAGCCGCCAGCGCCCCAAGCGGCGCTCGCGTACGCGGTCGGCTCGAACCCGACGAACATTACTCCCAGCACTTCGATCGGCAGCAGTAGTACCTTCGATATCGGAAATTCGCTCCAAAATCTCGTTTCGCCGTTCACCAATTTCTTCGGCAGCTTGAAGTTGAACAGTAACAACAATACGACGATAAATTCGGGCGGCCAGACGGCGGCCGGGTCGTCAAGTTTCGATTTCATGCCGACTGTCTCGAATGGCGCGCAAAACATCTTGAGCCAATGGTTAAGCCAGTTTGACAATTGGTTCTACGGAGTGAGCGGGGTGCGCCTGTCCGGAATATTCTACGTGCTCCTGAACGCGATCTCATGGACGCTCGGACTGGCACAGCGGGTGGTGAACTGGCTGTTGGGATTGTTCCATTAATAAATAATTTATGTGCGGAATATCTGCGATCTTTGGCGAAGAAAAAGACAAAGAAGCAAAATTAAAACTCTCGCTCTCTAAGATCGCTCATCGCGGCGATCCTGACATCAATTTGAATATCAAATTTTTGACCATGGCGCACTGGGAGTAGATCGCTCGCTATTGTAGATAGGCAATCCAGTAAGCAGCCGCAATCCGGCGAGCACGGAGAAGTGTCGGTAATATTCAACGGCGAGATATTCAACTTCAAAGAACTGACCGACCGACTCCGCTCATTGGGCCATACGTTTACGACGACGGGGGATACGGAAGTGCTTGCCCATCTCTGGGAGCAATATCACGAAAGGATGGTTCGAGCTGGATTCGGAAATGTTCGCATTTCTTATATTTGATAAAGAAACGAACGAAATATTTGCCACGCGGGATCGGATTGGCGTAAAACCGCTCTATTACGCTTTTGATAAGGACGATACCATGTACCTCGCGTCGAGATCAAGGCGCTGGTTTGTTTTGAAGATCTGAATGAAATTCACGAATTCCTCCGGGAAGTTATTACTTCAAGAGCAAGTTTAGAAAATATTTTTGATTTTGAAAATACGCAGGGGAGTGCCGTGGATAAAAATATGTTTCACGATCTCCTGGAAAGCGCAGTGAAAAAACGCGTTCAAACCGAACTGCCCATCGCGGTATTCCTGAGCGGTGGCGTGGATAGCAGTTTAGTGATGGAACTCGCAACGCGTTTCCATAAAGATGTCACTGCGCTCATCTTAGGCACACCGGATTCGGCCGATTACATGAACGCCATCAGATTGTGCAAAGAAAAAGATTGGAAATATAAAGCGATCGAGCCGAAGATCGATTACGAAAAAGATCTATCCGATATTGTTTATTTTGTGGAATCGTACGATCCGAATATTGTTCGCCATTCATTTGCCAACGACGCGATATCAAAATTGGCACACGAAGCTCCGATCAAAAGTTGTCCTGACCGGCGAGGGTGCCGACGAGCTATTCGCCGGATATAACGAATTCCTCGAAATGGAAAAACGAAAGATCGATCTTGGATGTAAACTGCTTTTGACGTCCATGTCTAAAGGAAATCTTATGCGCGTCGATAAAATGGCGATGAGATATACCGTGGAGATCCGCTGTCCGTTTTTTGATCAAAAAATTGTGGAGGCCGCGATATCTATGGACCCTTCATTAAAGATCGGCGAACACGATGGAAAACAATTTACCAAGTTTATCCTAAGAAAAGCCGCCGCGCATTACATTCCGGAATATAGCGCGTGGAGGGACAAAATGCCGTTCGCGAACGGCGCTGGGATGGATATTGGGGTCAACTATAAGAGGGCGGATGGTATTTTGGGCAAAATAGCGGAACGGACCGTCTCGGACGAACAATTCAAAAAAATCCAACGCGACGCTCCGGAATATAAATTAGAAACTAAGGAAGAGGTGATGCTATTTAATTTGTACCGATTATTCGGATACGATCGATTTGTTGAAGGAAGGGAACGATTGATAGTGAAAGACACATTATTAACGGTTTAGAGGTATAAAGGCCTTTTCAGCTATCTATCTGTTACAAAAGAATTAATGGACGACAGATGAGGTTTCTAAAGACCTCTATTCCCTCGCATCTTCCATAACACCCGCAGTTCAGGCACAATGATTTCATACCATGAAGAATGTACTACTGATCCTCCTTGTGATTTTGGTGATCGCAATCGGTTTTGATCTGGTCGCCACCGTCGCAAAAGCGTTTGACTCGGGATCATTTTCGTCGCTTTTTCCGGGACTCCCCTCCGCGGGCAATTTCGGTGGCGCCATCGGTGGCCTGAAATCCATCAACTTCAACATCTTCGACAAGGGCGGCGACGGATATAAGTACATCACGCAGGGTTACGGCCGCACGCCGTGGTCGTACATGTACATCGACGGCTGGCATAACGGCATCGACATCGCCGCGGATTACGGTGCGCCCATCTACTCGCCCACCGACGGCATCGTCATCGCGACGGGCGACCAGGACAATTATTGTCCGCGCCGCGCGTTCGGCCGCTTCGTCGTCGTGGAAGACGATACGAATCATCTCGTCCTGATGTTCGCGCACCTCGCCGACATTCCCGTCACGCCGCTCGAGGTGGTAAAGAAAGGGCGGTTTGATCGGCACCGTCGGCGCGAGCGGCGACGAGACGGGCACGCATCTCCATTTTTCAATTTTCCAAAGCGGCACGTTCAGCATGGCGCCGGCACACGGCTGTGGTCCCTACCCGCAAGGCCACGACGTGGACCCGCTCGATTACTTGGGGACGACATACCAATGAATGCACGCGTACGCGGAATTATTATTGACGACGATAAGATCGCTTTGATCGAAAGGGTAAAACCGGATCGGACCTATTACATTTTTCCGGGTGGCGGCGTTGAGCCCGGCGAAAATCATTCGCAAGCATTGCAGCGTGAGATGAAAGAAGAGCTCGGCATCGATGTCAGTGTCGGCAATCGCTTCGGCGAACATCACGCCACCGCTTCCGACGGGCAGGAGCTGGTCAACTATTTTTACCTCTGTAAACAAACCGGAGGCACGTTCGGAACCGGCGACGGACCGGAGTATCAACCGAACACTCCCTATGCCGTGGACGGCACGCATGATCCGGTGTGGGTTCCCCTCTCAAAACTTCCCGAAATAAATTTACAACCGGAGGATATCAAGAAACTTGTCATGGGGTTATAATATAACCAACCATGAAACCAAACGTTCATTTCATCGGCATCGGCGGGATTGGGATGAGCGGTTTGGCCCGCTATTTTCTTGCTCATGGATGGCGTGTTTCTGGCTCCGACGCCGCTAAAGGCGTAATGACGCAGGAGCTCATAAAAGAGGGCGTACGGGTCAAAATTGGGCATAAAAAGGGCAATATACCGGCCGGGACGGGCCTAGTTATCTATAATAGGGCGGTTCCCGCCGATAACCCCGAATTGGCCGCGGCGGAGCGGGCTGCGCGAGGTCAAAAGGGGCTCGTCGTTCTCCCCTATTCCCAGGCGCTCGGACGGATCACGGAAGAGTACGAGACGATCGCCATCACGGGTTCGCACGGCAAGAGCACGACGACAGCGCTCGCCGGACTCGCGCTCACACGCGCCGGACTCGATCCGACCATCTTGGTCGGCACAAAATTGACGGATCTTGGCGGGAAAAATATCCGGATCGGACGCGGGCCGTACCTCGTGCTCGAGGCCGATGATTTCCATGCCGCATTTTTGGATTATTCTCCCGCCATCGCGATCGTGACGAACATCGATCGCGAGCATATGGATTTTTATAAAACATTTGCGAACGTCAAGCGCGCATTTTTGAAATTTCTTGCACGAACACGGCGCGGCGGCACACTGATCCTGAACCGCGACAACGTGCCGCTCTATTCTTTGCGCACGGCGATCGCGCATCTGGCAAAGAAGCGTGAGTTGAAGGTAATATGGTTCTCTCTGCGTGGCGCGGACGCAGCAACGGCGCGAAAGATAAAAAGATAATTCCGATCCCGGGCGAGCACAATATTTCGAACGCGCTCGCGGTCATGGCGCTCGGCAAAGTATTAAAAATTCCTGAAAAGAAAATCTTCGACCGCGATCGGTTCGTACCGCGGCGCGTGGCGCCGGATGGAGCTCAAAGGAACATTAAAAAATACTAAAATCCTTGTCTATGACGATTATGCCCATCATCCGACAGAGATCCGCGCGACGCTCGCGGCGTTCAGAGAAAAATTTCCCCACTCCCCGATCTTCTGCATCTTTCAGCCGCACCAGGCAAAGCGCCTCAATATTCTTTTCAAGGACTTCGTCGGTGCCTTCGACACGGCCGACATCGTGTTCATCCTCCCGCTCTACAAAGTGCTCGGCCGCGACGAGAAGTTCGCGCACGACTCCGCGGCGCTCGTGCGGGTAATGCAAAAGCGCTCGCCGGGCAAACTGATATTTTATCTCGAACATCCGGAGAAGATCCGCGCCGCCGTTCAAACCATCTTAAAGAATCTGCCGCCACAAAAAGGGCTCCCCCGCTCCCCCGTTCTCGTGATGATGGGCGCCGGCGACATTTCCGACCTTACCGTAAAGCTGTTGAAATAATTTATTACGTCACACTCACCACACATGTCACTCTTCGACGAATTCAAAGATGTGAACGATTTCAAGGAGCAGTGCGGATACACGATCGACGGCGACTGGTATCCGCGCGTCACAAAGATCGTGACGATCAAGGCCAAGCCCGCGCTCTACTATTATTACGGCGAGGCCAAGAGTTATCGTGCGGCGAAGGAATCGACGGAGCGCTCGGCGGCGGAAGGAACGATGCTGCACGAGGCAGTGGAGGGATTGCTGCTCGGCAAGACCGATGAGATCCCGAAAGCGGTGACGCCAGCCGTGCGCGCGTTCCAGGATTTTTTCGAGAAGAACCACATCCATGTAACGCCGGAACTCGTGGAACGCCGCATCGTGAACCGCGACCATCGCTACGCGGGCACGGTGGACGCGATCGCGCGGATCGGCGGCAAGCTCGGTGTGTTGGACATCAAGACCTCACAGTCGATCTATCGCGACTACTGTCTGCAGACCTCGGCGTATATGGACGCGCTCAAAAATGAATTTGAGGATCTCTCCACACGCTGGATCTTGAAAATTGATCAAGTGCAAAAATGTTTGCGTTGCGGCGCGATCCGACGTGTGAAGGGCGGCCGGGAAAAGATAAAGACCGATTGGAAAGACCGAACCCAGCGTGAGTGCCTGCATGAGTGGGGCGAACTCTACGGCGATATCGAGCTCAAGGAATTCCCCTCCTGGCACGACGACTTTACCGCGTTCCTTGGCGCCAAGCGGCTGTGGGAATGGGAGAACGAGGAATGGCTCAAAAAGGCCGCATATCTCTAGCTTTTCTGTAACTTTCCACAGGTCCCGCCGTACTATAAAATAGTTCGGTATACTTATCTGACTGGGACAGACGCGTTTGAAAGGTCGAAATTCATAGACGTTGCCTCCCGGAATAAACGAGAAACGTGAGTGTTAATAAAAATAACTATACCTCTCTTACATCATGTCAAAAACAGGAAAAATAATTATGTGGGTGGTCATTGCGGTGATCGTGATCGGCGGAATTTGGTGGTGGTGGGCCGCGAGCCAAACTGGTGAGCCGGCAATGAATTCGAACAGCTACGGCAATACTCCGGCAACGAGCACGGGCTCCACGACGGGTGCGACAACGACCGACTCGGATCAGGCGATCAACCAGGATATGACGAGTGTGGACGCGCAGATGAACGGGTTGAGCTCGGACAACGCGAGCGTGACCCAGAGTATGAACGATCAGCCGGTGCAGCAGGCGCAATAACGCGCACGAACCTAATCATTAAAAAATCATGAATAAAAAATATCTAACGATCATCGCTTCGGTCGGCGCCGCACTTGCGATCGTCGCAGCGCGGCGTTCCCCGCTCTTACCCAGGCCGTCGGGTTTGGATTGGGAGCGAACGCTAACGCATCGGCGTCGGTTTCCGCGCTTGGCATAAAGGTGGGCGCCGCCGTTGGCGCAACGCTCGCCGCGCGGATGAAAGACATCACAACGCGCGCCGACAATGAGATCACGCGCCGCATGAACGCTTTGAATGCGCTCAGCGCTCGCGTGAACGCCATGGTGCGCTTGTCGGCGACCGATAAGAGCAATCTCTCAACGTCCATAGCGAGCCAGATAACCGCGATGAACACGTTGCAGGCGCAGGTCGCGGCGGACGCGGCGGCGAACAACACGAGCAGCTTGAAGACCGACGTGAAGTCCATTACTTCGTCATACCGCATCTTCATCCTTGTGCTCCCACAAGGAGCGATCGAGGCGGCATCCGACCGAGTGCTCACGATCGTAAGCACTATGAACGACCTCGGCACCAAGTTCTCGGCGCGGATCAGCGCGGCGGCAACCGCCGGCAATGACGTGACGGCGGCACAAGCGTCGCTCACCGACTTCAACGCGAAGGTCGCGGACGCGAACACGCAGGCGACCGCAGCGGCATCGGAAGTGGCTTCGCTCACGCCGGATAACGGCAACACCACAGTGGAGGCCTCCAACACCGCGGCGTTGAAAGACGCGCACTCTAAGATACTTGCAGCTCAGCAGGATTTTGTGACCGCCCGCGCTGACGCGATGGCGATCATCAATGACCTCGCAGGGTTCAAGGTCTCGGCGGCGGCAAGCGCGAACGCCACTGCGACCGCATCAACGAGCGCGTACTAGTGTAAAAAAAACAAAAAAAGAAGCCCTGTTCTTTGCCGAACGGTCATCTGCTGGGAGGCAAAGAACAGGGCTTCTTTTTATTGCCACACGGTCGCGACCGGTACGGTCGAAGAGCTCGCGATGTTCGGCAAGCTCGATGATGTTTCCGCAATGGTGCCGACCTCCGCGGTCCACGCACTGCTTGAGGAGTTCAATCCGTTAAAGATCAGCGTACTGCTCCCCAACGGGCCGGGAGAACAACCATAGTTGGCTGCGACACCCTCGGCGGTGATGGGCAATGTGCCGGTGAACGGCGTACAGAGCGTGCCATCGGCGAGCTGTATGAGCCACGCCCAGTCGGACGGCGGAGTGCCGGGCGGGATCGTGGGCGTCGGAAGCGGCTTGGTAAGTTTGAGCACAAACGTGGAAGTGGAGTTGAGCAGGATGGGATTCACGTTGCACAACAAGCTGCCCGTGCTGTTCGGGATTTGGAAGCACGGATCACTGATATTATTGCCCACCGTGCAACGCCACGCGTCGACGCGGAACGGCGCGGCGATGGAGTTCGTCCAACAGGAACCGTTCTCGACCGGCGTGGAACTTGCCGGCGCGGCGGGAACGTACGCGATGACCTGCGTCGCGGGCGTCACTGGGGCGCTTTGCGAAGACGTGGACGTGGTTTGATTCCCTGCATTGGGATTTATTGTGGAAGGATTCGCAAAGAATTGCCCGACGCCGAACAGCACGACCAGCGCGAGTACCACTACGACAATTACTTTATTGGTCTTATTCATGATCGGAAACTACATTAAAATTACATAAATTTGAACGTGCCGACGATGTTCTGCATCACCGAATCGATCTGCTGTTCGCTGAACGGCTGCAGGTTATATGACGCAGGATAATTCGCGATCTGGCCCGAATGGACGGTGTATTCCACCGCGTAACATTTGCCGGCATGGAGGGTGCGGTAACTCGTCGTCTCGTAATAATTTCCCGCGCCGGCGTCGGCCGATTTGAAAACGGTAAAGTTGATGCCGTTGATCGTTGCGCTCGAAGTTGCGGTTGCCGGTCCCCCGCTCTGATCGGGCGTAAGACATGCCGCGATGGCAATGTTATTGGCGCTCGCGCCGACGGTAAGCGTCGCGTCAACGAAGTTGGTCTGCGGCTCGAACGCGCGCGGGACGGTCAACGTGAAATATTTCACCCCGGACGCGTTGGCATTCAAACGCCAGTCGGTCGATGGCGCGGCGGAATAATTATCCTGCGTGTCAAAATCTAGCGGGTACGCAATGCTGAAACCGCCGGAGGTATTATTGGAATCGCTCTGCCATGCGGAAGGATCACTGTAGTAAGAAGTGCCGACACCGGAGACGGTTGACGTGGCCGCCGCGGCGATCGTCGACGTTTGCCCGATTGCCGCAACCGTTTTGCCGTATTGCGTTCCGTAATAAAACCCGATGAACGGCAACGCCACAAAAAGTGCCAGAGCAATGAACTTGGAGTACCACGTCACTTTATTCCATTCGATCTTCATATTGATAGTATACTCCTCTTTAGGCGTCCGCGCCCATTATACCTGTATCTTCGAGAAGAAGTAGCTGCCGAGGCCAAGGAACACCGCAGTGATGACGGCAAGCACGGCAAAGTCGAGACCGAGCCCGAAGCTTCCGGTGTTCGCGAGGAGGATGCGAAACGAATCGATGCCATACGAAAGCGGATCGAACTTGACGATCCCCTCGAGGACCGCGGGCAGACCGCTCAACGGGAAGAGCGCGCCGGAGAGGAAGAAGAGCGGCATCACGAGGAAGTTCATGATGAGCTGGAAGCCCTGCATGTCATTGAGTAGTGATCCGATCATCGAGCCAAGCGCGGCAAAGAGCAGTGCGACGAGCAGCATAAAAACGATTGCGACGGGCACGAGCGCCCAACTGTACGGGCGGAACCCGAAAATCGTGACGAGGATGAGCACCAGCAATCCCTGCATGGTGGCGACGGTGGCGCCGCCGAGCGTGCGGCCGATCATGATGTTCAGGCGGTTTACGGGCGCGACGAGCGTCTCTTTAAGGAAACCGAACTGACGGTCCCAGATGATCTGGATGCCGGAAAAGATGGCGGTGAAGATGATGCTCATACCGATGATACCCGGCGCGAGGAATGTAAAATAGTTTCCCTCCCCCGCTTTCGCGAACACCGAGCCGAGGCCGTAGCCAAGCGCAAGCAAAAAGAGCAGCGGCTGGCCGAGCGAGCCGATAATGCGCGACTTCGAGCGGAAATAACGCTTGATCTCGCGGAGCCATAATATGTAGATCGTTTTCATAGGATTTTAATGTTTGATATTTGATTCACGCATTAGCGCCTTCCTCCGCCGCGCCACATGCGGCTGTGCGAGCGCATCTTGTCGGTCGCGCTCGCGTCTTCGTCGCGGATCACGGTGCCGGTGAATTTCAGGAACGCGTTCTCGAGGGAATCGGTCTGGGTTTTCGCTTTCAATTCGGCCGCGGTGCCGGATGCGATGATCTTCCCATGATCGATGATGGCGATCCGCTGGGCGATGCGTTCCGCTTCCTCCATATAGTGCGTCGTGAAGAATACCGTGATGCCCTCGCTCTTGTTGAGGTCCTGAAGATAGCTCCACATATGATTGCGCGTCTGCGGATCGAGGCCGAGCGTCGGCTCGTCCAAAAACAATACGGTGGGATGATGGAGCAATCCGCGCGCGATCTCGAGTCGCCGCTTCATGCCTCCGGAAAAATCCTTCACCTGACTGTTGCGCCGATCCCACAATTCCACAAAATTGAGCAGGGTCTCGATCCGCTCCTTGCGCACCTTGCTCGGGACGCCATAGAGCACGCCGTGCAGGTTCATATTCTCGATCGCGGTAAGGTCGTCGTCCAGGCTGGGATCCTGGAACACGATGCCAAACGAGTGCCGCACGGCGTCGGCGTCGTCCGCCGCGTCATGGCCGTTCAGCGTGATGTCCCCGCTCGTGGGATTGAGGATGGTCGTGAGCATCTTGATGGTGGTGGACTTCCCCGCTCCGTTCGGCCCCAAGAACGCGAAAATCTCGCCTTTCTTAACGCTGAAAGAGATGTTGTCCACGGCGGTGAAATCACCGAATTTCTTGACCAGGTCCTTTACTTCAATGATATTCTCCATAATTTAATTATAAACCATAATTATTAACTTACTTAACTACCCTGTGGATAACTCCCAAAACGGGTGTAATAGATGAAACGAATCGGCGGCTTCTATGGTATAATACGAATATATGAAGAAAATAATAACACGGCTCGGATTCAGTAAAAAAACGACCATCGTCACCGTCGTCGTGGCGGCGCTCGTGATCGCCGCCGGCTATTTTTTTGTTGTTTCCCAGAATAGTAATAAATACCAATTCGTTTCCGTGACGAGCGGGTCCATCACGCAGGTGGTGAGCGTCACCGGCAACACGACGCCGATCCAAAGCCTCGATCTCTCGTTCCAAAGCGGTGGCACGATCGCCGCGGTATATAAGAATGCCGGCGACACCGTAAGTGCGGGCGATACGCTGGTGGCTCTGGATACCAGTTCGCTTCGCGCACAGCTCGCGCAGGCGCAGGCCTCCGTGGCCTCAGCGCAGGCGAACCTGCAGCAGCTCCAGGCCGGACCGACGCCGCAAGCAATCCAGGTTGCGCAGACTGCCGTGACGGCGGCACAGCAATCATTGGCGAACACTTACTCCGGGACCCCGAACGCCGTAGAGGACGCATATGCGAAAGCGACCGATGCCGTGCGAAATCAGATCGGCGCCTTCTATAACAACCCCGACTCGAGCAATCCGCAACTCTCATTCTCGATCAGCGATCCCGGCATCATGAACAACGCGGATACGGAGCGTAATCAGGTCGCTCAAGAGCTGAGCGGATGGCAGGCGGAGATAACGGCGTTTTCTTCGACCACCACGCCGCTATCCACCTCGACCCTCACCCAAGCACTACAGAACGCGACCAATCATCTTTCTGTCGTTTCCACCATGCTGAACACCGATGCCACGGCTGTCATAGATGAGAATGGACTTTCTACAAGCACGGTCAGTGTCTACCGGAACGATGTCGCCGCGGCGATCACAGAAGTGAACGGCGCTTCGAGCGGAATCAACACCATCACGCAGACCATCGCCTCACAGGAAGTAGCCGTGGCACAGGCGCAGGCACAACTCGCCGAGACGCTTGCCGGATCAACGACGAACGCGATCGCGGCCCAACAAGCGCAGGTCGCGGCCGCACAGGCGAATGCGCAAAGCATCCAGGTAAATATCAATAATGCCTCGCTCGTCTCCCCCATTGGCGGCATCGTGACGGTACAGAACGCGAAGGTTGGACAGATCGCAACGCCCGGCCAGACGATCACGTCCATCATCTCGGCAAATAACTTTGAGGTGGATGCGTACGTTCCGGAAACGGACATCGGCAAAGTCGCGGTGGGTAATTCCGTCAATATGACATTCGATGCCTTCCCCGGCGAAAACTTTGCCGGAAAGGTATTCTACATCGACCCCGCGGAGACGATCCAAAGCGGCGTCGTTGACTATCTCGTAAAGACCTCTTTCACCACGCCCGACCCGCGCATCAAGAGCGGTCTCACCGCCAACCTGGATATCGATACGCAGACGGATGCGAACGCGCTCATCCTTCCGGAGTATGCCGTCATCCAGAACGCGAGCGGTACGTACGTGGATATCCTGCAGAACGGTAAAGAGACGCAGGTGCCGGTGACGCTTGGCATTCACGACCAGAGCGGCAACACGGAGATCACGTCCGGCGTGACTAATGGTGAGCAGGTCGTGAACGTCGGCTTAAAAACACCATAAGAACGCCTGAATGAATGATCGAGGTCAAAGATCTTAAAAAAGATTATGTGGACGAAGGCGACGTCACGTCCGCATTGCGGGGCGTTTCCTTTACGATCAAAAAAGGTGACTTCGTCTCCATCATGGGACCATCGGGCTCCGGCAAGTCAACGCTCGTACAGATATTAAGCTTTTTGGATCGTTCGACCGGCGGCAGTTACACGTTCCTCGGCAAAAGGATCGACGATCTCTCCGATGTGGAGCTCGCGCACATCCGCAACAAGAGCATCGGGTTCGTGTTCCAGTCATTCAATCTGCTAACGCGGCTTTCGGTGTACGAGAACGTGGAGATCCCGCTCATCTATTCTGATGTGCCGGTGGGTGAGCGTAAAAAATTGATCGAGGATGCGGTGCATAGCGTCGGTTTGGATGAAAAACTCCACGTGGAAACCGCCAAGCTTTCCGGCGGACAGAAACAGCGCACCGCGATCGCCCGCGCGCTCGTGAACGATCCCGACATCATCTTTGCCGACGAACCGACGGGCAACCTCGACTCCGTATCCGGCGCACAGGTGATGAGCATCCTCGACAACCTGCACGACGCCGGCCGCACCGTGATCCTTGTGACGCACGAAACGGCCACGGCTGAGTTTGCGGACCGCATTATCCGCCTGCGCGACGGCGTGATCGAGAGCGACGAACAGGTCAAGAATCCCCGCCATTCCAAAAAGGAATTCATTAAATGATCATTAACCACTATTTGGCATGCGCGTAAGCGATCTCATCAAATCATCACAGGCGACGCTCAAGCACGGCAAGATGCGCTCGCTTTTGACGATGCTCGGCATTGTGATCGGTATCTCGTCCGTGATCATCTTGATGTCCATCGGCGCGTCGGCGCAACAGTATATCCTCGGCCAAGTGCAGGGGCTCGGCTCCAATCTGATCATCGTGATCCCCGGCGGCACGAACAACGGTAAGTTCTCATCCCCCGCCTCCGCGCAGGGCATCGTCGTCACGAGCTTGGTCCAGCAGGACGTGGATGCGCTTTCAGCGTGACCCGTCGGTGGCGGCGGTGACGGAAGAGGAGCGCGGACAGGGCACCGCGTCCTTTGAGGATAACAGCGAGGTGGTCACCTTCGACGGCGTGCCGGCGAATTTCTTTACCGTCCGCAATTTCGTCGTCCAGAACGGATATGCATTCACCGACAGCGACGTACAGGCATATAACCACGTGGCGGTCATCGGGCCCTCCCTTGCCGATACACTCTTTGGCGCCGGATCGGATCCCGTCGGCCAATATATCGAGGTCAAGAACATCCAGTTCCGTGTCGTCGGCGTGCTCGCCTCCACCGGTACCGGGGCGTTCGGTATCGATCAGGATGATATTGTGATGGTCCCCATCACGCGTGGCGCAAACACAGATGCTTGGTATCACTTATTTCAACGACATCATGGTGCAGGCGAACAGCAACTATAATATCAGTTTCGCGCAGCCGCGGGTGGAGAATATTCTTGGAACAGGACCATGGGATTACCAATCCGGACCAGGATGATTTTACGATCGAGACCCAGCAGAGCGTCCTCTCGTTGCTTGGCAACATCACAAACATCCTGACACTGTTCCTCGCCGCGATCGCGTCGATTTCTCTCGTCGTCGGCGGCATCGGCATCATGAACATCATGCTGGTGTCGGTCATCGAGCGCACCAAAGAGATCGGCCTGCGTAAATCCGTCGGCGCCACCAATAAGGATATTCTTCAGCAGTTCCTCGTGGAATCCGTCATGCTCACATTCATCGGCGGCATGATCGGCATCGCCGTCGGTGCATTTGTCGTCGGTCTGGCATGGCTTGTCATCACGAAGGTCGCCGGCGTGGCATGGACATTCGAATTCCCGCTCAGCGCCATTCTGCTCGCCGTCGCCGTTTCCAGCATCACCGGCATCGCGTTCGGTATCTATCCCGCCCAGCCAGGCGGCGCGGAAGAGCCCGATCGAGGCGCTTCGCTACGAGTAATAAAAAACCCTCCGGATCATCCGGAGGGTTTTTTATCTTCTATGCGCGCGCCTTTTTTTGCGCTTTTTTTTCTTTACTACCGCCTTTTTCTTCGGCGCGTGCTTCTTTGACATCTTCATCGCTTCCGCATGGATCTTCGTCCACTGGCCCTTTAATTCTTGCCCGGCGGCAATGATGTCAGCCGTGCGTCATCTTATTCACCGAGCCATAACGCTTGATCGCCTGATCGACCATGGTGGCATATTCCTTCTCGCTCAGCTTCTTGGCCGCCTTTGCGTGCTTCACCACTTCCTTACGGGCGTCCATCACCCACTTTTTCGCCTTTGCTTTGGTCTTTTTATCCGAAAGCAGATACGCTCCGGCTGCTGCCGCGATCGCCGCAGCGGTCACCGCGCCACCGATCTCCCATGCCCTGGCATTGCTCCCTTTCTTCTTCTTTTTTGTTGCCATAGTAGTTAGTACATAATTAAAATTTTATTATTTCTTCGACCTTGTCTTTGCCTTTTTGAAAAGGTTCCTGACGAACATCATGAATCGCTCAATGCGAAATCCTTCCTTCTTTATATCACCCCGCAGTTCACCGATGTCCTGGCGGAACAACACCGTTTCCTCCTTTACCTGCTTGGTTATCTCTTTGACATCGCTCAATACTTTTGCCAGATAAATGAGCGCGACCGTGAGCGCGATGCCCACGATGACGACCACGATCGTCGTCACAAAGAAGATGTCCGCGTGGATCAATGTGTCCATAAGTATGATGATATCATAGTGAAGTGGAAGTGGCTTTACCAAGCAGCAGCAGTTCCATGCTAAATAAAATGAAATACGAAGCCCGCACCTATTAAAGTAGATATGCCTATCGTAACGCGATGGTAAGCATACTCACCTTACGTTTCACCACTTGTGAGCATTCGAGCCTAACGCTACGCAAGAAAACGAAGCAGTGATCGTTAGGGAAATATCCGTTGGGATCGGAGACATCCTGACCAACCAGTATTGTCTAAGTAAGATATGCAAAACTAGAACTAAGTGCCGACCAAGTACTCGTTTCCTTTTTGTTCCAAAGGTGTTTCGGCCATAGCCGGTCGAGCGCCTTCTGTTTGTCCGCGAGCGGGAGCCGCGTCTTTCGCACCGCGCGGCCGAGCATCATGATCGTCTCGTCGTACGTTTTGCGGTCCACGGGATACGGCGTGGCATCCTTGCCGCCATGGGCAAAGCTGTAGCGCGCCGGATCTTCGTACGACGGCGCGGCGCCGTAGATAATCTCGCCCACGAGCGCGAGCGCGCGGACGGTCTTTGCGCCGACGCCTTCGGTGGCGAGGAGCTTCTCATAGCTTTCCGGTTTCTCGTCCGTCACCTTTGCCAAAATCTTTTCCAGATATTTGCTCTTGGCAAAATCCTCGTGGACCACCGGATGGTATCTGAACTCGCGCGTATTCAAGATTGAGCAGGGTGAGTTGCTGGCTCGTGGCGCCCGTCGCCGCCGATCTGGATCTTCGCCATCTGCGAAAGCCGCGAGGAATATTTGCGCAGGAGCGTGATGTCTTTCATGAGCGTCGCGTAGCCCGCGTGCGTGAGCTCGGTGGAGATCTCGCGGGTCTTGTCGCTCTTTGCGGCGCTGAGATCAAGCACGGTCTTGAGCGTCACCGGCGACGAGATCCCGGAATGCGGTTCGGACACAAGGTCGTTCACATCCTCCGAATACCAATGGTAGCGCCGCGCGGATTGTTTTTCCTGGTTCATCCCCTGCTGGACGACCGCCCACGCACCGCCCCGCGAGAAGAAGAACGCATGATGGTAGAGCTGGAATCCGTCCTGCACGAGCGCTGAATCCACCTTTGCGCTCATCTTGGAGTTGTATACCAGTTTGTTCGTCTGCGCCACGGGTAAGGCCAGCCGGTCGCCCCACGTCCGGATCTCGTCCGGCGTCTTGCGCGACGTCTTTCCCTTTCCACCCGCAATCACAATACCAAAATCCGCCTCGTGCCCGCGGATCGCTTCCTTGAGCGCCGCGGTCAAGATAGTGGTGAGGCCGCTCGCGTTCCAATCGAATGCGAGCACCGTGCCAAGCGACTGGAACCACGCCGGGTCCGCGATGCGCTTTATGAACTCGTCCGGGCCGTACTCGGCCACGAGCACATACATCATTTCACGCCCGAGTTTTACCATGCGCTCGAAAAGCCACGGCGGGCAATGGCCGGTGTCCAAACCGAAAGAGGCTATGCCCCGCTGGATCATGCCTCTATTATACTGCTTTTGCTGGAGATTATTCCCCGTCCATCAGCTTCAACTCAACTTCATCCAGACGTACTTCCGCGCGGTCCATACGGTTCTCAAGCTTATCCGTTCTCTTATCTACAAAATCAAACTTTTCAAAAATCAGCTTAAGCGTTCCTTCTATTCTTTCAAGAAGCATACCGATATATCGCTCACCCTCCTCACTCATTATACCCTTAGGAATTTTTGGAAGCATAATGTCCATCATATTCTCCAAAATCAGAATGTCAAAAGCTTTTTAATTGAAATTTAATGATCACAAATTGGCGAGTTCTAGCGTTTACAGCAGCCCGCTTACATCCCGTATCGTCAACACCACCATAAGCGTCAAGAGCAGCGCAAAGCCCACTCCATTGATCCATGCCTCAACTTTGTACGGCATCGCCGAGCCTTTTATCTTCTCGACGATCACCACAAGAAATCGTCCACCGTCGAGCGCCGGGAACGGAATGCAATTGACGATCATCAGGTTGATGGAGATGATGCCGAGCAGCTGCAAAAGATACGCGAGCCCGATTTTGCCCGTCTCTTCCGCGATGCCGAAGATGCCGACGGGGCCGACGACATCGGCAGGGATGGATGCGTGGACGAATATCTGCTTGAGCAGTTCATAGAACGCCTGGAGCGTAAGCCAGGAGATGATCACGGCGTCCTGCAGGCCGTCCCACAGCGCGCGAAAGAAATTTTCCCGCGCGGCGCCGCCCTCTTCGAGTGCCACGCCGAGCGCGCCCTGGTTTGCCGGCGGGTTCACGCGCGGCGTCATCGTGAAACTCATGTCCTTGTCATTGCGGATCACGGTGACGGTGATCGGCTGGCCTTCGTGCGCGTCAACGTAATTGATGAAACTTTGCGAATCGGTATAGCCCTTCACGACGTCGCCGGACTGCAATCCCGCCGCCACGGCGGGCGAACCCGGTTCCGTCCCGGAAATAATAAGGGTCTGCGGGACGCCGACCATGAACACGATCGCGATGAGCAACCAGCCGAGAATAAAGTTCATGAAGACGCCCGCGAGCACGATCAGGCTCTTTTTCCACGCCGGCTGGTTATAGAAGAGCCGCGCTTTTTCTTCATCGGTCATCGCGGTTTGCGCCGCGGTGGGTGACGGCGATCCTTCGGTGCCATCGGGGCTCATGCCCTCGAACTCTCCGCGCTCGCCGCTGATCCTCACGAATCCGCCGAACGGCAGCCAGTTCACGCTATACTCGGTCTCGCCATTCTTTGGACGCCATGCGAACATGCGCGGCGGAAAGCCGATGCCGAACTCGTCCACTTTCAGACCGAACAACTTTGCCACAAAAAAATGTCCCGCCTCGTGGCCGAGAATGAGGAGCGACAGTCCGATGATGACAAGAATGATGATGAGCATGATATGATGTTATTCGCCGAGTTCGTTCAGTTTGCCGTTCACCATCGCCTCCACCTCCCCGTTCGCCTTGTCGGTCGCCTTCTGGATCTTCTCCTTGCCCTTGAAAGAATCGTCTTCCGTGATCTCCTTTTTATTCTCGGAGTCCTTCAGCCGCTTGACCGCGTCCTCGCGCCGCGCGCGGATCTGGATGCGCGCCGCTTCGGATATTTTTTTGACAAGCTTGGACATCTCGTCGCGGCGCTCGTCACCGAGCGGCGAAAGCGTGGCGCGGATATTGTTCCCGTCGTTATTGGTGGAAAGGCCGAGGTGCGCGTCGTCGATCGCTTTCATGATCGCGCCGATCGCGCCCGGATCCCAGACCGTGATCTGGATGGTCCGCGGCGGAAGAATGGTAAGTGACCCCAGCTCGCGGATGGAGAGCTGCTGTTCGTAGAGATTGAGCTTGATGTCCTGGATCATATCCGGCGACGGACGATTGCCGCGGATCTGTCCAAAGTCCTGCTTCAACTTTGTCGTCACGCCGGCGAGCGCGACCTCGAGATCTTTTGTTATTTGTTCGGAGATGGTCATTCAAAAAATTTAACAATTATTTCATAAGTGCCTCTAGCTGAAGCCGAGGGTTCAAGCCAAAGTTGTTCACACCTTCATAAAGTTTTAATGTCTTGTGCCAGAAGGCGGACTTTGCTTTTGACGCGGTTTCCCACGCCAACGTCATTATAACAGCATCAAGGAATATCCGTAAGCTGAAGTCGTCCGGCTCGATGAGCTTCTTCACAAAGTCGCGGCGACCGGCCGATGTAGTTTTGAGGAACGCTTCCGCGAGCTCCAGATTTTTTTGGAACGCTTCGTCGTGCAACATTCGCCAGGCGATGCCCGGCTTTCCAAGCGAACGCTTGGCAAGCGTCGTTGCCTTGGCTTTCGTAAGATGCTCCTCGCTTGCAAGCCACTTCTCGATCGTTTCCGTCGCGACCGCGCCGAAATATATCTTGGGCAGGCGCGAGACGATCGTCGGCAAGATGCTCTCGATGTCGGATGTTATCAGAATGAGCAGTGATGATGCCGGCGGTTCTTCGGTGATCTTGAGCAACGCGTTCTGCGCCTCGGTCGTCAGTAACTCCGCGTTATCGATGATCAGCGTGCGCCGCGCGCTCGTGTTCGGCTTCTGCCACAAAAATGTCTTTACCTCGCGCGCCGCGTCGATGCCGATCGAGTCCCCGCTCGCCTCGACGTCGAGCATCTTCATGAACGCGATGTCGATGATCTTGATATCCTGCAAAACTTCTTGATGATCGGCGGAACCATCACGCCCACTCCTTGGAAGTTCGAACACACCCTTCTCTAAATAGTGCCCAAGCGCTGCGGCGACCGTCCGCTTCCCCAGCATCGCCGGGCCGACAAAAATATATCCGTGGCCAAGCACGCCGCGTTCGTTTAAGATCTTTCAGGTCCGCAATGATGGCGTCGTGGCCGATGATCATTTATCGCTTATTGAGCAACGTCCTCTTATACGTGTCCAAGTGATTCAAGATGAGCCCGGTGCCTTTTGCCACGCAAAAGAGCGGGTCTTCGGCAACGTACGCCTGCACGCCCAAGAACCGTTCAAAGAATTCCGGGAGGTGATGGAGCTGCACGCTGCCGCCGCTCAAAATGATCCCCTTCTCCATAATGTCCGCCACGAGCTCCGGCGGCGTCACATTGAAGACATTTTGCACGCTGCTCGCGATCTCGATGAGCAACGGATTCAGCGCTTCCGCGATCTCGTTCGAGTTAATGACGACATCCTTCGGCAAGCCGGTCACGAGGTCGCGCCCGCGCACCTGATATTCCATTTTTTCCTTCGTTGGCATCGCCGAACCGATCTCGATCTTCACCTGCTCCGCGGTCTGCTCGCCGATCGCGAGCGCATATTTCTTCTTTATATAATCCATGATCGCCTGATCGAACTTGTTGCCCGCGATGCGGAGCGAATTCCAGGAGACGATGTTGCCGAGCGCGATCACTGCCTGCTCGGATGTGCCGCCGCCGATGTTGATGATCATGTTCCCACTGCGCGCGTTGATCGGGATACCGGCGCCGAGCGCGGCGAGGATCGGTTCGCGAACGATGAACGCGTTGCCCGCGCCCGCTTCACGCGCGGCGTTCATCACGGCGCGGCGTTCGGTCTGCGTGATGCCCGCCGGAACAGAAATGACGACGTCCGGTTTAATGATATTCATCCAGCCCGACGCCTTCGAGATGAAGTACGTGAGCATCGCCTTCGTAATATAGTAATCCGCGATCACGCCATCCTTTAAGGGGCGGTACGCAACGATCTCGTCCGGGGTGCGGCCGATCATCTCCTTCGCCTCCGCGCCCACCGCGAGCACGGTATTATCGGGCTGGGTGAGCGCCACGATCGTGGGCTCGTTGATGATGAATCCCTTTCCCGGCACAAAAACAACGGTGTTAGCCGTGCCCAAATCGATGCCGATTTTCTTGCCGAACATGATTGCTAGTATAGGCGAAAAAGACCCTTGGCACAAGCATTATCGTTCGCAGTTGGTCGCATATTCTTTTATTGATGGCTCCAGAAGGGACTAACCTTGTCTTTTCAGAATTGCCCCTTCGACCTTATTCAGGCATTTAAGGTCGCGGCAAAATCAAGTCACCGCAATCATTATTCTCATTGCTATCTTCGAGATGCCAAATTTCGGTAGAACTTAAATTTTTCCAATTACACATTCGGAGAAGTTTTAGATAATTTTAATCGCCTCTTTCATAGAATGGCGGGATGGAAATTCCCCGCGAGAGTTACGCCGACGCAAAAAAGAAGGCAAAAGCATTTTATAAGAGCATCGGTCGAGTGTGGTGTCCGGCGGTGAATGAGTATGTGATTTTTGACAGTGCCGGATTCAGACATCTCATTCAAAAGACGGCTATCCCACGATCAAGAGCTGAACAACTCCGCAGATTTGCGTTACTGCCCCACGTGATAACTATTTTGAAGAAACCGGATGTTATACCTCGTCATTTTGTGAAAGATGCTCACGAACCGCCGATACATCTATGGGTGTTTATCGAAGTTAAAGAAGGTGTGCGTGTTACCATTGTTATTAGACAATCTGGAAATGGGAAATATCACTTTTTCAGTATTTACGGAAAGAAACAAAAATCCACGCAATGACACGTGGGTCTTTGGTATACCCGCTATCAGCCCTTGTTGCCGATAGGGAGCTCTGAGCCCCCGCAGGTATGTTTTTATTCTATCCCTTTTTGTGTGTGCGTCAAACCAGATTTAATGATTTTTTAATAATTGCAAAACCGGTCAAACCCGTGTAATATCCGCGCCCAGCTGCCGTAACCGCTCATCGATCCGCTCGTATCCCCTGTCGATCTCTTCCACGCCATCCACCTCGGAGACGCCCTGGGCGACAAGCGCGGCGAGGATGTCCACCATGCCGGAGCGGAGGTCGCGCACGTGAAGGGCCTTGCTCGTGAGCACGGTCGGCCCTTCGATCGTCGCAAAGTGATAATGGTTCTTGCCTTGCAGGCGGCAGGGATCGTTCGGCGGGCAGTCGATCGTCACTTTTATCTTTGCGCCCATCTCGTTCAGGTCCATCGCGTACGCGAAGCGGTCCTCGTAGATCGTTTCATGGATGGTGGAAATGCCGTGCGCCTGCGTGAGGAGCACCGCGAGCGGCTGCTGCCAGTCGGTCATGAATCCGGGATGAACGTCCGTGCGGATCTCGAGCGGCTTAAGCCCCGCGTTGCTTCCGTCTAGAGCGGCGGCTTTCCAAAACGCGATGCCGTCGTTCGTCACTTCGTACTCTCCCCCCATGCGCCGCACGGCGTTGAGGAATGTGATGAGGTGTTCCTGTACGGCGCCGTTCAGCATGATGCGGCCGTTCGTCGCGATCGCGAGACACGCCATGGAAACACACTCGTTCCGATCCGCGAGCGCGCGATGCGTAACGCCGTGCAGTTTCGCGACGCCATCGATCGTGATCGTGCGCGGCGGACAGAGCTCCACGATCGCGCCCATCTTCTGGAGCATCTTCATGAGCTCGATGATCTCCGGCTCGAGCGCGGCGTTCTTGATGACGGTCTTCCCCTTTGCAAGCACGGCGGCGAGCATGATGTTCTCCGTGGCGCCGACGCTCGGGAAGCGCAGCTCTATCTCCGCGCCGTGCAGGCCGTCCTTCGCCCACGCGTGATAGCTGTCCTTTGTGATCTCTATCTGCGCGCCGAGCTTTGACAGCCCCTCCAAGTGAATATCCACCGGCCTCGGCCCGATCTTATCCCCGCCCAAAATCGGCACCTCGGCCTCGCCAGTGCGGGCAAGCAACGGCCCGAGCGCGAGGATCGGAATGCGGTTGCGCCGCGAGAGCGTGTGCACAAGATTATTTTTGATGACCGGCGTCGCGATCTTCAGGACCGGGCCGGCCCGTTCGATATCGCTCCCGATGCTCTTTAGGAGCTCGATGATGATGTCGATCTCCCCGATCTCCGGCACGTTTTCCAAAATGCACGGCTCGTCAGTGAGGAGCGACGTTACCATCATCTTCGACACCGCGTTCTTCGCTCCCGCGATCGTGATCTCTCCGAACAGCGGCTTCCCTCCTTTAATGATAAATTTTGCCATGGAGGAATTCTTCAAGCTTGTCGATGTGCACGCGCTCCTGCGTGCCCGTGTCGCGATCGCGCACCGTCACGGTGTTCTTGTTCGCTGCCCCATCATCGCCGTCGCCTTCGCCCAGCGTGTCGAAGTCCACCGTGATGCAAAACGGCGTGCCGATCTCGTCCTGCGCGTAATAACGCTTGCCGATATTGCCGCGATCATCCCAGGCCACCGTAAATCTTCTTCCATCGGTGCCTGTGAACATTTCGTAAACCTCGCGTGCTTTTTCCACGAGCGCCGGCTTGTTCGCGAGCAGCGGGAAGACGGCGGCCTTGTATGGCGCGAGGCGCGGCGGGAACTTGAGGTACACGCGCTCCCCCTCCTCGCGATAGCTGTCGAGCATTACCATCGCCATCAGACGATTGATACCCACCGCGGGCTCGATCACATGCGGCACGAACTTCTTGCCGGATGTCGGATCGGTGTATGAAAGATCCACGCCGGAGAACTTCGTGTGCTGTTTCAGATCGTAATCGGTGCGGTATGCCAAGCCCCACAGCTCTTTGAAGCCGAATGGGAACTTATATTCCATATCCTCGGTACGTTTGCTGTAGAAACTGCGCTCTTCGTCGCCATGCTCTCGCCAGCGCAACGCGTCGGCCGCGACGCCGAGATTCTCCGTCACGAACTTCCACATGTCCCCTTTCCACTGTTCATATAATTTCTTCCAATCGGTCTCGTCTGGGTCAAAGAAATATTCTATCTCCGCCTGTTCGAATTCCAATGTGCGGAAGATGAAGTTGCCTTTTGTGATCTCATTACGAAAGCTTTTGCCGAGCTGGCCCACGCCGAACGGCAATCGCACACGCGTGGAATCCAAAATATTTTTGAAACTGATGAAAATACCCTGCGCTGTCTCGCCGCGGAGATACACTTTCGACTGCGCCTCCGGCACGATACCGACATGCGTTTCAAATAAAAGATTGAACTTGCGCACCGGCGTCCAATCGAACTTGCCGCAAACGGGACATTTTATTTTTTCCTGCTGAATGACCTCGTCAAGTTCTTTTTCGGATTTTCCTTCAACACTGATCTTCTCACCCTTCGCTTCGAAATGGTTCTCGATCAAATGATCCGCACGCGTGCGGGAGTGGCATGCTTTACATTCCACCATCGCGTCAACAAGTCCCGCCACATGCCCCGATGCTTCCCACGTCTTCGGATGCAAGATAATAGAAGAATCTAAGCCGACCATATCGCTCCGCTCGCGCACGAACACGCGCCACCATTCGTCCTGGATATTCTTCTTCAATTCAACGCCAACCGGGCCATATTCATACGAGTTGGCCAGCCCGCCGTAGATCTCGGACCCGGGGAACACAAAACCCCGCCGCTTTGCAAGCGACACGATCTTTTCCATCAATCCGGTTTCGTTGGCGAGTTTTTCTTTATCCATATTTTAATACTTATTGCGTCACTTCGCCCCGCTGGCCACCGACGGACGGATCGTCGGGGAGGGCGGTCGTCACCGCCGCGGCCGTCTGCTGTATCGTCGCGCTCGTGTACGCATCCGTCGCGGTGAGCGCGGCCGGCCCAAGCAAAGTGATCGTCTGCCCCACCTGGTTGATCGAGGGCGTGTTCGTGATCTGGAACACCGTCTGCGCCGGAGGACTGATCACCCCCGTGGTCGCCGGGATGTACGGAATAGTCCACGTGATCTGCCCGGTCCCCGCGTTGTAGCTGGGCAAGGTGTTCGACGCGAGCCCGGTGCTCGTCGCCACGCCGGTAAAGGTACTCCCCGATTGCACGTACGCAGATACGGTAACATTTTGTATGTCCGTTGAATAGTTTACGAGGCTCCAGTGAATGGTATAGGTGGTCGGCTGCTCCACCGTCGGCGGGTACGGCCCGGTGTTCTTGATGGTCGTGCTCGTCTCCTTATAAAACCCGTCGGAGGTAAACGTAAGGCTGCCACCCATCTTGTTGGTGATCGAGGCAACGGACGCGGTGCTCGTCCCCGCGGTGTTCGGGGGAACCGTCGGCGATGTCGCCATCGCGCTCACGCTCAACGTATAGTCCTTATCGCTCGGCAGTTTGATCGGAAACGCCGGTTTCGTGCCGATTGTAAAGCTCACCGTTCCTGATTGCCCGGGTGCAACCGACGCGAGTGCCGGCGTATCGGCCGCGTACCACGTGACGGTATTCGTCCGCGAATTGAAATATCCGTTCGTCCCCAGCGAGGAAAGATCGAACATCGACCCGACGAGCGACGCCGAAATGCTCACGGTCTGGAAGGTAACTTTGGAATTGTTTTTGTACGTAAGTGTGTAGTGGAGGTTGTCGGACAATCCCGCAACGTACGTGGATGAATTGTTCAGTGTGATCGCAAGCGAGAGCGGAGACGGTGTCACCATGAAGTTTACCGGCGCAACGGCGGCGGGATAGCTCTGTCCGGAGAAGGTCGCGCCGATCGTGCCGGTCAGCGAGTACTGCGCCTGCGCCGGTCCCACGATGTTGCCTGTGATATCGAGCGTGCCATTCGCGCCCGGCGCGAGCGTACCGAGGTTCCACGTATTTTCCGCCGCGCCCGCGGGCGCGGTCGTGCTGCTCATCACAAAGTGATAGGCCGGCGGATACTGCATCGTAAGCTGTACGCCATCCAATGTGCTCGTCGTATCGTTCGTATAGTTCACAAGAATATCAAAATTCTGTCCACTGAAGATGCCCGATGGCGCGCTGTACGAAAGCGAGAGCGCCGATTGCGTTCCAATGGAGATCGTCGTGCTCGCGCTGCTTTGGAACTGCGTGGCCGCCGTGGATGCCGTTTGATACGTCACCTTCGCGCCGATCGGCTGCGTTGTGCCGGGCAACTGCGCTGCCCCCGAACTCGCGACGGCAACCAGCATAACCGTTTGCGGCGCATTGATGGTGCCCGAGCTGAGCGTCCCTAAGGATTCCGTCACGACCGCCTGGGGCTGTGCAGGATCGTTGCCGACGAGCACGATCCCCGCGGGCAATGCGATGTTCAGGTCCGCATTCTGCAACACGCTCTTCGATTCATTCGAAACGGTGACGGTAAGCGGAAAGGGTTCGCCGAGCACCACCGTGCCGGGGTTGGAAAAAGTGACCACGACGTTCGGCGTTGGCGGCGGAAGCAACAGATAATAGATGTATGCAGCGAGCGCGATCAAAATAAATATTCCGACGGTAAAGAATATCAATCCGTGCCGGCGAAAGAATGACGGTGGCTTCAGCCCGCCCACATCGTCAGGCATCGCCGGCCCCGCCTGAACCTGCACCGAAGGCACGAATGGAGCGGGCTTAGGCGCAACAAATGGAGTTGGCTTTTTTGCGGTCGGCGCAGCATCAGGAAGTAGCGGATTTTTCTTTTCCTTGCTCCCCCAGATTGAATTCGGATTATAGGCCATCAATTGATATTACCGCATCTTTGCGCGCTTTTGAAGCGTGCGTGCGGCAATAAAATTCCTGATGGGTGATATAAAAATAGCGGGGTCGCTTTGCGCCGCACGTAACGCATTCGGCGCCTTCCGGGTCCCAGCCGAGGATCGCAAGCGCCGGCGTCCACGCAAACGCACCACCCGCCAAAAGCTCCCAGAGCGCCGGCTCCGGCTCCGCGTCCGGAATGATCTGATTCAAAAGCTGCAGCTCGCCGAGCGGCAAAGCCACGCGCCCGGACTTGAGCGCGTCAATAAGCTGGGTCCCCTTCGTCTCGATGAAGCGCACTTTCGTCACGATCCCCGGTTCAAGATGCGAAGCCAGCTTTGAAGTGATCTTGCGCGAGCTCTTCGCCTTCGCGATGATCTTCCCAAAGCGTTTTGTAAAAAGCGTGTAGCGGCCGTCCAGGTCGCCCAGCGGGTCTTTCTTGAGCACGATGGCGTCGGTCACGTATTCCTGCATGATTTCATTCTACCTCATCAAAACAATGTGCGCGGGAGAGGATTCGAACCTCCATGAGCTTTCGCCCGCTGCCACCTCAAGGCAGTCCGTCTAGCCAGTTTCGGCACCCGCGCATTGATTTTAAATACCCTCCCGAACTGTCGCAAGCGCCATTTCGATCTTCTTACGCTTTCGGGATAGGCAAACCACCTCGGCATTATAATACATCTTTGGTAATAATTTCAATGACTCGGCTTTGGCGTACTTTAATTGATACATCGGGGTCTTTCCGCTAATTGTAATATGGCCTTTGACTCCCGCTTTTTAAAAAATCTCTTCTCTCATCCAAAACACATGTTTCTCGCTTGCGGACATGAAAACGGTATAGAACATATAACTCGACCTCCATCGCGGATCCCAATAGGAATAGAACGTTCCGTCGCCATCGAAATCTCCACGAAGAAAATCGAAGAAATATTCGTCGGGAACAGCGATTGCTTCCAATATCTTTGATTTATGTGGCATGAGGCCGATATCAAAAAGAAAATTATAGAAATTAACGTCACTGAATTGAACACGCAACGCGCGCTGGTCAGAATAGCCGCTTGTTTTAAAGCCAATTTTATTTTTTATCCCAAGACATCGCATAAAGTTCGCCACTTGCTCTTTATCTTTGGATGTTAGATCAATATGTCTTCCATCGCTCGAAAGACACCCATCTGTTACCAAAAGCCCGATTGCGTACGCAAATTCAGACGACCAAACGAGATTCACTCTCCCTTTTGGAAGCATGCACCGACCCTAACATATACCACATTAAAAAATCATTAAAACGCGGTATCCTATATCTATATCAACTCTTATGTCGGACCCGACTCCAAAAGAAAACCCTCCTCTCCCGTGCGCGGAATTTTTACGCGCGCATCGAGGGGCCGTTCTCTTCGCTCTCGCTCATCGCCGGATTCGTATTCGACGCGGTAACGCTTACCCGCGTCGATGAGTTTTGGGAAAACTTCTGGGTCATCGGACATCTTTTGATCGTCACCGTGTGCGCACTCCTCATCCACCTCATCGAGAACGAGCCGGGTGCCGAGGAACGGCCGGAGAAGTTGCACTTCTGGCTCGTGAACATCATGCAATTTTTCTTCGGCGGTATTTTTTCCACATTCCTCGTCTTCTACTTCCGGAGCGGCACGATCGTCTCGAGTTGGCCGTTCCTCCTGGTGCTTGCCGCCGCGTTCATCGCGAACGAGCGGTTCAAACGGCACTACGCGCGACTCGCGTTCCAGCTCTCGCTCATCTTCCTTTCCTATTACGCATTCGCGATCTATCTCCTGCCGCTTTTTTTCCACGCGATCAACAACTGGATATTTTTATTGAGCGGCATAGTGGCGCTCGCCGCGATCGGCGCCTTTGCCGGCATCCTCAAAAAATTCTCAAAGGAACGCTTCTCCAAAAAGACGAAGTGGATAAGCGGCATTGCCATCGTGGGCATCCTCGTCATCGTAAATACGCTCTACTTCGAAAACTTGATTCCTCCTCTGCCTATTTCCCTTAAGGACGCCGGCATCTATCAGTCATTCACCGTGAACAGCCCCGGCAATTACACCGCACAGGCGGAAGATCAAGGCTGGCTCTCTTACTTCGAGTGGAGCCCGACCATCCATGTCGAGCCCGGCACCACATTGTACGCATACACCGCCATTTTTTCCCCTGCATCGTTCAACGCCGACATCGTTCACGAATGGCAATATTACGACCCGACGGAAAAAGAGTGGATCACGCGCGGACGCATCGTTCTCCCGACGGCCGGCGGTGGAAGCCAAGGGTGGAGAACATTTTCGGAGGTGGGGAACGTCACCGCCGGGGCCTGGCGCGTAAACGTGGAACTGCCGACCGGCCAACTCGTCGGCCAGTTGCGGTTCAATGTGGCGATCGTGAGTTCCACGCCGCCGCTCCTCACTCAAAACATCGACTAGAAAATAAAAACACGGTTCGCGCCGAACGGTCATCTTCGGGGAGGCGCGAACCGTGTTTTTATTTTCTGTTTTTACATAGACACATCCAGCTTCTGCCTGATCTTCGCGGCGGAGACGCTACGGACGAAATACAGTTTCGAGCGATGCACTTTTTTCGGCGAGGAGACCACTTCCACCTTGACGATCGACGGCGAGTGGATCGGGTAGACCTTCTCCACACCGACGCCGGCAAGGATAGTGCGGACGGTGAACGTGGCGCCCGCTTCGGAACCGTGCTTCCGCGCGATCACCAAACCGGCGAACGGGGTCTTGCCCTCGTACACCTTCACTTTCGCGCCCGGCTTTATTCTTTTGAGTGTTTCTTCGTTGATCATTTTTTTATGTAACCAATGAGGGCTATTCTACCACCAATGTCTTTATTTTGCCAATGAGGTCGTCGATGGATACTTTTACCTTGATGAAGTACTCCCGCGCGCCGAGCTGCCGCGCCTTTTCGATGTCCGAATCCTGCGCGAGGTTGCTCACGATCACGACCGGGATCTTGTCGAGCTGCGGCGTGATGGAAAGCATCTGCAACACCTCGAACCCGGTGACCTTCGGCATGATGAGGTCGAGAATGACGAGCGCCGGGATGACCTTGTGGAGCATCTCGATCGCCTCCTCGCCGTCGAACGCCTGCACCACCTCAAAGCCCTCTTTTTCAAGGCGCGCTTTCATCAATGAGGACAGAAAATGGTCATCCTCAACGATCATGATTTTCTTAGCATCAGTGGGCATAGGTATATCCTCTATATCCTACCATATTTGCATTAAAGAGCTTTTTAGTTGTCCCAATTACCTCCCTCGCTTTCGCCCGCGATCGATTCGCTGGCCAAAGAGAAGAAAGTTCGACAGCACTACAAAATCCTTTGTAGTAGTTTAATTGATCCACGCACAGCTTCCGCTACGCGTGCCTTGTTACGACTTAGCCCATGTTACCGATCTTAAGTTTATCCCACCGAAGCGAGATTTCACCTATTACCGGCTCCCTTGGCTTGACGGGCAATTATCCTCTGGAAATTCAGAGTTGATGTTCCCACCGCACGGACGGTTTTCCCGTATGCGGCGAGCTCAATGCATTCGCTGTTTAAGGGAATATATTTCCCTTAGTCCAACATCGGTCAAATGATCTCCCTTTTTAATTCGTTCCATCAATTCGTAAAAGATCTCAAAATCTTTACGTTTCGACGGGAATTGAAGTGGATGATCACGAAAGAATGGAACGATTACCGAACTAAGTTCTTCTCGATTAAATACTTCGAAGCGATAGCAGTTTTTATGATTGGGGCGTATATCTTTTTGAAAATAGATATTTCCACAGCCAAAGAAATCCGCGAGGCTATCTAAAATAGCTTTGTCTTCTTCGATCAATTTAACGTAGAACCGCGGTTCGATCCTCGTTCGCCTTTTCCGTTCAGTCGACTGGTTCACGTTGCGGACAAAAGCAGTAAAGCTGCCCTCGCCATCAACTAATCCAACGACATAATCATTTGAGAGTTTCATTGAGTGAGTACCTTCATTATCGACATCGCACATTAAATTTCTATTAAATGAAACGATAACGACGATAACTACTATGACTCAGCTGACTTCTCATATCGCAATTTTTCTATTCGATATGAGATCTCCACAGGTCACCATATGCTCTATTCCTAGCATCCGAAACGAGCTTTCCCATAGTTTTCCCCATCCTCACTGCCAATGATGGGTCAACGGGCTCTTTTTTTTGTTTCGGCTGCCATTTGTCGTGAGATCCTCCATGTCGCACCTCGCGATGCGGCACTATCTTTTGACTACGCTCCCCGACGAAGGGAGGAGTGGATTTTAACCACTGAGCGCATATGGCTGCTGCGCGCTTTTATTGTGAGTACAGGACTCGAGAACGTATTCACCGCAGCGTGGCTGATCTGCGATTACTAGCGATTCCGGCTTCATGAGGGCAGGTTTCAGCCCTCAATCCGAACTGGGCCGAAGTTTGATGGGATTAGCTCCCCCTTACGGGTTGGCAACCCATTGTCTTCGGCATTGTAACACGAGTGTAGCCCAAGGTATCAGAGGGCCATGCGGATTTGACGTCATCCCCTCCTTCCTCCCCGCCCGAAAATTCGCAAAATATTTTTGTGAACTTAGGGCGGGGCAGTTTCACGCGACACATGTAACGCGTAATAGGGGTTGCGCTCGTTACCCCACTTAAGGGAACACTTCAAAGCACGAGCTGACGACAACCATGCAGCACCTGTCCATCATGTCCTTGTGAGAAGGCCAACGTTTCCGCCGGCTGTCATGATAGATTTCTAACCTTGGTAAGGTTCCTCGCTTACTGACGAATTAAACCTCATGTTCCACCGCTTGTGCGAGTCCCCGTCTATTCCTTTGAGTTTTAGCCTTGCGGCCGTACTTCCCAGGCGGCCTGTTTAACGCGTTAGCTACGCCACTCCGAGGGTCGATACTCGAAACAGCAAACAGGCATCGTTTAGGGCGTGGACTACAAGGGTATCTAATCCTTTTTGCTCCCCACGCTTTCGCAACTCAGAGTCAGGAAGGTCCCAGTGCACTGCCTTCGCCTTTGGTGTTCCCCACGATATCAACGGATTTCACCCCTACACCGTGAGTTCCATGCACCTCTAACCTCCTCTAGTTCTGCCGTATCTCCTGCACTTCCAGGGTTAGGCCCTGGGCTTTAACAAAAGACGCGCAAAACCTCCTACGTGCGCTTTACGCCCAATAAATCCGAATAACGCTTGAGGTCTACGTATTACCGCTGGTGCTGGCACGTAGTTACCCACCTCTTTCCGTATGACAGTCATTTGCATTCTTATCATACTACCGCAGTTTACGACCCGAAGGCCTTCATCCTGCACGCGGTGTCGCTCCATCAGACTTTCGTCCATTGTGGAATATTCTCGACTGCTGCCTCCCGTAGGAGTACGAGCCGTGTCTCAGTCTCGTCGTTGGGGGACAGGCTCTCACCTCCCCTACCGGTCATTGCCTTGGTAGGCCGTTACCCTACCAACTAGCTGATCGGACCTAGGCCGATCTCAAAGCGTCCGTCCTCTCACTCAGATACCGTTTCAGTTTTGGTGACATAACGAATAGCCGATTTCGCGAAACGACGACGAAGATGTGCGATATGCACTTCGAGGAGGAGTGACAAAGAAATCGGCTATTCGTTTGTCACCCTTCGGGCTTAGCGAATTTTAACCAGCTTCTTTGTTACTCGTCGCTCATGTACATCCAGCACATTTCGCTCCTCGCGTCGCGAATCTGATTAAAATTCGCTAAGCCAAAACGAAACAGTATCTGAGTGAGAGGACCAACTTTCGTCTTTCGACAATATCGGGTATTACCTCACCTTTCGATGAGCTATCCCCGTCTTCGAGGTACGTACCAGGGTGTTACTAACTCGTTCGCCGCTAAATATAAAAATCCGTCGTCTTGATGTAATCGCAACTTCTTCAAAATATATTCCGCTCGACTTGCATGCCTTATCCACACCGCCAGCGTTCATTCTGGACCAGGATCAAATCCTCTGATAAAAGATCTGAAAAGATCCTAATTATTGTTGCACCATTTGATTACTTCTTAACGGTGCCAAAAAGAATAAATTGGGACAACTAAAAAACTCTCTCTTTAGTTATTTTGGTTTTTCTTACCATTTCAGTTGTGAAGGGACAGCTCGATACAACGAGGTCTATTGTAGCAAACCTGTGGATAGTGTCAAATGGGGTATTTTCAATGCTATTAGGCCATATTTAAGCGGTATTGACAAGATACAACATTCTATGTTAATATAGTGGCTGCAGTCCCAACCAGGGACAGGAGAGAAAAAATATGGGTCCCCACGATGATCTCGGCGGAGCTTATCGCCTACAGCTGATGGATGAAGTAAACGCGAAAATCGCAAAAAGGAGAGGTGTTAACCTCCTCCTCACGCTCGCGCTTGCAGTGTGCATCCTGCTCGTCATCTTCGGGTAAACCCGCAGATGCGCGTCATAAACAAAAAAGGACCTCCCCCAATGAGGTCCTTTCAACTTTTAATAGATTTGACGAACTAAAATTTATCGCATATAATAGACAACATCATGAAAACAGAGATTCATCCGAAATATTTCCCGAAGGCGACGGTCATCTGCGCCTGCGGCAACACGTTTGTGACGGGCGCGACGCAGGAAGAGATCCGCGTCGAAATTTGCGCGCAATGCCATCCGTTCTATACCGGCGAAGAGAAGTTGATGGACATCGCCGGACGCGTGGAGAAGTTCAAGTCACGCCGCGCGGCAAAAGTGGAACCGAAAGCAAAGAAGGTCCGTGTGAAAAAGAATTAGAGCGAATAAAAAATATCCCGCCACAAGCGGGGTATTTTTTATTTCAGCGGGCGCGCCAATATTTCTTCCACCTTAGAGACGGTAATATCCAAGTCCTCGGTCTTGTCGATGAAGTCCTCCATGCCGATTGCTTTCGCCATGTCATGTCGCGCGGGCGTGGTCTGCGGCCAGGGATCTTTGAGGTTGCTCAAAAATGCGATCCTGATGTCCTTCGTTTCCGGATCCTGTTTGATCGTGAGCGCGGCGTCGGTGCCCGTCTCGCCAGGCATATGGATGTCCATAAGGATCAGATCCGGATGCGATGCCTTGGCTCCCGCGACGGCCTCGGCCGCGTTCGTGGCGAGAATCACATCATAACCAGAGGCTTTGAGCTTCAGAGACATGATATCCCGAAGATCCTGCTCATCGTCTACCACAAGGATCAATGGCCGTTCTCTCATTGAAGATATGCTTTTATTTTTTCGTTGAGATCATCGAGGTCGTCCGTCTTTTTTAAATACCCTGCGGCGCCAAAATCCTGGGAAAATTTGTGATTTAATTCTTGCATCTCTTTTTGCGGATCACCCAAACTCGTGAGGAACACCACCTTGAGGTCTTTCGTTTCCGGATCGTCGTGCAACTTCAGTGCCGCGGTAGCGCCGTCCATCACCGGCATGTTGACGTCCATAAGGACGAGGTCCGGCTTGAGCGCCTTGGCCTTTTCGATGCCCACCTGCCCGTTCTCGGCCGTCTCTACGCGGAAACCGTCGGAAGTAAACTTGGCGCCAAAAATCTCCCGGAAAGCCGGTTCATCATCAATAATTAATATAAGCTTTTGTTCCATCGTTACTATTATGATACCATAATGACTGAAAATCGAATCCCCTTCCATGACCACCAATAAGATCATTGTGGAAATACGGGCCGGCGCGGGCGGCGACGAAGCATCCATCTTCGCCGGCGACCTGGCGCGCATGTACCAGCGCTACGCCGCACGGCGGGGCTGGAGCTTTTCCATACTCGATTCCAGCGAGAACACCCAGGGGTATAAGAGTTTGACTGCGGAGGTGAAGGGCGAAGGATGCTATGACGCTTTGAAGCACGAGTCCGGCGTCCACCGCGTACAGCGCATCCCGAAGACGGAAAAAGCGGGGCGCGTGCACACATCCACCGCCAGTGTGGCGATTTTGCCGATCGTCGAGGCGCGCGAAGTGAACATCTCGCCGAACGACCTCGAAGTGACGTTCTCGCGCGCCGGCGGCCCGGGCGGACAGAACGTGAACAAGGTGGAGACCGCGGTGCGGATATTGCACAAGCCGACGGGCATCGTCGTCGCCTCGCGCGAGGAGCGCTCGCAATACGCGAACCGCGAGAAAGCGATGGATGTGCTCCGCGCCAAGCTCTACGAGCTGGAGCAGATCCGCGCGAGCGGCAATATTGCCGAAACCCGCCGCGACCAGATCGGTTCGGCCGACCGCTCCGAAAAGATCCGTACGTATAACTTCCCCGACGACCGCATCACCGATCACCGTATCGGCAAAAAGTGGCACAACATCGAAAAGATCCTGGAGGGCGAATTCGATCCGATCGTGAAGGCGTTCAGTGAATCTCCGAAACAGCAAAGTTAAGCAGAGAACCGCCTTCATCTTCGAATAGGAATCTCCCTTTTATTTTCTTACCGGCGAGGACAAGCGGCAGCCAATGCGGGTCATCGATCCACATCTGGTCGAACGGTAACGCGTCCAATGGATACCATTGTGGGCGCATTTCCTCGGACTCTGATGGCTCGCCCTCCCAGCGGCGAGCGATAAAGACCGTGACCGTCTGCGCCCATTCATGATTGTCGCTGAAGTCAAAATCGATGACCCCGACGGACTCAAGATCTGCCAGAGCGATCGTCACGTTAATCTCTTCCTGCGCCTCCCTCGCCGCCGCCGCGGCGATCTCTTCACCCTCCTCGACTTTCCCACCGACACCATTCCATTTTCCCAAGCCGAAGCCGCGTTTCTTCATGGCAAGAAGCACTTGGCCATCCCTTATTAAAAAACAGAGTGTGGCTTGTCTCATCTACGCTTCTTTTGGTTTTTTAGCTTTCGAAAGCATAATGATGCGATCGTTAAATCCTCCGTTCTTTTCCCTCTTTTCCGCTTGGATGGCAGCGATATCTTCGCGTGTCATTCCCTTCAATTTCAAGATGGTCTCGATGAGTTCGGTGATATCCGCAAGCTCTTCCTTAAGAT
>CAWHOC010000019.1:0-4333 GCA_963830935.1 uncultured bacterium
TCCTGTAATTCTTTCGTCCCTTGGAGATTTAATTCTTGGACTTCCTGGGGATTAAATTCTTGGATTGCCAAATGGTTTTCCATGGAGATCGCGGTAAGTTGTCCGTAATCCTGCGTTCGCCCAATTGGATTTTTCCAACTTTGTTCGACAAGCCCATTGCGTCCGTGCTTCTCAGATAAAAACGTTTTGACTTCGTTGGGTATTTTATCCAGCCAATCAGATTGCCTTCTGAGCACTCTTTTATCGTATACGCTAAAAGAATTGATGATGTATCCGATGAATAATGCATCTCCGCGTAAGACCTGATTGAGTGGCGTCTTTCCCGCGACTGCTGCCGCCTGCGCAGTGTTCTTCCAATTCTTTTTCCAATTTTCAAAGATAGTGCCAAGATTCTTGACTCCTTGAAGACTATAGCTATCGGGTGTTATTGGCACAACAAAATATTCCGCTCCCAAAAAGATGATCCTATTCAAAACGCCGAGACTTGGCGAAGTATCGATAATGAACACATCGATCTTTTCCGACGCGCCGACCTCATTGAGATACCGATCAATAGCGCTTGTATCGGAATAACCGCGCAGATTACCAGCTGCCGCATCGTTATAACCGCTCAGCAATAAATTTTCGTAAAGGGATAATTGAATATCGCCGGGCAATATGAATAAATTGCCACGAACATGTTTTGGCTTTATCGCCAAATTTACATCTCCCGATCCTTCGATCTTTGCTTTTAAAACATCGTAAATTGTTTTGTCCTGCCCGGAAAAAAGATTGTCTTCGTAGAAAGTATGCCCGAGCGTTTGCAAAGTTAAATTGCACTGCGGATCAAGATCTATCAACGCGGTCTTAAGACCCCTCCGTGCGAGCTCCACGCCAGCGTAAAAAGCCAAAGTAGTCTTTCCGACTCCTCCTTTATTGTTGCAAAAGACGACTTTCTTGGGCCTTGGGAATGCCATATTCTTGTTTGTATTATAGCACCGGAACTCTCACAAAAACAAAGATTCTATTTTCCCTTCCCCTGATCTATCGCATGTCCGCCAAACCGATTGCGCAGGGCGGACAAAATCTTCCCAATATAGCTCGGCGATTTTTTTGAGCGGACGCGAAACTTGAAGGAGTTCTCGATGACCTGCACCGGTACTTTCAGCTTCTTGCCGGTCTTCACCGTCCACTCGCCTTCTCCGGTGTAGGCGACGGAACTGGAAACGGTCTTAAGCTCCTGACCATACATCTTGTACGCTTCGCCAAGCCATCCCACGAGCTTGGATTCGATGACACTGCCGCGATTGTACACTTCCGCCACCTGTTCAAGATCCAACTTGAATGGCGACTTCTTCATGATCGCAAAACCTTCCGCGAGCGATTGCATCATGCCGTACTCGATGCCGTTGTGCACCATCTTGACGAAGTGGCCCGCGCCCGCGGCACCGAAGTACGAGTAGCCGCCCGGCACGGAAAGGTCGCGGAAGAGCGGCTCCAGGCGCTGGAACATTTCGCGCTCGCCGCCAATCATAAGCGATCCGCCGTTGCGCGCGCCCGACGGGCCGCCGGAAAAACCGACGTCCATAAAATGAATGCCGCGCTTTTTGAGTAGCTTCGCGCGACGCATCGTGTCCTCGTAGAACGCGTTCGCCGCGTCTATTATAATGTCGCCCTTCTTTAGGTGTTGAACGATGCCGTCTTTGCCAAAAAGCAGATCGTCGTTCCCTTTTCCGGCGGTGATCATGAGCCAGATGATGCGCGGCGACTTCAGCTCCGCCACAAGCTCGGCGTGTGTGAACACGCCCTGAATGCCTTCTTTCTGGATCATCTCCACCGGCCCGGGCGAGCGGTTGGACGCGACGACGCGCCAGCCCTTCTCGTGCAACTGCCGCGCCACGTTCGCGCCCATCTTGCCCAAACCGAAGATGCCGATCTCTTTGCGGATCGCACCGTGGCCGTGCGCGCCGCCGGTCACGCCGCCGGCACCGGCGTCAAAGTTCTCATCCTGCTGCGGCGGATCCACAATCGCCGTTGCTTCGGCGACGACCGCCTCGTTGTCCGGCACGTAGCGCCGCAGCGGCACAAGGCCCTTCGCCCATCCCTTGATGATCGGGTCCACAAAGTGCCACATCGCGGCAACTTCGCGGCTCGAAACGAAAAGCGTCTGGTCACCGTTGATGCAGTCCAGCAACAGCTTCTCGTATTCTTCCGTGTACTGCGACTTGCGCTCGCGTTGCCGCAGGTCGATCGTGAACACGCGCTCTTCGAGCTCCATCACGAGCCCTGGCTTCTTTGCCCAAAAGCGGATCGCGATCTGCTCGTGTGGATCCTGCCGGAACGTGATGGAATTCTTAAAGTGCATCGGCACATCCGGGCCCGGCATGTTCGCGCCGTAGAGCGCGCAAAGGCACGGCCGGTCGTGCTTGAAGACCACCTCGATCTCCGTCACCTCCTCGTTGCGCTTCGGGTCGATGATGCGCTTGCCCGCCTCTATGAATATCGGCACGCCCGTCCAGCGCGGATGCGTGAGCTCGAGGCCGATTTTGAAATACGTCTCCACGGTGGACTTTGGGTCCACGCCTTTCGCGTTGCGATAGCCGTCGTACTGCGCGCGGAAAGTATGCTTTGCGATCTCGGAGTGGGATAGCGGCTTAATCGTCTCGAGAAGCGCGGCGCGGGCGGAGCGGATGGCGTCGGCGCTCATATCGCGCGGCTCATCCATCGCGATGAGCGCGATCATCTCAAGCAAATGATTTTGCCCCACATCGCGCAAAGCGCCCACGCTCTCATAGAACGGCCCGCGATCCTCCGCGCCCACGTTCTCCAGCTCCCGGATATTTATCTTTTCGATCAGATCGCGCCCCCAATCATCCTCAAAAAGATTGTTGAGAAAACGGAATGCGAGAATGTTTTGTAACGTCTCTTTTGCCAGATAGTGATCGATGCGATAGACCTGCTCCTCTTTGAATAGCCGTGCAATGCGTTCGTCGAGTGCCTTCGCACTCTTTTCGTCACTGCCAAATGGCTTTTCCACGACCACGCGCGTCCAGCCGCCCGCGGCCGGGTCGCAGATCTCCGTCAACCGCGCCTTGTGGATATTCGTAAAGATCGTGTCGTAGAACTGCGGCGGCACGGAGAGGTAGAACAATTTGTTCGAGCACTGGCCGTGCTCGTCGTCGATCTTGCGCAAGGCGTCGCCGAGCGCCACGTAATCCGCATACGCATCGAACGTGATCTTGTGATACACCACCGTCTTCAGGAACGATGCCACGGACGTGGGCGACGCGTGCTTTACCTTCACCTCCAAGATGGCCTGAATGTGGCGCTTGAGGTCGTCGTCATTCCAGTCGCGGCGCGAGACGCCCACCAGACGGAAGTGCGCCGGCAGGAGTCCCCGCTCGTGCAGGTTAAAGAGCGCCGGCGCGATCTTTTTCGTCATAAGGTCGCCCGTGACGCCGAGCACCACGAATGTGGTGGGTAAATGTAGTTTTGAATCGGTCATAGTTTATACATAATAACTCTGATTTTTTTCATAACAAATCGCAGCAAGCGATGGGGCACTCCTTTTGAAAACCATTAATCTGCTGGTTTTCAAAAGGAGTGCCCATCGCTTGCTATTCGCCTATTTTATAGCCGTAGCCGTGAACGGTCTTGATCAGCTTCTGCTCATGGCCTTCATCTATCTTTGCCCGCAGGAAACGCACGTGCACGTCCACCGTGTTCGTGAACGGATCGGCATTAATGTCCCACACGTGTTCCAGGATCATCTGGCGCGTGAGCGTCGTGCCGGCGTTGCGCATAAAATACTCGAGCAGGGTGAACTCCTTGCGGTTCAACTTGATCTCGATCCCCGCGCGCGTCACGGTGTGCGCGAGCGTGTCCATTTCGAGATCCGCGATCACGAGCTTCGGCCCGCTCAGCGTCTTCTCGCGCCGCAGGAGCGCGCGGATGCGCGCGAGGAGCTCCGCCACAAAGAACGGCTTAGTCAGATAATCATCCGCGCCGATATTCAACGCCTCTATCTTCGTATGCGCGTCGTTCACAATGGAAAGCATGATGATCGGAAACATCCGCCCTTTCGCGCGGATCGCCCGGACGATATCGATGCCATTCTCGTTGTGTCCGAGATTGATGTCGATGATCGCGACGTCATACGGATTGACCTTTGCCCACATGAGCCCTTTCGCGCCGCCCTCCGCCCAGTCGACGGCGAAGTGCTCCGCCTTAAGCCCGTTTATGATGAACTGCGCTATCTCCCGCTCGTCCTCGACTAATAAGATTTTCATACCACCCAGCGTACACCATCCACATTAAAAATATATTAAATAATTTATCAAGAAAAGATAAAGAA
>CAWHOC010000020.1:0-40884 GCA_963830935.1 uncultured bacterium
ACTATGAACAACATTGTAGTTGTAAAATTTGGCTATATGCTGGAAACACCCGCGCATATCAAAGTACCGAAAGGTGACAATCTTTGATCGATGCGGAAATCAACAAGAAGGCCTCAATGATTATTTATTATTGAGGAATCTTAAAAGACTAACGCCAAACTTCGATGTAAATCGAAGATGATATAGTCCGAACTCTATGGCGACATAGAGAGTTGTTCGCGAAGTGCGAACAGAATAACACACTTGAATCGTTCTAAGGTAGCGCAATTCCTTTTCGGGTAAGGTAACTTGCCCCTTTGCACTGCGAAGTGCATTGAAACAGCTGGCTCATAACGGTGAAGCCCTAAATTTTAGATAAATTTAATGTCTAAAGTGTTAGGGTAATACCGTGGGAAGTCCATTGATTAAAAATCAAAATGACCCCGTAACGACTTCGTCCCGCAAGGGACGTAATGAGGTGGTTTTGACCCCTCATTATACGCCGGCTTCTTCAGAAGGAGAGAAAAGAAACATAGCGGAATATATAACCGGTTATGTTGATGGTGAAGGATGTTTTACGGTCACGTTCAATACAAAATCAAAAGCTTTGCTTGGATGGGAATTCAGGCCAAGTTTTTCGGTAAGTCAAAACGAAGACCGCCGTCAGGTTTTAGATCTCATTAAAAAATATTTCGGATGTGGTTTTATCCGCCGCGATTGGCATGATAAGACTGTAAAATTCGAAATAAGAGATCATAAGAATTTGATGACAAAGATCATTCCTCACTTCGAGAAGTTTCCTCTTATTTCAGCGAAGCACAATGACTTCATTTTGTTCAAATCAATCTGTACCATTGTCGATTCGCGGAAACATTTAAGTAGAGCTGGATTTATAGAAGTTATAAATCTCGCTTATCAAATGAATGGCTCTGGTAAAAGAAAAAGAGCAAAAGAAGAAATCATCCGATCTCTTTTTGAAGATAAAGATATAGTCTGATCCTCGCCGTAAGGCGAGAAAAACACGGATGAAGTTCCGAAGCGCACGAAAGGTGTAACGACCGGAGAACTGTCTCAACGATGAGCTCGGTGAAAATGCGATTCCCGTGAAGACGCGGGATACCTGCAGCGGGACGAAAAGACCCCGGAAGCTTTACTGCAGCTTGGTATTGATTTTAGAGTTTTACTACGTAGCGTAGTGGTTAGGATTTGAAGCGTCGCTTTCGGGTGACGTGGATCCGACAATGAAACAGCCATTTTTAAAACTTTAACGTCTAACTGGTAGGGAACCCTTCGGGGAAACCATCAAGACAGTGCTTGGTAGGCAGTTTAAATGGGGCGTTTTCCTCCAAAAGAGTAACGGAGGAGTTTATTAAGGTCAGCTTAGCCCGGATGGAAATCGGGCAGGACGTGCAAACGCAAAAGCTGGCTTGACTGCGAGTCATACAAGACGAGCAGGTGCGAAAGCAGAAGTTAGTGACCCGACGGCCCTTCATAGAAAGGCCGGAGACACCGGATAAAAGCTACTCCGGGGATAACAGGCTAGTATTGTCCGAGCGTCCCTAGCGACGACAATGCTCGGCACCTCGATGTCGGCTCGCCACAGCGCGGGGGTGTAGAAGCTCCCAAGCGTTTGGCTGTTCGCCAATTAAAGTGGCACGTGAGCTGGGTTCAGACCGTCGACGAAGATAACCCAATCGAAGGTAACGAAGTGAAAACGGAAACTGTTAAGAAGAAGAAAACGCGGCCCATGAAAGCGATTCCTAGGAGTGAAGCTTTGCATTAAAGTTCGTCATTCGTCCGACGGATCGTAAAGCAATGAAAATCGACTCATATCGATGAAGTCCTCAACAAATTAGACGGGATTGAAGGATAATACCGAGGGAAGTCGCAATGTGAAAGCGTTTCATGCATTGACCCATTAGAGACTTAGTTCGCAAGAGGTGGAGTTCGGCAATCATGCCGGGCTAACATGTCGATCATCTCAATACGGAGATGGTGGTATAGTCCAACCTGCTAGTAATGGCGAAGAAGAAAAGTTGCGTGAGACAGGTCGGTCTCTATCTGCTGCAGGCGTAACATACTTGAGGGGAGTTGGCCTTAGTACGAGAGGACTGGGCTGAACATACCTCTGGTCTACCGGCTTTGCTACCAAGTGAATTGCCGGGTAGCTATGTATGGAAGGGATAAGCGCTGAAAGCATCTAAGCGCGAAGCCCACCCCAAGATTAGGTATGCGTGATTTCGTCATAGACTATGACGTTGATAGGCGTTCGGTGTAAGAACAGCAATGTTTTTAGCCAAGACGTACTAATAATCCACGCCAACCATCCCAATGCTGACTTGCATTCGATCATCGGTACTTGTGCTTTGTAGGGACGCGTCGCGGCCTACTGGCCGCGCGCTTACGCTCGCCGCCTTCGCGGCTCCGCGGTACCCTCCAAAACACAAGCACCGATGATCTCATTCTTTATCTACAATAAAGAAAACAAAAAGACAGTGAGCAGCGCTCCGCGCTGCGAACGGCTTTTTGATGTCGGTGCTTCATTCGGGCGTGCCCCACCTCTTCCCATTCCGAACAGAGAAGTGAAAGCGTCCCTATCCCATGATACTTACCGCTTGCGGTGGGGAAAGTAGGATGTGCCGACATCAAAGTGCCGTTTACAAATAAAAAAGGCGCCACGTTTGATAAAAAATCATCGCGGCGCTTGTGTTAGTTGCGGCGGTAAGGCCCCCTATAGATCACTTCGATCTCTTCTGGAAATTTCGCAATGAGGGGGGGGTGATTCTCGCGCCGACAAATGTTATATACAAACATCTTCCACTGGCCATGGATGGCAATCGTTTTCATCGGGGTCATTGTGGGGAGGGGGAATGCATAGACGATTACGCGCGTGCCGGGCTTGAGTCCGGTTTTTATTTTATCCTCCATTCTCTGCATGGTGCGGATGGCGAGGAAGCAGAAGATGACATCGGCATTTTTAAAATCTGCATCAAAAAGATTTTTTTTGATAAGCGTGGCGTGCGAGGCGTGGATGAAAAGATTTATTTTTCCAATGACGAAGAAAATCGTCGAGATCTCAAAACCCGTGGCGCGGGCGCCGAACTCTTTTTCCGCGATGAGGAGGGTTTTGCCGGTGCCCGCGCCGAGATCGTAGAATATTTCGCCGGGCTTGAGGCCGGCTTCGGCGAGCGCTTGGCGGATTACGCTTTTTTTCGTCGGATAGTATGGTGCGCCGCTCCGGCGGGAGAAATATACCGACGCAAAGAGCTCGATGACCAGGATGATGAATGCGATCTCTATAATCAAAGCGGCGATGTACATGCCCATTCATTATCATCTATAATAAGTGCATGTCCACCCGCCGTGCGAAACAGATCATCTATGGAGCGCTCTATGCGGCGGCCGTGCTGGTCGTCTGCGCAGGCATCTATTTTGTGTTCGTGGTTCCCGCCATCGTCGCTTCCACGCCGCCCGTATGTACGCCGTCGACGTGCGCGCCGACAAGCACCGCGCCCATCGTCCCGGGTACGCTTACGACGTTCATCACGAGCCCCGGCCACTACACATTCCTCGCCGAGGTGACGAACCAGTCCGTGGATTTCGGCGCGCCGGAACTGGATTACGCGATCGATCTTGATGACGCGTCCGGCACGGTGTTGCAATCCATCCCCGCGCAGGCGTTCATCTATCCTTCGCAAACGCGGTATATTGCGGTATTGAACCAGGTTCCGGCACAACCGTTCGACCACGCGACGCTCGTCGTCACCGGCGCCGCATGGCTCCCGAGTTCGACGATCGGCGCCATCCCGGCGGTCGGTCCAGGCCAGTTTGCCATCCAGAACGTCCAGGCGGCCTCGGCCTCTACCACGGTCTCCGTCGGTGGCCAGCTCGTGAATACGAGTGTGGCGACGTACGAACAGGTTGATGTGATGGTGATATTCAAAGACCAGAACCGTGATCCCGTCGGCGTCTCGGAGACGCAGCTTGGCAAGGTCGCCGCCGGAACGACGCAAAATTTTTCGGTAATTTATCCGAACGAACCGGGCATTGATCTGACGCAGAGTCAAATCTTGGTGTACGCGCTCCGCTGATCATGGTAGCCCTCTTTCTTCCGGTCGGAATTTTGCTTGCGGCGAGTCTGGTGATCCTTTCCGCGATCTCATTTCATTTTTTTGTTTTTCAGATCGTATGGATCGTTATCGGCATAGCGCTCATCGTCGGATCGTTCTTTGTGGATGTCCGCACGATATTCAATTCGCAGTGGGTGGTGTGGGGGTTGTATGCGCTCGCGCTCATACTCATGGCCGTCGCGTTGCTTACATCGCCGCTCATCCGTAACACGCACAGCTGGCTCGTGCTTGGACCGTTCAGCCTGCAGCCGGTGGAGCTCATGAAGGTGGCACTCATCCTGCTCTTCGCCAACTATTTCAGCCGGCGGCACATGGCGATCGCGCGCTGGAAAAATATTTTTACCTCCTTCCTTTTCTTCGTCGTGCCCGCGGCGATCTCGGTCAAGCTTCCCGACCTCGGTTCCGCAGTGATCTTCTTCGGCATCTGGTTCGGATTTTTGCTCCTGCTTGGATTGCCGTGGCGCCGGGTGGTCGTCGCGGTCGCGGTCATCCTGCTCGCCGGCGGGCTCATCTGGACGTATGTGCTGAAGCCATATCACCGCGCCCGCATCGTCGGATTCCTGGACCCCAACGCGAACGCGCTCGGCATCAACTACAGCGCGATACAATCCAAGATCGCCATCGGCTCCGCGGGGTTCTGGGGACAGGGCTATGGCCAGGGAACGCAGGCCCAGCTTGGGTTCCTGTCGGAACCGTCGGAGGATTTTGTGTTCGCGGCATTCATTGAGGAGTGGGGTATCGCGGGCGGGGTCGTCATCGTTGCCGCGTTCCTCTTTCTCATTTTCCAGATACTTCGCATCGGGATGCTCGCCGATGAGAATTTTGAGAAATTTATCTGCCTCGGCGCGGCGATGATGCTCGGTGTGCAGTTCCTTTTGAACACCGGTTCCACGACAGGGCTCCTGCCAGTCATCGGGGTGACGTTCCCGTTCCTGAGCTACGGGGGTTCCAGCATGCTTGCGAACTTCTTCACGCTTTCGATGGTCAATTCAATAAGAAAACGTTCATAACGATGCCCGGGAAAATCTTCACGAGAAAAAATATCATAGGAGCGCTCTTTATTCTGCTTATCGTTACTGTCGCAGGGTTGTTTTTTTTCAGTCTTGATCCCGTGGCGGCCGCACCGGCGAATGCCGCCGCATCACCAACGATTTTTCAGATACGCCCCGGTGATGGCTTCCGCACCGTCGCGGAAAATTTGTATACGGCGGGGCTGATCCGCTCGCCGATCTCGTTCGATATTTTTTCTCTCATCGACGGCCGCGCGTTCACGCTCAAGCCCGGTTTGTACAAACTATATCCATCAATGGATACGCCGCAGATCCTTTCCGCGCTCTCGGGCGGCGGGGCGGGGGAGGCGATGGTCACGATCCCCGAGGGGTCAACTATTTTTGATATCGACCGAATTCTTGCGAACGCGCTCGTGATCCGTCCGGGTGCGCTTATCAATAGTACGAGCGCGCAAAATTTGGAAGGGCGGCTTTTCCCCGACACCTATCAGTTCTATACGAACGAGAATGTTGCGGACGTGGTGACTGAGATGGCGGACAATTTTAACATCAAAGCCGGGCCGCTCCTTGCCGCCGCGCCGGCGAATGCCACGCGGACCCTTATCATCGCCTCGATCGTACAGGAAGAAGTGCCTGACCTGGCAGACCAGAAACTAGTTGCCGGCATCATAGTAAAGCGGCTGAGCTTGGGAATGCCGCTCGATATCGACGCTACCGTCTGCTACGCCAAGTTGCTGGTTTCCCAGTCTTCCAGTTCCCAGGTTGACCAGGTTCCCCAGGCCTGCTCCCTCTCAGCGCTTGACTTAAAAATCGATTCGCCTTACAATACCTACTTGAATAAAGGTTTGCCGCCCGGACCCATCGGCAACCCAGGCACCATCGCCATCACCGCCGCGCTCCATCCCCAAAGTTCCCCCTACTTATATTATTTGACCGACCCCGCGACGGGAAAAACAATATTCGCCAAGACCCTTGACGAACAGAACCAAAATAGAGTTAAATACATAGAAAGCAACCAATAACGGAACCCTCTAAAAAAGGAAGGGCGAAGCCGTTTTTTTGCGTGTTGGGGACTTGGGGTGGGACGTGGGCGATAGTATAAAGGCCGAAATCAAAAAATGATGATCACATTTTATTTCATCGACGCATATAAAGATCCGCCGCGAAGGTAACACTTCGCGCGTTTGCGTTTTGATGGTGGCGGCGATGACAAAAAACTTTTTAAAACATTATGGCAAAATTTACTTCTACTAAAGACTTTTCAAAATCAAAACCGCTCATCTCTCCGTACAACCTCAACGAGGCACAGTTGAAGTCGTACCAGTGGTTCCTTGAAAAAGGATTAAATGAACTGCTCGAAGAGATCTCGCCGATCCGCGATCATACCGGAAAAGAATTTGAACTTTATTTTTCCAATTATCGTTTTGACGAACCGAAGTATGACGAGACGACTGCGCGCTATAAAGAAGCGACGTACGAGGCGCCGCTTCGCTGCACGCTTCGTTTGGTGAACAACCGGACCGGCCACGAGCACAAGCAGGAAGTGTACTTCGGCGATTTCCCGATCATGACCACGCGCGGCACGTTCATCGTGAACGGCGTCGAGCGCGTCGTTGTGGCGCAGCTCGTCCGTTCCGCCGGCGTGTACTTTACCGCCGTGCCGTACCGCGGCCGCTCAGCTCTTCGGCGCGAAGATCATCCCGAACCGCGGCGCATGGCTCGAGTTCGAGACGGACATCGATGGCACGATCAGCGTCAAGATCGACCGCCACCGCAAAGTGCCCGTCACCGACCTGCTCCGCATCTTCGGCATGGACACGGAGACCATCAAGAAGACCTTCGAGAAGGATGACAACGGCCTCGTCAAGTTTATCGATGCCACATTAAAAAAAGATGTAGCTAAGGATGCGGCGGAGTCATATATAGAGATCTATAAGCGCCAGCGCCCGGGCGATCCGGCCGCCGCCGACACCGCAAAGAATCTTATCGCCGCAATGTTCGAGCGTCCCGACCGCTACGACCTTTCCGAGGTGGGCCGCTACAAGATGAACCAGCGCCTCGAGCTCAATAAGAAGAAGACGAACAAACTGCTCGATTCCGAGGATCTCATTATGATCGTCAAGGAGATCATCAAGCTTAACAACGACGCCGACGCCGAGCCGGATGACATTGATCACTTGGGCAACCGCCGCTTGAAAGCGGTAGGCGAACTTTTGCAGGGCCGCTTGCGCATCGGTCTCGCGCGCTTGCGCCGCATCATTCAGGACAGGATGTCCACGGAAGATAAAGACAATCTGATGCCGGCACAGCTCGTGAATTTCCGCCCGATCGCGGCGGTCATCAAGGAATTTTTCGCTTCATCCCAGCTTTCACAATTCATGGATCAGGTGAACCCGCTCGCGGAGCTTGAGCACAAGCGCCGCATTTCCGCGCTCGGTCCTGGCGGTCTCACGCGCGAACGCGCCTCGTTCGAAGTGCGCGACGTGCATCGTTCCCACTACGGACGTATCTGTCCGATTCAAACCCCGGAAGGTTCGAACATCGGTCTTATCAACTATCTCGCCAGCTACACCCGCATCAACGACTTCGGGTTCTTGGAGGCGCCGTACGCAAAGGTGGTGAACGGCGTCGTCACGAAAGAGATCGTTTGGTACGACGCGTCGGAGGAAGAGAAGTACAAAATCACCCATGCCGGCAGCCCTAAAGACGCCAATGGCAAGCTTATCGGCCCCACACTCGAAGCGCGTATCAAAGGTGAACCAGGAACGGTCACGCCGGAGGAGGTTGATCTTATAGACGTTGCACCCCACGAGTTCATTTCAGTTGCCACGTCGCTTATTCCGTTCCTTCAGCACGACGATGCGAACCGCGCATTGATGGGTTCCAACATGCAACGCCAGGCGGTCGTGTCTGTAAAGCCGGACGCCGCGTACGTTTCGACCGGCCAGGAAGAGAAGGTGGCGCTTGATTCGGGCTATGTGATCGTTGCCGAAGATAACGGCGAAGTGCTCGAAGTGGACGGCGCCCATCTTAAAGTTAAATATTCAAAAGCGACAAAGAATTACACCCTCGAGAAATTCAAGCGTTCCAACCAGTTTACGTGTATCTCCCAGAAGCCGCTTGTGCTTCGCGGCGACAAGGTCAAGAAAGGCCAGGTGCTTGTTGACGGCCCTTCTATAGAGAACGGCATTCTCGCGCTCGGGCAGAACCTGCTCGTATCGTTTGTTTCGTGGGAAGGTGCCAACTTCGAAGACGCTATCATCATCTCGGAGCGCGTCGTTCAGCAGGATCGCTTCACTTCGATCCATATCGATGAATATTCGTGCGACGTGCGTGACACGAAGCTTGGTCCGGAAGTAACGACCTACGACATTCCGAACGTCTCGGAGGACAAATTGAAGAACTTGGATGAAGAGGGAATCGTTCGCATCGGCGCTGAGGTAAAAGCCGGCGACATTTTGGTCGGCAAGATCTCGCCGAAGGGCGAATCGGAGCTAACGTCCGAAGAGCGCTTGCTTCGCGCCATCTTCGGCGACAAAGCGCGCGATGTGAAAGATACTTCGCTCACACTTCCTCACGGAAAGATTGGTCGCGTGGTAAACGTTAAAATTTTCGATCGTGAGCGCGGCGATAAGCTTGAGCCGGGCATCATCCGCCGCATCCAGGTGGAGATCGCGGAGCTTCGCAAAGTGCAGGCGGGTGACAAGCTCGCAGGCCGTCACGGAAACAAGGGCGTCATCTCTCAGGTGCGCGCCGTAGAAGACATGCCGTACTTGGAAGACGGAACGCCGGTGGACATCATTTTGAATCCGTTGGGCGTCGTTTCCCGTATGAACCTCGGACAAATTTTGGAAACGCATCTTGGCTATGCGGCGCAGAAGCTCGGCTATCGCGCCATCACGCCGGGACTGGATTCGGCGACGGAGCAGGATATCCGCGATGAGCTCAAGAAAGCGGGCTTGCCGGAGGACGGCAAGATGAAATTATTCGATGGCCGCACGGGCGAGGCGTTCCAGAACCGCGCGACGGTCGGGCAGATCTACATGCTCAAGCTCAACCACTTGGTGGAGGACAAGGCGCACATGCGCTCCATCGGTCCATATTCGCTCATCACTCAGCAGCCGCTCGGGGGCAAGGCGCAGTTCGGCGGACAGCGCTTCGGAGAAATGGAGGTGTGGGCGCTTGAGGGATATGGCGCGCGTCACACGCTTCAGGAAATGTTGACGATCAAGTCGGACGACGTCGTCGGCCGCGCCGCGGCATATGAATCGATCATCCGCGGTGAGACGATCAAAGAGCCGAACGTTCCGGCCTCGTTCAACGTGCTCGTGAACGAATTGAAATCGCTTGGATTCAATATCCAATTGCTGTATGAGAATGAGGGCGATCGCAAAGACGCGTTCTCTGCGCTCCGCATCACCGTCGCATCGGCGGAGGATATCTTGCGCTGGTCGCACGGCGAGGTTATCAAGCCGGAGACGATCAACTACCGCACCCAGCGTCCGGAAAAGGATGGTTTGTTCAGCGAGCGCATCTTCGGGCCTACCAAAGATTACGAATGCTACTGTGGTAAGTACCGGAGGATCCGCTATAAGGGCGTGGTGTGCGATAAGTGCGGCGTCGAGGTCACTCGTGCGGCCGTACGCCGCGAACGCATCGGGCATATTGCGCTCGCGACGCCGGTCTCGCATATTTGGTTTTTAAAGAGCATTCCGTCGCGCCTTTCGCTCGCGCTCGATGTGTCCGCCCAAAAATTGGAGCGCGTCATCTATTATTCCGCCTATATCATCACCGACATCAAAGAAGAGAACCGCAAACAGGCGTTAGATGACCTCGACCGCGAATTGAAAGGGAAGCTGAAGACCGTCGGCAACAAGGACAAGACGGTGAAAGGGGAGATCGAAGATGCCGCGGATCTCACCAAGGATTATCTTGAAAAGCTGCGCATCGGCCAGATCTTGAGCGAGAACGAATACTTCACGCTTTCCCGAAAGTTCGGGAACATTTTCAAGGCCTCTAGTGGAGCCGAAGCAGTTCAGCAAATCTTACAAAAACTCGACCTCAAGAAAGAGGTGAAACTGATCGAAGCAGAGTTGGATGGTGCGAAAGATCCGATGGCGCAGAGCAAGTTGCTCCGCCGTCTCAAGATGTTCAAAGCGATGATCCGCAACGGCGGTCGTCCGGAGTGGATGATCACGACCGTGTTGCCGGTGCTCCCTCCGGACCTTCGTCCGATGGTGGCCCTCGACGGCGGACGCTACGCGACCTCCGACTTGAACGATCTCTACCGCCGCGTCATCAACCGCAACAACCGCTTGAAGAAGCTTTTGGAGATCAAGGCGCCGGACGTTATCGTCCGCAATGAGAAGCGCATGCTCCAGGAAGCGGTGGACGCGTTGATCGATAACTCGGCGCGCTTTGGCACGCAGCAACTTTCGGCGCAGCGCCGCCCACTCCGTTCTCTTGCAGACATGCTCAAGGGCAAGCAGGGCCGCTTCCGCCAGAACCTTCTCGGAAAGCGCGTGGATTATTCCGGCCGATCCGTGATCGTCGTCGGTCCGAAGCTCAAGCTCGACCAGATGGGCATTCCGAAGCGCATGGCGTTGGAGCTCTTCCGTCCGTTCGTGATCAGCGAGATCATCAAACAGGGATTGGCGCACAACATCCGCAGCGCATCGCGCTTTATCGAAGAGCACACGCCGGAGGTGCTCGCCATTCTTGAAGAGATCATCAAAGACAAGCACGTGCTTTTGAATCGCGCTCCTACGCTGCACCGCCTCTCGGTGCAGGCGTTCCGTCCGCAATTGGTTGAGGGTCTTGCCCTCAAACTCCCGCCGCTCGTCTGCCCGGCGTTCAACGCCGACTTCGACGGCGACCAGATGGCCGTCCATCTTCCGCTCTCAGAAGCGGCACAGCAGGAAGCGCGCGAGATCATGTCCGCGGGCCGCAACTTGCTCAAGCCCGCCACTGGCGACCTCATTACCGCGCCAATCAACGACGTGGTGCTCGGCTTGTACTACATCACCCGCATGGAGGAGGCAAAAGGCCCGCTCCGCCACTTTGCGAACTTCGACGAAGCGATGCTCGCGTACCAGTTCAACTTCATCACGTTCCACACGCCGATCAAGATCGCCATCCACGAGACGATGACGGAGACGACCGTCGGCCGCCTGATCTTCAACCAGACGCTCGACGGTAAGATGGATTACGTGAACGAGATCATGACGAAGCCGAAGATCAGCAAGTTGCTTTCCAAGATCTTCGAGAAGCATGGCATGGACGTCACGCGCGACACGATCGACCGGATGAAGCTTCTCGGCTTCGAGATGGCGACGGTGTCCGGCATTACGTGGGCGATGGCCGACCTTATCATCCCGCCGCAGAAGAAAGAGATCATGCAGCGCGCGAACGATGAAGTGGCGCTCATCAACGGCCAGTTCGCCGAAGGTTTGCTCACGCCGCCGGAACGCAAGAGCCGCGTCATCAGCGTCTGGGAGAAATCAAAGGATGAACTCGCAAAGATCATTCTTGGGATCTTCCCGAAGGACAATTCCATCTATCAGATCGTGGATTCCAAATCACGCGGTTCGTGGTCCCAGCCGATCCAGATGATGGGTATGAAAGGACTCGTGCAGAACCCGAAGGGAGAGACCATCGAGCTTCCTATTAAATCTTCATTAAAAGAAGGACTCTCGGTGTTGGAATACTTCATTGCGACGCACGGCGCGCGCAAAGGAACGACCGACACGGCGCTCAAGACCGCGCAGGCCGGTTACCTTACCCGACGCTTAGTGGACGTCTCGCAGGACCTCACGATCCGCGAAGAGGATTGCCGCACCAAGGAGGGTTTGGAGATCTTACGCAGCGACGGCAAGGAATTCAACCACAGTTTCGCGTCCAAACTGTTCTCCCGCACCGCGTTGAATGACGTGAAGGTGGGGAACAAGATCCTGGTCCGCGCGAACGAAGTGATCAACCGCGACACCGCCGACGAGATCGAGGCCTCCAAACTCGACTCGGTGATCGTCCGCTCGCCGATCTCGTGCCGCACGTTCTACGGCATCTGCGCCAAGTGCTATGGCTACGATCTCAGCATCAATGAACTCGTGAAGATGGGCACCGCGGTCGGCGTCATCGCCGCCCAGTCCATCGGCGAGCCGGGCACCCAGCTTACGATGCGTACCTTCCACCAGGGCGGCGCCGCAGGCGCGGACATCACGCACGGTCTGCCCCGCGTTGAAGAGATCTTCGAGACCCGCGCGCCGAAAGGCCGCGCGATCCTCGCGCCGTTCGACGGCACGATCGACAAGATCGAAGAGCGCGGCACGCTCAAAGTGATGCGCTTCATCTCCGAGAACAAGAAAGCGAAAGCGCAGGAGATCAGCGTCTCGCGCGGCACCGTTCTCTTTGCGAAGGCAGGGGACAAGGTTTCGAAGGGCGACCAGCTCTCGGAAGGAAACCTCGACATCCATGAGCTCTTTGAGCACAAGGGGATGGGAGCGGTCGGCCGCTATATCGTGAATGAAGTGCAGAGGATCTATCTCTCGGAAGGCGCTTCCATCAACAACAAGCATATCGAAATGATCGTGAAGCAGATGTTCTCGCGCGTGAAGATCTCCGACGGCGGCGATGCGCAGGACTTCGTGATGGGGGAGATCGTCGAGAAATCCAAGTTCCTGGAAGTGAACAAAGAGATCAAGAAAGCCGGCGGCAAGCAGGCGAAGGCGGAAGAAGTGTTGCTCGGCATCACCCGCATCGCGCTCTCGGCGGAATCATTCCTTTCCGCCGCGTCATTCCAGGATACCTCGCGCGTGCTCGTCAAAGCCGCGATTGAGGGCAAGATCGACAAGTTGCGCGGCCTCAAGGAGAACGTCATCATCGGCCGGTTGATCCCTGCAGGTAAGCGCGATCTCCCGCCAGACGAAATGCTCCACGAGTCGGACGTGGCCGAAGAAGAAGAAGCCGTCCTGGAAACCGGTAAATAGTAATCGGTTACTATTTACCGGTCGGCTGGACTTTTAGAGCCTGTTCGGCTAATATATGGAACTATGACCAACGAAGAAAAGGACAGAAAGGAATACGAGCTCGCGCTCCTCTTGAAGGGTGAGGAGGATCTGGCGGGGGTGATCAAGCTTGCCGGCCAACACAACGCCGAAGGCGTTTCCGAGCCGCGCGCCAAGCGCTTGCAGCTCTCGTACGAGATCAAGGGCCACACCGAGGGCGTGTTCGTCTACTTCACCTTCAAGATGTTCGGCGACGATATCAAGGCGCTCGAGCACGATCTCAACACTCAGGCGAACGTGCTCCGCTTCATGGTGATCGCTTCGCCGGCTCCGGCCGAGCGCACCGCCACCTCCGCCATGCCACCGCGTGAAGAGCGCCGTCCGCGCACACCGAGCTACAGCCCGGCCCCGGCCGCTCCATCCGAAGCGCCGCGCCCGGCGCCCTCCAAACCTCTCAGCAACGAAGCGTTGGAGAAGAAGATCGAAGAGATTCTGCAGTAAAGAAAATAAAAAGACCCAGCAATGGGCCTTTTTATTTATCTACACGGTGAAAGGTACCGCGCCACCTTGACAGCTGTAGTATCCATAATACGCGCGATGGTATGGGTGTCAATTCGGTATCAGTGGCGGACCGCCGGAGAATCGAACTCCGAATTGCCAGACTGTCAAGGTGGCCGTGATACCCTTTCACCAACGGCCCCCAATGACTGGTGGAGCGTACCATATGGCCGATTAAAACCCTGTTAATTATGAGATTTTCTTTTAAAAGAGTTTTAATGTACGATGTGCTAAGATAGGGATAAATAAACTAACACCATAACAAAACATGGATTTAAACAAGGTCATTTTGGTGGGGCGAGTGACGGCGGACCCGCAGGTGCGGACGACCCCGGGCGGACAGTCGGTCACGACGATCGGCGTGGCGACGAATCGCACGTGGACGGACAAGCAGGGCCAGAAGCAGGAGCAGGCAGAGTTTCATAACGTGGTGCTCTGGGGCAGGACCGCGGAGATCGCGGGGCAGTATCTGACGAAGGGCGCGATGGTGCTCATCGAGGGGCGGTTGCAAACGCGTAGTTGGACGGATAAGCAGGGCCAGCAGCGCAAAACGACGGAGATCATGGCGGAGCGCATGCAGCTCGGTCCGCGCGCCGCGGGCGGCGCTGGCGGTGGAGCAGGACAGGGCGGGGGACGGAGCTTCGGTTCGGGCACGCCGTCATCGGCACCCGCGCAAGGTGGTGATTCCGATGCAGTTCCTTCACTCGACGAGATCCCGGTGATCAACTTGGAAGAAGACGAGATCAAGCCGGAAGACATTCCATTCTAAGGATTTATTTTAGGGGGTTGAAATTGCTTTCGGTTTTTGGTTGTAGTAAACTAAAGTCAATTACCATGGGACAATATAATGAATTCTTGTGCGAGGATAATACTCAGCAATCATTTCATCTCTTCAGGGAACCCTCGTTCTTTAACGGATTTGTTAGTTTGTTGTATTTTGGCAACTTGATCAATGCCTACAATACCGACGAGACCGGAGAGGTTGCTGATGGAAATGCCATAAGGTCCGATTGGAAGGCGGTGGGTCGCGATATAAAAGAAGCAATTTCCGACTATGAACGAAGCGTCCCGACCCACTCCTAGCTCCAGCGCTTCTCAGCCTGCAAAAATCGTTAAGCGGACAATGACTATGTCCGCTTCCTTTGAAGGGCCAATTCCACCACCTGAAATTTTAGAGGGATACGAAAGGGTTTTGCCGGGGCTGGCTGATCGGATAATGACGATGGCTGAAACACAGTCAGCCCACCGACATGGATTAGAAAGGGGTGTTATTTTATTTGATAAAATAAAGTCCGTGATTGGACTCTGCTTTGCATTTCTCATTGTTATTGCTGGGTTTGGGGCTGCTGTATATTTAGCGTTACATGGGCAGGCGGTTACTGCGGGTATATTTACCGTGGGACCATTAGCCACGATCGCGGGAATCTTTATCTATCAAAAGCAAGAAGCTAAACCATCGGGTGAATCGAATTCTGTGGTAAAAAATAAAAAGGGCGATTCAGCTTGATTTTATAGGAGATATCTTGTACTATTTCTCTCATGGCAAAGAAAGTAAAAACAGTGTTAAAGCTCCAGCTTGAAGCGGGTAAAGCAAACCCCGCGCCTCCGGTGGGTACCGCGCTCGGTCCTGCAGGGCATCAATATCCAGGACTTCTGCAAGCAGTTCAATGAGGCCACGAAGGATATGATGGGCGACGTTGTTCCCGCGGAGATCACGATCTACGAGGACCGCACGTTCAGCTTCGTCCTGAAGACACCGCCGGCGTCGGCGCTCTTGAAGCAGGCCGCGCACATTGAGAAGGGCGCTGCGAACCCGCTCACCGGCAAAGTGGGCAAGGTGACGAAGGCAGATATTCGGAAGATCGCCGAGCGAAAGCTTCCCGACCTGAACACGGACAACTTGGAAGCGGCAGAAAAGATCATTGCGGGCACCGCTCGCAATATGGGTATCACGATCGAGGGATAGAGATCAGATCGTAGTGAGAATAAAAAAATCGGCGAGAGCCGGTTTTTTAGTTGCAAAGATCTATGCGAGGCGCGCTTTTACGAGCCACAACACTTTATCAAACACTTCCTGCTCGGTGAGCGAAGTCGTGTCGAGCACAAAGTCGTATTGCTTGGGGTCGAGATGGTTCTCGATGCCATACAGCATCTTATAGCGCTCGCGTTCCATCTTTTCCCGCTCGCCGGTGGCGGCCGCGACCTCATCCGCGGCTTTGCCGACATTCTCTTTCTTTTCGCCCACTCTTTCCGCGCCAATAACGGGACTTACCGTGAGTAGGATATTGAAGACCTTGAACGGGCTGCTCTTTGCGAAATACCATGCGACGCGGCCCTGCACAATGAGGTCGTCCTTCTCGCGCATCATCGTCGCCTGGCGTTGGTCCACCGCCTGCTCCAGCGCCGGATCTTCTTTAAGTTGCGCATAGAACTGCTCTATCGTGAGATTCTTTTCCGCCGCCATGTCGCGGAAAATGCCGCCGACATAAAGCTGTTGGTAATGGAGCTCATTCGCCAAGTTATTTGCGAGCGTCGTCTTGCCCGCCCCGACATTGCCGCCGATAGTGATTATCATTGATTATAGTTGAGATGTCAGCCGTTTTCGGCTAATATAAGTATACATTATGAGCGAATATCATCCTACCATCGGCCTCGAGGTGCACGCGGAGCTCAAGACGCGGACCAAGATGTTTTGCGATTCTCTGAACGATCCGGGCGAGTTGCATCCGAACGTGAACGTGTGCCCGGTCTGCATGGGCCATCCGGGAACATTGCCGGTGCCGAACCGCAAGGCGATCGAACACGTGGTCAAAGTGGGTCTCGCGCTCGGCGGCACGCCGAACGCCCGCTCGCGCTTCGACCGCAAGAATTATTTCTATCCGGACCTCCCGAAAGCGTATCAGATCTCGCAATCCGGCCAGCCGCTCGTGCTTGGCGGAACATTGAAAGGCGTGAAGATCAATCATATTCACTTGGAAGAGGATGCTGGCAAGTTGATGCACGATGACGCGGGCGCCAATGGTCATGGAAGCTCGCTCGTGGACTATAATCGCGCGAGCGTGCCGCTGATGGAACTTGTGACGGAGCCTGACATCCACACCGCAGAGGACGCCGTGGCGTTCATGAAAGAGTTGCAGCTCGTGCTACGCTATCTCGGCGTTTCCGACGCCGACCTTGAGCGGGGCCAGATGCGCGCCGACGCGAACATTTCGATCTCGGCGGACGACACGCTCGGCACACGCGCGGAGGTAAAGAATCTGAACTCTTTCAATTCGGTGTTCCAGGCGATCAACTACGAGATCAAGCGCCAGACGGAAATTTTGGATAAGGGCGAAAAGGTACATCAGGAGACGCGCGGCTGGGACGATGCGAAGCAAAAGAGCGTGGCGCAGCGGTCAAAGGAAGAGGCGCAGGACTATCGCTATTTCCCGGAGCCGGACATCCCGCCGTTCGAGACGGCGGTGCTCGGCATCGAGGCGCTCCGCGATTCTATCCCGGAATTACCCGCAGCAAAAGCGCACGCGGTTCATGAAAGAATATGGATTGGACGAGAAGCGGCCGAAGCACTGGCGGGGGATATCGACTCAGCGGATTATTTTGAAAACGCGATTCTGAATTCCGCGGGGAGACCTTTGGAATCGGAGTCAGAATTGGCCACGGATATTCTTTAATTATCTCACGAGCGATCTGCGCGGGATTGATGAATCAGACTGGCGACGACGTTCGGCGAGTTAAAAATTGCGCCCGGAACACCTGGCGCATTTGTCGATGCTAATTGATCAGAAAAAAGTGACCAGTCGCATGGCAAAGGACATGCTCGCGAAGATGTTCGAGACGGGCGCTGATCCGGAGGAAATAATGAGGACGCAGAACATCAGTGTGTCTGATTCGGACGAAGTGGAGGCGGTCGTGCTCGCGGTCATCGCGGAGCACAGTGCCGCGGTCGCGGATTACAAAAAGGGGAAGACGGCGAGTTTGCAGTTCCTGATCGGTCAGGCGATGGCCAAACTGAAAGGCCGTGCCCGGCCGGACATGCTTGAAGGAGATCTTTGAACGGAACCTGGCATAGCCCAGGACTCACTTGACAGAATATGAGAGCTGCCTAAAATAAGTATCAGCAGCTTAGACGTGCGTGGATATAGCCTTTTGTGAAAGGAGAACGACTTTCGTTTTTCAAGGGGCTCTATTCACGCTTAGCCGTTCAATATTACCCAGGAGGTTTCCTCGTGGTTATTTGCTCTTCTTGTCACCGGCCCAGTGAATTGATCGTTCAGGTCGGCGCCGTGGTTCTTGCGGAATGCAATAACGGTGCTTGTCCGCAAAGAATCAACTCCGTCCCCGGGCGGGCAAAAGTACTCCGTTGCCCCGGTTGTGGGGGAGTGTTAACCCGACAGGGTTCCGGGCTTTCCGAAAGAAAGCTTGAATGCCTGCCATGTGGGCGTGACTTCCAAGCTCCGGAATGCTATATTCCGGAACCGGACGCGTCATCCGCGACCGCAACCGCAACCAGTTAAACTTCTTTTTCCCAAAGACGTCGGCATATGCCCGACGTCATTTTTTATATAAGAATTTCTTGACCGGATCGAGCATGGCAGCCATATCGTCATCTACCCAGTGGACATTGCCATCTTTCTTGAACCACGTGATCTGCCGCTTTGCGTAGTGCCACGTGTTCATTTTGACGGCTGCAATTGCGTCTTCGAGCGACAGCGTGCCGTTCAGGTGATCAATGACCTCTCGATAGCCGATCGCGTTGAACGCGGCTGTCGTCCCGCCATATTTTTTTATAAGAGCTTTTACTTCGTCAACGAGTCCGTCGTGGAACATGTCATCCACGCGCCAGTCGATGCGTTCGCGCAAGATCTCCGCCGGTGGATCGAGCCCAAGCGTGAGCGTATCGAAGAGCGGAGGATGCTTGGCGCGCTGGGCGGTGAACGGCGCGCCGGTCGCGAGCGCTACCTCGAGCGCGCGCACAACGCGGCGGGGATTTTTAGGGTCCACCACCTGCGCCGCCTCCGGGTCGAGCGCCACCAATCGCTTGAATACGGCCTGCAGGCCGTCTCGCGCGATGTCCTTCTCTATCTGCGCGCGCAACTTCGCATCCGCCTGCACTTTTGGGATATCAAGATTTTCCACGACGGCGCGCACGTAGAGTCCGGTGCCGCCGACGAGGAGCGGTACTTTGCCGCGAGTGATGATATCGTTGATCGCTGTGATGGCGTCGCGCTGATAGTCCGCCACGGTATAGTCCTCGTTGGGATCGCGGATATCAATTAGATGATGGGGGACGGCACGCCGCTCGGCCGCGGTCGGTTTCGCGGTGCCGATGTCCATGCCGCGGTAGATCTGCCGTGAATCGGCGGAGACGATCTCGCCGCCGAACTTTTTGGCGAGCGCGACCGCGAGCGTGGTCTTTCCGCTCGCGGTGGGGCCGACGACGGCGATGAGCTTTGGCAGGAGCGTTGACATTTAATTTATTGTATCGTATTTTTCAAACGGAGGGTTGCGATGCTCCACGTGCTGTTACCAGATTCTCTCGTTCATTACGCGGCGTCACTGCTGGTTATGCCCTTGGTGAGGGCAATGGCCGTTGTCGTCATCGCGATGATCGTCATCGCGGCGCTTTCACTTGCGGCCATGGCGCAGGATCCAAAAAGCCAGATGCTCGTATAGCTATAGCCATCTCCCATGCCCGCAGGCTCGGTGGACTCTTCCATCCGGGCCTTTTTTATACTATCTTCTCCTTCACTTCCTTCCCGATGTTCTCAATGAACTCCGCGAGCGGGATCTCCTTCTCCTCGCCTTTGCGATCGCGCACGTTGACCGTCTTGTTCACTTCTTCTTTTTCTCCGACGACGAGTTGGTAAGGGATCTTCATCATCTCCGCCGCGCGGATGCGCTTGCCGAGCGATTCGTCGGCTTCGGAGAATTCCACGCGGATGCCGGCGGCTTCAAGCTTTGCAAACACGCTGCGGCCATAGTCGGAGAACTTTTCCCCGACGGGGATGACCGTCGCCTGTACCGGCGCGAGCCAGACGGGGAATTTTCCGGCAAAATGTTCAATGAGAACGCCCATGAAGCGTTCGAGTGATCCAGAGATTGCGCGATGAATGACCACCGGCCGCTCCTTTTCGCCTTTCTCGTTTGTGAATGATAGATCAAAACGCTCTGGAAGGTTAAAGTCGCATTGGATCGTGGCGAGTTGCCACTGGCGGCCGATCGCATCTTTAAACATGAAGTCGAGCTTTGGTCCATAGAACGCCGCTTCGCCTTCGATACGGCGGTAGGGAAGCCCGTCAGCCTTCGCCGCCTTCTCAAGTGCGCCTTCGGCAATCCGCCAGTTTTCATCGGTGCCGAGATATTTAGATTTGTCATCGCCGCGGAGGGAAAGGCTCACCCAATAGTTATCGAGCATGCCCATCGTTGCATAGAATTTTTTGATGATGCCGGAAATAGTCTTTACCTCATCCTCGATCTGCGAGACTCGACAGAAAAGATGTCCGTCATCTTGCGTAATCGCGCGGACGCGGGTGAGTCCGGAGAGTTCTCCCGATTTTTCATCACGGTAGACCGTTGCGGGCTCGAAATAACGAACGGGCATGTCGCGATAACTGAATTGATTGTCAACGAAAAGTTGCATATGGTGAGGACAGTTCATTGGCTTCATGAAGAATTTCTCTTCTTTGCCTTGTACTCGGAACAGTTCGTCGCCAAACTTTGCCGCGTGACCGGAGGTTATATAAAGCGATTCTTTTGCGATATGTGGTGTCCACACTCGGAAATATCCCTTGCCGTTATGAAGCTCCCAGAGATAATCTTCGATGGCGCGACGGATAATCATGCCTTTTGGTTGAATGAGCGGCAGTCCGGCACCGATAAGATCGGAGATCGTGAAAAGCTTTAGTTGCTTCCCAAGGATGCGATGGTCGCGCTTCTTCGCCTCTTCCAACATTTTTTCATATTCTTTTAACTTCTCCTTATTCTCGAACGCGAGGCCGTAGATGCGCTGAAGCTGCTGGTTCTTTTCGTCGCCGCGCCAGTACGCGCCCGCGATCTTGTCGAGCGTGAAACCGTCAGCCGGGACCTCGGATGTGTTCTCCACATGGCCGCCACGGCAGAGATCCATGAAGACGTCACCGGTCTCATAGACAGTCAGCTTTTCTTGCTTCTTGCCCACCTCGCCTTCGCCCGTAAAGTCATTTATTAAATCCAGCTTAAATGGCTGGTCGGCAAAGATCTTGCGCGCTTCCGCGGGCGTAACCTCGCGGCCGGTGAACGGCAGCTTTTTGTTGACGAGCGAACGCATCGTCTTCTCGAGCGTCTTCAAATCGTCTGGCGTGATAGCGCGGGGGAGCAGGAAATCGTAGTAGAAGCCATTCTCAATAGTGGGTCCGATGCCGAGTTTGGCGTCCGGGAACTCTTTCAAAACCGCTGCCGCGAGCAGGTGCGCGAGCGAGTGGCGGATGTGGTCGAGCTGTTCCGACGAGTTATCGTGGGCCATAAATTCGATTATAGGCCAATAGCATTGAATTTTCCAGCCTTTGGGCTATGATGTCCTTATGCTCGACATCAAGTTCATCCGCGAGAACGCGGCGGCAATAAAGGATGCGGCGGCCAAGAAGAATCTGGACCCTAAGGTCATCGACGAGCTTTTGGATGTGGACGCGAAACGCCGCGAATTGATGACCACTTCCGAGGCGCTTCGCGCGGAGCAGAAGAAGACGCAAGACCGCGAAGCAGGCGCCAAGTTAAAGGAGCAATTTAAAGAGCAGGAGGAAAAATTGAAGCCGCTTGAGAAGCAGTTTAACGAGCTGATGGTGCGCGTACCGAACATCATTTCGCCGGATGTGCCCGTGGGAAAGGATGAGAGCGAGAACAAAGAGGTTTTCCATTGGGGCGATCCCAAGAAATTCGACTTCACGCCGAAGGATCACATGGCGCTCGGCACGGACCTGGATATTTTGGATTTTGAAAAAGGGACGAAGGTGGGTGGCTTTCGCGGATACTATGTAAAGAACGACGGCGTCCTGCTTGTGATGGGCATCATGATGTACGCGGTGAGTAAGATGGTGGAGAAGGGATTCAAGCCGATGATCCCGCCGACGCTCGTGAAGGAGTTCGCGCTTTTTGGCACGGGATATTTTAAAGGCACCGAATACGATCCGGAGGTGGATGAGATCTATCAGGTTGCGACGAGCGACAAGGAGGCATCCGGCGAGAAGAGTGCGGAGAAAAAATTTCTCGTGGGAACATCCGAGCCGTCGCTCCTCGCGTATTATTCTGATGAGGTATTAAAGGGCGAAGACTTGCCGATCAAAAATGCCGGCTACAGCCAGTGCTATCGGAGCGAGATTGGCAGTTACGGTAAGGATGTGAAAGGGATGTATCGCGTTCATGAGTTCATGAAGGTGGAGCAGGTGGTGCTCGCGGAGGCGGACATCGAGGCCGCGAACAAACTGCAAGACGAGATGGTGGCGATCTCCGGCGAGATGCACGAGGAGCTTGGCTTGCCGTACCGACGCCTGCTCATCTGCACCGGCGACCTCGGCGCGGGAAAGTACAAACAGTACGACACGGAGGCGTGGCTTCCGGGTATGAACCGCTGGGCCGAGACCGGCTCCGCGAGCAACTTTACGGACTGGCAATCGCGCCGCCTGAACGTCAAATATACCGATGCGAAGACCGGTGAGCGGAAGTATGTTTACATGTTGAATAATACAGCACTGCCCTCGCCGCGCATTTTGATTGCCATTTTTGAAAATTATCAAATGGCCGACGGAAAAATAGCGGTACCGGAGGTTTTACAAAAATATGTTGGGAAGAAAATAATCGGATAGAGATATGTCCGAGTTAACTCCCGCGGTAAAAATTGTCGTGTTTGCCCCTTTGGAGCACGCCGATAGGATACGGGAAGCGTTAGGGAAAGCAGGAGCGGGAAAGATCGGCAAGTATTCGTTCTGCACTTTTTCATCTGTAGGGACGGGGAGATTCCTACCGATGGAGGGTGCTCATCCAGCCGTTGGCCGAGTGGGACAGTCTGAAGAAGTTCAGGAGGAAAGAATAGAAACTGTTTGTGAGCGATCGATCCTGAAAGATGTCCTAAAGGCTATCAACGAAGTACATCCCTACGAAGAACCAGCAATAGATGTTTATCCCATTGAAATATTATTGGAAAAGTGAAGTGCGGTATGATTAGTCCATGCAGATCGCGCCGTATATCTCGGACCGAAGAAAGAGGCGTAGGCGCATTCGCGCGTACCTTTTTATCGCGCTCGGGCTGATCGTCCTCTACGCGATATTCTTCATCGTGCAATGGTTCATCTTCCATTCGCCGGTCTTTCGCGTGGACAGTGTCGTGGTACAGGGGAATAGCGCGATCCCGAGCGCGGACGTTGTCGCGCTTGCCGAAGCCGCCGCCGCGCCGCGCGATCATTTGTTCGCCGCCTCGCTCACATTCGGTAATATGGTGCTCTGGCCCGACGTCATCCCGCAAAAGGACCTCGCGATGATTCCGCAGCTCGCGACTGCGATCGTTTCCAAGGATTATTTCTCTCACACCGTGACGATTACCGTCACGGAGCGTTCGCCATTCGGCATATGGTGTTTTTCGGCGCAGCCGGCAGGGGCGGGCGCGATCGCTACGGGGACATTCACTACTGGCGTCATCGGCACCCCGAGCGCGCTGTGCTATTGGTTCGACAACGCCGGCACGATATTCGAAAAGGCGGGGGAGACACAGGGAGATCTGGTGTTCGTGGTCTATGACCGCGCGCAGGCGCCGCGCGGCTTGGATCAGAAAGTATTGTCGGACGAATTTTTGGCCAATTTCATTTCCATCATGGACGTGTTGAAGGAAAGCGGATTGGCCATACGGAGCATCGAGCTCAACGATCTCTCGCTTGAGGAGGTAAACGTACTGACCGCGAACGGCCCCATGATCTATTTCAGTTTGCAATTCCCCGCAGATGAATATCTGCCCGTCATTCGAAAACTTATGCTCACGGCAACATTCGACAAATTACAATATATCGATTGCCGTACGCAAAACCGCCTGTTCTATAAATAAGAAATAAGGCGGAATTAGAAGATGTTGATCATGGCCTCAATGAAGCCCGTGATCAGGTTTACGATTCCGTCGACGAATGTCTCAAAGAAATCCATGGTGTTAATATAGCACCATTTTGTATAAATGTCAAGCCATTTGGCTGGCGGGGCGTTAAGGGAGGTGATAGATAAAGATCGACGTCCCTGCGCGCGCGTCCGGCGTGGGAACATTGCCCATATCGCCGCCGAGCCATGTGCCGGAGGCATTGACCCCGGCGGTGGAAGCGCGGAGTGCGGTGAGCCACGAATATGTACTCGACGCGTTGCGGGATTGTCCCGCCGCGAGTGGTTGGATGGCGAGCTCGAGTGTGTTCACGGAAACGGCGAGCCAGTGGATGCCGTGATCGGCGGGGTCGCCCATCGATGATGACCATGGCACCGCTTTCGCGCCGAGATAATATTGCGGATTGCCGCCGCCGAAGTAATCCACTGCTATCGTGTCCACTTGAGGATTGGCATTTACCCACGATTGCAGGCGGAGCAGGTCCTGCCCCCAGTCATAATTGGAATCGTCCACGAAGTGATAGCCGCCCCCGACGCCGCCGCCGAATTCGTTGTAGTACGAAAGGAAGTACGGCGCGGCGAAGAGCGTTTCGAGCAGAAGCCACGCGAGGAGTAAGATGAGGAAAATATATTTTGCCATTGATGCCACGAACGACCGGGCAGCGGAGGCAAACGCCTCCGTCAATCCCGCGACGTTCAGGTTCAGTTGCATGATCCATTGCTTCCACACGACGGCGGCGAGGATGAAAATGAGCGAGATCGTGGGGAGAATGTGCCGGATGCCGATGTTGAGGGGGCTGTGCATGCTGTATCCCCAGTAAAGGACGACGAACGACGCCAGCGAGAACTCGCCGAAATGATCCGTAAGATAGCTGCGCATTCGTCGCCCGATCCCGACTCCGCGGCCGCCCCTGTTCCGCACCGTTCTTTTGATGGTCCACCATAACGCAAGCGCGAGCCCGAGGAAAACGATGATAAGCGTCGGGATAGGCTCCTTAAGTAGGAAGAGTACCGGGAAGTAGATCCAGCCGCCGGTCCCGCGCACCTTTCCTAAGAAGTAAATAGTGTTGCCGCCGTCCACGCGCTGGAGCGCCATCAGGATCCCAGCGTATATTCGGCGATCGGACGCGTGGCGTAATGCTTGGACATCCAGATATCCGCGTCGGCGAGACAGCGTATCTTGTCGCAAATTTTTCCAGGTGGCGTCGGACCGGTAGCGAACGATGCGAGGGTCGTCGTCGTATCGGAGATCTGTTTCTGGATCGGATAGCCACTCGTGAAGAGGAAGTAGACCGGGTAGACGATGATCGCGTAACCGATCACGAATATTAAAATACATTTCCACGCGTAGCGGCCGAGGCGCGCGAGGAACGTTCTCATCCGGTGCGAAGCGTCGGTCACGCTCCATTGCGCCGCGAGATCGCGCAGCCATAATACGATGAAGAGGAAGATAAAAAGCGGGACGAGCAGGGGCGTGGAAAATTTCGTGAGCTGGGCTATGCCGAAGGCGAGCCCCGCGTACCACAGGTGCTTCGTGGAAGGGTCATCGATATATTTCAAAAAGAAGAATATGGAGAGGAGGATGCCGAACGCGGCGCCGAGGTCCGTCGTCACGTAGTGCCCTTGCGCGAGCACCGTCGGGTCGAGCGCGAAGAGGAACGTCGGCAGGAGCGCCCACAGCTTTCCCATCAGCCGCCGCGCCAGGAAATACACGAGGAGGATGGTGAGGATGGTGATCAGGATCGGCATCACGCGTCCGACCTGGATGATCGCGTTCGCGTCATTGCCGGACTGATAGAGAAACGCCTCACCCATGTCCCATTCGCCGTTCAACTCTTGCGTCCACGCGGGATTGTTCACGGGGAATGTCGGATGGACGAACATCATGACCGGCAGCATCGCGAGCGCTTTTATGAGCGGGGGATGCTCCGGGTTCAGGTCATAGCTCAACTGGCTCACATAGCCGTAGCCGGCGGGGATGTGCGCGAGCTCATCGCGGATCGCGGAATCGGTGCGTGAAGCCCAGAGCATGAGTCCGAACGACGTGATGCAGATGAGCACGAGCGCCGTCGCCGCCCACCAGGAAGTGAGTTTCTTGAACATGTAGTCTCATTATACAAAACTCGCGCTCTGAAGCCCGGTGTGCTGTTGGGGAACCACGGTCCGGCTCGCTCCTGCGGCGAGCCGTCCGTTGCCGCTCGGCAATGCCGCGCTCATCAGAATGAGCGACCAAGCCGGTATTGCCTCCGCGAGCTTCCCCAAAAGCACACCGGGCTTCAGAGCGAATATGCTAGAATAAAGCTAATGAGTCGAAAAGGATTGGCTATAGTCAGCGTCGTGGCGACCATGATTCTTATAGGATGTGGTACGGTGTTCGCCCAAACCACATATCCCTCCGGTGCTCCTGCGGCAACCTCGACGGCAAACTGTACGGTAAACGGACAACCGGTGCCGTGCGATAAGATATTCGGCACGGCCGGCACGTTCTTAGGCATCGGTTTTGCACTGCTCGTCCTTTTCGCAGTGATAGGCGTTCTTGCATTCATCTTCTGGCTGATCATGCTCATACATGCGATCTCAAAGCCGATTCACGATAAGGCCTTGTGGATAATTATTCTACTTCTCTTTAATCTTATTGGCGCCATCGTATATTATTTTGCCGTGAAGAGGCACTTTTCAATGGCCGCACCGGCGAATCCCGTTCCTCCGGCGACACCGTAATCTCATTATGAAAATAATAAATCAGGCACCGGACGAAATGATACTTAAAGACGGCAACGTGGGAGCGATTGTCGTTGGCATCTTGATTGCGCTCGCCGCCATCGTTGTTGGGATTTTCTCCTCCACATTCGGTCCGGCGGTAATATGGGTTGCCATCGTACTTTTCATCGTTGGGTTGGGAATTGTGTTATTCAGTTCATCGATAACCATCGATATGAATAAGACGCGTGGGCAGATCATGTATCAGACGAAACGGTTGATCGGAGGAAGGGCGGCGACATATGCCGTTGCCGACGTACTCCGCATCGAAACGCGAAAGTCCTGGCGCATGGTGGGTAGCACTCAGCGAGGCGGCAGGGTGCAGCAGATACCGATATCACAATCGGTTATTATCTTCAAAGATGGAAAAGAATTGCCGCTAGACCATCAAACCAATTCTTTCGGTGTGTTTTCCGGACCTGCGATACTCATGCAAGGATCGGGCAAGGAAGTCGCCGAAGCCAATCTGATCGCTACATTTTTGGGAGTGCCATTTCAGGAGATCGCGCCGCCGGGCGGACCGATGAATATCAATATCGGGGGAGGGGCCGGTATATAATCTTGAATGGCATATACCATGGACGAAAATAACATCACGCCACAGCAACCGCCGGAGCAGCAGCAGCCGCAAGAAAGCACGACTGATAAAATAATTTCCACAGCTTATAAAGTTGAAGGATGGCAGACCAAGATCAGTGCGATCATTAATTATGTCGTTGGTACGATCTTCCTTATTATCGCAGGCGTTGTCTCGCTGTTTCTTAAAAGTTTCCTCCCGATAGCCGTTGCCTCGCCGATCATCATCCTGACATTCTTGGGTGGCTGGTATTATTGGCGGCGCGGAAAGGTGCTCGTAAGGGAGGGAAAATTCTCTGCGCCCTGGAGGGTGGACTAAATCCTTACTCCGCTCCAAGGGACCCCCCCGTCGCTTCTTGTGGTTGATATACTTACTTACATGAAAAGAGTTTTTATCATTCATGGGTGGGACGGACGTCCCGACGAAGGTTGTTTTCCATGGCTGAAGGAACAACTGGAGAAGCATGATTTAGAAGTACATGCTCCCGCAATGCCGGAACCTTTACGCCCAGAGATCGGTTCATGGATATCTTTTCTGGCACAGCAGGTCGGGGTGCCGGACGGTGACACTTTTCTCGTGGGGCATTCCATCGGTGCGCAAACGATATTGAGATTTCTTGGCTCATTGCCGGACGGGGCCATCACTGGAGGAGCGGTTTTCCTTGCGCCATGGGTGCATCTCACCGACGTTTCATATGAGACCAAAGAGGATCGTAATATCGCCAAGCCGTGGCTCGAAACACCGATGCCGTGGGCAACGATAAAATTTCACTGTCCAAAATTTTCCGCGATATTTTCCGATGACGATCCACTGGTTCCGCTCAGCGATTCAGAAATTTTTGAGAGGGAGCTTGGCGCCCGAATCATCATTGAACATGGTAGGGAACATTTTAGCGGAAGCACGGGCATAAAAGAACTTCCATCGCTTCTTGCGGCAGTGATTGAGATTGCTAATCAGAAATAAAATGTACGTTTTTAAAAGATTAAATTTTGATTAAAAACCTTTTGACATTTATTGCTCGGCTGATATGATGATGGAGATAGATTTTTGGGATTTACCCACTGCGCCCCGTGCCAAACGTTTTGGTGTGGGGCGACTGATTTTATGTGCTATAGAATTCAATAAACTTGATTTGGAGGTTTTTAAAATCATCGCTCGTAAGGTCTCCCAATTTCCATAATAAGCGTTTGGCATCAAATACTCTTATCTGTGAAAGGATAGCCCGTCCGTTCTTTTCCGCCAAATAGAATCGGTATATACCACCCGCCGTTTTTTATCTGTGTGGTAAGCGGTATTCCTAGGAATGAACACGAATCGAATTTTTTGAATATAATAACCGGGCGCGAAAAATCTCTGCCCTTACCGTATATTTCCACGCCGACATTCATTCCGATGCTGCACCACCAAACTTCAGCTTTTTTGAAGAAACGCACTGCGTTTTTATTTTTTAGCAGAATGTGGATCTTCCACCAATCGAGGAGTGTGAGGAAATAGGTTTGTAGCATCCTGTTATGCTATCAAAAACGGATTAAATATATCTGAAATATATTGGGCTCGCTATCACGCCCGTAGTAATGTCGTGGTAAAATATCTCTATGGCCGAACCGGAGAAGAAATTGCATTCAGATCACGCCGCGGAGGATATCCGCGCGGACGAACTCGTAAAGATCACCCAGCGCGAGGTAAAGGAGAACGGCGAGCAACTGCGCGACATCCCGGTGACGAACCGCAACTACTGGCGGTTCCGCGGCGAAGACAACCGCCCGCTGCCGCGCGGCATCATATGGGGTGTCACGGGGCTTATGGCGATATTCATCGGTGGTTTTATCGCGTCGTACTATATCATCAGGCATGAAGTGGCGGCGACGATCTCGTCGCAGGTGGGGACATTGCAGGCGGGCGTGAGCGATCTGCAGAACCTTCAGCCGCAGTCCGCCGCGCAGGAATTCTCGTCGCTCAACGCCTCCACGTCGGCGGCGGGAGTGTGGGGTTCGCTCGTCTCGCTCTTTGGCGGGAGCAACGGCGCGATCCATTCCTTCACCGATCTAGCCGGTCAGCTTGCCATACTTTCAGAAGATATGGCGAACATCGAGAATGATGCGTTCACTTTTATATCTCCGAACGGGAGCAGCACGCTGGCCGCCGACCTCGGAAGCACGCGTGACACCCTCGCCGCGCTCGATGCGGACAGCAACGCTCTTTCCGGCGCGCAATCGTACTTCGGAGGCGTTTCACAGATCAGCGGGAGCGGTTATCTGGCGTTGAAGACCCAGATCGGGGGCGCGGAAAGTTTTTTGAACGCGTTCGTGCCGTGGCTTTCGGACGCCTCGACGACGCACCATATTCTGGTCCTTTTCCAGAACCCTTCAGAGATGCGTCCGGGCGGAGGATTTTTGGGAAGCTATGCGGATGTTTCCATAAGCGGGGGGAACGTCACTAACATTGCGTTTCATGACGTCGCCGATGTGAATGTCGCGTTCAAGCAAAAGATCGTTCCGCCGGCGCCACTTCAGCTTGAGGAGACCGCGTTTCGCCCCGCCGACGCGAACTGGTTCTTTGACTTCCCGACGTCCGCGTCGGAGACGATCAATATGTTCGAACGGTCGGGTCTGTATGCATCCACAACATTCGACGGCGTGGTTGCGGTGACGCCGCAAGCGATGGAAGACCTGCTCTCCGTGACGGGGCCGATCGATGTCGCGTCGACCACCTTCACATCGGACAACCTTGTGACGCAGATCCAGAAGATCGTGCAGGCAGGGCAGGCACAAGGGAAGGCGTCGTCCGGCGCCGGCAATGCCACATATCCGAAAGCGATCATTGCACAGCTTTATCCGGCGGTCTTCCAACGGCTTGCCTCATCCACCGACGCCCAAAAACAACAGATCCTCGCTTTGGCGGTCAGCTGGATCGCAAACAAGGACGCGATGGTCTACTCCACAAACCCCGCGTTCGAAACATTCGCCACCGCGAATGGTGCGGCGGGCGACGTCTATCAGCTGCCGGAAAATTTCAACGGCGATTATCTCGCGATCGCGAACGCGGACGTGAACAGCGACAAGTCGGAACTGTATATGGCGCAGGACGTCACGTACGATGCCTCGATCGATAGCAGCGGCACTGTCACGGACAGTTTGATCATCAAGCGCACCCATAACGGCAACCAAAGTCCGAACTGGTGGTATCAAACGACGAATCAGGATTACATGCAGATCTTCGTGCCGAACGGGAGTACGCTCAATAATGAGAGCGGCGGGATCGCAAAGACCGTTCCCGCACCGATTAACTATGCGCGCAGCGGATACAGCACCGACCCGCTCGTGCTCGCGATCGATTCCACCACGCAGCAGAGCTTCAGCTATCCCAAAGTGAGCACGCAAGAGGAATTTGGCAAACAGGTGTTCGCCGTGTGGAATCGCACGTATGCGGGATCGACGACGACGCTCTCACTCAACTATTCGCACGACCTCTATTCGACGCCCACGCCCGGCGAACAATATCAATTCGTCTTCGAGCGCCCGAGTGGCGCGACGGGGGATTACAAGATCGAAGTGGACGCGCCGCTCGGGTATGTGTTCGCCGAAAACCAGATCGCGAGCTTCACGTACGAATCCACGAGCACGCCGGGGCGCCTGATGTTCACGCTGACGTTGCAGAAGATATAGTTTATTTCTCGTTGGAAAGCGTCACCGCTCCATTGGCACCCTCGTAGACCATGGTGAAATGTCGCAGGAATGTTCTTCCAATGAGCACTTTGTGTACTTGCCCACCTGCGGCGAGATCGACACCGGCAAATTCACCATGAATGGTGAATTTCAGCGAAGGAACATGTATTTGTGCCAGATATATATTAGTGGGATGACTGCCGTGCGCGCCGGAGATGGGTCGACGATTGACGATGGGCAGATTGAGCTCGGCGGCCATTAAATTATCAATGCAACTTTCCGCTGCACCCGTATCGACGAGTGCCTGCGCTCCCTGTACGCTCGGGGCTGGTGGTAATTCATTATGAGGCTTATAGTTTGGATCAAATCCAATATCGACAAAAAGTGTTGGACCGAAAAGCATCAATAAATTAGAACCAGGCGTGCCGTCCGGCGCGTTGTTAAATCCACATTTCGTCCGGGCCATGTTCTGGGTAGTGCATTACCGATGCGGGCAACACGATCGGCGGTGCGCCGACCTGTCGGATAAGAAATGGTCCGCGCCCAAATTTTTCCACCGCATCATCAGCGGCTGCTTCGAATGAGTCGTATGTCGCGATGAGTACGCCATCATGGATGACAACCCACTTCCCCATATGTTCGGCTTCTAAGGAGGCCTGCATTTTTTCATACGCCGCAATTTCCCCATTGAGATCTGCCATGGCCTCATCATAACGCCGTCGACGACTCAATTCAATTTCTTTGGTAACGCTCATGTTTATGTTATATTTTTACGACTTTGTAATACCATACACGATTGGGCATTAAAAAATCATTAAAAATAGGATATACTGGCCGCAATGGAACACATCCGCAATTTCGTCATCATTGCGCATATTGATAGTGGAAAATCAACGATCGCCGACCGTCTGCTTGAGATGACGGGCACGGTGCCGATGCGCTCGATGCAGGCGCAGTACCTGGACCGGATGCCCCTCGAGCGGGAGCGGGGGATCACGATCAAGATGGCGCCGGTACGCATGGAGTATACGCCCGCATCCGGTCCGCACGCGGGCACGAGGTTCGTTTTGAACCTGATCGACACGCCGGGCCATTCCGATTTTGCGTACGAGGTCTCGCGCGCGCTGAACGCCGTCGAGGGCGGCATACTATTGATAGACGGCACGAAGGGCATCCAGGCACAGACGCTTTCCAACTTGCGTGGCGCGCAAAAGGCGGGATTGCGGATCATCCCCGCGGTGAACAAGATCGATCTTGCTCTGCCGCACATTGAGAAAGTAGTAGAAGCGACGGCGGAGCTTTTGGGCGTGACGCCGACGAAGTGTTCCGTGTTTCGGCAAAGACCGGCGCGGGCGTGAAGGAGTTGCTTGAAGCGGTGGTAAAGCTTGTGCCGCCGCCGAAGGTTGGGCACGGCGCCGCAGCCGGACAGGATACTATTTCAAAAGCACTCATCTTTGACTCGATGTATGACGATCACAAGGGAATCATCGCAAACGTGCGCGTGTTTGGCGGGGAGTTCGGTACGGAAGACATGCACCTCGTGGCGAGCGCCGACGGCTTCAAAGCAAAGGAAGTGGGATATTTTTCACCGGATATGAAAGCGACCGAAAAGCTCAAAACGGGCGAGATCGGCTACATCGCGACCGGCCTCAAAGAGCCGGAGCTCGTGCACATCGGCGACACGATCCTTGCGAACCGCGACTCGACCGGCCTGGGCAGCGCGCGCAAGAGCGAACTGGCGCTCCCCGGTTATCGCGAACCCGCGCCGGTGGTCTTCATCTCGTTCTATCCCGATGGCGAAACGAAGTTTGATGATCTGAAGCGTGGCTTCGAGAAATTGCGTTTGAACAACGCCGCGCTCAGCTTCGAGCCGGATTCCAACGAAGCGCTCGGCCGCGGATTGAAAGTGGGCTTCCTCGGCCAGCTTCACTTTGAGATCATCTCAAGCCGCCTCGAGCGGGAATATAACCTGACGTTTCTGACGAGCTTTCCGTCCATCGCGTACCGCGTGCAGGATAAGGGAAAGGTGTTTGTGATCAAGCAACCCCAGGACTTTCCCGATCATCCGGAAAAAGTATGGGAGCCGCTCGTCAATTTGGAAATTCTTACACCCCAGCAATATTTGAGCGCCGTGCTCAATATGCAGACCGTGTTCGATATCGAGATCAGCGAAGTGAAAAATATCGGCGAGAATTTACTCATCCAGGCCGTGATGCCGCTCCGCGAACTGATCCGCGATTTTGACGATCGCATGAAGTCGGTATCGCAGGGATATGCGTCGTTCACGTACGAGCTGGCGGGGGAGCGCGAGTCGGAAGTGGAGAAGCTGGAGATCGTGGTGGTGAACGAAGTGGTTCCTGCGCTGACGCGCATTGTTCCCAAAAAAGATCTTGAGCGCGAAGGACGCCAGACGGTGGAGCGCCTGAAAGAGCTTTTGCCGAAGGCGCAGTTCTCGCAGGCACTCCAGGCAAAATCGCTCGGACGCATCATCGCGCGCGAGACGATCCCGGCCATGAAGAAAGAGCTCGGCAACTTCGGCAAGAACGGCGGCGACCGCACGCGCAAGATGAAGTTGTGGAAGAAGCAGGAGAAGGGCAAAGAGCGCCTTCAGGCCGGCGCTCGCGTGGACATCTCGCCGGAGGTGTTCCGGGAGATTCTTAAAAAAGTAGGAAAAGCGGGCGAAATACGGGATATTGACAATACTACCATAACATGGTAGTATTCTGGTAGCCCTTTGGAGTGGGCTGCTATGAAGAAAATCGTTTTTTTGAAGACGATGGGGGGGGTCATAGTGATGGCGGCAGGGGTGTTCGCCATCATCACGGGTGCCCTTACCGGCCTGCTCTCAAATGGGCAGGATCCACAGACCTACCGTTGGGTCACGGATTCGTGCGGGCAGTACATCGCCGCCGCGCTCATCATCGCAGGAGCTCTCCTTTTTATGAGGGGAGCGACACTGCTCGACAAACTGGCGCCGAGCCGTGCTCGGTGACGAGAACGAAAACATGGGTGGTGCGCTTTGCGAAAGCGCGCCACCCTCCAACCCTGAGGTCACAAATTTTTTGCGAATTCAGGACTGGAGGATCGACACTTGTTTACTTTTTTTTAACAATCTACACTAAAGCCATGAAGATCGCCGCCATCGTCGTGCTCTCGCTATTCCTCATCGTCATCGGTGTGCAGGTGTTCTCTTTCGTCGGGCAGGAATGGTCGCTCGGCGGCCAGCTGGCGGACGTGCAGGCGAACCTCACAAAAGCACAAACGCAGGAGACAAGTTTACAGCAGGAAGTGCAATATCTTTCGAACCCCACCAATCTGGAAAAAGAGCTTCGCGCGCGCTTCAACTATAAAAAACCGGGCGAGACGATGATCATCATCGTGCCGTCGGCGACATCCACGACTTCGACAGACTGATGAGATGTGGTCTAGTAAATTCTTGACATCGGGTGGTACTTATCTATAGGATGGAGGTAATGAAAACAATATTAAAAACCCTGGTTTTTGGGCTTGTGGTCTTTTCGGTCGGTAACATGGCAAAAGCCGCAACGCTCGTAACAACGGCAAGCTCTGCAGGCTCGCTCACGCTCCCCGCCGTGAACGCCTCCTCAGGCAATACTATCGTCGTCTTTACTAAGAACGAGAACGGCGATCCTACCTCGGTGCATGACAGTATGGGGAATGCCTATACCAAGATCGGTTGCAAAGATATCACTACCGTCCTTTCCGGTTGCTTGTGGTATGCAAAGAGCATAACTGGATCGACGGCGCTCGTGGTATCCTCCACGCTTTCAAAATCGTCCTTCCCGCGCGCGCTCCTTTGGGAATTCAGCGGCCTTAACGCAACGATCCCTTTTGATGTTTCGAGCACCCAGACGGGCACGAACGCCGCGACCCTCACAACGCCATCATTCACCACAAGCGGAACGGATGTGGTCGTCGGGGCTTTAGCAACAGAAGGCGGGTCGCTCACTTCTGTGAACGCGGGCAATATTCTTGGTTCCGCCTCCACGCAGAGATTCGGCGCGGTGGGCGTGGACACGGGCGGCGAGGACGTTGAAAATGTGGCGCTGGGGAGTGGCACGGCGTCGATCTCGTGGAGCGGGTCGGCTCCAGCCGAGGAGATCCTTTTTGCGGCGGCGTTCAAGTCGGCACAAGCCGGTCCCGTCATCAATTCCTTCGCCGCTTCGTCCTCCACGATCTCGCAGGGCAGCAGTACGACCCTCTCGTGGAATATTTCCAATGCTTCTTCCGCGGCCATCGATACCGGCGTAGGATCGATCACGATCCCCACGGGAACCATCGTCGTATCTCCGGCCGTCACCACTACGTATACGCTTACTGCCTCGAGTTCCCAGGGCACCGCCGTCGCTCATGTCACCGTGACGGTGAATACTCCCGATACGACGCCGCCTACGGTATCTATCGCGGCGCCCGTGAACGGCGCTCTCTTGCGCGGTATCGTCACCATCTCTTCCACCGCTTCGGATAATGTCGGCGTCACCGGCGTGCAATTCTATTTGGATGGCGCCGCGCTCGGCAGTCAGATCACTACCCTTCCGTATTTGATCAGCTGGAACACGAACACCAGCTACGGACGGCTCGCATGTGCTTTCGGCGAGCGCGAGGGACGCCGCGGGTAATGTGGGAACATCGACCTCTGTTTCCGTGACGGTAGATAACCAGGCGCCAACCGGGTCGGTCGTCATCGATGGCGGGGCATCGGCAACCAATTCAACGGCTGCGACGTTGACGCTCTCCGCTACGGATGACCTCGGCACGGTTTCGTTCATGCGATTCTCGAATACGAGCAGCAGCTTCTCGACGCCGCAGGCATATGCCACGACGACGGTATGGACGCTTACGGCGGTGATGACGAAAGACGGTCTACGCGCAATTCGAAGATCCAGCGGGCAATTGGTCCGCGTCGGTCACGAGCACGATCACGCTTGATACCACCGCGCCCACCATCTCGGCGGTCACTTCCACGAACATCACCGGAAATTCGGCGACGATCACGTGGACCACGAATGAACCGGCGACGATCAGGTTAATTACGGCACCTCAACAAGTTATGGCGTGACGACCACGCTCGACACCAGCTTGGTCACTTCGCACAGTGTTCTCCTCTCGGGACTCTTAGCCTCTACCACGTATCATTACCGCCCGCGTTCAAAGGATGCCGCGGGCAATGAAAAAATTGGATCGGATGCGACCTTCAAGACATCAGCCGTCGTGGACAGCTTCCAGCCGCCCAGCGTGCCGCTCAATCTCGTCGCGGTGGCGACATCGTCTTCGCAAATCAATCTTATGTGGACATCGTCCACCGATAACGTTGGCGTTACCGGATATCAAGTGTTCAGGAATGCTGCGCAGGTTGGCACGAGCACGGTGTCGAGTTTATTCCTTAACGCGGGCCTCACCCCAAATACCACGTATACCTATACCGTGACGGCGTTCGACGCCGCGCACAATGTCTCCAGCCAGTCGTCCAGCACCAGTGCCACGACATTGCTCACTCCCGACACGACCGCGCCGGTGGTCTCCATGGCCGCGCCCGCGCCGAGCTCCACGGTGAGCGGCACGTCCACACTGATCTCCGCAAGCGCGACCGATCCGGTCGTCGTGGGGCAGATCACGGTCCGGCGTCGCGAGCGTCCAGTTCCTGCTCGACGGCGCTCCGCTCGGAGCGGTGGTCACGTCGTCACCGTACGCTATATATTGGGATACGACCGGAGCCACAAATGGTCTCCATGCTCTCGCTGCAAGGGCGACGGATGGCGCGGGGAATGCGACGACGAGCGCTTCGATCGTCGTGAACGTGAACAATGTTGATACGACCGCGCCTTCCGCCCCCACAAACCCTTCCGCGGTCGCGATATCATCTTCGCAGATCAACCTCTCGTGGACCGCTTCAATCGATCCCGATAACTCGCCGAGCCAATTGAGCTACGGCGTGTATCGCAATGGCGCGTGGGTGGCGACGACGACCGCCGGGACGATCTCGTTCTCGGACACGGGACTCACCGCGTCGACGACCTACACATACGCGGTTGTGGCCCAGGATCCGGCGGGAAATGTTTCCGCCCAATCGTCTTCCACGAGCGCGACGACGCTCGCGAGCAATCCCGTGTCCATCACGATGGTGCAGTCGGTGCACGCGGGGCAGAGCTATGAGCCCGCGACCGTTATGACGATCCCGCTCCCGAATCCAAGTTTGGCAAACAACCTTCTTGTGTTCGGCTTTACCGTGAGCCATGGAGCGTCGGTGACGTCGGTTGCCGACAATGAGGGCAACACGTGGTACGCGGCGTCGTCGGAGTCGGACGCGGCAAATGGTTTTGACACCTATCTGTACTACACACCAGGCGCGGCCGCCGGCGTTAACCAGATCACGCTCACGCTCGGTTCCGCTGCAAACACCGCCACATGGGACTTCACTGAATTCAGCGGCATCGCCGCTTCCTCGTCCGTGGATGGCACTCCGGTTGCTACACTTATCTCTTCCGGTCCCACACTCACCGCGAGTTCTATCACGACGACCCAGCCGGGTGATCTGATCTACGATCGATGCATCGCCGTGAACGGGCTTGGCAACGCCAACGTGACTGCCATCACACCGATGAGCAGTGGAACGCTTTTGACCGCGGACATGAGCAATCTCGGTGTAGGGAGCTGAAATGTATATTCAGCCGAGCGCTGGAACACTGAGCCCTTCTATGATCTTTACCGGATACACCGGTAATCCCGCCCACTGCACCGCGATCGCTTTCAAGGCGGCGAATGCGGGTACTCCGCACGGATCGGGCATTCACATCGACCACATGATGTACGTGTGGACGACCTCTGCAGCGGCACAGCATGTCGAGATGCCTTCCACGGGGAACCTTATGGTGCTGACCGATTCGGATACCAACTTTACCCTGCAGAGCATTACTGACACCGCGGGCAATACATGGCACATCACGGGCGCGGGCGGCGCTTCGGCTCCCAAATTTGCTTATGCTCAAAATAACCAGGCACCTGGCGGTGTCCTCAATATGACCGTCACCGAAAATAGTAGTGACGAGAACTATATGCTCTATGACGTGTCAGGTGCGGCATCTTCGTCATACGATACCGATACGTTCGATAGTTTTGGCGAGCAGTCGAGCACAAATGCGAGCATCCCTGACGCCGTGAGCATCACACCGTCGATGGCGAATGGGCTCATCATCGAGGTTACACAATTTGGAGAAGGCCCGCCGAGCGGCACGTATTCGTCCACCTCGACATTCGACTGCACGTGGTATCCGGGAGAGACCGACGGCAATCGTTTCTGTTCTGGAGATGGATATAGCCATACCTATAACACGGGAACGAGCACGATTCCGACGGGATGGACGATGGCGAATGGCGTCGTGTCCGCTTACTCAAGCCGGGCAGTCGCCTTTAAGGCGGCGAATCCCCAATAGGCGCCAGGCGCCCATAGGTCTCAACGACATCCACGGATCAGCGGAGCTGACTTTCCTTTTTAGGATTTTCCTCGCGAGTTGCTCAAAGTGCTCAAGGTAGCGCTTGTCTTTCCGGTCGGTCCGCATGCGCGCCACAAAATCCTTTACCTCGTCGTTCTCCCACGCGCGGGCGATATAATTCCCAAACATCTCATCCACGAGTTCGAGCGAGATGACGTCCTCCGCGATGAACCGTTCTATCATCTCAAAATAGCGCAGGTACGCGCGCAGTTCGTATTCGTTGAAATCCCCGCTGTTGCCGTGGAGGATGGGGCGATGTTCCTCGATCGCTTTCACGATCGCGCGGTTGGTCGCGCTCTCGTAAAAGAATTCGCGGTTGAGCCGCGCGATGAAGTCCGCGTTGCTCTGGCTGCGGATCTTGTTTACCTGGTAATAGGCGACGAACACCAATCCGAGCGTGGCGATGAATAGCCCCACTTGCGAGATCGTATCGATGACCGCGAGATCCATTACCTTAAGTGTAGCAAACTGTAGTGAGCGGGTAACGGGAATCGAACCCGTGTCTCAACCTTGGGAAGGTCGCGTTCTGCCACTGAACCATACCCGCGCGCGCCGGCATCGCCGCCCGCGAACCTAAAAACGATACACGACGCGCGCGCGTTTCGCAAATCACGCCGCGTTTTGCAAAGTGTATTACAATGAATGTAATGGAAAAATCGGCGCATAAGGTCTTTAAAGGCAAATTGCGGAACAACGCCATTGCGCCGACGGTGACGCATGAGGGTGGGGGGTTTGTCTTGAGAGGCACATGGTGACCCTATGTTCCGAACAATTCTATTCGTCCTTGGGGCCGCGCTACTGGCTTGTGTTGTCGGCTGCGCGAATGTTTGGAACTTTCAGCCGTTCGAAGCCGACATCGGAGAGGTAGACGCGACGACGGGAACGACCGCGGAGGGGGGTACGGGGCCCGGGACGCGCGACGGGGCGAAAGATGGAGAAGCGGGCGCGGACGCGGCGAACGCCTGTTCGGGAGCGGTGTGCAACGGGCGTCTGCATCGACCCGATGAGCGACAAGAAGAACTGCGGCGGGTGCGGCACCGTGTGCCCGGGCGGCGCGCCGTGCCAGGGCGGCACGTGCATGTGCGCCGGCATCGAGCACTTCTGCGGCTCGGGCGACGCCGGAACGTGCGTCCAGACGACGAGCGACCCAAACAACTGCGGCAACTGCGGAGAAACCTGCCCCACCGGCGCGACATGCGTCGACAGCGCCTGCACGTGCCCGACGAGCCAGCAGGCTTGTGTCGGCGCCGTGGTCGACGGCGGCGGCGGGGCCGCTACCTCGGCGGGTCCGGCGGCGTCGTGGCCGCGCCTTACTTCTGTACGGACTTGCTGACGGACTCGAACAACTGCGGCGCGTGCGGATTGGCGTGTCCAGCCTCGGGCGGCTGTGTCGGCGGGAGCTGCGTGCCATGTGGCGACCAAGATGTCCCCACGCTCGCCATGTGCGGAGCCCCCTGCGCTGCGTCGACACAGCACGGACGCGAAGAATTGCGGCGGTTGCAGCAAGAAATGCCTGGCCACGGAGATCTGCTCGAAGAGCGCTGCATTTGCCCTCCGGGCAAGAACCTTTGCGGGGCGGACGCCGGGCCGGGCGCCGGTACCTGTTACGACCTCTCGGTCAATCCGAACAACTGCGGCGCGTGCGGCAAGACGTGCACCGGCGGAACGCATCTGTAACGGCGGAAAGTGTGTGTGTCCGCCGGGCAATCACAGTGCGGCACGGGGCCGCGGCGACGTGCCTCTCCAATTCGTCGACCAGCTCGTGCGGTACGAGCTCGTGCGCGACGTGCCCCGTTCCTACGAACGGAAAGCCGACGTGTGACGGAACGAGCTTGCGGGGGCAGCTGTCCGAACGCCGCCGAACCCACGCTTTGCCCGCCCGACGGCGGTGTCAATCTCGCGTGCGTCAACACCGCGACCGACCCTAACCACTGCGGGTCGTGCGCGACGCCGTGCAGCACCACGAACGATACGCCGACCTGCGCTGCGTCGACTTGCTCAGTCAAATGCAACACCGGTTACGCGGACTGCGACAAGCTCGCCTCGAACGGCTGCGAGATCAACACGACGAACGATACGAGCAACTGCGCGACGTGCGGCCACCTGTGCAGCGGGATGGGTGCCAACGAATTGTGCAAAAGCTCGGCGTGCATGGTGACGGGCTGCAAGGTTGCGGGCATGGCAAGCTGCGACAGCAACGCCGCGAACGGCTGCGAGACCAATACCCTCACCGACGCCAATAACTGCGGCGCGTGCAGCAAGGCGTGCAGCCAAGCCGGCGGAACGGGAACCTGCTCCGGGGGAACGTGCACTATCAAGTGCGACTCCACCCACGCGAACTGCGACGCCAACGTTGCAAACGGCTGCGAGATCGACACGAACACCGACGCAAACAACTGCGGCGGGTGCGGCAAGGCGTGCAGCCAAGCCGGCGGAACGGGAACTTGCTCCGGGGGAACATGCTCTATCAAGTGCGACTCGGCCCACGCGAACTGCGACGCCAACGTGGCCAACGGCTGCGAGACGGACATCACGAAGACGGGCAACTGCGGGGGATGCGGCGACGCGTGCCACACGACCGAGG
>CAWHOC010000021.1:0-4766 GCA_963830935.1 uncultured bacterium
AGCGGCAAGAAGGAACTGCTGATCGTTGCCGACGACGTGGACGGCGAAGCGCTTACCACGTTGATCGTGAACAAGTTGCGCGGCATCTTCAACGTGCTCGCGGTGAAGGCGCCGGGTTTCGGCGACCGCAAAAAAGAGATGTTGCAGGACATCGCGACGGTCACCGGCGCGTCGTTCATCTCCGAAGAGCTCGGCAAAAAGTTTGAGAATACGGAGCTGGCCGACCTTGGCCGCGCCCGCCGTGCGGTTTCCACGAAGGACGTGACGACGATCGTGGACGGTAAGGGCGACAAGAAGGATATCGAAGCGCGCGTCGCGCAGATCAAGGCACAGATCAAAAAGAGCGACTCCGATTTTGATAAGGAGAAATTGCAGGAGCGGTTAGGCAAGCTTTCGAATGGCGTCGCCGTCATCAAAGTGGGCGCGCCGACGGAGGTCTGCTCAGAAGGAGCTAAAACAACGCGTTGATGACGCGGTTGCCGCCACGCGCGCGGCCATGGAGGAAGGCATTGTGCCGGGCGGCGGCATCGCGCTTTTGAACGTCAACTTCGAACTGTTCTCAAAGCCAGATGCGGAGAAGACGGTGAAATCCGCCGCGGTGTCGATCTTGCGCCGCGCGCTCGAAGCGCCGGTGCGCGCGATCGTGGAGAACAGCGGCGAGTCCGCAGATCGCGTGATCGATGAGTTGAGCAAGCGTGGCAGTAACGAGCCGTGGAAGGGCTTCAACGCGCTCACGAATAAGACGATGGGCGATCTCCGCGAAGCGGGCATCATCGATCCGCTCAAGGTGACGCGTAGCGCGTTCATGAACGCGGTCTCGGTCGCCGCGAACTATCTGACGATTGGCGCCGCGGTGACGAACATCCCCGAAAAGAAAGATGCGGGCATGCCGGGGGGCATGGGTGGCGGAATGCCGGGCATGGGAGGGGATTACTAAAGGCCAAATAAAACAGCATACGCATTTTCGGGGACGGGTCGTGCTCTCCTGAGCACGCCCTCACGCTCGGCACCTACGTGCCTCCGCGAAGCCCCTCAAACGCGTATGCTGTTTTATTTGGCTACGGAATATATGGAAGCGGGAGTTTTTCTTTCCAACCGCACCCAATAGTTGCTCCGAATCGTATGACTTGGTATAATAGGGATATGATAACTTGGATATTGATAGCGATCGTTGTCGTGATTCTCCTGTGGCTCGTTCTGGCGTATAACGGGCTTGTTACCTCGCGTAATCGCACGCAGGAGGCGTTTTCGGACATCGACGTCCAGCTCAAGCGCCGCTATGACCTCATTCCTAACCTGGTCTCCACTGTGCAGGGCTATGCCGCGCATGAGAAGACGGTGTTCGAGGACGTGACGAAAGCGCGCACGAGCGCCATGCAGGCCACCGGCAACGACGCGAAGGCCGCCGCGGAGAACCAGCTCTCGAGTACGCTCAAGTCGCTCTTCGCCGTCGCGGAAAATTATCCGGACCTCAAAGCGAACCAGAACTTTCTCTCGCTCCAGGACCAGCTGACCGACACGGAAGACAAGATCCAGGCCGCGCGCCGGTTCTACAACGGCATGGTTCGCGACTTCAACACGAAGACCCAGGTCTTCCCGACAAATATTTTTGCCAACATGATGGGCTTTACCAAAATGGATTTCTTTGGGAACGATCTCACTGACGCGGAGAAGCAGCCGGTCGCGGTCAAATTCTAAATGGCGGCAAATCTTTATACACTTCAATCTTCGAATATTCGAAGAACATGGCTTTTGTTCGTGGTGTTCTTTATTGTGGTCGCCGCGCTCGGGTACGCGATCTCGGCGTATTACGGCGATCCGACATTTCTGATCGGGGCCCTCATCTTCAGCGTCGTCTATTCGTTCATCAGCTATTATTCGTCGGCGTCGATCGCGCTCGGGCTCGCGCGCGCGAAGCAGATCCAAAAAGCGGACAATCCGATGTTGTGGAACATCGTGGAAAATCTTGCGATCACCGCCGGGCTCCCGATGCCGAAGCTCTACGTCACGCCGGAATTACAGATCAACGCGTTTGCCACGGGCCGTGACCCCCAGCACGCGGCGGTGGCCGTCACGCAGGGCGCGCTCCAGCGCTTGGATAAGGACGAGCTGCAGGGCGTGATCGCGCACGAGCTCTCGCATGTGGGCAACCGCGACATCCTCGTTTCCACGGTGGCCGCGGTGCTTGCGGGCGTGATCTCGCTCATCGCGGACATCTTCCTGCGCTCGCTCTTTTTTGGCGGATTCGGCGGTGGCGGGCAGCGGGGGCGGCAACGGCGAGGCGCAGGAGATATTCTTCATCGCCGCGATCGTGCTATCCATCCTCGCGCCGATCGGCACGATGCTGATCCAACTTGCGATCTCGCGTCGCCGCGAGTCGCTCGCCGACGCATCGGGCGTGCTCCTCACGCGCTATCCGGAGGGTCTCATCTCCGCGCTGCGTAAAATAGAAGTGGACACGACGCCGATGGCGAGCGCGAAGGATTCCACCGCGCACATGTGGCTTGACACGCCGTTCAAGGGAAAGGGCGCCTCGTGGTGGCACACGCTCTTCTCAACGCATCCGCCGATCGAGCAGCGCATCAAAGCGCTCCAACAAATCTCGGTATAATTTGTGATGGAGCGGGTCGTTTTTTTAACATTGTTTTAATGGGCATTATGGTATCAGTGATGATGCCATATGAAAATAGAATATACGGACCACGCATTGTACCGGTTAGATCTACGAGAGATCACGAAACAGGAAGTTGAGGATGCGCTTAAATATGGGAAAAGTTACGCTACCCATAATGGACGAATGATAGCGATTCGGAGCCGTGGTAATAAACCCCCACTCGCTGTAATATATTGTATAAAGGGGATGGGTAGAGTAGTGGTCGTTACTGTTTATGAGGAAAAATAAAAACATGAAAATAAGCTACGATTCGGAAGCCGATGCGCTTTATATGGCGCTGAAAAAAGGTAAGGTTGCTCACACCAAGAGAGAGGGAGACTATTTATTCGATTATGATGATAAAGGAAATATTCTAGGAATAGAAGTGCTTTGGTGTTCCGAAAAATTTTCTCCCGGATTCGAAAAGGAAGTGGCCTTGAAGCATGCGGTATAAATTCTCCAAAACCGTCGTTGTCGCGCTCGGCGGTTCTATCGTGCACCCGGACGGCATCGACGTGCAGTTCTTGAAAGATTTTAAAAAGTTCCTCGCGCCATTCCTTAAGCGCGGCACTAAATTCGTTTTGGTGATCGGCGGCGGAAAGCTCGTCGCGCAATTTTCAGGAGGCGGCAGAGAAGGTGAGCAAAGCGTGACGGACGATGACAAGGACTGGATCGGCATCCACGCCACGCGCCTCAACGCGCACTTGCTCCGCACGGTATTCCGCGAGGTCGCCGACCCGGTGGTCATTGATATTCGCGGGAGAATAAAAAAACCCAAGTACCCCGTGACGATCGCCGCCGGCTGGCGTCCGGGCTGGTCCACGGATTACGTTGCGATGCGCCTCGCCGCGGACTTTGGCGTGCACGAGGCGGTGATCGCGGGCAAGCCCGCGCACGTGTATAACAAAGACCACGCCAAATACGCCGACGCAGTGCCGTTCCACGAGCTCACCTGGCGCGAATATCGCAAGTTGATCCCGGCCAAATGGGTGCCGGGCCTCCACGCGCCCGTCGATCCCGTCGGCGCAGCGCTCGGCGCGCGCGAGGGCGTGAAGGCGATCATCATCGACGGCCGCAACATGGCGAACTTCGCCGCGCTCTTGAATGGAAAAGAATTTAAAGGTACCATCATCGGCTAGTTTTAAAATTTAATGAATATTTAATCAGTGTTGTGTTATGGTCGTGATATGTCGCGACCAAATTTAAAATTAGGAACGATTGAGGGCAGAATAAAGGGCGGCAGAGTTTCGCAGCAGCGCCGCAGAGAGGATCCGGAAAAATATCGCCGTCTGGGTTGTAATGTTAAGAAGGAGTTTATTACCCCTCCATATTCGGAGTCATTCGCCGAGCTTGTTGGAATAATATTGGGCGATGGAGCGATCAGTAAGTATCAAGTCAGGGTTACTTTAGATCGAAATCGGGATAGGGAGTACGCCGATTTTGTTCGGAGATTATGGGAATCGATCTTGAGTGAGCGGCCATCCATGACAGTGCGGGAGGAGGACAATACGATTTTATTGACTCTTTCCGGCATCGGACTGGTTGAGATGTTGGAAGGCGTTGGAATGGTAAAAGGGGATAAGATAGCGCACCAAGTTTCCTTCCCGCAATGGATACGAGAGAACTTAGCGTATAGCACCGCTTGTGTCCGCGGATTATTTGATACCGATGGCGGCCTTTATTTTCATCAAAAGAAACAGAGGGATTATCTCGGATGGTGCTTTTGCAGCGCTTCTCGCCCTTTGCTGCTGGATGTGGCGAATACATTGCAAAAGCTGGATTTTGATGTTAAAAAGTCAGGGGCCCGTAAATTATGCATGTATAATTTAATGAGTATTTCGCGATACTTCGAGGTCGTCGGATCGCATAATCCCAAAAATATTGTTAAGCTGGAGCTAAGGAGAGGTGCGCGAGATGGCTGAAACGGCGATCCTGGAAAGATCGTATGTCAGAAATGGCATCGAGGGTTCGAATCCCTCCCTCTCCGCTAGTCGGGAAAATATACAAAAAAATCACCGGTCATAATCCGGTGATCTTTCCTCACTGCTTGAGCACGTCCCGTAGGCGAGAAGCTCGGCATCCTTAGTTCGTCTGGAAGGACATCGGCTGACTC
>CAWHOC010000022.1:0-20301 GCA_963830935.1 uncultured bacterium
TGCGGATCGCGCGCTTTGCCGCCGCCGCGATGTCCTTCGGCATCATGCCGAATTTTTTGATAAGCTCCTCGGGCTTTCCGGACTCGCCCGAACGAATCCTGCATGCCGATGAACTCGATCGGCGTCGGCGCGATACTTCGCGAGCACCTCCGCGACCGCGCCGCCGAGGCCGCCCTGCACCTGATGCTCCTCCACCGTCACCACCGCGCCGATCTTCTTTGCAAGCTCGATGATCTTCTTATCGTCGATCGGCTTTATGGTATGGACAGTTCAGCACCACGCTGCCGATGCTCGTCTTCTTCCAAGCTCGCGCGCGGCGAGGAGCGCGTTATAGAGCGAGCCGCCGCAGCCGATGATCAGCACCTCCGGCTTTTTGGATTGCCAAAATATTTCCGCTTTGCCGGGAATGAATGGCGTCTCGTCCGTCGTCATGACTGGCGTCTTCTCGCGCTGGAACCGCAGATAGACCGGGCCGTAGACCTGCGCGGCGGCGAGCGTCGCCTTGCGCGCCTCCACGGCGTCGCACGGAACGATCACTTTCATATTCGGCATCGCGCGCATGATGGCGATGTCTTCCGTGGCCTGATGCGTCGCGCCGTCGGGGCCGACGGAGATGCCGGCGTGATGGCCCGCGATCTTCACGTTCGCGTCGTTGTACGCGATCGTGGTGCGGATCTGCTCCCAGTTACGACCCGGCGAGAACGTGGCGTATGACGCGATGAATGGGATCTTGCCGGAGACGCCCAGTCCCGCGGCGACCGCCGCCATGTTCTGCTCGGCGACGCCGAGCTCAAAGAACCGCTCGGGATATTTTTCCACGAACGCCATCACGCGCGTGGATTCCATAAGGTCGGCGCACAGCGCGACGACGTCGGTGCTCGCGTCGCCCGCGGCGACGAGGCCGTACCCGAACCCGTCGCGGGTCGGCGCCTGCGCGACGTCTTCGTCGAACATCTTCTCATTCAATTTTGCCTCGGGATTCAACATTACGATAATGTTACCACACGAACGTGCCGAGGATCAGATGCGCGATCGCGTTGTTGTTCGCGGGCGAGGCAATGTTGGGATTCGCGTCCGCCACCGGGAAGTCGAAACGGAGCGCGGTCGTGCTGTTCGCCACGAATACCTGCTCGGCGTTGTGATCGAACTCGAACACATCAAAGAGCTCGTAGGCCTGGTTGCCGTTCACCGTCGTAACGTAGTTGGATTTGAACTGCGGCGTGAGCGTCGGCGCGGGGCCGGTCTTCGCGTTCGCCGCGTCCTGCGCGCGGTCGTTATCCAACAACTGATGGACGTATTCTCCCGATGAGAGCGATTGCGTATTCTGCTCGATGAACACCTCCATCGTATACGTGGTCGTCCCGTTCAGCGGATTTCCGAGCGCGACGAACGGCGTGTTCGCGGAAAGGCCGCTCGTGAAGAGCTGCCAGTTCGGAGGATATTGGAATCGAGAACCCATACTCCGCGTTGCGGTAGACGGGCCACGCGGAAGTGTCGATCGTATTCGCGGCGCTGGTGTTCTGCTGCTGCAGGAGCGCCACCTGGCCGATCGCGCTTGAGGCCACGTACACGAGTATCGCCGTGACCCCGACGACCACGATCAACGCCGCCCATAGTTCTTTTCGGTGCATCATGATTTTGTGGGATGGTTCTTTTGATACCGCTGCATAAGCCACATACTTCCGCCGATCACGAGCACCGCGATCACGAGCCCGATGAAAAACTTCAGCTGATCATCGACACTTCCCCATCCGCGAATGTAGCCGTAGATGATACTCCACAATCCCGCGAGCATCATGCCGACGGGGACGGCGTTGGACGCAAGCGCGATGCCGCCGAAAATCAGCCAGAACCCGAGCGCGAATACGATGATCCCGACGATGTTCGCGATGATGAAGAGGTTCGTATCGTAGACCTGCGTCTCATTCGTATACGCCGTCTCCGCATTATTATATTGATCCTGCGCGGCCTGCTGCTGCGCTTCGATCTTGGCGTTGTTCGCGGCGCATGCCGCGTCGTTCGACGGGCATGGCACGACCGGCGCTACGACCGCAGTATTCGGATACTCCGGCGCGACCGGCGCGGGATAAAAGGCCGCGATACCGAGCGCGATCAGCGCCGCAAGAATGACGGCGGTCGCAAGCCCAACCACGAAATTTACAACTTTCATATTTTTTTAAAAAGTTAATTTATTGATGTTCGCTCTGGATCTTGTGTTGCAGAGTGCGCAACTCCCCCAACGCCTTTTCCGCCTCGCCCGGTTTGAACGGCTTCGAATGCCACAGGTAATCGTTCTCCATAAAGTCCACACCCTTGCCCGGGATCGTGTGCGCGATAATCACCGTCGGCTGCTCGTGGATCGCGCGCGCTTCGGCGGCGGCGGCGATGATCTCCTCGAAGTTGTGCCCATCGATCTCGATCACATACCAGCCGAACGCCCGGTACTTGTTCGGCGAACGGTTCGAGCGGCATGATCTTCTCCGTAAAGCCGTCGATCTGGATGTTGTTGCGGTCCACGACGACGGTCAGGTTGCTCAATCCGTTCTTTGCCGCGAACATCACTGCCTCCCACGTGTTGCCTTCCTGGTGTTCGCCATCGGAGGTAAGGCAATACACCTGATATTTTTTCTTGTCGAGGCGGGCCGCGAGCGCGATGCCGCTCGCCTGCGAGATGCCGGAGCCTGAGCGGCCCGGATGTGGTCTCAATGCCGGGGAGAGTACCGCGGTGCGGGTGACCCTGCAGACGGGTGCCAAGTTTTCGTAACGTCTTCAATTCTTCCACGGGAAAATATCCGGCGTGCGCGAGCGCGGCGTACTGGATCGGGCAGATGTGCCCGTTCGAAAGCACGAGGCGGTCGCGGTCCGGCCAGTGCGGCTCCTTCGGGTCGTGCCGGAGAATATGGAAATAGAACGCGGTAAAAGATCTCCGCCATGTCGAGCGGCCCCGCGATGTGTCCGGATCCCGCGTGCGAGACCATCTTGATGACGTCCTCGCGCAGGCGCGTGGCCATCACCTCCATCTCTTTCAATTTTTTTTCGCTCAGTGGCTCCATTAAATGTTCGTTAAGTTCTTGATATGCTTTTTTGGATCGGCATTGTTGAAAATATAGCTTTCCGAAACGGTGATGGTATTGGCGCCGAGCTCCTTCACGCGCCATACAGTGAGCGGGCTGATCTCCCCATCCACTTCAATTGTAGCATTCGGGGATTCTTCCCTCAAAAAACGGATCTTCTCGTCGGTGAACGGCAGATAGATTCGCCCCGCCGGCCCCGGTTCGACCGCGAGCACTTGGAATGCATGGAAGTGCTTCAGATACGGTTCAATTTCCTCCGCGATGGTCCTCGGGTTTTGATGACAACATGACCTCCGCGTGGTATCGTTCCGCGAGCGCATTGATATCGTGCAGGGAGTGCGCGGTAAGCGATTCCATGTGTACGATAAGCCGCCGCGCTCCCGCGGCGAGCCAGTTGTCCGCGTACTCCTCGGGATGATCCACCATCAGGTGCACCTCCAGGCCGAACGGTGACTTGAGCTTCACCCACTCCAGCGGTTCCGCCCATGTTGTGCAACGCAAAAGAGCCGTCGGTGACGTCAAGGTGCAACACGTCACCCTCATTTAAAAAAGTTTTCGCGATCTCGATCTTTTTTTGCACGCATGCAACGTCCGGACAGTTGATGACGGGGATCACTTTCATAACGATCGTATATCGATTATTTATTTTTCTCTAAATCCGAGATCTGCCCCAGGCGGCGCGAGTAACGCTCTTCTTTTCCGAATGGCGTCGAGAGGAAGGCGCGCGCGATGTCGAGCGCGTCCCCCGGCTGGATGAAGCCCGCGGCAAGAGCGAGCACGTTCACGTCATCATCGCGGCGGCCGGCGCGGATCTGGTCCGCGGATATCGCGAGCGCGGAGCGGATGCCGCCGAACTTGTTCGCGACGATGTCCACGCCGATCCCCGATCCGCATACCACGATGCCGCGCACTTCCTGTCCGGTTCCCGCAACTTTTTCCGCCACCGCGCTCGCGAATTCCGGATAATCATCGCCGTCGTCGATCTTGGAATCCCCAAGGTCTATCACTTCGTAGCCGTCCTTTTTGAGGGCGGTTTTGAGCGTTTCTTTGAGATAGAATCCATTGTGATCGGCCCCGATATAGATGATCATCCTTTAAGGATAGCATTTTGAGGGAAGCGAATAAACGGCGGGAAAATCTGGTTACAATATCCCTATTGTTATGCGTAGCCCTATTATACGACGTCGTTTGACCGAGGGAATTCTTTCCGTAGACCTGCTGCGTGTTCGTCACTTCCATTGTATATCCAGCGATCGTTTGCGGTACGTCGGTCTTGAGTGTTGTCTCGACGCTCTGCCCCGTGGCATGGTTGGTAACGGTCATATCAACCCCCTGGGCGTAAACGAGGGTCACCTTAAATTCAAGCGGGCCGTTCGTTACGTCGGTGGGAGCGGTCAAGGTGAGCGTTGTCGTTGTGAGAGGTGTTCCCGTAGCTCACCGCGATCGAAGTTGTGCTTGATGGCGAAACAGGAGCGATCGTCGAAGCAGTCGATTGAATAAGATAGGAAGCCACTTGATATGAGATGCAGTCGTATCCCTTCGGGTGAGTGTTGCTTGAAAGAACAGTAAAATATTCTGACTCGCTCCCGTTCTGATCTCTTGCGCGGAACTCGCATAGAACGTCGCACAGAGTTGATAATCCGACGCATCCGTCCGTTGGTAGTCATACGGCTGCCCGGTTCCAGGATCATTGATCGTGCTGGATGTTATGCCGTAACCGTACATGGTCGGCGCTGTTTCAATAATTTGTTGAGCGAATCCGGAAGGGTGTGCTTATTGGCGGCATACGATTGGACGGCGGAGGAAATGGAGGAGAAATTCGAAAGGCGGGTTTGGTCGAGAGCATACCCACGCGCATCCCACGGTGATCCAATGGCCATGAAGCCGTACACAATGGCTATGACGACAAGCACAGCCATGACTGCGAGCGCGATGTAGGTATTTCTCATGACTTCTGCCGATCAGTTTTGACACTTCTTAATAGATACAGGAAGATGGAGCCGGCGATAATGATTGTAATAATAAAGTGTGAAACGACTTGCCCCGTGACCGCGCCGCCGAGGAGATCATAGATGACCCCGATCACCTTCTATCATAATAATGAATGTAACAACGAGAGTGATGTAGAAGAGCACCTTCCGCGAATGGATGCCTGCGATTTCGGGGTGCGCCATAAACTCTTTCTTTACCATGACGAAGAGAATTGCAAAAATCGGGAACGCTACAATGAGTGCGGCAATATACCCCTTCAACAGATATGTATCAATAGTATTGTATATGACGGACGCAGTAGCGGCATCGGGGAAAATCTTATCGGCCATATAATATAGCATCCCTCCCAACGATACTGCGGTCACATAGAGAGTAATGAATGCAAGAATGTATTGGAATGTCACCCACATATTGGAATGCGGTGGCGGTGGCGGGAACGAGAGGAGTCACCGTTGTCGGACCCAAGACCGCCAAGACATCACTCTCAGCCCATCCACTTCCCATGAGCGCTGTCTTCGATCGCATCATCTGCGGTACCTTGCGCGCGCGCCGCAGTCACGTATTTTAGGAGGTCCGGGTTGGCCATATTTATGCTTTAATCATAGCATATCAGGGTAAGTTCAGTTCTAATGTCGCCCCCCCTATAAAAGCGCCGCCACTTTCTGCACGTGCTTGATGAGCGTAGAGACGTACCCGGCTTCGTTGTCGTACCACGAAAGCACCTTTCACCATGTCGCCGTCGATCACTTTAATGAGGTCGAGCGGCACGGTGGCGCCGAACTGCTGGCCGATGATGTCGGATGAGACGAGCTGATCCCGCGTCACCTGCAAGATCCCCTGCCAGCGCGGCGACGCAGCGGCGTCGGTGAGGATCTGCGCGATCTCCTCCACCGTCGTAGCGCGCTTTGCGATGAAGGTGATGTCCGAGATGGAACCGGTGATGTTCGGCACGCGGAACGAAAGCCCGTCGAACTTTCCTTTGAGCTCCGGAATCGCGCTGTCTACGCCGATCGCCGTCGCGGTCGTTTCGGGAACGGTGTTCATCCGCCGCGGCGCGGCCCTTGCGAAAGTCGTGGCCGCCGCGGATCGGCCCGTCAACGAGCGCCTGTGTGGCAGTGTACGCGTGCACGGTGGAGAGTGATGCTTTTATGATGCCGGGGTTTTCGCTGAACACCTGGATCACCGGCGACGCGGAATTTGTCGTGCACGAACCGTTCTACGTGATCGGTCGCGATTCTCGAAGTTGTCTTTGTTCACACCGACGAGCACCGTTCGCCCGCTCACGCCATCTTCGTCCTTGGGCGGTGCTGTGATCACGACGCGCTTCGCGCCCGCCCAACATGCACTTTTGCCTTCTCGTATTCATCAAAAAGTCCCGTCGATTTGATGACGAGATCCACGTTCCAGCGCTTTCCACGGAAGCTGTGTCGGATCCTTCACCTGCAAAAAATTTATCTCCTTCCCCCGCCACCGTCAGCTTGCCGTTCGGCAGGTCCGCCTTGATCTCCTTCTCAAAACCGACCGTATACCGTATCGTACTTCAAAAGATATGCCAGATTTTCCACGTCGCCGAGGTCATTGATGGCGACAATATCAATGTTCGGCAGCTCGAACGCCGCCTTAAAGAATAACCGACCGATCCTGCCTAAACCCGTTGATCGCAACGCGCACGTTCGCCATGTGTTTATTGAATAATTGTTAAAAGTTTATGCCGGGGTGACCGTTCCCTCTATTATATAGTGAAAAGCCCCGGAACCCCAAACGTTATTGCGGCGCCCCGATCGTCACGGCTATCCCCCACCTTTAATATGATATTGTCGCGACGGTGCCGGCGTTCACTTCCAAGACCTTATCAACATTCGCGGGCGAACTATAGATGGGCAGACTCCCACAGCTGCGTGCCCGGCCCGGGCGCGGGGACGTTTTGCGAAAACCCCGCGACGGTGTTGCCGCTGATCCAGATCATGTCCAGCGCGAAGTTCATGTCCTTCATCCAAAACGTTTGCGTGGCGCCGGTGCCGAAGATGAAGAGCATCCCAGTCGTTCGCGCCAAGCGAGTGACGAAACGAAAGCCGCGCGTCTGCTCCACCGACGTTGACGCGACTCGACGTTGAACGTGGCGCCATCAATGCTCAGTGCCTTCCGCGGTGCTGAGCTCGGGATTCTCCGCGGAATTCACGGCCGCACCTGACGGCAGTGCTGATGACGTAACTCGCAATGGAAACATTCGCGCGCGAAGCGGCGGATTCGCCGTGCCAAAGAACACGCGCCACCAGATGCCGATCGCGATAATAAATAGGATAATAGCGGCGGCAAACAATATGATCATCATTTTTTTGTCACGCGACATTACTCTATATACATTGCCCACCAAAGCGCAAGCCGAACGCAACGATGCCGAACGCGACCGCCACATTCAGCGATTCCTTCTTCCCCATCATCGGGATCTCGAGGATCCCGTCCGCGGCGCGCAGGATGGTCGGCGGCAATCCCTTCACCTCGTTGCCGAGGATGATCGCCACGCGCGCGCCATCGGCGTTGGCGCATGGCGCGGCGCTCGCGCAAGCCGCGCGGCTTCTTTATAGTAGGGCACCGATCGCTTCGATTGCTCAAGCGCGAATATCCGGTAACCGTCTTTCTTTAAACGCTTGATGACCTCCAGCCGTGGTCTTTGCGGACTCCCACGGAATATATTTTTCCGCGCCGAGCGCGACCTTCGCGAAATCCGCGCGCACTTCCTTAAAGCGGTCCAGTGGCGCGGGCGTGATGCCGCACAGAAATATCTTTTCCACGCCCGCCGCGTCCGCGGTGCGGAAGATGGATCCCACGTTGTGGACGCTTCGGATATCGTGCGCGATGACGACAAGCTTCATCCCTCTATAATATACCGCCAGAGCCGGATGAAGCTAATTGGAGAATAACGTCCCGATGCCGCCGCTCACCGTGAACTTTGCGTTCGCGAGTGATGGATCGCTGAACGGTCCGCCGGCCGTATCGGTGGCCGTGCCGTAGAATCGCACACTCGCGCCGACCTGCGGACTTGCCGTCTGTATCCCAAACACCCAGTGATACGTATAGTCGGGATAGAGCATGGGTGATAATGAAGCGAAGGAAAAGACAGGAGCTCCGGAGCAGCCGCTTCCGTTAAAGCCGTTGTCGCTTTCCATGATCTCATATGAGGACGATGCAAACTCGGCGAATAAGTGCAGGGAGCAATAATCATCGGTGGGATACCAGGTATTCGTTTCAAAGTCGGTCGTGAACAACTGTATCGAGCTGAGCGTGGACGGATATGACACCCTAAAGTACTGGGTCGCGGAGTTCATTTTGGGACTCAGGAGATAGGGCACGAATCCGGCGGGGAAATTCCATGTGGTGGTTACGGCAGCGGACACGTCGCCGTAATCGTCCGCGGCACGAATGCCAATGAGGTACGTGTTTCCTATTGTGAGCGGGATTGGCCCGGGTGCGGTCCAGCCGCTATCCGACAGCGTTGTGGAGGTGGAATAGTTCATTTGATACCCAAGCGGGTTCGCCGGCCAATCCGGATCGGTGGAAGTCGAGAACGAAACATTCAGCTGCATGCCGAGAGCATCGAATGTTGCCGTAAGGTTGGTGGGTGTGGTAAGCGACGGAGGGGTGAGCGTCGACGTGGCGATGATCCCTTCCATCGTCATGAACGGGAAAAAAGTGCTCGTGGGCTCCACACCGCCCACGCCATAAATGAAGTTATGCGCCATCACCACGCCCACCGTCGTCGTGGTCGTGCCGGCGAGAATCACGCTGCGGTTCTGATAGTCCTGTATGGTGTAAAGCTGATAATAGAAATAAGGTTTCAAAAGAATGGTGAGGCCGTCGAAGGTCGCCGTCGCCATCGTATGGGTGAACGGCGCATTGTCGGAGATCGTGAACTGTTGGACCAGCCCGGTATAGTCCTTTTCCTTATATTCTTCCAAGACGACGTGCGACGCGAAATAATCTGCCTCGCTGACCATACCTCGGAGCGTAAGCGTGTTGAGCGTGCCGGAAAATCCGTTTCCCAGATCGAACCAATTTTCATCATAGAAACTGCCCGGAGAGTTCGCACTATTGTCGGTCTGTTCAAAAAGAGTTCCGGCTTGAGGAACGACTGGAGTGGTGGACGTTACGGTCGAGGTGGCGGTCGAGGTGGCGGTTGAGGTAGTGCTTGAAGTTGTTGTGGTGGTGGTTGTAGCGGTGCTGGACGCGTCAACGATCACGCTGGTCGAGGTGGTATTATCGTCCGCGGCTTCGGACGACGATGTCGGCGATGCCGTGATAACGGCCGGTGCTACGGAAAAGCCTCCGGAGAAAACGATGTTCGTTGAAGAGGTTGGCGTGGTGACCGCCACGGTCGTCGCCACGGATACTGTCGTCGCCATCGTCGTCGTGCCGTTGTCGGAAAGATACCACTTCCCCGCCGTCACACCGCTATATCCGGATATGGGTTCCGGATCATACGCGGAAAAGGTTCCGTCACCGTTTACCGTGTCCATCGCAAAATGGAGATGCGTGCCGGGGTGGTCCGCGCACGCGGCGCCGGCGACCAGTCCGGTGTCACCCAGAAGCCCGATCACTTGCCCCTGTGCGACGGCGACGCCTTTCGCTCCAGTCACGATACTGCCCGGGATCATGTGCGCGTACCGGCTCACTATATTATTGCCATGATCGAGGATGAGCTCGGTGCCATATCCCCCGTTATATCCTTCCTGGCTGAGGAACATCACCGTCCCGGAAGCGGCCGCAACGACCGGCATTCCATACGCATCGCATCCGTTCTGGGTGAGATCAAGGGCATAGCTGTCCTTTTTTATGTGCGTGGGCGGCGTGTTATACCCTTGGGTCACCAAAAAACTCTGCCCTTTCACATACGGCAATTTAACGGAGGGCGCACTGCCTGCGTTCGCAACCCGTATTGAAGTGGCGATTGCGGCGCATGCCGCCATCACGATGAGCGATCGTTTCATAAAGTATGTTCGTTTATATCTTTATCGTCGAGAGAAGTGATCCGAGCATGTCATCGCACTGCGCGTTGCCGCTCACGCCTTCGCCGATCACCGACGGCGCGATCTCGTATGCGTGCCCATCGCCGAACAGATAGACGAGCGTTGTCGGAATGTCGTCGATCGTCCCGATCCACTTCACACCGGCGCCGCCGCTCACGGAAACATTCTCGCTCGATCGCTCGGCGACGGAGACGCTCGGGTCGGCGCCGATGCGCGCGCCGATCCAACCGGCCACGTCCGTGCTTGGGGCGAACGGGAACGCGGACACTTCGATCTTGCACGCGGCGTCCTGCGATGATGCAGCGGGATGAAGCGCGATCGTATCGCTCGCGGTGCGTTCGATGTTCCAACTCGCGGGTACGCTGAACGAATATCCGTCGTTCGAAAATGTTTGCATCGGCACCGCGGATGCAGTGACGTCGTTCGCATCATCGCTCGCCGGAACATCCTGCTGTGTATCGATATCGGTATCCGCATCCGGTTGCGCATCGGCGCCCGGTTGCGCCGCCACTGCCGCCCCGGTTCCCACGCCGGGCGCCGCTCCTACGCCGAGATGTTCGCAGATCAGAAACGTCCCGCCCGCGACTGCTACCACGATGAGCGCCCAGAGAAAGAGAATTCCTTTTGATCGTTGTTTCATATTATTTTTTTATTGAAGAGTGAAATCGTTTGTATTATTGTCCGTATCAACCATCGCACCACCCGACGAGCGGCGCGAGAGCAATTGGTTCGCGCCGGGACTCGTCGGGTACGGCGGCCCTTCGCCGTATTGGTCGGTGCCCGTTCCCCACGCGACGGCGTCGATGATGTTCCCCGCCGCGTCCATCAATGCCACGCTGTTATCCGCGGCCAGCGTCTCCGTGCTCGACACATTCGCGCCTACTGTCTCGGAAAATCCGTTAGTGGAATTGGCCCACATGAAGGACTGCCCGGCGGCGATTGTGCTTCCCGTTGGAAATACCTTCAGGGAATAATCCGTCCCTGTTTGTGACTTTTTATGCAGCTTCCAGCCGCTCATATCCACCGCAGATGCCGTGGGGTTATATAGCTTTATCAGGTCATTACTTGAGGAAGCGCCCGCGATCTGCACTACGGCAATAAGAATGTGGATTGCGGAGGTGGAAGCACCACTGCTGGTATTGTTTCCGCTATCGGTATTTTCGGCATCAGTCTCCGGCGATGAAGATGGCGTGGATGTGGATGTTAACGCAATCGATGATGCTTCAGTGCTGGTTGTTGTATTGGTGGATGAGGTCTCATCTGTATCTGAAACTATCGGAGCGTCCGGCGTGATCGGAATCTGTGTTTGTGTTTGTACTTGCACGATCGGAGTTGATGTCGCGGCCGGACCCATAGAATTTTCCACGCCGGGCGTTCCGCCCGGCAACGCGCTCGTGTGCCAGCCGATGCCATCAAGGTTGCGCTCGAGCGTTTGCTTCGTCGTGTTATTTCCGCCCGGCCATCCGTGCGACGCATCAAGATAATCCGACGTGTCACATTGGGGATCCATGATTGCAAGCGTGTCTCCTGTATTCACAAGATCACCGGAATATAGTTGCGTTGTCGAAGCGGCTGCGGTCACGGTCCCGCGCGAAAGCAATCTCAGTCCTCCTGCCGCGAGAGCGTCGCTGCCGGAAAATACTATTTTTATTTTTCCCGAGGTGTTGACCAGTTGCCATCCGAACAGATTCACGGAGCTTGTGGAAATATTTTTTATCTCCATCCACTCCGCGGTGGATGAGGTTGGTGATCCCATCCACGCAACTTCATTCAAAATAATTTGCTTTGTCGTCACCGTCGGTGCGGTTGCGGGGAAAGAACACGACACGATGGGTGCCGATGTCGTCGCGTTGTCGCCGCCATCGTTTTGAGAACTGCTCATGTTTGAAAAAGTTGACGGAGCCACCGCATTGCCACCAAAACCATCCAATGGTTGTGCCGCTGCGGTTGTTCCGGTGGCACTATCTTTCTTTTGCGCCGATTTTTTTGTCTTTACTGCGGCGGTCGGAGCAGGATTAACATCCATGTCCGATGTAGTCGTCGGGATCGACGACGAGGCATCGTCGATCGCCAACAGATCCGTGTTGGGAGCGACATCGGTCGCCGCAGTATCGATACCGATGATGGTATTGATCGCCACGGGATCAAAATAATACGCCATGCCCCCGCCGATGACGACGATGATCACAAAAATGCCAGCCGTGAGATATTTTTTATTGTTCATGGAAAGACGGTAGCACAATGACCATTAAAAGGATCTAAAATTTTATGCCCGTCAAGTGCCCAACAAATCCGCTCGCCGTAAGAACGGGGCCGGCCGGTGGTGTAGCTATATAAGGAGGCCGGGTCGACGGGACGACTAGCTCTTAGACCGGCCTCCAAACAGCGGCTTTTTTAACCGAGATTTTGACCTTTGCGGGGCTTTCGCAAAAAAAGCACTTTTCTCCGAAAAAAATCGCCGAGATTTTGTTAACCTTCCGCGCCGGATGTGCCGATCCCCAAAATCCCGATCAAATTTTTTTGATTTTACTGGGGTTTTTAAAAATCTCGGGCACAACGGGGTCAGATTCATGAAGAAACCCACAAAAAGGACTTTCCCAAAAATTGACCCCTGCCGGCGGCGCCTCTTGCGGCTATTTTGGGAAAAATCTGTCTAATTTCCCCGCGCCGTTATCCACAATTCCTTCCCTTGTTCCCCGCCGTGGTGGTACACTGGTCTTACCTCAAAAAAGTATCCTCCCCGCCACCATCTCCGCGCATGATATTCATCAACAACCACTTCATCAAAAAACGTTACGCGAAAAAACGGAGATGTCCTCATCATGCGGGTGCGGCAAATGGAGTAAAAAATAATCATTGAACATCATGGAGCTGACAATAACAAAGAGAGACGGAACAAAAGAGCCATTCAACGCGGATAAGATCAACCGCTCCATCGAACGCGCGTGCATAGGACTGCAGGATCCCATCAGCATGGTGACGCAGATCGCCACGGAGACGCGTCTCACGCTCTATGACGGCATCACGACGGAAGAAATGGACCAGGCGACGATCAACGCCGCCGTGCAGAACATAAAAGAGGACATCGAGTACGACAAAGTCGCCGTTCGCCTTCTTTTGAAAACAATTTATAGAAAAGTGGTCGGCGATTACGAAGACAACACTGAAATTTTGCGGAAGAAGCACCGCGACGGATTCGCGGCGTGGGTGAAGAAGGGTGTCGCGAACGGGATCCTCGATCCGCGCATGGATGAAAAGTTCGATCTGAAAGATCTCGCCGCCGCGCTCGACATCCGCCGCGACGAACTTTTTGTGTACAGCGGACTCTCCACCGTGCTCCATCGGTACTCCATCAAGGATGTGAAGAACGATGCCGCGGAGACGCCGCAATATCTTTTCATGCGTATCGCGATGGGGCTCTCGTTCAACGAAAAAGATCCGACGCTCTGGGCAAAGCGCTTCTACCAGAAGATGTCGCAAATGAAGTACATCGCCGGCGGTTCCACAAACCTCGGCGCAGGCACCACGCGCCCGTCGCTCTCGAATTGTTTCTTGCTTCAGATCGAAGATGACATGGAACACATTGCAAAGTCCGTCGGCGACGTGATGATGCTCTCGAAAGCATCCGGCGGCATCGGCGCAAACGTCACGAAGTTGCGCGCGACCGGCTCCCCTCTTAAATCGAACAACACGCCTTCGTCCGGCCCGACGCCGTTCGCAAAAATAATAGACACCGCGATCCGCGCGGTACAGCGCGGCGGAAAGAAAAAAGGCGCGCTCTGTTTCTATATGGAGAATTGGCACATCGACTTCCCTGAATTTTTGGATTGGAAACACAACGCTGGCGACGATTATATGCGCATGCGCACCGCCGACACCGCGGCGTTCATCTCGGATGAGTTTATGAACCGCGTCGCGAATCGCGATTTCTGGTATATGTTCGACCCGAAGGAGACGCCGGAGCTTATAGAGCTTTACGGCAAGGAATTCAGCGCAAAGTACGCGGAATACGCGGAAATGGCCGAAAAGGGCCAGCTCCGGGTCTTCAAGAAGGTCCCGGCGGAGGAATTATATAGACAGATGCTCACGTCCCTCCAGGCCACCGGCCACCCGTGGCTCACCTGGAAGGATCCGATGAACCTCCGGGCGTTGAACAACAACACCGGCACGATCCATATGTCGAACCTCTGCACGGAGATCTGCCTTCCCCAGGATCGCGAGAACATCGCCGTCTGCAACCTCGCGTCACTCAATCTTGCGAGTCATGTGCACAACAAGCAGATCGACTGGGAGAATTTGGAAGAGAGCATCCGCTTCGCCATCCACCAGCTCGACAACCTGATCGACATCAATGTGCTCCCCATCGCGGAAGCGCAGCACTCGGATCAGGAGAACCGCGCGATCGGTTTGGGCGTGATGGGCTTCTCCGACATGCTTGAGCAGATCGGACTTTCGTACGAGAGCGAGCACGCGCATAACTTTGCGGATAAAGTGTTCGAGTTCGTGAGCTACGTCGCGATCGATGAGAGCGCGAACCTCGCGGCCGAGCGCGGCGCCTATAAAAATTTCAAAGGCTCGGGATGGTCAAAAGGCATGGTGCCGATCGACACGGTGAAGACATTGGAAGAAGGCCGCGGCATGACGCTCACCGTCGCGAAGGAACACCGCTACCGCGGATTGAACTGGGACGCGCTCCGCGAGAAAGTGAAGAAGGGAATGCGCAACGCGACCCTCATGGCCACCGCGCCGAACGCAAACATCGGGCTCGTCGCCGGCACAACGCCGGGCATCGATCCCCGCTTCGCGCAGGTGTTCTCGCGCAACAAGATCTCCGGAAAATATCTGGATCTCAATCACAACCTGGTGAACGATCTGAAGAACATGGGCATCTGGGAAAAGGTGAAAGACCGGATCGTCGCCGAGCAGGGCGACATCTCGATGATCGACGAGATCCCCCAGCACGTGCGCGACATCTACAAGACATCGTTCAGCACGTCGCCGTACGCGTTCATCGAAGTGGCCGCGCGCGCGCAGAAGTGGATGGATCAGTCGCTCTCGCGTAATATGTATCTTGAGACGCGCGATATCGGCGAGATGATGGACATCTACCAGACCGCGTGGAAGAAAGGATTGAAGTCCACATACTACCTGCACATGAAGCCGCGCCACACCGCGGAGCAGAGCACGGTGCGCGTGAACAAAGCGGAGCAGATGGGCAAGCGCGGATTCGCCGCGGTGATGGAGGCTGCGGCCGAAGCGCCCGTGGCGGACGCAGTGGCGCAAGCCGAGATCGCCCAGCCCGCCGCGAAGCCCTTCGCCGTCGTTGAGGCCGTTGCCTCGTTCGTGAGCGCGCCGGTCACCATGGCGAGCACGGCGGAAGCCCATGCCGCGACGACCCCGATCGAAGCAATGCCCGTAAAGGCGGAGGTGCACGTCCATACGCACGAAGCCGTTGCTCAGTCATCATCCCCCGTCACCGCAAACGCTCCGCGCATCATGCCGCCGAGCGACCCGATGGAGCAGTTCCTCTGCGACAGCTGCCAGTAAAGATTTCTAACTTTATAAATAATTAAAAATGGCGCTCTCATGCGTCATTTTTAACACCACAATACTTTGAATATTTGTTCTTCCGTATATCCACACTTTCCCTGAAGAAAACTTCTTACAAAATCCCAGACTAAACCGGCTTTCAACGGTTTGTGATTCGGCACTACGGTAGCTTCATTCGTAGCAATATAGGTTATCTTGATAACATGCTTACTCGCATGTTTAATGGCGCACCCACCCAACCCATTACAAGCCTTCACCAAATCTTCAAAAGAGCAATTTACTAATTTTGGATAATCCACGATTAAGAAATTCTTTGTAGCTGACGGATTTGATCAAGATTCTGTTTTGGTAAAATATCTTCCAGGGTATATTTCTCCGGAGGATTTTCTTCTGCAACGATATTTTTTACAGACTCCACGGGCAGGTAACGTCCGAGTTCTGGAATCAATTTTTCGGGAACATTATAGTAGGCATAAACCGCCCTCGTAAGAACATCAAAAAGTTCAGAGAATGTCTCCCCTTGAGAATAGCAAGGATCTCTATGGCCTTTGCCCAATAACCGCCTTCTTCGGCTTTATTAACCTGCACACTTAACAAGCTAGGAAGGACTGCTTGGAAAAGTAATTTTTCTTCGTTCTTTTCAGCCATTATATTATATTAACGATTTAAGTATCCCACTTGTTGCAACCTCGTACAAGGAGAGTATTGTAACACACTAAAAACGTCGGTCAAATCAATATTTTTCAAGAGAACTATCCACAGATAACTCTCGAAACCTACAATCTCTTACGGAGCTCACGGGACGGCGCCCACTCATCGTAACGCGTTCGATGCCGGCAAACCGGTCTAATTGCGACCCGCAGTAGAGCCGAAAGATGACAATGTCATCTCGGGGGAATTAGCTCCCCTTTTCTGCACTTTCAGTTCCGTAAGAGATTGTAACTTCTATGACTGATTTAAGTTTAGCAATTCACCCACGACAAGTCAAAAAGTTATTTAATGATTTTTTAATAAGAGTAATGTCTAACTTCTGCCACCAAATTTCTTTCGGGCGATGAGTTCGAATAGAATCTTTTCTTGATCTGATAATGGGATATTTCGATGGTTGAATCGCCAAGCGATCTCACCGACAAAGAGCGGGAGATGCTTTCTCCGCATGCCGCCAATACAGGAAAGCTTGCGTTTCAAAATACCCCAAAACCCTTCGATATGGTTAGTATGGATTTCACCACGCGCCAACTCACCGCCATCATGGTCGACATATTCATGCCGCCATCCGTGCTTTGGTAGCATGCGATACATTTTGAATCCATCGGTATATACAAACGCATGAGGGACGACCCGCTTCCGGAGCAGGAAGAGGATGAAGTGGATATCGAGCTTCTTTGGTTCTACGATGACGAAGGCCTTGCCCGAAGCGCGATCAAAAAGGCCGACAATGGGCAGTTTGTCGGTGCCGTGCCCTTTCTTCGCCTTGATCCTCCGGATATGCAAACGCTTGTTCTTGCGCTGGCCGCCGATATACGTCTCGTCGAGCTCGACGGGTCCATGGAATATCGGCAAGAACATCAGCGGTCATGTTCAGATGAACGAAAGATGGTTCAGCTTTAGTACGCGGAAAACATCGTGGAATGGAGGTTTGAGCATGACGATTCGCGGAGAATGAGCAATCAACCGACCGGATATCGTTACGATCTGTAATTCGAGCGACACTTTTTAATTTCTTTTCTCTCTACGCCTTAACGACGACCGAACGAAGACGGACACTATTGTGGAATGTTCCTGCGGGAAATCCATCCGGAAAAAATGATAATAAGGTGAATAGATTCCATATAAAACGAATTGTACTTCAAGATACTATAGCGGGCCACACGGAGGATTGTTTCGGGGTAACGTTTTCTACTCGATTTTCACAATAACCTCTTTCACAATGCCAGACCAGCAAGGTAAAGCAAGGCCATAAGCGTAGTCGAGCTCCGCCTGAACTTTTCTGACCCTCTCCAGTCTTTCACGAATGCGACCTCGGAGAGCTTTTTCGCTCCAGAGACTGCGTCCCTTTGCACAGTCTTCTCGTTCACGATCTAGGTCAGCATAACTAAACTTGAGTTCAAGCAGTTTTTCTGCGAGATACTGTCCGATGCGCTCCTCGAGATGGTGCCCACCTATCCTTTCCTTATCCATCGCGGCGATGCGCAGTGTGACCATTGCGAATCCACACAGGAAGATGCGATACATCGTCTGTGTAAGAGACTCATCTTCCCTTGAGGGAATTCCAAGGGCGATAAGCACGAGGAAGCCAGCGCAAGCTACCGCAAAAACAGCCACGAAAAGACCAACTAATGGATTCATGATCTACTCCCCTCAGGTTTCCAACCCGAGATACCGTAAAAGTCTCTGTCTTGTACGGTGAGTTTTTGAATTTCCCGAGAATGTGGCGGTGCTGAACTTCTCAGGAGAACCGCCTGTATTATATTATTTCTAATATATTTTGTCAATCCATTGTTGACCTCCCCTTTTTCCCCTATAATCTTTTAACCCCTCGTCGCGGGGACAAATCCAAAACTATTTCAATAATAAAATGTTGATCGGCAAAGCATCCCCGGAGGATATGAACCTCCATCCAATTCAATACCAGTGGGCATACGACCTTTACCAGCAGGCGGTGCGCAACACGTGGTTCCCGCACGAGATCGCGCTCAAGGAAGATCTCTACGACTGGGAGAAGATGACGGACGACGAGCGCCACGCGGTGAAGTTCCTGATGGCGTTCTTCAATCCGGGCGAGCTCATCGTCAACCGCTCGATCGCGCTCGGCATCTATCCGTATTTGAAATCGCCGGAGTGCCACCTCTATCTCGCGAAGCAGATGTGGGAAGAAGCGAACCACTGCGTCTCGTTCGAGTACGTGCTCGAAACATTCCCGCTCGACCGCACGAATGTCTTCAACCTCCACTTGGACACGCCGTCCATGAAAGCAAAGGAGGACTACATCAACAAGTACATGCGGCGCATGACGGAAGACACGCTCGACGTCGAGACGCCGGAGGGAAAGAAGGATTTTATCCGCAACCTCGTCGCAACGAACATCGTCATGGAAGGCATCTGGTTCTACAGCGGCTTTATGGTGGTGCTCTCGTTCCGCCAGCGCAACCAGCTCCGCAATTTCGGTTCGATGATCAACTGGGTGATCCGCGACGAATCGCTTCACCTCAAGTTCGGCATGAACCTGATTCAGAACATTTTGGAAGAGAACGCCGAGTTGCTTACGAAGGAATTCGCGCAGGAGATCAAACAGATCGTGATCGACGGCGTAGACCTCGAAGTGGCATACAACAAAGACCTCTTCCCGCGCGGCATCCTCGGTCTCAACGCCGACTATGTGAATCAGTACGTACAGTACGTCGCCGACCGGCGCCTGGAAGAGCTCGGTATCGGCGAACACTACGGCGCGAAGAATCCCGCCAAGTGGATGGCCGGCGCGACCGACGTCCTCGAGCTCGTCAATTTCTTTGAAGCGCAGAATACGTCGTACGAAGTGGACAGTCACGCCGCGGATAAGAAGAAAGAACAATAACCTCCTCGCCTCCCGGCAGATGATAGTTCGGCGAGGAGGTTATTGTTCTTTCTGATATAATAAGGAGATATTATGAATCTGAAGAATATCCTTATCACGTTATCCATTGTGGCGGTGGTGCTCGTCGCCATCACATTCTACGTCGTCTTCTATAGCGGCGGCGGGACGTACGTGGTGAGCTCGCTCACCGGCCCGAACGCGGATATATTCGGCGCGGGGGTCACGAGCACGCCGCCGCTCGCAAGCTCGACCGCCAGCTCCACGGCATTCGCCTCGTCATCCGCGCCGGGCGGCGATACGTCCTCTTCCGCCAGCTCCACATCGTCTTCCTCACTTTCCACCGCGCCCGGCAGCACCGCGCCCGTCACATGGACGCAGGGCAACGAAGCGCTTTCCATCACCGGCGCTCTGATCTCGGGCGACCAGCTCACGCTCGGCGTCCAGGTGGCGATGGGCAGCGTGAGCGAATGCGTGCCGCTCAATGTTCGCTTGATCGCCGACGAACAAGGCGATCTTTCCCCGCCGATCACACCGCAGTTCACCTTCCCCGACACGGGTACCTGCAACGGTACACCCGGCGAGACCTATAGCACCCAGCCGGTCGTCTTTACGCTCAGCGATCCGAACGCGTTCCCTATCGTCCTCACGACCGGCGGCACTGCCAACGTCCTCTTCGAGGTCGTACAGAATTCCGGCGGCACGCTGAGCGTGGAACTGCCGCCGAGCGCAGATTAGTGAAGCAAGTGACGCTATTGAAAATCTGCCCGTGTTTGCTACAATAGTATTCGTATTGTAATTTGTAATTCCGCGATAGCTCAATGGTAGAGCGGCGCCCTGTCAGCAAGGCAGCTCGCATCGGAAACGGTGCGATGATAAAAATCTTGGGATAACGGTGAATGCTAAACCCGGCAACGGGCACGCGAATACCGTGGGAACCCTCCGCACGGGAGGGGCACCGTAGAGACTAGATACCGAGATGCCTAACGTCCACTTTGGTGGATCATGGCAATGATATAGTCCACGCCTTTTGGAAACATTAGGAAACGTGTAAGGCGATGGTTCCAGGTTCGAGTCCTGGTCGCGGAGC
>CAWHOC010000023.1:0-6979 GCA_963830935.1 uncultured bacterium
GACGCATCGCGATCATGATGAGCGATCTTTTGCAACACATGACGAGGACATTTGACGACGAATTTACGTCTTCAATCGATATGTGGATCGGACGGAAACGCAACCTGCAACCCCGGAGGCGTGGGAACGTGGCAGACCGTATATTATTTCTGTTCGCGCACCAATCCCGGGAACTATGAAGCGGAGGTATACACCGATCCGAACTTTTGGGCGTACCTTAAAAGCGAGTCGCTCAGCACCGCCGAAACGGGAAGCGATAGCAGCACTCCTTTTCCATCAACGATGGCGTCCTCTCCATAGAAGCGTCCCGGCAACGGCACAGGTGACGTCCGCAGTGGGTCGTGGGCGCAGATACACTCCGGCATGATCACCACGCAATACTCGTTCTCCCAGGAGTACGGCTATTTTGAGATGCGGGCAGAGCTGCCCGCGGGGGCGGGGCTCTGGCCGGCGTTCTGGCTCCTTCCGGTCAATAAGTCATGGCCGCCGGAGATCGACGCGATGGAAGGCGTCTCGGTGCACCAAACCCGCAAGGACAAGGGAGGCCCACGATGATCCATTACGCGTCACACGCGGTGGAATCCGCCGATAACTGCGGCGGCTGGTACAACGTCGGTACGAATATCACCGCGGGATTCCATACGTACGGCGTGGATATCGAACCGAGCGGCATCACGTATTACTTTGACGGCAATGCCTATGCCACTGCCTCGCGAACCCGGAAATCAATCAGCCGTTCTATATGCTCATCAATCTGGCCGTCGGAAGTAATGCAAGCTGGCCGGGGCTCCGAATGGCGCGAACGCGTGGCCGGCGGCGCTCAAGGTGGACTATGTTCGGGCCTATAAGAACAATTCAGTGGATGATGCCAAGCGAGAAAACGACATAGCAGCGCAACATATCCCCCCGCTGTCTTTAATCGCCATATTCCGAGAGCGTAGACGCTGTCGATCCTATCGCTCAATTGTTTTTGTTTTGCCTTGTCGAGCACGATATAGAATTGCGTCAGAATAATGATCGTCGCGACCAAGGTATAGAATATCCAGAACAAAAGCGAATAGTAATTGACATTAAAGATATCGAACACGCCGTTGCCGATGCAAAACCAATAAGGCCCGCGTATAAGAGCAGATAAAATGCGGCGAACTTGAATTGTTGCATATACGCGCTCGAAACATTTGCCTGTTTATGTTGGTGGGTTGCCATCCCACGGATTTTTTCATGAATGCCGTGACCGACGCGTGAGCGTAGCTGAACGTATACGAGTTGCGCGCGAGATAGCCACCAAACCGCTCCCGGGTAAGCCGGAACAATGGGACGGCGACGAATGAGAAGAGTATACAGGGAATGAACGGCAACGCGTTCCATAAGCTGATGCTGTTATGGTAAGCGAAGAGTAGGAAAAATACCTGGAATGAAAGTAAAATGGTAAATATATGGCTCAGGTAATACATGAAGCCGGAGCAAAAACAAAGTTTTTGCATGAACGTGATCTTTGACCTCCAGAATTTTTCACTGAGCATCAAGCTCAAGCTCCCGCTGCACCATCGGTGCTGTTGATGAAAATACGGATGCATGCTGTCCGGACAGAATCCCACCGCCAGGATGATGGGCACGTATTTGACCTTCCATCCCTTCCGAAGGAGCTCAAAGCCGGTGTACATGTCCTCGCTATGTTCGATCTGATAGGTTCCCCCGATCGTATCCAGCGCCGCCCGGCGATAGATCGCGTTGGAACCGCGGCATATCGGCGCGCCCAATTGGTCCCGCGCGACCTGTATCATTCGGTAGAAATCTTCCTGCACATACGCGGCGCCGTATTCAAGCGCCGACCGCTTATGCACATCGTCGTCTATCTGAAAATATTGTGGCGATTGCACGATGCCGACGTGCGGGTCATCCATATACGGGAGCAGCTCCCGTATAAAATCCCTATGCGGCGCAAAATCCGCATCGAACACAATGATGAAATCGCCATCCGACCGCTCGTATCCATGTTTGAGGTTACCGGCTTTTTTCATCCTGCCTTTATCTTCCCTGCTTAAATAGATAAATCCGAAGGATAATGCCAGCTGCTTATGGCTATCGATGCCCTTATCATCCAGCACATAGACCTTTTTTCTCTGATGATCAAGTTCCGAAACTGCCAGAAAAGTTCTCGCGAGCACCTGGTCGTCTTCGCCACAGATCGGAAGGAATACGTCGATGGAGGGCGTTCTGGCGTAGCTGCCATATCCGAGCTCATGGAGGAACTTATGCTTCCTTATAAGGCGCTGATGTTTTTTCAAATCGAATTGCTTATAAAACAGATCGATGAAATAACTGATCAAATGGTACAGGATGAGAAAACTGATGATCGGGAATATGATGATGAAGAAAATCGGATTGAGCTTGATGAACCGGCCATAGCCGTAGATGACGCCAAACCACGTGAGCATGCCTATGCCAAACATGATCCGCACCGCCCACGTGGGAGTTTTTTCTATATAAAGATATTTATTGACGCTATTCGGGTTCATAGGGTTGGATTCTCTGTGTGATATCGATATCAAGCGTCGGAGCGAACGAGAGCAACTTCTTTGCTCGGGCGACGGCGACCGGCACGGCCTCCGAAAAGAAAAAGCCGTACATGATGACCGTGTTCAGAATCGCCCAGAAGAGCATCGGCCCTGCCTCGTGCTGCAACGCGAGGCCCGCCACGATATCGATGAGCGTTATCGAGCCCAGTATAAGATGGGGAATGAAGAGCGACGGCGTCCGCAAGGCTTCTTGCTGTGCGCCTTTCGGGGTCACCACATACGTCAACCGCTTTCCGCGGATCACCCCGATGAATGCAATAAAGAATATCGGCAACGACGCCAATGAAAGCAGCTTTCCATACGGGAGAAACCCTTTTTCTGTTTCTGGATTGACATTCAGACGTTGCAGCCACACTTGGAAAAGCATCTGATATACAATGAGCGGACGTAGAGCGCCATTATTGGCAACAGGCCAAGATTTCCCGGGGCGATCCCGAATATGAAATAGAGGGTGAGGAGCGCGATCCCCGCAACCTGGGCGATCCCCGAAAAATAAAATTGCTGCAGCACGACGTAATTGAAAATACGCCGGAGGTTCATCTTTGGAAGAAGCCGCGGAGCATGCCGGAATACGATGTCCATACATCCATACGCCCATCGCATTTGCTGGCCAAAATATGAGACCCACGTGGTGGGACCCTCGCCCAGCAATAATGTCTCTGGAACGTATACGCTCTTCCAATGTTTTTTATGGGCGTAGAGCTTCATTCCGGTCAACATATCTTCCGCAATGTGCGCCGAATACCCGTCGATATCGCGATATGCTTCGGTTCTCACAATATGGTTCGCGCCGATGAGCAGGGTCATATCCATGCCGTAAAATCCCTTTTGCATCAGGCCGTAAAATCCATAGGTCTGCTCGGCGGCTCCCCGCGCGATCCACGACTCATCCAGATTCCCGTACACTTGTGGACCACCCACAAACGCAACGCTTGGATCCCTGAAATATCCAAGCGACCGCATGAGAAAATCTTTCCGGGGAATGAAATCGATGTCGTGCTGGGCGACGATATCGTAATCACGGTCATAGTGGTGCAGCCACGAGTTATAATTCCCGCCCTTTGTCTTTTTGACGAACTTACCACTATCGGTATTGAAATGCGCCTTCCCTTTCCTGGAATAGTATTTGACGCCATAGCGTTCGCATATGCGCTTCGCCTCATCATCATCCCCTTCATCTAAAAGCCACGTGTCGTGCGGATAGTCAACGCCAACCATCGCCTTGAGCGTGTTTTCCAGGATGCTGTACGGTTCTATACCGGGAACAAACGCGGTCAGATAAGCAACCCGCAGATGATCTTCCGGAGTGACGGTGTCGTCCGGGCATTTGACGTGCGCGGCGACATACCACGCGAAGAGCTCCATCACGATCTGATGCCAGACGATGTACGTCAGAACGACAAAAAGGAGGTAATCGAAAATATGCGGCCAACCCCCAAAGTTGTTCGCTATGTGGCTTGGCTGGAACCACCAGATCCCGAATGCCGTCGTTATACCGATGCCGATGAACAACAGAACAAAAAATCGTATCCGCTGCCTTTTGCTCATTCCCGCCGTTTTAAATTTTGAGTCGAAACGATCGGGCATATCGTTTGTGCGTTTATTTTTTATTACTTTTTCTTGATACAAAGAATTTCGTCGATGACCGATCGGTGGGAAATAAAAATCCGCGTCAAAGCGGATTCCTGCAATCAAGAAAAAATAAGGAAGTATTTATTTCCAGTCGACCCAGTAGGCCATCTTCCTATCGCCTACCCGTAATATATAACGTATTCCTCTTTCGTAATGTTACATTGCCCGCACTTATCTAGCCGCACAGAGTAGCCCCTCATTACATGGGCGCCCATAGGACTGGACAAACGCTCCCCGCCGCACTATAAGAAAGGTGGGAGGGTACGAGATGAAAATCCAAACATTGGTATTCGTTGTTGTGATGGCATTTCCGATACTTGCTCAAGGGCAGATGGCCACGCCGAAGATCGTTGGACCTCAGTATCCGATCATTCAGCAACGGTCGGATTATCAGCACAAGGAAAATCAGTATTGCGGAGGATATTTCGTCCTTGAAGCCGGAACTCAGTATGGAGGACCGTATCTCCTGTTCTACTATCGCGATAGCCCAAATACGGTAGCATCCGACGAGATTCCCCTTAAAGATGTTTCGCTGGTGGTCGTTCCTGATCCGGCCGGAGCAGAAGGATTGCCCAAAGCGACCATTATTGATAAAGATGGTGGCCAAAATGTCTGGGTGATCAGCGTCACCGAAAAAATGTTAAAGGACTACACGCCGTGCCTCAAAAGCGTGCCACTACAAAGCAAACCGTAGGAATGGGATATCATCCCCGCTCCCGCGGTTTTTTTATTTTACCGACCTCGCCCGATCACGTCGTTGTGACTGTTCCCTCCCCGGGTGCGCTGCGGTGTGCCGCGCGTGCGGATGCGCGAAGTGGCCGACCCTGATGGCGATGAAGTACGTGAGCGCGGCAAGCGCAGCAATGTAGAAGCTGACCGGCCAGGATGTGGCGAGCGCGAGGAGCAGGCCGCCCCACGTGAAGGCGACGCCGAGCGCGACGGAAATGGCGATGGCCGAGAACGGCTTTCGCGTAAGATGTTGCGCCGCGGCGGCGGGAGCGACGATCAGCGCGAACACAAGCAACACCCCCACCACCTGGATCGCCTCCGCCACGGTGATCGCGAGGAGGAACATGAAGATCACGGAGAGCGCTTTGATCGGCACGCCGCGCGCTTCCGCCACTTCCGGATCGATGGAGCTGAAGAGTAAAGGGCGGAAGATGGCGGCGAGGACAACGAGCGTGCCGATACCGAAGACGAGCGTATAGAACGATATCCACATGCGTGACGCTCAGGATGGAGCCGAAGAGCACGCTCACTGTTTCGCTCGAGGAGTTGGTATAGAGCCGCAGGAAGAGCACGCCGAGGCCGAGCGCGAAGGAAAGTATCATACCGATCTCCACGTCGCGGCCGCGGATGCGTTTGCCGAGCGCGCCCATGCCGAGCGCGGCGGCGACGGTGAATCCCGACATGCCGAGCAAGCCGCTCATGCCGAGCAGTGCCGCGAGCGTGGCTCCCGCGAAGCCGACGTGCGAAAGCGCGTGCGCCGCGAACGCCTGCGCGCGCAGAACCACGAAGTAGCCCACGATCGCGGAAACGATCGCGATCAGCGTTCCCGCCATGAATGCGTTCTCTATAAATGACTGTTGCAAAAATTCGATGAACATATTCATTTATGCGCGTGACGTTGTTAATAATCGCACCGGAAGATAGACGACGAACGATATCGTCGCGATATAGAACGTGACCGGAAACTGCCGGTCGCCGCAAGGAATATTCCAAGCCACGTGAAGCCAAGCGCGAGCGCGATAGAAATCGTCACCGCGCCGAGCGGGTTGTGGACGAGCCGCGTGGCGGTGGCGGCAGGACCGACAAGCAATGTAAAGATAAGGAGCACGCCGACCACCTGCACCGACATCGAAACGGCGATGGCGACAAGCATCAGAAATAAGATCCCAAGCGCGCGCACCGGCACGCCGCGCGCTTCCGCCACCTCCGGATCGATCGAGCTGAAGAGAAGCGGGCGGAAAATGGCGGCAAGGACCACGATCGTCCCAACGCCGAAGATCAGCGTGATGAGAACATCCGTACGGCTGATTCCCAGGATCGTCCCGAAGAGAATACTGTACGCCTGCTCGGCATATCCGTTATAGAGCGAGATGAAGAGGGCGCCGAGGCCGAGCATGAGCGTCATCACGATGCCGATATTGATATCTTCCTCCCGCAGGTTCTTTCCAAAAACACCGATCCCCACGCCTGCCACGATGGTGAAAGCCAGCATCCCGAAGATCGGATCGATGCCGATGAGGAGCGCCGCGCGGCACCCGCAAAGCCGATATGCGAAAGCGCATGACCGGCGAACGTGAGTCCCCGCGTCACCAAAAAATATCCCACGAACCCGCCCACGATCGCGACGACGGTCCCGGCAAGGAACGCGTTCTGGATGAATGAATATTGGAAGATCGAAAACATAGCTGAGCGGCTTCGTGTTATATTTCCGCGCCGACCACGAAGACGTGTTCGCCGCTCCGTATCACCTCCACTTTGGTATCGTAGAGCTTGGAAAGCGTCGCGCTCGTGATGATCTCGTCGGGCGCGCCCATCGCGCTATGCCCGCGCGCCATGTAGAGCACGCGGTTCGCCGCCGGCAGGAGCGGATTGATATCGTGCGACACGAGCATGATCGTCACGCCGCGATGCTTTGAGATCTCCGTGAGCAGCGTGATGATCTCCTGCGCGTGGTTGATGTCCAGATTGGAAAGCGGTTCGTCGAGCAATAATATTTTCGGATCGGTGATGAGCGCCTGCGCGATGAGCAATCGCTGTTG